>JBCCUK010000040.1:0-27214 GCA_039196965.1 Pseudomonadota bacterium | reverse complement strand
GTAAACCACTCTGCATTCAGAACTTCCCGTCGGAGTGTCCCGTTGAAGCGTTCATTATATCCATCCTCCCATGGCGAGCCTGGATAGATACGCAGGGGCTTGATGCCGACCCTGGTCAGCCAGTCTTGTAAGCCAGCCGCGATAAACTCAGGCCCATTGTCTGATCGTATATGTTCTGGCTTTCCGTGTTTGAGCCGGGCGTTCTCTTTCTCCAGAGCTTTCTTCTCCGCCAGTTGTAATAAGTTGCATCGGACACGCCCGCTTTGCGACAGGCGCTCGCCCCATCCAACCCGTCCGGCAAAGATAGCTCGATCTCCCGTAACAACTGTAGAATGTCCTCATCAGAATGCCGCTTCCGAGCCATCAAAAAAAACCCTCCTGAACCAGCAAAATCACTAAGCTAACAATGGCCCAACTCTAAGGGGAAAGGACACGATACGCCAAGCCTCACATCATGGTAACGGACCGATTGGCCTTATAGGAAGCAGCCATAAGGGAGATCGGGAACATCGGCCGCCAAGAGTTAGGCAGTCACTTAAACAACCGGGTCGAGAAATCAGAGTTGCCACCTCGAAGATGAGAGCCAGCAATATTTCAGTTTCGGCGAGTGCGAAATCTGCAAAATTACACCAGTACATATTCCTCCACCCACAATCATTTTAGTAGTCAGAAAAACATAGAAAGCAGAGCGAGGTTCGAATAAGTCCGTGATGCCGCACTTGTCGAATTTCTTTAGCTGACTGGTGCCTAAGACGTGCTTATCGCGATATACGGAGACCGGTTCGCATTAGACTGACAGCACATCTCGGCGATCGAAGTAGGACGCTTCGCGGCAATTACAATCACGTTGCAAACCTTTGGAGCCAAGCCAAACGCTTGGCATCATCCGGTAGGCCATGCCTCTTGTGAGTGCGACACTGTTTGAATCTAGAAGCCGTTTCGGGAATTAGGTGACTTACCAAGCAGAACCGGCACTTTCGTTGTTTGGTCTCAAAGTACCGATTTTCTCACTCATATGTGACGGCATATCCGCAATTCGATACTGGTTACCGCCGCAAACTGACCCCATCTCTTACGTACAATAGCAGCTTAAATGAACGATGTGGGCTTTTCGGCGGGGCAGAAAGGAATCCATATATGGATTTATTTGCTCTATTTTCAGAAGGTTATAGCCGCTCCAATATCGAGGAGATGTCACTCCAGGACTATCTGCTCGGCTGCAAGACAGACACCAGGATGCGCGCTACTACTTCAGAGCGAATGATCTCGGCGATTGGTGAGCCTGAGCTCGTGGATACGAGCAAAGATCAGCGTCTTAGCCGTATCTTCCTGAATAGGACCATCAAACTGTATCCAACATTCCGCGACCTATTCGGGATGGAAGAGACGATTGAGCGTATCGTTGGCTTCTTCCGGCATGCTGCTCAAGGTCTCGAGGAGCGCAAGCAGATTCTCTACCTCCTTGGTCCGGTCGGTGGCGGCAAGTCGACCCTGGCTGAGAAGCTGAAGATGCTTATGGAGGAACAACCAATTTACGTCTTGAAGGCTGACGATCAGATCAGCCCAATATTCGAGTCTCCTCTGGGTCTGTTTGATGCGGAGCGTATGGGCGATGTTCTCGACGACAAATATAATATCCCGCGCCGCCTTCTGACCGGGCTGATATCCCCATGGGCAGTGAAGCGATTGGATGAGTTTGACGGCGACATTTCCCGTTTCTCAGTCGTCAAACTCCACCCGTCTCGACTCAGGCAAATCGGCGTTACCAAGACCGAACCGGGAGATGAAAACAATCAGGACGTATCCAGCCTGGTCGGCAAGCTGGATATTCGCAAACTGGAGCATCTTAGTCAGAACGATCCGGATGCGTATTCTTTCTCCGGTGGCCTTTGCCGAACAACCCAAGGCTTGCTTGAATTCGTTGAGATGTTCAAAGCGCCGATCAAGGTTCTCCATCCACTGCTGACAGCCACCCAAGAGGGCAGCTATGTCGGGACGGAAAACATCGGTGCCATTCCATTTCAGGGCATTGTGCTCGCTCATTCCAATGAGTCCGAATGGAGACAGTTCAAGCAGAACAAGAACAATGAAGCATTCATCGACAGAATAAGTGTTGTGAAGGTTTCCTATTGCTTACGGGCTTCCGAAGAGGCCGACATTTACGCAAAGCTCCTGAGTCAGAGCGCACTTGGAGACGCACCACTCGCACCGGAAACTCTGGATATTATGGCCCGCTTCAGTGTCCTGACGCGACTAAAAGAACACGAGAATTCCACTCTCTTCTCCAAGATGCGCGTGTACAATGGCGAAAGCCTGAAAAACACTGACCCGCAGGCGAAGTCCCTTCAGGAATACCGCGATGCGGCCGGTGTGGATGAGGGGATGACGGGTCTGTCTACCCGGTTTGCCTACAAAGTACTGTCGGAAACGTTCAACCATGACACCAACGAAGTGTCTGCAGATCCAGTCCATCTGTTCTATGTACTCGATCAGGCTATCCGCCGCGAGCAATTTCCAGATGAAACCGAAGAGAGATATCTCGACTTCATCAAATCTGAACTCTCCCCACGCTACGCCGAGTTTATCGGCTATGAGATTCAAAAAGCCTATCTAGAGTCCTATGCAGACTACGGTCAGAACCTGTTCGACCGATACATTGCCTATGCTGACGCGTGGATCGAAGATCAGGATTACAAGGACCCGGACACAGGGCAAATGTTCGATCGGTCGATCCTTGATAAAGAACTGGCCAAGCTGGAGCAGCCGGCTGGTGTGTCCAACCCTAAGGACTTTCGAAACGAGGTCGTCAAATTTGTCCTGCGTGCAAGAGCGGAGAATGAGGGAAATAATCCCGACTGGCGGCAATACGAAAAGCTACGGCGGGTTATTGAAAAACGGATGTTCGGTCAGGTCGAGGATCTGCTGCCTGTGATCAGCTTCTCAGCAAAGAGCGATAAAGAAACGAGCGCAAAACATACTGAGTTTGTCGAACGCATGATGGAACGGGGTTACACACAGCGCCAAGTGAGGCGTCTGGTGGAGTGGTATATGCGTGTGAACAAGGCTGGCTGATCCCGAACCGAGGAGGCCAGCACTATGGCCCATTTCATCGACCGCCGCTTGAACCCCAAAGACAAGAGTCTTGGAAATCGCAGGCGTTTCCTGAAGCGGGTGCGTAAACACGTCAAGCGCGCCGTCGATGGTGCGATCCGAGAGAGGACGATTTCGGATATCGATCGCGGTGGGCAGGTCGGTGTCCCATCTGATGGCATTACAGAACCGCACTTTCAGTTCGACCCAAGCACCGGCGATACGGAACATGTACTGCCCGGCAACAAGCATTTCAACGTGGGCGATCGTATCCCGAAACCAGGCAGTAGCGGCGGCAGCGGGCGTCAGTGGTCAGATACCGGTAGCAGCGAAGACGAGTTTCTTTTCGTTCTTTCGCGAGCTGAGTTCCTCGATCTATTCTTTGAGGATCTGGAGCTTCCCGATCTTATCAAACAGGCGTTGAAGGAAATCGATACCCATAAGTTCCGTCGTGCCGGCCTCTCAACCACTGGCAATCCGGCTAGCCTCAGTGTTCGCGAGACCGTGCGTAACGCACTCGGTCGACGCATTGCGCTTTCGCGACCACGCAATGACGAATTGCATGCTCTACAAGCGAGAATTTTCGAGCTTGAAAAAATCACCCATCCAACCACTGAACAGAAAGTTGCACTTGCTGGATTGCATAGGGAAGCAGAGCGACTGAACAAACGTCTTGGGTCGATCCCCTACATCGATCCCCTGGACATCCGATATCGTGCGCTGATCAAGCATCCGTCCCCGAACGCACATGCCGTCATGTTCTGCCTGATGGACGTATCTGCTTCTATGGGCGAGCGGGAGAAGGATCTCGCCAAACGATTTTTCGTTCTTCTGCACCTTTTCCTACAGCGTCGATATGATCGGATTGAGCTTATATTTATTCGGCACACGCAAGTCGCCGACGAAGTTGACGAAGAAGCTTTTTTTCATTCAAGGGAATCGGGCGGGACAATTGTTTCTTCTGCGCTGGCGAAAATGAAGCAGATTATTGAGGAACGTTATCCGCCATCTGAATGGAATATATATGCCGCGCAGGCCTCGGACGGCGAAAATTACTCCACCGATAGCAAAATCTGCCATGAGCGCCTGTCGAACGAGCTTATGCCGCTTTGCCAGTACTTCGCTTACATTGAGATCACGGACGAAGCCGAACAGGAGTTTCTATCCAGCGATAAAACCGGGGGCGAACTGTGGAACGCTTATCTCCGCGTCGCAGCCTCTTGGCCGAACTTCGCCATGAAGCGCATCGCGTCTCGGAAAGATATCTATCCGGTCTTCAGGGAATTGTTCGCTCGTTCTGTAATGGGAGGCACAAATGGTTGAGTACACAACCGCTCCCCTTTTCACCGGCTCGGACTGGACGTTCGAGACCATGGATCGCACCTACGCCGCTCTGGCTGATATTGCCGAACACGATCTGGCCCTAAATCTATATCCAAATCAGATTGAGGTTATTTCTTCTGAGCAGATGCTCGATGCCTATTCCTCAACAGGCATGCCGCTCATGTACCGACATTGGTCTTTCGGCAAAGCGTTCTTGCGCGAGGAGGCGATGTATCGACGCGGCCTACGCGGTCTAGCCTATGAGATCGTCATCAATTCCAACCCTTGCATTAGCTACAATATGGAAGAGAATTCCATGGCCATGCAGACCCTGGTGATGGCACATGCCGCCTTTGGCCATAATCATTTCTTCAAGAACAATCGGTTATTCAAGGCGTGGTCGGATGCAAGCGGTGTCCTCGATTATTTGGAATATGTCCGTAGGTTTATCGCAAACTGCGAGGAGCGTTATGGCGAGCATGAGGTGGAGGTTATCCTGGATGCAGCGCACGCATTGATGCCGAATGGCGTGTTCCGATACCAGCGGGCGGGACCGCTTTCCCTTAAAGAAGAAGAAGCACGGCACCGCGAGCGGCTGGCGCAGGAAGAAGCAAACGTCAATTATCTCTGGGCAACGACATCATCCTCTTCGGCAAAGTCGGAGGCAAGCAGGGAACTCGATAAGCGCAAAAAGAAGCTGCATCTGCCCGAGGAAAACCTTCTTTACTTTCTGGAACAGTACAGCCCGATCCTTCGAAACTGGCAACGCGAACTCCTCAGGATCATACGTCATCTGGCACAGTACTTTTATCCGCAGCGACAGACAAAGGTAATGAATGAGGGCTGCGCCTGCTTTACGCACTATTATCTTGTGAGTGAGCTTCATCGGCGTGGGCTGATCACAGACGGAGCCATGCTAGAGATCCTCCATATCCACTCAAATGTACTGACACAGCCAGGGTACGATGATCCCCGGTTCAGCGGCACTAACCCCTACGCGTTTGGGTTTGCGATCCTGCAAGATATCAAGAGAATGACCTCTGATCCCACCGAAGAAGATCGCACCTGGTTTCCAGACATTGCTGGAAGAGGTGATTGGCTAAACCTGATCAAGGATATCTGGTGCAATTACCGCGACGAGTCCTTCATCCTTCAATTTCTCAGTCCGCGTCTCATCCGCGATCAGCGCCTGTTTGCAACCCTGAACCGCGACGAGCTGAAATATGTGGAAGTGTCAGATATTCATGATGAGAGCGGCTATCGGAATATCCGTGAAGTGCTCGCCCGCAACCACGATATCTCGGTGAATGACCCCGATATTCAGGTCGTGGATGTCGACCTACTGGGAGATCGCCAGTTGACTTTGTCTTTGCGCAACCCGTCTGGCCGATCTCTGCAAGAGAGCCCCCGTGAAGCCGTGATTGAACATATTAGGAAGCTGTGGGGTTATGAGGTGGTTCTGGATGATTGAGGATTGTTAAGAGCGCTAGTCGTTGCGCTCAGGTCCTGGTATCGTAAGTGGCAACTATACATGCGACGCATGCATTGATATCTGCCATGAAAGTGTCAAGCTTGGGTCCGATTGCTTTAGAACTAATTTTCCGGGGAAGATAAGCAGACATCGAGTCAGCAATATGCGGAAAGTAACGCAATGGCGTTAAAATCTCGATGAGGTGTTCGTCAAGATCAGGGGCGAGCCCCACTATCTCTGGCGGGTCATTGACCATAAATGCGAAGTGCTAGAAAGCTCCGTCCAAAATGCATTCGTCGGTCTACAGTCATTTCAATAGAGAACGTCACGCGTGCGCCAAATCAAGCTCTACAAAGCCCCTTCAAAACATCAACCCAAGAAGCTACACAGAAATAAGGTCTCACTATAGAGGATAGGTTACAGTTGAGTATACCGATGTCGGATCCGAGGGCTGTACAAACCTCCAGCCTTTGCACATGACAGGCAGGCCAACAGGTCATATTAGTCAGGTGTAATCTGGAGATCGACATGGCGCTAACCTCACTCGACGGGAAAACCGCATTCATAACAGGCGGAGCGAACGGCATTGGCCTCGGAATCGCAAAGGCGCTTGTCGGGCGCGGCGCGAATGTCATGCTCGCCGACATAAACGAGGAAGCTTTAACGTCTGCTGCGGCGCGGTTCGGCGATCAGGCCGATACGGTGATGTGTGACGTTGCTGACCCGGACGCGGTCAAAGCCGCCGCCGACAAAACGATCGACCGGTTCGGGAAGGTCCACCTCCTGATCAACAATGCCGGCGTCGGTGCCAACGGCAAGCCAGGCAACACCCCTCTGGACGACTGGCGATGGGTGGTCGACATCAACCTGATGGGGGTTGTCTACGGCGTTGAGACATTTGTTCCGCTGATTAAGGCCCACGGCGAGGGCGGGCATGTGGTCAACACAGCTTCGCTTGCGGGATATGTCGTCGGTCCCGGCACGGCTGCGCCTTACAATGCGACGAAGTTCGCCGTGGTCGGGTATTCGGAAACCCTGCGCGCGCAGCTGACTCCGCACAATATAGGTTGCAGTGTGCTGAGCCCCGCTTGGGTAGCAACCGATATCCACAAAAGCGGCTTTCGCGCGCCGTCAAGTGCGGACCTCGATATCGATGCAGCGATGGAAAGCGACAGTTTCAAACGGATGGACGCCGTTTTGAGATCGGGTTTGTCTCCGGAATTTGTTGGAGAATGGACTGTCGATTGCATTCTTGCGAACCGGCTGCATATTTTTACCCACCCGGAATTCCGATCTGGCATCGAACAGCGAATGAAAGACGTGATGGCAGACTATCAGGCGTGTACCGATGATCCTCAGTTCAACGACAGCAAGTAGTTGATCTAGCTTATTTGCTGATGCGCCCTCGACGCCGATAGCAGACCAAAGCTCTACTGCCGATTTTGGTGAGAGAGCAGATCATGCCGTGTACGGCTGCTGCGTTTATAATCATTGCCTTAATTTAAGAAATTTCCGCGCCGATCGTCGGCTGCCCTGCCCCCTCGGCCGCTCAGCTCCTCACATAGTTAATAGTTCTTTGTCGATCGATTTCTCTAATCGAAAGACGCCCCAACCGGTGCCTCAGAAGGTCGAGCAAGTAGGCCTCGGATCGAAGCAACGGTTTTCCGACCTCATGCATATCTGATATGTGAGCATCTATAGGATTCCAAATGAGCAAAGTGTCTTGGGACCATTGCTTCTAACCATTTCGCCACGATCAATTTGATGTTCAGCCTTACGCACTCATCTTTCGACATCGGTCTTGCGGAAAATACCTTTAAGGAAGATGTACGCCACCAGCGCAATTGCACACACCACTTGCCACCCGAAATCTTGAAATTGCTAGCCATAGATCCTCGTCCAACTGTCAAAACCTGATGCACATCCGGTGCACCTAGCCCTAAACATAGCGGTACAACCCCATGATCATTCGTGTGCAAATCTGATAAAGTGTGGCATCTGTTCCAGTTGAGCACATTAAAGTTCGAACATTTTCCATGAGAAACCAAACCTATAAATTCTCTGTTGCTCCGATGATGGACTGGACAGACAGGCATTGCCGGGCCTTCCATCGCTGTCTGTCCCAGCACGCCCGTCTGTATACGGAGATGGTGACCGTGGCGGCCATCCTCCACGGAGATCAAGAGCGGTTGATTGGATTTGCGCCTGAAGAACACCCTGTCGCTCTGCAAATTGGAGGATCAGATCCAGAGGCCTGCGGGAAAGCAGCAAGCATTGGCGCGAAGGCTGGTTATGATGAAATCAATCTGAATTGCGGATGCCCCTCCGACCGAGTGCAGTCCGGCGCTTTCGGGGCATGTCTGATGCGAGACCCAGCGCGCGTGGCGGACTGTATCTCGGCCATGCAGGATAATGGTGGTGAGGCCGCAATCACTGTGAAATGCAGGATCGGCGTCGACGATGATGATCCGCAGAAGAGCCTATTCGGCTTTGTGGATACGGTTGCTGAGACAGGATGTCAGGTCTTTATCGTACATGCGCGGAAGGCCTGGCTAAAGGGGCTGAGCCCGAAGGAAAACCGAGACATTCCTCCCCTCGACTATCACCTCGTCGCCGAGTTGAAAGCCGAAAGACCAGACCTGACAATCGTCCTTAACGGCGGCATACCGAACCTCGATGTAGCTATGCGCGAGCTGGCACGGTTTGATGGTGTTATGCTTGGCCGTGCCGCCTATCAGACACCAGCCATCCTAGCCGAGGTGGATAGCGGGATTTTTGGTCACCCGGCCCATAGAGATATCTTCGATGCCATCGCCGCTTATCGGCTCTACATGCAAAATAGGCTAAGCGAGGGCGTACGTCTTCAAGCCATGACGCGGCACATGCTTGGAATTTTTGCGGGTCGCCCCGGAGCGCGGCTTTATCGACGACACCTTTCGGAAAAAGCACCTCGCAAGGATGCGGATATAAGTGTGTTCGACGAGGCCGTTTCGATCGTCAGGGACGCTGAAGCAAGGGCCGCCGCTTAGCCCTTACTCTATCACACTTGGCCAGTTCGCATCAGCTTCAATGATCTTATTGTCGACATCATCAAGCCACTGACGTTTGATCTTCGAGCTGAGGTTCAGATAGAGCTTGCCATCAGCAATGTGCCATTGGCGCGCATCGCCCTTCGCGGTCTGGCCGAGAGCAACGGCCCACGCGCAATAGCCGCCATATTGGGGAGCGTACATGTCAGGGCTAGCGAGGAATGCTTCCAAATTCTCCTGAGAGACGAATTTCCAAGTCGCACCCTTATAGTCTGTCGTGAACTGATCGGTCCCCTTCACCGGCTTTCCCTCTGTGAAGTAAGCCACCGTATCGTACCCCTGAACAGCGGTTTCAGAGAACAGACCTGTATAGACTTCGGCCTTTTCAGCAAGCGCCGGCTGCGTTGCAAACACGATCGATACCGCCGTCAAGAAAGCTAACAAAAATGCGCGCATGGTTAAATCTCCTCCGCCCAAGGCAATGACATCAACGCTGCCGAAAGATATCGCTTTTGATACGGACAAACCAAATCAAAGCCCTGTGAGCGCGGCACTTTTGCCGATTAGTATGCGCTTTCTAGTCTTTGTCGGTATCACTCCAACATGATCAAAAAGCTGACCCCGTCAGCCAGAAAAAGTGAGAAATCGATATGACTAAAGAAAGCTCGAAAACGCTGCGCGGACGCAGCCAGGAATTTGAAACACAAACACGCGAAGTTGCCCACAAGATCTGGCTCGCCGGTCTTGGTGCCTATGGCCGCGCCTTTTCCGAGGCAATTGAAGGTGCACAAAAATTGAATGAAGGCACGAGCGAACTGTTTGATGACCTTGTTCAACGCGGCACGGATATCGAGAGTGAAATGAAGGATCGTTTCACGTCGAATGACCGGGTCAAGCAGGCAACAGAAAACGTTTCTAAAATGACGGAAACTGCCGTACGCCTTCAGCGTGAGCAACGCGAGCGCTTTGAAGCTCGTATGCAGCGCATGCGTGCACTTCTGGGGCTTGGCGGTGACGAAAAGGCAGAAGAGTTGAGTGCTAAGCTTGATCGTATCGAAGATGAAATCGCTTCACTCAGCGCCAAAGCAAGTCAAGCTGGTCCAGACAAAGCCGTGGCAGCACGCCTTGCCCGTCTCGGAGCTGAAATTGATGCTATTGCTGAGGTAAGCAAACCCAAGCGAAAAACCCCAGCAAAGCGCAAGACAGCTGCGAAGAAATCGACATCCACCACCAAGACGTCAACCAAGCGGAAGGCACCTGCCAAGCGCAAATCGGCGAAAGCCTAGTAGAGTGCGGTCGGGGTTCTGAGAGCTTTCTCAGAACCCTAATCTACCTACACTGCGCTCATAGTGATCTGTCATTGTGCGAAGTGTATGGAGGCCCTGTTCGCCCATATACGGAACAACAAGGACCATGATCTGGTATACGGTTTTGTGGATGAGGTGAGCGGCAGGCATGTCGCCCCCCTCGATCTGATCGAAACTGAGCCAGAACGTCATGATCTTGAGAATCTGATCGATCAGCATACCAATTAGAAGAGGATCGGCAGCTATGAGTCCTCGAAGCTGAAGATTGGAAAGTATCTCTGCAATGGTCTGACGTTGGGTACTCAACAGACTTCGAAAGCGCCGCGCAAGGTCCGGATAACGTTCGAGTAAAACCCCGAGATTTCGATAAAAGAACCTGAAATCGTAGATCTCTTCAAGGAGAATATAGGTATAAACCCAATTGTCTTCGATGGATGTGATCCGGCCTCTTGACCCGTTCAAAATGACTGTCATCTCGCATTCAAAGTCATCGAACAGAGCTCGAATGATCGCGTCCTTGCCTTTGAAATGATAGTAGAGATTGCCCGGGCTCATATCGAGGACATTGGCAATATCCACCGCAGACTGATCAGCTTCCCCTTCCTCGTTAAAGAGAAGAAGCGCAGTTTCCAATATTCGGTCGCGTGTTTTCATAGCTGGTCACAGCGAAATTAATGTTGGTATGCTCACAAAGCAGTGAGTTTGACAGAAAATTATCACTATGGGACGAATTTTTGTGTGAAATTTTCAAATGATTGCAAGGTCTCATGGTAAAATATCCAGAGAAGGCCGAAATGGGGAGAATGAGTGATGGCAAACAGGATAGAAGAACTAGGTAGTGCGGCAGCGGAAACGACGAACGCACTGAACCCCTTAATGGGTGGCTTGAACCGCGAAGAACTGATCGGCGCGGTTGCCATGATGCTCCGGCGCACCGGCACAAGCCCCGTCGCCACAGCGAAGCTTGCATCGCGAATGACAAAGGAAAATGTGCAGATCCTGCTTGGCCGCTCGGAACGCACGCCTGACCCCAAGGACCGCCGCTTCAAAGATACAGCTTGGGCGAAAAACCCGTTTTACAAGCGAGGGCTCCAAACCTATCTTGCCATGCAGGATAATCTCGACCAGTGGGTCGGCGATCTGAAACTTGGCGAGTTGGAGCACGCCCGAGCGCAGTTCGTACTCGGCATGATCATGGATGCGATTTCCCCGACAAACAGCCTCGCCGGCAATCCCATGGCACAAAAGAGAGCCATCGATTCCGGCGGTATGTCACTGATTAAGGGATTGAAGAACGCTTATACCGACATCACTAAAAATGGCGGAATGCCTTCGCAGGTCGACAAGCGCCCCTTCGAAGTTGGCAAAAATCTCGCCACCACGCCGGGAGATATCGTTTGGAAAAACGATATCGTTGAACTCATCCAGTACAAGCCGAAATCTGCCAAGGTACACCGTGTCCCTATACTGATCATCCCGCCACAGATTAATAAATTCTACGCGAACGATCTACAGCCCATGTATTCGATCGTACAATTCCTTTTGGCGATGGAACTGCAGCCATTCATTGTGAGTTGGCGTAATCCAACCAAGGAACATGCCCACTGGGGACTAGATGACTATGTCGACAGCCTGATCCAGGTAACTGACGTTATCCGGCATATTACCGGAAGCAGGAAGATCAATATCTCCGGAGCCTGCTCGGGCGGTATAACAACGGCAACATTCGCGAGCCTACTCGCCTCTGCCAATGACAAACGCATCAACTCCATGTCCGTGATGGTCTGCGTGCTTGATCCGCAGCCGGAGGATAGCGACCTGGGTCAGATCGTTTCGGAGCGGAGTCTCGAAATCGCCAGGCGTTATTCCAAGCGGAAAGGCATTCTTGACGGTGACAGCCTTGCACGCATGTTTGCCTGGATGCGCCCGAATGACCTCGTCTGGAACTATGTCGTGAACAACTATCTCATGGGTGAAGATCCGCCGCCTTACGACGTTCTGTACTGGAACAATGACACAACCAACCTGCCAGCTCAGCTTCACTCTGACTATCTCGACATGGGTCTATCACAACCTTTCGCAAATCCGGGACAGGTAGAGATAGCCGGACATGTAGCCGACCTCACAAAAGTCACTTGCGACACATTTGTGGTCGCTGGCGTTACAGACCATATAACGCCTTGGAAGGCATGCTATCGCACAACCCAGCTGTTGGGATCTGAAGATATCACCTTCGTTCTTTCAAACAGCGGGCATCTGCAGTCCCTGCTTAATCCGCCTGGAAACCCTAAAGCGCAGTACTTTGCCAAAACAGAATTGCCAGAATCACCAGATGATTGGGCAGACAAAGCTGAAGAAGTAAAGGCATCTTGGTGGCCAGCATGGGGTCAGTGGCTGAAAGAGCGGTCGGGAAGTTTGAAGACAGCTCCGAAAGAAACCGGTAATGAGGCATTCGAGCCGCTTTACCCGTCTCCCGGGAAATATGTCTTCGACTGATCCGGGTTAAGCCACGCGCGAACGTTTGGAACCGAAAGGCAACCACAATGGCAAACTCAAGCACGATTACACCCAATATCTCCATGGAAGATATCGCGGGCTACCGTTTGCGCGTTGCCTATTGGCCAGGCGAGGTGGACATGGGCAAGCGTCCACTCCTGTTTTTCAACGGAATAGGGGCAAATCTGGAGCTTGCTTTTGGCTTGGGTGAGTGGATCCGGGACAGACGGGTTCTCACCTTTGATATGCCTGGAGTTGGCGGATCACGCCCTGCGATCTTTCCCTATCTTCCATGGCAGATGGCCCGCATAGCCAGAAAACTCTGCGATCGCTATGGCTTCGAAGATCTAGACGTTATGGGCGTGTCATGGGGCGGTGCCATGGCGCAACAGTTCGCATTCCAGTACCGCAAACGCGTTCAGAGGCTTATCCTCGCTGCAACCACAGCTGGCATTACAATGGTGCCGGGTAATCCGGAAGCCCTATTAAAGATGCGTGATCCGCGGCGCTACAATGACCCGGAATATATGCGGCAGAATTTTACCACGCTCTACGGGGATAATGACAAGGAGGGAGCGAAGTCCCACGCCATGGGTCTAATGCCACCACACCCACGCGGTTACTTGTATCAGCTGATCGCTATGGCCGGATGGACGAGTTTGCCATTCATTCGCTTACTGAAAATGCCCACATTGATTATGATGGGGGACCGTGACCGAATTGTACCGCTGGCAAATGGTAAAATTCTTGATACAGCACTTCCTAACTCACATCTGCACGTGATCGAAAACGGTGGACATCTTTTCCTTGTCACTAAAGCAGAAGAGAGCCTGCCAGTGATTACCGAGTTTCTCGATGAGCTGGACGAAACACCAAAGCCCTGTAATCTGGCGGAGGCGCAGTACGGAACGGCGTAAAGGGTGTTTAGGACGTGGGCAAGCAATGGACATTCGAAAAAGGCCTACATGAACTCGGCAATGGTCTGTTCGCTTACCTACAACCTGATGGTGGCTGGGGCTGGTCAAATGCCGGGCTGATCGCCGACGGCGACCAATCGCTACTTGTCGATACCCTCTTTGATATGTCCCTAACAGCGGAAATGCTAAGCGAAATGAAGGATGCAGCTGGGCTCGACGGGGATGACATCGGGACAATTGTCAACACGCACGCCAATGGCGACCATTGCCATGGCAATGGCTGCTGCCCGAATGCGGAAATCATAGCGTCCGACGCTGCCGCAGAAGAAATGTCTGAAACGCCGCCAGAAATGATCGCAGCTATACTGCAAAACGCCGACAGCCTCGGTGAGGCTGGAGCTTACTTTAGGGAGATTTTCGGAGCGTTTGATTTTGCCGGGGTGAGAATGCGCACACCGACCCAAACCTTCTCAGGCGAAATGTCCTTGAATGTTGGCGATAAGCGTCTCGATCTCATCGAGGTGGGGCCTGCACACACGCGTGGAGACATTCTTGTCCACGTTCCAGGCGATCGCACCGTTTTCACAGGGGATATTCTGTTTATTGAGGGTACACCTCTGATCTGGGCGGGTCCGGTATCGAATTGGATTGCCGCATGTGATCGCATTCTGACCATGGATGTCGATGTTATCGTGCCGGGTCACGGTCCGATCACGGACAAGGATGGTGTACGTCAGGTGTCCCAGTATCTAAGCTACATTGATGTCGAAGCGCGCAAACGCTTCGATGCCGGATTATCTGTCACCGAAGCGGTGCAGGATATTGCCCTTGGTGACTATGCCAATTGGGGTGATGCCGAGCGCATCGCCGTAAATGTTGATTCTCTTTATCGGGAGTATCGAGGCGACGGCGAAGTAACATCTACGATCGAGCTTTTCATGCTGATGGCCGCGACTCGGAAGGCTCAGCGCAACTGATCGATCACTTGTAGCATGGCATCGAGGCAGGCTGCTCCGAGGTGGCGACTGCGCTCAGGTGACCATCCAGAGTCCGGATCAGGTAAATCATCATTGTCCTTGAAAGGCATTTCCAGCGTCATGGCAAGGCAGCCAAAATATCCAAACATGGCATTTCCAGCGATAGTCATATTCGCCTTTCCCGGCGCGTTTCGCGGATATCCATACTTTGTTTGGAAGTCAGGGCTCGCTGTCACAAGCACAGCCTTGTAAGCTTGAAGAAGGGCATCGTCCTTATCTGAGAATCCTGGTGCACCCTCGGCACCGGCGATGAAATTGTATGGAATGGCCTCGTCGCCGTGCATATCAAGAAACAGATCGCACCCAGTTTTCTGCATGGCATTCAGCACATGGAAAACTTCAGGACTTTTATCAAGGCTTGGCTCGGCCCATTCACGGTTGAGATTGCTGCCTACCGCATTCGTTCGCAGATGCCCTCGAAAGGAACCATCGGGATTCATATTAGGCACGACATGAATATCAGCTTGCTCACGAAGTGCACGGCCTACTGGGTCGGACTCATCGAGAAGGCGCTCAATCAATCCCTCCGCAGCCCATTCAGCCATGCTCTCTCCAGGGTGCTGGCGCGCAATCACCCAGATTGTCCGGCGGTTCTCTCCCTCGCTAACTAGAGACAGGCAATCCATTGTCCGCCCGTCGAGCGTTTCACCTAACACCCGCAGATCCACGAAATCGGACTGGGCCGCATCCGCCACCATATCCGCATGGCGCTCCATCGAATACGGCGCAAAATAGGCATAGTAGACGCTGTCAAACTCCGGCGTATGCTGAATAATTAGCTTCCCACCCTGATATTCTGTTGGCACACGGAACCATGTCTCACGGTCATAGGATGCACAGGCGCGGTAATTAGGCCACCCTTTCGGATAGGCAGCGCCTTCGGCATTTTCAATGATCATCCGGCATTCGGAGTCTCGCGCGCCTGTAAGGCGAAAATGAAACCATTGGTAAAAGTCGCTGTCCTTGTCCTTGCTGATTTCAAGGTGGATATCGCTTGCCTCTTCCGCCGACAAACAACGAATATTACCACTGTCGAATACGCTATGAATCTTTATGCCCATGCACCAACCTCCAAGCCATAGCGATGGCAGGATTAGCGATGACGATCAAGGCCCTATGAAACGCAGGTCATTCCATCGCGTCGCGGATGAGGTCAGCTTCGGCGTCCTGTAAAATCGCCTCCGATGCGCTCGCCCCGAATACCGGCTCTTTACCTACTTCCAGCATAACAGGAACCGCGAAGGGACTAATCTTCGGCAAAGCCTCATGGGAGAGCTTCCCCCGAACCCGCATGAGCATGTCGCTCAAGCGGCGAATGTCCAGAAGTCCTGTCGCAGCGTCGGCTCGGGCGGCCTGCAATAGAATGTGATCAGGCTCGTGGCTGCGCAGAACGTCGTAGATGAGATCGGTGGAAAAGGTTATCTGACGGCCGGTTTTCTTTCCGCCTGGCAGGCGCTTTGCAATCAGGCCCGAAACTTGTGCGCAGTGACGGAATGTCCGTTTCATCAACGCGCTCTCTTCCAACCAGGCTTCGAGATCGTCTCCCAGCATATCAGGATGGAAAAGCGCTTCCATATCGACACCAGACATATCCTCCATAGCCCAGATGGCCATGGCGTATTCGGATGCGACGAAGCCCAAAGGCTTCGCCCCTGCCCTTTCCAATCGCCGGGTCAGCAACATGCCAAGGGTCTGATGCGCAAGCCTGCCCTCAAAGGGATAGCAAACGATGTAAAATCGCTCCGCCCTCGGAAATGTTTCGATTAGCAGATGATCCGATGGCGGAATGCCAGAGCGCTCTTGCTGGAATTCAATCCATTCGCGCACCTGATCTGGCAGTTTCGACCATTCGGACGGATCATGGATCATCTGCCGCACGCGCTCGGCAAGGAAGGTGGATAAAGGGAATTTCCCTCCATTATAGGAAGGAATGGCCGGTTTATCATCCTTCGTCCGCACAACGAGGACATCTTCTTCCTCAATCCCGATAAAGCGGAGTATCTCACCCGCAAAAAGGAAGGTATCACCCGGCGTCATCATCTCGATGAAGTATTCTTCAACCTTGCCGAGCTTTCGCCCCGGCATGATCGCCCGCTTGTCGGCACCGCCTGCAGTCTTGCCCTTGCCGCCCATGAAATTCGCGATCCGGACATTGAGTTGTCCGGCCTCAACGATGGCTCCCACATTCATCCGATGCTGCTGACGGTCCTGTGACGTGCGGGCGACCCAGAGCCCGTCTGGCCTCCGGACAATTCGCCGGAACCGGTCATAGGTTTTCAAAGCGTAGCCACCGGTTGCCACGAAATCGACGATCCGCTCCCAGGTCTCCCAATCGAGATCGGCATATGGCGCAGCCCGGCGAACTTCCTCATAGAACTCCTCAATGCGGAAACCTTCGCCACAAGCACGGCCCATAATATGCTGAGCGAGAACGTCGAGGCTCCCCCATTGGCGGGCATCGCTATCCAGCTCGCCGGCACTCACAGCTGCTTCCGCAGCGCGGCATTCAAGAACTTCAAACCGATTGGTCGGCACCAATAGCGCTTTGCTCGCTTCATCCATTCGGTGATTTGCACGGCCGATGCGCTGGATCAAACGGGCAGCGCCTTTCGGAGCGCCCATCTGGATAACGAGATCGACATCCCCCCAGTCGATGCCAAGATCGAGGGTGGATGTACAAACGACGGCGCGCAGCTGCCCCGCCGCCATCGCGCCTTCCACTTTCCGTCGCTGGGCAACATCAAGCGAACCGTGATGCAGAGCGATCGGCAGAGCATCCTCGTTTACGCGCCAAAGCTCCTGAAACAGAAGTTCGGCCTGAGATCTAGTGTTTACAAAAACCAAAGTGAGCTTTGCGTCTTTGATCGCCTCGTAAACCTCTTCAGCAGCAAACCGGCCTGAATGCCCAGACCATGGAATGCGCTCCCGGCTTTTCATGATGGAGATATTGGCTTCGACGCCGCCGCTCGCCCGGATGATCTTGGCGTCGGGCGCAAGCCATCGGGCGAGTTTTTCGGGGTCCTCGACTGTTGCAGATAAACCAATGAACCGGCAGGTCGGTGCCCACCGCGCAAGAGTTGCGAGGCCAAGGCTTAGAAGATCACCGCGTTTCTGGGGTGCAATCGCGTGTATCTCATCAATGATCACGCACTTCAGGTCAGCGAAGAATTCCGCGGCGTGTTCCGAAGCGATGAACAAGGCGAGTTGTTCTGGCGTCGTCAGCAATACATCCGGAGGTGATTTTCTCTGGCGCTGCCTTTTGTGAGCGGGGGTGTCACCCGTTCGTGTTTCGATTTTGATGTTGAGGCTCATCTCGGTAAGGGGATGGCCAAGATTGCGCTCCACATCGGTGGCGAGCGCTTTTAAGGGTGAGATGTAGAGCGTGTGGAGTGATGGTCTTCTAGGCCTGGCTCTTGCTTCACCGGGGTCCGCGATCAAAGCGCCATTGCTGTTAGCGGTCTCCAGGGAAGACAGTTCCACAAGACTGGCGAGGAATCCCGCAAGTGTCTTGCCTCCTCCAGTTGGAGCAATCAGCAGCCCGCTTTCCCCATTGAGAGCCACTTGCGTGAGCTCGATTTGATGGGCCCGCGGTTCCCAACCTCGACTTTCAAACCACGTTTGAAATTGAGTGGGCAGTGCATCAGTTTGGACATTCAGCGAGGTCATGCCCCCACTTCTAAGCATGTTGCCTCCCGCGATTCTATCGGAATCGAATTCGCAAGCGTCGAGCCGACTTCAGCTATCGAGCTCGGGTCAGATCGTTCCATAAATTCAATTTCTCTTGCACATGCCGAATTCTGTGATATTTATATGTTAAAATATGCAAATATTCGAATATATCGTATATTAGAATATATCTGCAAATGGGATGCTGCATGAATAGCGTCCTCCATGTTCAGGGAGCGGAAATGCCAAGCCGCACAGCAGTCGCGAAAGAACTGGCTGAGCTTTTCAAGATTGTCTCGCATCCTGATCGTATTCGCCTAATCGAGGAGCTTCGCTCTGGCGAAAAGGACGTGAATTCCCTTGCTAATGGGCTGAATCTACCAAGCACCCGAGTTTCCCAGCACCTGTCTCTAATGCGCGCGCACCGTTTTGTGTCCGAGGAACGGAACGGACGCAGACACTTTTACTATCTGATGCAGCCAGAACTCGCCGACTGGATTATCGAAGGTCTGGACTTCATCGAAGGCCGCCTCGCCGGTCTCTCGCCCGCCGATATCAACGAAGCCCGCACGCTCTGGAGCGCCAAGGGTCCTTCATCTCACACCCGCACATCCCACGAAGAGGACACTCCCCATGCCTAAATTTGCTGCCGGCGTTCTGAATTTTCAGGCCAATGTTTACCCTGAAAACAAGTCTCTGTTTGAATCCCTGGCCGATGGTCAATCGCCAGAAGCACTGTTTATCACCTGCTCCGATAGCCGGATTGAGACCGCAATGATCACTCAGACTGGCCCCGGTGAGCTGTTCATCTGCCGGAACGCAGGCAATATTGTGCCACCGCATCTCTCATTCACCGGGGGTATGACAGCATCGATCGAATATGCAGTGGCAGTTCTGAAGGTGCCACATATCGTCATCTGTGGACATTCAGGATGTGGTGCGATGGCCGGGGCCATGAACCCTGAAGGCCTGGTCGACTTGCCCCATGTGAAGGAATGGCTTGGCTACTCCAAGGCAGCCGTCGACATTGTAAAAGCCACATGTGCGGATAAGTCTCCCGAGGAACAAATGGAGGCGCTGATCAAGCAGAATGTTTTGCTTCAGCTTCAACACCTGCGCACTCATCCAACGGTCGCAACCCGGATCGCCCAAAAAGATGTGGAGCTCCATGGCTGGATCTATGACATCAAGACGGGCGACGTCGAAGCATATGATGAGGACAGGGGTGAGTTTGTGCTAGTGGACAAACACTACGCGGACGCCGTGGCCAAGCTTGCTGGAAACGCCAGTTGCGCGGCCTGAAGTCAAAGTCGCAGCGACTGTTGGGGAGATTATCAATTGATCGGGGGACAAAAGCGACTGGCGAAAGCAGGTATTCGTCGCAGTTTAGAGGTTCTGAACAACAGGGTGCAAACCTACTCAAACCTCGACCCACGTTTCGCTCCGGACAGTAACACCCTTTGAATATGTGCGCCTATCCTGCAGATTGCTCTAAATGATTGATAGGGCTTGGATGGGCAATTGAGCCGTCATCACAATGTTAAACGCAGAATAATCATTAGACAGAACAATTGTGAACTTGACAGTTCAATCGTTTCAAATCGCCGAAAGAATAAACAATGTCTACTGTTGAATTTGAAGAAGATAAAAAACCCTGGTTAGATTTCTCCCATTTGCGGGGAGATATTTATGGCGGGCTGACAGTGGGCGTTGTCGCACTGCCTCTAGGCTTAGCATTTGGTGCAAATGTTTTTCCCCATGATGAGCAGCTGGGAGCCACCGCAGGGCTCTGGGGCGCAATACTTGTGGGCTTCTTCGCAGCAGCTTTCGGCGGCACGAATACCCAGATCTCAGGTCCGACGGGGCCCATGGTCGTCGTCTTCGGAGGACTACTCGCGTCATTGACGGCCTCTCTCGGGACCGAATTTCCGAACCTGAGTGAAACTGAAATCATCTCCAGAGCCATCCCGCTCCTATTTGCCGCCGTCGTGCTTGGAGGGCTTCTCCAGATCGCGATGGGAGTATTCAAACTTGGTAATTATATAAAGCTTGTACCCTACCCGGTCATATCGGGATTCATGTCCGGCATTGGCGTAATTATAATACTGCTTCAGGCTCCGCGGGTATTTGGAGGTCGTGCCGAAGGCAGCGGGGTAATAAGCGCGATCCAAGCTGTGCCAGATGCGGTAGCAAATACGAATGTAACAGCGCTTGGTATCTGTTTACTCACGCTCGTTATTCTATTTTTCTGGCCGAAGCGAATCGGGAAGTTGCTGCCGGGTACACTGGCCGCCTTGATCATCGGCACGATTGTGGGCGTCTTTTTCCCGGGCGCTCCACTGCTCGGTGAAATAAAAGCTGGAGTTCCCGAATTCCTGCTACCAGCTTTTTCGGGCGACACAATAATACTCGTCTTTGAAGCAGCGATTGTTCTCGCCGTACTTGGAGCAGTCGACAGTCTGCTGACGTCACTGGTGGCGGACAATGTAACCCGTACACGGCACAATTCAGATCAGGAACTGATCGGCCAGGGCATAGGCAATACGGTCGCTGGTTTCTTCGGAGCGCTTCCGGGTGCGGGAGCAACCATGCGCACCATGGTCAACATCAAGACCGGCGGTGTGACGAAACTGTCAGGTATGATCCACGGTGCCACATTGGCCGCCATCGTTCTCGTTGCAGCGCCTCTCGCAGCGATGATCCCGAATGCAGTATTGGCCGGTGTCCTCATCAAGGTCGGTTACGACATCATTGACTTCCAGTATCTGAGGCACGGCGTGAAAGGACCGAAATGGGATCTCTTCCTCATGCTTCTAGTGCTTGGGTTGACGGTGTTCGTCGATCTGATCACAGCGGTGGGCGTTGGCGTCTTCCTCGCTGCGCTCGCCTATGTGAAACTGGTAGCGGATGATCAGATCAAGGCCGTCAATGATACCGCCTTCCTCGATACGACAGCCGAGGAAGACGCCCTCCTTAAAGAGGCCGATGGTGCCGTCATGCTGTACAATTTCGGCGCACCCCTCTCCTTTGGGGCCGCAGCCGACCTGGGCCATCATGTCCGCCAGAGGGTGAAGAAAGGAGCTGCGGCGATTGTCCTCGATTTCTCCCGTATGACCTTCGTGGATGTGTCAGCCGCCAGGGCGGTTGAAACCATCGCCTCAGACGCTGAAGCAGCCGGGAAAACCATTTATATCTGCGGCATGAATGCTGACGTTCGCGCAAAGCTCTCCGGATTGAACGCCGATGAGCTTCTACCGAATGACACCTCTTTCGATGACAGGCTAAGTGCGTTGAAAGCGGCGGTTAAGAGCGTGAAAGGCAAGTCCGGAGAACAGTCTTCCTCAATGGATGATCCCACTCTAGCAACCGCCGAGTAAACTCATATTCAAACCACTGGAAAAGATGAATTTCCGGTAATGGGTGAGAAATGTGGGTTGTTGAAATCACGAGACATTTTCATTATTCGATTATCGATAAATGAAAGACCGTGATGATGCGAACTCCAATTATTCTGACAGCAACTATATTGTCGGCCGGCTCCGCAGCTGCGCAGTGGCCTGAGCCGCTCAATACGGCTCTGACAAAAAGCGCAAGCGGTCCCTCCTATGTCTTCGACGTTGAGCGCACATCGACGAGGGAGGGCGAAGATCCGGAAACGCTCAAGGGATATGCCCGGGTGGATCTGTCAGCCCCGGAGTTCAAACAGATCACGCCAGCTCACCTGATTGATCCCGACCTTCCCGGCAGCTCCTTCAGCGCACTTTCGGGAATAGAAGCGGCTTTGGAAGACGGCCTCTGGTGTACGCGCTTTGCGGAGGATGTCCCGACAGATCCAGAAGACATCGAAATTTTGAGAGAGAATGAAACAAGCGTCACTTACGGCTTTAAACCCGTCATTCCGGAAGATGCAGAAGGACCAGAGAAGAAGATCATCCGCCGGACAAATGCCGAAATCACGATTTCAAAAACCGATCCCGCAGTACTAAACTATTCCAGATCCTTAAGCAAAACGGTCACGGTGTTCGTCGTTGCAAAAATCCGCCAGGCCGACAGCGCGGTTACCTGCGCACGGGCTCCGGATGGAAGGACATATGCTCAGGTCGTTGCTTCTGAATTTGAGGCGAGCGGACTTGGCAGCGGCGGGAACTCCAGCGAGATGCGCATCACCGCGCTGTATGATCCGGACAGCGGGGAGCAACTAACCCCGGAGAGCTGACACATCAGTCAGCGACAAGTTTGTAGCCGACACCGCGAACGGTTTGCAGGTAAACCGGCTCGCGAGGGTCCGGCTCAATTTTGCGGCGGAGGCGCGTGACCTGCACATCAATGGACCGCTCCATATTTGCATTCGTACTGAGGAACAGTTCCTGTCGCTCCACCGGCTTACCAAGCTTGCTCGCAAGCACTGTCAGCAAGTGACGCTCTCCTTCGGTAAGATGGACGCGCCTGTCTCCTTCGCGCAAATCGCCTCGCTCAGGATCAAAAACGAGGCCCGACAGACGGATTTTCTGCAGTGGTTTTTCTGAGCCGGTTCGCCTGAGGATTGCCGCGATCCGAAGCGTCAGCTCTTCCGGATCGAAAGGCTTCGAGAGATAATCATCAGCACCGCGCCGCAAGCCTTCCAGACGGTCTTGCAAGAGGTCCCGCGCCGTCAGGAGGATAACAGGCACTGCATTCGTTTCCCTGAGAGATGCGAGCAGCGACAGACCATCCTCCCCCGGCATCATGATATCGAGAATCGCGAGATCGAAATCTAGACCAATCATCATGGATCGAGCGGTTCTTGCATCGGGCGCAACGGTTACGCGATAGCCCGCTTTCGAAAGATATCGCTTTAGCAGCAACCGTATCCGGTCGTCGTCATCAACTATCAAAAGGTGAGGAGCTTCCGACATCTCACTTAATTGCCAGTCGAGCCTTTCGGGGACAAGAGCATGTAAGAGGCTTCTTGTGCCGCCACAGTTAGCAAACTTGAGCGGATTCTGAAGGTGGAAACAGCTTCAAAGCCCACAAGCTGACATTTAATTTCCAAAGGAATGAGGCGTTCCGAGCTGGCGACGTTTGCTTGTGTTCTGTTGACTTCCATGGATCTGCTCTGAGAAAGAAACCGGGATAGTAGAAAGCTCAAGAAGAGGCGAAAATAAGATGGACGTCAGCCCCTATGATGATCGTGATGGACACATCTGGATGGATGGCAGATTTGTCCCGTGGAAGGATACCAAGGTCCATGTCCTGACTCATGGCATGCACTATGCCTCATGCGTGTTTGAAGGAGAGCGCGCCTATTCTGGAGAAATCTACAGATCGCGGCAGCATTCAGAGCGCCTTGCCAAGTCAGCGGAAATCCTCAACTTCGAGCTGCCTTTCACCGTGGATCAGATCGAAGATGCGAAGAAGGAAGCCTTGGCGCGGTCGGGGCTTGAAAATGCCTATGTCCGAGCATTCGCATGGCGCGGCTCCGAGCAGATGGGTATTCTGGCGGAAGACTGCTCAATCCATCTTGCCATCGCTTGCTGGCACTGGGGCGATTACTTCGAGGACAAGATGAAGGGGATCCGCATGAACCGCGCGCCCTATGCACGGCCCTCCCCCGAGACGGCTCCCTGCGAAGCAAAAGCCTCTGGTCTCTATATGATCTGCACAATTTCAAAACAGCAGGCCAAGGATGCAGGCTATGCCGACGCCCTGATGCTCGATCATGAAGGCCATGTGGCAGAAGCCACAGGCGCAAACATCTTTTTCACACGGGACGGCGCGCTCCATACACCGATTGCCGACAGGTTCCTGAACGGCATCACTCGTCAAAGCGCGATCAGGTTAGCAAAGGAGCGCCAGATCGAAGTGATTGAACGCCGCATTTCCCCCGATGAGCTTTCTACCTTCGACGAGTGCTTCATCACCGGAACAGCCGCTGAGATCACCCCGGTGGCCGAAATCGCCGAACATACGTTCAAGCCCGGTCAGATTTCCGAGGCATTGGTCGAGGACTATGACAAGCTCGTAAACCGGAATTTGAGTCTTAGCTGGGATTAACCTTCTGCCGATATCGCACCCAGTTCACCGGAGACGTAGGTGGTCAGCACCGCCCCAACATGCCCGTTTTCAAGTCGAAATGACTGACTACGAGCCTATGGGCTCGCCTAAAAAGTGAATTGCGCGCATCGTAATTCGCTCAACTGACATAATACTTGCAGGATTACGCATTGAAGCTTGCGCTGGCGCAATCTAGCTGGGAAAAGAAATTATGACCTTACGGAATTGCGTTCGGGGTGTGTTGGGCCTTTTGATATGCGCAGGGTGCACAACATATGCGCCCTCAATTGAAATCTCTGAACGCCGCACAGCCGAGGTCGAGAGGGTCATCATGGCCCGGTCATATTCCGACTTCCTGACAGGCCGATACGCAGCTCTCACAAATGATCCCAACCGTGCCGCTGAGGCCTATTCTGCCGCTGCCTCAAGCAACCCGAACAACAGAGACATTTTGGAACGTGCGGTCTTCTCATCGCTGATCTCGGGAAATGTGGACAATGCGATCATTGTCTCAAAACGCGCCCGCACCGATACGCTGGACAGTACTGACCTGCCCCGCCTTGTACTCGGCGTTGACGCGCTCAGCAAAAAGCGCGGCGCGGAAAAAGCGACAGGTTACTTTGATGGTGCCATGGGCAGCCAATTCAATGGCATGCTCGCAAACGCGCTTCTTGCTTGGTCGATCTACGGAACAGAGGGCATTGAAAGTGCGGAGAGAGCGCTTCTCAAAACCGAAAGCGCCGATCCGCTCATAAACGGCCTGCAAAGAACCAATCTGGCGCTTCTCAAGATCCGCAACGGTGACGATGAAGAGGCGCTTGAAATACTGGATGAGATCTGGATGTCCGGTATCCGTCTTGCGGTCGCCACGGAGCATCAAGCGCGCTTGCTGGACGCTGCAGGTCAAACAGACGATGCGGTCGATTTGCTGGAGACCTTCAGCCTGAATGTTGGCCAAAACGCCGCTATAGATAGTCTTCTTGAGCAAATCCAAAGTGGACGAAGCGTGGAGGTACGCCGCCCGAGTCTTCAAGAGGGTGCGGCGCTGGCGGTTTACATCCCGGCTGCTGCGCTTGCAGTACGCGCTGGCGATGATCTGGCCAGCGTCTACTTTACCCTAGCGCTTCATCTGGATCCTGAACTGCACGTTGCGAAAACGCTCTGGGCAGACGCTTTGGATCAAGCCAATCGGCGGCAGGATGCCATGGTCATTCTGGACAGCGTACCGGAGACATCTGTCTTCTATGCGACAGCACAGGGGCAGCTCGCTTGGATACATCGCAGGGAAGGTTTGAACGAAGAATCCCTGGCGATTGCAGAGACCGCCCTTTCCGCGAGGCCCGACCGCAATCTGAAGATTCAACTGGGTGACCTCTTCCGCTCTTTGGGACGTTACGAGGACGCCGAGCAGGTGTTCAGCGAGATCATTGCCAATGACACAGAGAAAGGCTTGACGGACTGGCGTTTGCTCTATGCGAGGGGCGCGGCAAGAGAGCAGTTGCAGAAGTGGCCGCGGGCCGAAGCGGATCTGCTGGCCGCACTCGAACTTGCGCCGGAACAGCCATCGCTCCTCAATTACCTAGGTTATTCATGGATCGATCGCGGAGAGAACCTTGAAAAGGGCTTCGAGATGATTCAGCGGGCCGTCGATCTGCGACCAGACGCTGGATACATCATCGATAGTCTTGGATGGGCCTATTACCGGCTGGGACGATATGAAGAAGCCGTAGAGCAATTGGAACGTGCTGTAGCGCTCGAGCCAGGTGAAGCGGTGCTGAACGATCATCTGGGGGATGCATACTGGCGGGTCGGACGACACCTAGAGGCTACGTTTCAATGGAGCCGAGCCATTCAGCTTGACCCGGAAAGCCAGGGCACGGAGCTTCTCCATGCGAAGGTGGAGAATGGCTTAGACGATGCTGCAGCAACGGTGGCCGCAAACAATGCGTTGCCGGATGGGTCGGTTTCACCCTAATTTCCCGAGCTTAGTCTCAACTTCCCCGAGCAATTCGGAGCACGGCCAATGCCGACGGTTCTCGCCCCCGCCAAGGTAAACCTCTATCTGCATGTCGGTCCGGTAAACAGCAATGGCCGTCATCCCCTGGAGTCGCTCACCGCTTTCGCAGGACCTGAAGCCGCAGACAGGCTAAGCATAGAGCCTGCCGATACGATACAGTTGGCTGTTATTGGCCCCTATGCAGAACAGTGTGGGGACATAGCTGACAATCTGGTGTTCCGCGCTGTCGACGCCTTGAAGAAAACCCTCAGCACCGAAGCGGGTGCGCGCATGACCCTTGTAAAACATCTGCCCGTAGCAGCTGGAATTGGCGGAGGATCAGCCGATGCAGGAGCCGCTCTGCGGGCGCTCAATGCAATGTGGAGCGGCCCGGAAACAACCGACCATCTCATAGCGATTGCCGCACATCTCGGCGGCGATGTACCTGCCTGCGTGATCAGTCAGCCCTTGATTATGCGCGGTGAAGGGGAAAAGTTGTCGAGGGTCAATCTGCCATTTGGAATACCGGCTGTCCTCGCCAATAGTGGCATCCCCTGTCTGACCGGTCCCATATTCAAAGCCTTTGATTCTGGAGGTGGCGGCGAAGGTTTCGAGGAACAGCCAGTCCCTACTTTATCGTCCCTTGCTGACCTCTTCGATTGGCTGCCATCAACCTTCAACGATCTTGAGGCTGCGGCGCTTACGCGCCACCCGGAACTTGCCAAAACCCTGAAAAAACTGCAGGTTTTACCAGGTGCGAAAAGTGTGCGCATGTCTGGGTCTGGTGGAACCTGTTTCGCTCTCTTTAAGACGCTGGACGACGCGCAAGAAGCTGCGGCGGATTTGAAG
>JBCCUK010000039.1:0-30035 GCA_039196965.1 Pseudomonadota bacterium | reverse complement strand
CGGCCTTTGGCGGTGATGTCACGAGCCCGATCTATCTGACCGATGGCACGCTGGTAGCGAACAATCGCGCAGCCATGTTCGCAACGCCAATTCCCCAGACGATCAATATGGATCAAAACTGCTCGTTAGGCCCCTCTGGTGAATTGGCGTTGCGAACATGGCTGCGCGATTGTTCGCTACCAGCGTGCCATCGGTCAGATAGATCGGGCTCGTGACATCACCGCCAAAGGCCGATGTTGTCGTTAAGGTGCCATCCATATGCCCTTGCAGAGCGGTCCAGCCCGTTATCATGCCAGTGTCCGGGCCGGTCGCTGCTTGAGCATCGGCAAATGCTTCCAGCTGTGCCGATGTTATATTCGCCGACGTGACACCCGATGTGACAAAGACCACGAAGAACGTGTCCCCGGGGCTCAATCCGGGCGGCACCAGTCCAGCAGGAGCGGTTACCTGAGCGGAGGCTTGCGATGCAAAAATGAGTGTCAGTAATGATAGTAAAAAGCGCACGTTTATTATCCCTCCAGCCTGTAGATGAGGTCATTGCCTGCCCGCTAGGTAGGACCGAATCCGGGGCGGCCATCAATCGCCCATATGGGTGATGTGCTGCGGATTTTTCGCGTGGCGGGAGAGCGGGCTTAACCTCACAAATGTCAGGCTCGTAGGTATGTCAGCCTTGTTTTGTTGCCTCCGGCACGCATAGCTACGGGCCAGGAGGAACACGCCGATCATGGCCGACGGGCTGACCACTGGAAACGTTGATCTTGCGGCCATCCGGGTTGAGCAGGCGCGCTTGCTTCGCCAAGGCGCAGTGCAGTCCTGCATGTTTGTGGAGGGCGTGGCGCTTTTCTATGCGCTGATGATCGGTCTGTCGGGCCACTGGGGCTATGCGTCTCTTTGGGCGTTTGGGTCGACGGCCATGGTCCTGGTCAGCTTTGCCCATTCCCGCCTCGCCGTGACAGGCGAGATCTCCGCGGTGAATTACCAGCATTATCTCTCCAGCCATGTCATCGTTTGTACGATCACGGGCTTGGTATGGGGCGGATTTGCAATTGCCTTGATTGATTTCGACTCCGCCGTCTCGCTTTTCATTGCTTGTTTCATGGCCACCGCGATCACGCTGGGCGGAATATTACCGAGCTCTGAATACCGGCCCGGCTTCGTGGCCCTCGCTACAGCGAACCTTATTCCACTGGCTGGCTATATTCTGGTGTGGGGCGAAGGGACGCTTCGGTTCATAGCCGTCGGTATACTGATTTATTATGCCTTCTGTATGTATGCGAGCGCGCGATCTGAGATCGACACGCGCCGCGGCATCACCGCCAAGACCTTGAACGATCTCACCCAGGCGCTTCTCGAGAAAAACGCTGCCATTGAAAAAGCGAGCGAGGAGAAAACGCGTTTTCTTGCCGCCACCAGCCATGACATGTCCCAGCCGCTTCATGCTCAAGGCCTGTTTATCCGTTCTCTGAAGAAATTGATTTCTGATCCTGAGCAAATGGATCTTCTCGATAAGATCGAGCGGTCCTGGCGCAATCAGAGCGACATCTTGCGGGGGCTCGTGGATGTCAGCAAGCTGGATAGCGGTGTCATCGCCCCGGCTCGGCGGAATATGGATTTGAGAGCAGAACTCAATGCCGTGGCAGACGAATTCGCAGCGGCTGCCGAGGCAAAGGGAGTGCAGTTTCAAAGTCATTTTTCAGGCGTACAAGTTAATACAGACCCGGTCTTGTTGGCGCGCATTATCCGCAACTTACTTTCAAACGCCTTGAAATTTACTCCTCCAGGTGGCGTGGTTGATATCAGCACGAGCCACACCGAAAGCACCGTCACAGTCGTTATAGAAGATACGGGCCCTGGCATTCCGGCGCACCTGCAAGACAAGGTGTTCGACGAGTACTTTCAGATAGGTAACGCGCACAGAGATCGAGAACAGGGGCTTGGCCTTGGGCTCTCAATTGTTCGTCGCTTGGTGGAGCTGATTGGAATCGATCTGGACCTATCCACCGCACCCGACCGTGGCACATGCTGGCGCTTGTCCATGCCGGTGGGCGATGCCTCCGCAAAACAAGGCAGCGCCATAATGCGGCCTGCGAAACACCTCGCGGGCTCCCCACTGGTTCTCGTGGTCGATGATGAGCCGGATATTCGAGATGGCACAACCCTGCTGCTGACAGATTGGGGGTGCCGGGTTCTTACTGCAGCGACAGGAACGGAGGCTATCGACAGCCTCGTTGCAGTTAATCGAACGCCTCAAGTTCTGCTCGTGGACAAGCGCTTGCCGCACGGAGAAAATGGTACTGATCTTATCCATCTTATCCGGGATGAGCTAAATACCGACCTACCAGCAATTCTTATTACGGGCGACATCAATGAGCTTTGTGAGCGGAGCACTGAAGACAGCATTCATTGGATTACAAAGCCGGTTGATCCCGACGAGCTGTTCAAAGTGCTGCATGTACTCTTGTTCGGTTAGATCAGCCCAAGCATTTGAGCCTTTTGCACGCATGCCGTTCTGGTGTTGACACCGAGTGCCCGGAAAATCTGCTTCAGATAAGTCTTCACCGTGTTCTCGCTTATGTTGAGAACCCGCGAGATTTCCTTATTTGTCGCGCCCGCCATCATCTGCTCAAGGACGTCCAGTTGGCGTGGCGCAAGCTGCGGCAAGGATCCAGGGAAAGCAGTGGGATCGTCGTCGGTATCGAGGTTCATAACGTCAACACCTGTCTGCGAGGTGTCAGCGGTGAAATACGTGTCCCCAGCAAGTAGCGCCGAAATTGCAGCCTCCAGCGTTTCCGGGCCTGCAGATTTGTGCACGAACCCGTTAGCACCCAAGCGACGGACTTCCTTAATTGGTTGGTCCGAGCTGATGCCCGATAGCACAAGGATCGGCACCTGGTGATTTCTGGACCTAACAGTTTCGATCAGAGCCAGCCCGTTCATGCTCTTCATCGCCAGATCACAGATGATGAGATGGAAGCACTGCCCTCTGTCGAGATCGCGCAGCAACTCGGTGGGATTCTCAAAATTCGATGCAGCAACTTCTCCGGCTAGATCAGCGACCAGCCGGTTCAAGCCATCTAGGAAGATGCGGTGATCATCGACCAAGGCGATATGTACTTTTTCTTCCACCAAACACCTTCTGCGCAGTTCGGGAATAACTAGCGCTTCCGCCACAATACGTCCATTGATCTGCTGGCCTGTCAGTAACGACTATTTCTCCTGCGAAAAGTTTTAAGCTATTGGAAATATTAAAGACTTGAGTTCTTTCGCTTATGTCTCCAATGCCGCCGAGAGCGGACCAAAACGGATTTCTGGCTTCTTACGGCTCCTTTGGGTCAATATGAGCCTAAAGCGCCATCTTGTAGATACGGTAAGTTTTCCATATCTCTGCACCACACATTGCTATCATGTTCTGTACATCCTTGTTGGTTTCGAGAATCCAGGACAGTTCTGCCCGCTGCATTTCTTTCGGGCGGCACGCTGCATAGGCCGCCTCGAAAAGACTCATCATCAATGCGACACCGGTGCGTGTTTTCTGCACATTCTTGCGGATGCCCATCAGCGGAATACGGCCTGAGCGCAGGCGCTTGATCTTCAGCCTATAGAGTAACTTCGCCCAACCAATCGGGAACAGACGCCCGTCAAGACCCTCCAGCGCCTCATTCAGGTTCGGCGCGAGGATCACAAATCCCTTTGCAACACCATCAACCTCGCCAAACCAAAAACCCTCAGGGTCGATTAGTATTTTCAACTCATTGGCCATGTGTTTCACTTGTGCATCAGAGTACGGAACGAAGCCCCAATTGTCCGACCACGCATCATTGAAGATATCCATAGCGAGAGCGACTTCCTGTTCGAATCGTTCTTTCCGCATGGGACGCAGTTGGATAGATGTGCTCTCCTCGACCATCTTCTGCATCTTAGGCATCAAAGGAGGCCTCGGATAACCCTCATGCAGTTCGCTGATGTACGCGAAGGTATCCATGGCCTTCTCGAAACCGAATGCCTCCATGGCCAGCGGGTAATCCGGTCGACCGTGCGGCATGAGCATCATCTGCTTGGTATCGAACCCGTCGATCAGCATTCCGCACTCCTCATTGACCGAGAAGTTGAAGGGACCGGCCATGTGGGTCATGCCTTTTTCCTGCAACCATTGGCTTGCGTTGTTCAGCAACGCCTCGATCGCGGCGGGATGACCAAGACAGGTGTCGAGAAAGCCGAAATGCCCAGTTTGGTCATTATGGATATCGAGATGGGCTTGATTGACGAAACTGGCACACCGCCCAACGGGCTTGCCGCGTGCATAGGCTAGCCAATACGCAACATCTAGATTTTCCAACCCTGGATTCTTCTTGGGATTGAAGCGGTCCGCCTCCATTATCCGCAGCGGTGGCGTCCATGTCGGGCTCCCGCGATAAATCTCGTAAGGTAGATTCATGAACGCGCGCTTCTGAGCGGCCGATTCTACACGGATAATTTCCAGCATATTCGTAACCCCAGCTTCCCCGAGCCAAGCAAATCCTGCCTAGAAAAGAAAAGCCGCAGTATCAGGCTGTCCCGATCACGCTCGGCAGGGCTGCTTCACATCAATTTTAGCACTTGTAAAGCACAGGGCGCAGGGACCGGTGTCGACAGTAATACGGGTTGTGGACCGCCCCTAACGTCTGCAATGCCGCCGAGAGCGGACAAAACTTCTTCGAGCGCGTAACGGCAGTTCTGGGTTAGAAACAGCCTTTTGACAGGCGTGGTTCTTTCGCTGAAATGTTTCGCTGGCGACCTAAGCCAACGCTGGCTACCCAAGTATGACTTCGATCCTCGTTTCATTCAGGTTCGCGTGCCGGTCGTTTCCTAGATCGTGTTGTTGCGAACAAAACAAGAAAATGGTGTCCCATGTTGTCCGCAAGAGTGTAATATGTGGCTCGCAAAGTAGATTCGGTGATCGCTATGAAATTTGCGGAGATGACAAGGGAAGCCAAGATAGAGTGGCTTCTCATGGAAGCGTATTCCGATTGGTCTAGCTTTGATCTGCTGATCCGATCTTCTAATGACTACATCGAACTAAATACCGAAGAGCGCTGGTCTGCTTACCAAACTCTTTCATCCATGTCTGATGAGGAATTGGACGAGTTTTTGGCAAACAGAGTAAGCTATCGAAGTCAGGACGCTCAGCGAAGACAACAGCAAAAAGATTCATTCCTATTTTTCAGCAAGCCGGCGGCTCATGCGGACTTCGGTTTTTGGGCCCGTCAATTGCTATGGACGGTGGAACAAGCCTTGGCACTGTCGTTAGGACGTAACCCCGATATCGTGAACTCCACTACCCTGGCTGCTCAAGAGGAAGCCTGTAAAGGCTCTCCGTTTGCGCGGGAGTATAGGGCGAGGGTGCGTATTGCAGACACATTCTTGGTGGCTGGTCAGCTATCATCTGAGGCTACTCCCGGTGAAATGATTGCTTGGTTCGATCGAGTTAGACTTAGCGTTCCCAATGCACTCGTTGACGCTGTTGCAGAAATTGGTCACCAAATAGCTGATTGGTTTTCAGAGTATAAACGCGTCGCCCAGGAGCTTGGAGTAGAGCGGGACAGGCTCGTCGAATTGGAGCGTTTAAACAAATTATGGGAAGAGGGGTGCTTAAACCTTATCTCCCAGCATTCTGAGGAGATGGGAAGCCTCCAGAATGAACTCGATGAGATCAAAAGAGAGCGGGATGAACTGCGCCACCAGCTCTGCGAGTTAGAAGTTCGAATGTCGGAGAAGCCAAAATATACCAAGGGTATTGATCTCCGACGTCATCACTCCGCACTTGTGATTATCGACGGCATGGCTACGGAAAAATTTGGTTATAGTGACGACTCACAAAGGGGGCGATCCGCGGTTTCGAACATCACGTCCGCAATAGAAATCGCAGGACATCAGATTTCGGAGAAAACGGTGCGGTCAGTGTTAGACGACGCCAGAAACATCAAAGGAAATAGGCGGAAATAGAGATTCTCTGAAGTCTGTTTCCTATTTCCCATTTCTAATTCCCCACCCATTCACAGGGTTCGGCTTAGACAATGTCACACTCAATTGTAGGAGGTGAACTCATGTCTAACCAAGTCGACTTTCCTCGTATAGGGTTGGTGCGTCTCAAACAGATCCTCGCGCCAGTTGGTCCAATTCCCGTCAGTGCTTCAACGTGGTGGGAGGGAGTAAAGGATGGACGTTTTCCTCAACCAAAAAAGCTTGGTCGAGGCACGACTGTTTGGAACGCCGAAGATATCTGGCGGTTGATCGAAAACGGCGCTTCTGCTGATGGCGCATAGGCCGCGGTGGCATAGGCTGAAAGTCCATCGAAGCTATACCGTCGACGAAACAGCCCGGACGCTCGGTGTCTGCAAAGCAACTGTGCGCCGCTGGATCAAGACACACGGTCTTCCCGTTCTTGATGACCGTCGACCGATCCTTTTGCTCGGACGGGAATTGATCGCATTCGGCAAAAAGCGACGACAGGCGAAGCAGAAGTGCAAGCTTGACCAAGCCTATTGTCTTGCTTGTCGGTGTCCGAAAGACGCCGCGTTTGGACAGATGGAAATTATCGAAGCGAATACAAAGACTGCCAACGTTCGGATGCAGTGCCCGACGTGTCGATCACTAATGCACAAGCGGTTTGCTTGGCGCAATTTGCATAACATTTCGCCGCTAAGTCGGCTTTCAGCCTCGCAAGTTCTTCGACCCCTAATAAAGACCATTGCGCCCCGTTTGATTGTTCACTTCGAGGAGGTTGATTGAATCATGGCCAAAGCGCATCCGAAAAATGAGAGGATCGAGCGCCGGTATCTCCAATGGCAGGAAACTGCAAAAGGCGCGAGCGTTAAAACGACGGATCAGATTGCTGCTGCGATTGCGGCTTTTGAAAAATCTACCGGAGGAAAGGACTTCGCTGCGTTTCACATTGAGCAGGCGATCAAATTCAAACGTGATCTGGAAATGCCGAGGCAGAAGATTGGTAAGCCGTTGGCGAAAGCTACAATCCGTTCCCGACTAATGGCGGTCAAACACTTCTTCAAATGGTTGGCCGATCAGCAAGGGTACAAGAGCCGTATTAGTCATGCTGACTGTGAATACTTCAACCTAAATGCCAATGATGCGCGAGTAGCAACGGCCAAGCGGGAGAGGCCTGTGCCGAGCCTTGAACAAATCCATCATGTGATATCCTTGTGTCCGTCTGCTACGCCGGTCGAGATGCGTGATCGAGCGTTGATCGCCTTCACCGTGCTCACCGGTATGCGCGATGCAGCCATTGCATCGATTCCCATAGGAAAAGTCGACGTCAACGCGCAGCGTGTCGATCAAGATGCCCGTGTAGTCCGCACAAAGAACGCAAAAACTCTGCAGACTTTCTTTTTCCCGGTAGGTGGCGATGCCGAAGCGATAGTACGAGATTGGCTTACGTACCTGCGACAAGAATTGCTCTTCGCTGACTCAGATCCACTGTTTCCGCGAACCACGGTAGGAATGGGGACAGATGGTGCCTTCGCGGTACTTGGCGTGGAGCGTCAATTCTGGTCGAGTGCGGCACCTATTAGAGAGATCTTCCGTAAGCGGTTTGAAGCCGCTGGTTTGCCTTACTTCCATCCGCACAGCTTCCGCAAGACGCTTGCCAAGCTGGCCTACTCGTTAAAGCTCGATATCGAGCAGGCCAAGGCTTGGAGCCAAAACCTAGGTCATGAAAAGCCAATGACGACTTGGACGAGTTATGGGAAAATCGAAGATGAAAGAACCGCGGAGATTTTGAATGCGCTTTGTTTTGACGGCCAAAAAGAAGACAAGGGTGCGCCACCACCAGAAGTCTTGGCGTGGATTAAGAGGCAGGCCCGTAGTCATTAGCCTTTAGCGACACATTGCGGCGGTTTGCGGTTTCGGGCAGACCTGGGTCCAGTTGGCTACGAAGGGATTCGGCAAGTATGCCCACACTCGACTGGATCGGGAAACAGGCGGTGGTGAACCACCATCGTGAGGTGCCTTATCGGCTGATCCATTGCGACGGAGAGCTTTCGGCGGGCGATGCGGATGCCGGCAACCTCTTGGTTCAGGGTGATAATCTGGAGGCATTGCGCGCACTGCTGCCCTATTATGCGGGCAAGGTGAAGTGCATCTATATCGACCCGCCCTATAATACAGGGAACGAAGGCTGGATTTATAATGACAATGTGAACTCGCCGGAAATCCGCGCCTGGCTCGACAAGGTGGTGGGTAAGGAAGGCGAAGACCTCTCACGCCACGATAAATGGCTCTGCATGATGTATCCGCGCCTGCGGCTCATAAGGGAGTTCTTGCGGGAGGATGGAGCGGTTTTCATTTCGATAGACGACCATGAGATAGCCAATTTGCGCTTAGTTCTGTCGGACATATTCGGCGAACAAAACTTTGTAGCGAACGTTGTCTGGCAGAGGATTTACACAACCAAAAACTCGGCACGCTATTTCTCAGATATGCACGAGCATTTAGTGGTGGTGGCTCGTGACAAGGCTAGATGGGACAGGAGAAACCTTCCGCGAGCTGCCAAACAAGACGATGCGTATACGAATCCAGACGACGACCATCGCGGCGTTTGGAAGGCGACGCCCGTTCATGCGCGAAACTTTTACAGTAAGGGCCGCTATCCAATTAAGGCCCCGTCAGGTCGTGTTATCGACGGTCCGCCGTCCGGAACTTACTGGCGGTATTCTGAAGAAAAGTTCAAGGAATTGCAGCGTGATGGCCGTATATGGTGGGGAGAGAAAGGCGACAATATTCCTGCCCAGAAGCGCTTCCTAACCGATGTTCAAGAGGGTTTAGTTCCGACAACTTGGTGGACGTATGCAGATGCAGGACATAACGCCGAAGCAAAGAACGAAGTTCGCGACATTTTCTTCGGTCACGAGGATGTTTTCTCCACACCAAAACCAGTAAAACTTATAAGTCGGATACTACAGATAGCTACCGACCCCGGCGACCTCATCCTCGACTCCTTCGCCGGTTCCGGCACCACTGGCCAAGCTGTTCTCAACTTGAACAAACAAGATGGTGGTGATCGGCGTTTCATCTTGGTTGAGATGGACGAGGTGATTTCCAAAGATGTTACAGCTGAGCGCCTGCGTCGTGTGATCGATGGTTACGATAAGGGCGGCGACCCAGAGAAACCTGTAGAGGGCCTCGGAAGCGGCTTTCGCTTCTGCCGCCTTGGCGCGCCGCTATTCGATGAGTTTGGTGATGTGGCGACGGAAGTCACCTTTCCGGACCTTGCAGCCCATATCTTCTTCAGCGAGACAGGGGTGCCCATCCCCCACCGTGCGCAATCGGAGTTTCTGGGCGTGTTTCAGGACCGGGCCGTCTATTTGCTCTCCAACGCCGCCCACGCTGAGACCCCGCGCGAGGTGGCGGGCAATGTGCTGACGCCTGATCGCCTTGATGAACTGCCTGATCCGCCCGAGGTTTTTGAGGGCACGCGCGTCATTTATGCCGAGGGCTGCACGGTTTCAGCTGATCGACTGAAGCGGGCAGGGGCTGTGTTCAAACAGATCCCATATCAGATTGATGGGGCACGCTGATGGCCGCGGTGAATTTCGGGCTGCGCAGCTATCAGCAAGATGCGCTCGAAACGCTTGAGGATTATCTCTCCAAGGTGCCTCGCCTGGGGGCGGGCACAGCATTTTACGATGTCGCAAAACTACCCTACGTCGAGGCGCCCTTCGTTGATCCGCAGACGCCCTATATTTGCATCCGCATTCCCACTGGCGGTGGTAAAACCATCGTCGCCGCTCACTCCGTTGGCATTGCTGCAAAGACCTATTTGCAGACAGACAATCCGATGGTGCTCTGGCTGGTGCCGTCGAACGCCATTTTAGACCAAACGGTGAAAGCTCTGCGCGACCGGGAGCACCCCTACCGTGCTGCGCTGGAAAGTGATTTCGGACGGAACCTGTCTGTTTTAACTGTTGCCGAAGCTCTTGCGCTCTCGCGTCCCGATGCCACGGGCGGGGCATGTGTGATCGTCTCGACGATCCAGGCCTTTCGGATCGAAGATACGACCGGTCGCAAAGTCTATCAGGACGCTGGCGCACTGATGGACCATTTTAGCGGGTTGGATGAGGATCAGATTTCCCGGCTGGACAAAGTGGAAGGCACGCACCGCCCGGTGGCGTCGCTTGCTAATGTGTTGAAACTGCATCGCCCTATGGTGATCGTCGATGAAGCACACAATGCGCGGGGGCCCTTATCCTTCGATACATTGGCTCGTTTTGATCCGTCGCTTATTCTTGAGCTTACTGCCACGCCTCAATTAGAGCGTGATGCGAAGACTGGGAACGAGCCATCCAACGTGGTCTATCATGTCTCGGCTGCTGAACTGAAAGCGGCAGAAATGATAAAACTGCCGATCCGCCTACAGACCGATGCAGATTGGAAGAAAGTGATCGGTCAAGCAATCGATTGTCGCGAAGCGCTTGAGAAAGAGGCTCAAGCTGAGAAGGAGGAGACCGGCGAATATATCCGTCCAATTATCCTGTTCCAGGCGCAGGCAAAATCAAGGAACGATCCTGATCGGCTGACAATCGACAAAGTCGTAGAGCATCTGGTGGAGGAGCGGAGAATTCCGCGAGCACAAATAGCCCTGCACGGTCAGGGGCATAAGGAACTGGATGTACTAGACGACGTAGAAGATCCAATTTGCGAAATTCGCTATGTCGTAACCGTCAGCGCTCTCCGCGAAGGCTGGGACTGTCCGTTCGCTTATGTCCTCTGTTCCATTGGTGAATTGTCGTCAGCGACTGCGGTGGAGCAGATCCTTGGCCGGGTACTTCGCATGCCAAAAGCGAGACGAAAGATGCGGGACACCCTGAATCGCGCCTACGCTTTCGTAGCATCCCGAAACTTCAATGATACGGCAGGTAGTCTCAAAGACGGTCTTGTTGTGGGCGCGGGCTTCGACCGGATTGAAGCGGAAAAGCTGGTGAAGGCCCACGGAGGTCTTCAGTTTATAGAATCGCGCGCCGACTATGAGCACGAGTCAGATCCACTGCCTGATACACCATCATCGCAAGCCGTTGATGTAGTGAGCGCGATCCAGAGGCTGCCCGCTTCGATGAAAACACGCGTCAATTTTGATACGGACTCGCGGCGGCTAAAAGTGACCGGAGTGCTTTCTCGCGATCAACGTAATGCCATGCAGGTTGCCTTCTCCGGCGTGGAAGGTGCCGAACCGGTTATTGATCGGATTTTTATCAATTCAAACCGTATCCAAGCGAGTGAGCTAGAAGAGCATGAACGCGCGCCTTTCTTGGTGCCTCGCCTTTGTATCCTCAGGCAGGGTGAGCTGGAACTCTTTGGCCGTGATCACTTTCTGGACCTGCCGTGGAACCTGGCCGAGTGTGATCCATCAGCATTCATCGACCGTTTTGAAATCAAGGACGCTTCGACTGTCGGCATAATTGATACGAGCGATGAAGGTCGCATGACGGTGGCCTTTGTGGGCGATGTGCAGGAGCAGCTATCTATGCTGATTCATGAGCCATCTTGGACGCTCCCAAGGCTTGTGAACTGGATTGATCGCGGGATTCCGCATCCAGATGTTACAAAGCCAGCCGCTAAGCTGTTCATCAACAAAGCTCTCGAAGGATTGATGGACCGCAAGAGATACACGCTTGATGAAATGGCCCGCTATAAGGCGCAGATCCGGCGGGTACTTGCCGAAGAGATAGATCGATTGCGCAAGGAACGCGAAGCAGGAAACTACGCCGCCTTATTCGCTGCTAATACTGCGACTTTTCAGACGTCGGCTAATGAGGCAATTGTGTTCGATGATCAGACGTACGCATACAATTATCCATATCGTGGAGCCCATAAATTCCAGAAGCACTACTTTCAAGAGATCGGTGACCTGAAGGATGCGGGCGACGAATTTGCGTGCGCTCAATATCTCGATCAGCACCCCGACATCAGATACTGGGTTCGTAACGTTGACCGCAAGCCCAATGCGTTTTGGCTTCAGCTGCCTAGCAATAAATTCTATCCTGACTTTGTGGCTTTACTCACCGACGGTCGCGTCCTTGCAGTTGAGTACAAAGGCGGGATCTATGAAGATATTTCCCAAGACAAAAAAGCGATAGGGGATCTATGGGCTGCCGAGAGTGACGGAAAGTGTGTATTTTCAATGCCCGTAGAGAGAGATTTTTCAGCTATCGATCGTGCAATCGAATAAGCTGGAGCGGGGCTAAGAAACTCGAAATGCGGGTATTTTTGCGGGTATCTTGATCTCGTCGAATCATGAATGCTAGTTTTTTCAACGTACTAAAATTTTGTTTCGAATCCTCTCTTGGCACCATTTACCGATCTGGAAAGATCCGGAAGGTGTGCTTCTGTGCTCCCTAATTTGATCCCGTAGTACAATTCCTCGGAAGTCTGTAGCTAAACCGTCGATATGATCCGTTCCTGGTTTGGCGACGCTCCATTGTTTGTCAGCCGCGCGGCTTGAGCGAGGACAATGGGTAGGGACCAGTATCCTGGAGCTGCGACATATCTCGGTTCCCAGACGGGGTCGAACTTTTGTTTGAAACGCCGGAGCCCACGGAAATTGTAGAAGCGCTCTCCGCGCTCAAAAATGAAATGCCCAATACGAGCGTAAAGCGGAGCGAACTCTGCCTGAACGAGGCCGGAGAGAGGAGCCATGGCCAAGTCGAACCTCTGGTATCCCTGATCCCTGGCCCAAAGGATCAACTCAACCAGTAGAAAATCCATCGTGTTGGTTATGGCGATATCCGGATCGTAACGCATCAGATCGATCCCCGCCCAGGATTTCTCATGGGTTGTCAGAAGGGATCCAAAGGCGGCTGTTCGTCCCTCGACTTCGACAATACCGAGGGGGCAATGATCGAGGAATTGGGGGTCGAACCGACCGAGGGAGAACGACTTTTCCTTCGTTCCGTTTGCCGACAGCCAGGCGTCCGAAACGGGCTTCAGCTGTTCCAGCAATTGTTGGCTATGGGGCGGTAGGGCGATCCGGAAAGTTGCGCCGGAACGTTCGGCCAGCTTCCGACGCGACCTGCGAATGACCTCACGCTTGCGGCCCGACAAGGTGAACTCCGGAAGTTCAAGAACCGCGTTCTCCCCAATCTTTTCAACATTGAAGCTGAGATCCAGGAGATCCGGCAGCATATCTGGTGGGGCGGAATAGATGGCGGGACGCAAGGCATGTGTCTCGGCATCCTTCCGGAACGCTTCAAGTGTGGCTTTCCATGCGGATTTCGGTCCAAGAGGTGGGCCCATGGCAATGCGCAGACTGGCCGTTTCAGCATAGGCGATCGCTGTTCTGTCGTCGGGGCCGTAAAACAGGCTTTTGTCGCCAGCGAGGGCAAGTAGATTGTCGGGGCGAGGCGCGTCGCTTGTGGTGAAAATCGTTTTCAGCCGCTCAAAGTCGGTGTCTGTCGGCAGTATGGGTTGAGCGCGCGATGGGCTGGCCACGGCAAGATAGAAGGCACCGAGGCTCAGAATAATGAGAGCCATGGCCACGGGCCGCCCGGCGACGCCGAGAGCTGGATCCATCACCAGATCGACAAAGCTTGCTTCCACAAACCCCTTCTGATGGCTGATCCAGAGCAATGAGAAAAATCCTGCCACGACGACGGACAGGAATGCAGCAAGGAACCAGGTGCGGGTGAAATTGATACTTTGTAGGCTAGAGCGCCTGAAGAATGCGTGGCGCGCTGCGATGAGTAAACCAATCAAGCCCAGATAGACACCGAGTTCGAACAAACGCGGTCTTAGGAGCAGCGTTGCGCCCGCTCCATGGAGAGATGCGAACAAGGCGAGAATCCAGGCCATTTTCAGCCGCCGCAGCAAACCGAGTGACAATGCCATAAGGCAAAGGCCGCCTAGGGTTAGGGCAATGACAGGCGCTTCTGCAATGATGTTATGAAGCAGCTTGCCTTCGTTCACTGCTTTTGTAGGGATCGCTGCAGACACAAGGGCGAGGGAGCCGGAAAGGAATGTGAGGGTTGCCAGCAGGCGGGGCGCAATGTCGAACAGTTTTCCATGCGGTACTTCTTCGCCGGGTGACCTTGCATCACTCATTGCAAATCGCCCTCTAACGTCATCGCGCGAACGTCCGCGGCGATTTTTTCTGCGTTCAGCCGATTGAGCAGGGAAACATGGCTCTCATCCGGGAGGCGGGTCACGCGGCCAAAGCCTGATTGCTCCTTCGCTGCTTCGGCCACAGGTGCATTCGCTCCGCCATTTGCCGAATTGGAAAAGACTGACACTGGCAGTGTTTCCGCTTGTGTCACCGTTCGCCAACTGGCGTCCCGTTCGGTATTGAAGGCTGCGATGATCTCGGCTTTCGTCGATTTATGGTGGCGGACGGAGGCAATTGATCGGCGCTTGTCTCGCTTTTGGAGACGGGGCAGATCCAATTCATCGGGAACGAGAAAAGATGCACCACCCGCCACGCCGATCCTTGCCAATATCGCCGATGCGCTCATGAGCCGCCGAGCCCAGGGCACAAATCGTTCGAACCGGTCGGCGTTCATCGTTTGCGGACGTGCGGCATCGACGAAAACAAGACCGGTAAGTTCTTCAGGATAGGTATTGGCATAGGCGTGAAGTCGAAGGCCTGCCATGGAATGGCCAATCAGGAGGAATGGTTTGTCCTGACCGAGAGCTGCGCGCAACCGGCGCATATCCTCCATATGCCAGTTTGGTCCCGGCAGGGTGCCACGCGGTAAAGGATCGCTCCAGCCCATTCCGGCGCGATCATAGAGGCAGACGCGGTGATCGCTTTTAAGCGCCTCTTTGATCCACCACCCATCGGTATAGATGCCGAATGCGCCAGCGTCATAGAGAATGAAAGGTGCATTTTCCGGCCCTTCACAAAGCGCATGCAGCCGACGACCATTATCGATGTCGACCATCTGATAGGTCGGATTAATTCGCATGCTTATCATGTGGCTGAAGGTGCCGACCGCCATCAGCATCAGCAGCGCCGCCCCTAGAACAGCGCCTATAATCCGCATCGGCATAAAAATAGCTTTTGTAAGAGTCACACTTGATATCGCTGCCGCTCCCCGCTCCAGACATCATTTGCGCACCGATGCCTATACCGCGCCTGTTTATTTTAGATGGGGCGAAGCTGACGAAATCAAAGGGAAGGAAAGCTGTCTTCAGCTGATGTCTTTGCTCTGCTCCTCAGACAAAGCTGCACGCGCCTTACCGACGAGCCCCACGAGTTCCTTGTGCATTTGGTCTGGAGCTTTGAGAGGTTCATCGAACCAGATACGAAGCTGATCCTCGCCGAGGGCGAGGTTCATTCCCTCCGGATCAATCCCGGTGAGCGTCCATTTGCCATTGCATGCGCCGCAAAAACCCTGGGCGTAAAGCGCCACCGCATCGGCGTGGTCGTCATTCATATGCTCGCGTGCGCCGGTCTCTCTTGGTCCCCAGCCAGCGAGATCCTCAATTGGGGACAGAAGATCATCCGCTTTCATCTCATAGGCCCGGCCGAAACCGCCATTATAACTCGCCCGTTCGACTTCAAAGCGCCACAGGCTAAAATCCTTGAAATCTATGTAGAGCTTTGCCTTTGGATGGCGTCCGAGGTAGCGACTGCGCAGCCGGTCATGCTCATCGCCTTCAACTCGGCGAACCTGCCCATGCAGAGTAATGCGTGGGTGGGCGAGGGGGTCGCCCTTGCCGAACCGTCCAATCAGCAGGGATGCGCGTCCGGAGGCATCGGCCATTTGCGGCCTGCCGGAAAGATCTGACATCGGGAAGATGGGCGTGCCATCAATATCTGTGGCAAGGCCCACGCGTGTGACGTCAGGATCGCCGGTGTCTGGAGCTTTGAGGCCCAACGCGCCATCGCGTGCTATATGGAGCAGGGTCTTCACCTCCCGGCAGACGCTGTCGTCAACGGGTTGCAGAAGGTCTGGGTTCGAACTGTCTGGCATGGGCCGCGATCCTCCGCGCGAATGTCTGTTTTGCGCATAACAATATAGGTTGAGTGGCGAGCCGACCAGTCGCTTTATCGCGACAGCGATACTCCGCGCAATCTGTCCCAAATAATATAGGCCATCGCCGCAAAGAAAAGGAGTGCCATGGCATACCAGGTCAGGGCGTAGGACAGGTGCGGGTTCCGGAACCTGACGATGGTCAGCCCGCCCCTCGGCCAGTCTGCTTCTGCCCCATAATGATCCGCGTCGATAAAGTACGGCGCAGGATAGTAAACGCCTGTGTCTTCTGAGAGGGCGACCACATCTCGGGAGTACCAACGCCCAGCAGACGGATCGTTTTTTTCAAGCAAGGTCCCATCGGGCTCTGACGGACGAAGCAGTCCTTCAAGACGCACAGGGCCTTCAGGTTCTGTCCACTCCGGTGACGTCAATCCGGTCGGTACGAAACCACGATTGATCCAGAAATGGCCTGTCGCTGTTTTGAGGGGGGTCATCAACCAGCTACCGCCACCAAGCTCGGTTAGCGCTTTGACCTTGCGCGACTGGTCATGGATGAACTCGCCTTCCACTTCGACCCTGAGATAGGCGAGGCTCTCAATATCATCCGGTCGGCGCGGCGCTGGTACTGCTGCCTCCCCGAGGCGTGCAGTCACGGTGTCAATCAGGTCGAGCTTCCAGCTGAGCCGATGCATCTGCCAGTTGCCGAGGCCAACCATGGTTACGAATACGATCGCCGCGACGACAAGTACTGTGGCGTCGAGCCAGAGCGGCCGGCGGGCCCGGGATGCTGCCATCACGGCAGGTTTCGTACGCGCTCAATCTGTTCGTGGGCGGGCATCATGTTCTCATGCAGATGGAACATGACCCAGATTGAGCCGGCAAGGCAGATGACGAGCAGGACAACCGTAAAGACGAGGGACATGGCCTGCCAGCCCTCCTCGGCCTTCAATGTGACGTGCAGGAAGTAATGGATGTGAACCAGGATCTGCGCTGCGCCGAGGGTGAAGATAATGCCGATGGCGACGGCAGCGCTGTTCACTGATCCGGACATTACAACCCAGAACGGGATCACAGTCAGAACGACGGATAGCCCGAAGCCAATAAGATAGGATCGGTAGGACCCATGTGCGTCATGCGTGTTATGGGTGTTATGGGTGGCGTCGCTCATAGCAGGACTCCGGTGAGATAAACGAAGGAAAACACGCCGATCCAGATCAGATCGAGGAAGTGCCAGAACAGGCTGAGGCACATGATCCGGCGTTTGTTCTCTGTAGTGAGGCCATGCATCTGCACCTGGGCCAGAAGTACGCAAAGCCAGATACAGCCCGCGGTCACGTGAAGTCCGTGGGTGCCGACAAGAAAGAAGAAGGATGATAGGAAAGCACTGGCCGACGGTGTCGCGCCAATATGGATCAGGTGTTCGAATTCTTTAACCTCAAGGCCGAGGAAGGCGAGACCGAACAGTCCAGTGACAATCAGCCAGCGGCTCATATTCTTCTGCCGCCCCATCTGCATATCGATGACGGCAAAGCCATAGGTGATCGATGAAAAGAGCAGCATAAAGGTCGACAGGAGGATCATGTCGATTTCGAAGAGATCGACAGGGGCCGGGCCAGCGGCGTAGCTCTGGCCGAGTACCGCGTAGACCGCAAAGAGTATCCCGAAGATGAGACAGTCGCTCATCAGGTAGAGCCAGAAGCCGAGCATCGTGCCGGTTTCATGCTCATGGTGATCTTCGTCGTCGTGGTGCTCTTCGATGACGTAGAAATCGAAGGCGGGAACGCCAGTGGACGGCGGGCCGTCGTCCGGGAGCTCGTCGAGGCCGATATCGCTCGGATTTCTCATTACTCAGCGGGCTCCAGCAAGAGCTGCGTCCGCGCGCCCTCTATATTGGTGACTTCTTCGGCGGGAACATAGTAATCGCGGTTGTAGTTGAAAGTGTGCCATATGCCGTAACCAAGCGAGGCGGCGAAGGTCAGTGCTGCAAGCCACCAGATGTGCCAGACAAGGGCGAAACCCATCACTGTCATAAGACCCGACAGGACAATCCCGGTCGCTGTGTAATGCGGCATATGAATGGGTACGAAGCCTTCCTTTGGCCGCTCATGGCCGTGGTTTTTCATATGGTGCCAGGCGTCAAGATCGTAGATGCGGGGGCTGAAGGCGAAATTGTAGTATGGCGGCGGTGAGGAGGTCGACCATTCCAGAGTCCTTCCGTTCCACGGATCTCCTGTGACGTCGCGCAATTCTTCGCGTTTCAGGATCGAGACGACAATCTGGATCACGAATGCCGCAATCCCGATCGCGACACATAGCGCACCGACAAGAGCGGTAACGAAATAGCCTGCATAAATCGTGTCTTCAAACTGGCTTAGGCGGCGGGTGACACCCATCAGTCCAAGTACGTAGAGCGGCATGAAGGCGAGATAGAAGCCGACGAGCCAGCCCCAGAAGCTGACCTTGCCCCAGAAGGGGTCGAGCTTGAACCCGAAGGCCTTTGGCCACCAGTAATTGATCCCCGCGAAGATGCCGAAGACGACACCGCCAATGATCACATTGTGGAAGTGAGCGACGAGGAAGAGAGAGTTGTGCAACACATAATCGGCTGGGGGAACAGCGAGGAGAACGCCGGTCATGCCACCAATCACAAAGGTCAGCATAAAGCCGATAACCCAGAGCATCGGAACCTCAAAGCGAACGCGTCCTTTATACATAGTGAATAGCCAGTTGAAGATTTTCGCGCCCGTCGGGATCGAAATCACCATGGTCGTTATGCCGAAGAAGGAGTTCACATCCGCACCGGCTCCCATGGTGAAGAAGTGGTGCAGCCAAACAATGTAGGACAGGATCATGATCACGCAGGTGGCGTAGACCATGGACGTGTAACCAAACAGACGCTTGCCGGTGAAGGTCGGCACGACTTCAGAGAAGATCCCGAAGATCGGCAACGTCAGAATGTAGACCTCCGGATGTCCCCAGATCCAGATGAGGTTCACATACATCATCGGATTGCCACCAAGGTCATTGGTGAAGAAGTGGGTGTCGAGATAGCGGTCTGCGGTGAGCAGGGCGAGGGTGGCTGTCAGCACGGGGAAAGTCGCGACAATCAGCACATTTGTGCAGAGCGTGGTCCAGCAGAAAACCGGCATTTTCATCCAGGTCATCCCCGGCGCGCGCATCTTCACCAGCGTGACGATCAGATTGATGCCCGATAGTGTCGTCCCGATCCCCGCTATGTTTAGCGACCAGAGATAGTAGTCCATGCCGACGCCGGGACTGAATTTCAGGCCGGACAGAGGCGGGTAGGCGAGCCATCCAACGGTGGCGAACTCGCCGATAAAGAGCGAGGCCATGATCAGGATTGCGCCGGAAACGGTCAGCCAGAAGCTGAAATTGTTGAGGAACGGGAAGGCCACATCCCGCGCGCCGATCTGGAGCGGCATGACGTAGTTCATGAAGCCTGTCACGAAGGGCATCGCCACGAAGAAGATCATGATCACGCCATGCGCCGTGAAAATCTGATCATAGTGGTGAGGGGGCAGGTATCCAATGTAACCGGCCGACGCCAAAGCTTGGTGGCCCCGCATAAGGAGAGCATCGGCAAAGCCGCGAACCAGCATGACCGTGCCGAGGATCATATACATGATCCCGATTTTCTTGTGGTCTATGGAGGTGAACCACTCATTCCAGAGATAACCCCAGAGTTTATAGTAGGTGACTGCGCCGACGACGGCCAGACCGATCAGCACTGTGCCGACAAATGTCGCGCCGACTATGGGATCATAGAAGAAAGGGAACACATCCCAGGTCAGTTTGCCGAAGAACGGGTGTGCTTCAGCTGCGCCGGCGGTTCCGTAAGTTCCGTCTGGTGATGCCATGATCGAGTACGCTTTCTCAGGTCTCGTCCGAGTAGGTGAGTACTAACTCAGCCTGAAGATCAGTTGGTTTGTTGCTTATGGCCGCGAGTATTTCATCTGACCGTTCGCGCATCTCTGGACGCAGCATGAGGTAGAGTGCCTGAGCGTCGTCAACGGAGCAGAAACCGCGATAAAGATCCCTATTGAATAGGCCTTCGAGACCACCGCCGCCGAGCGCGTCGACCATCATCATATCGTCCCGACAAAGTTCTTCGCCGCCGACACACATATTCACCACCTTGTTCCAAAGGCCGGCTTCGATGGAGTTGTAATATTCGACGGGGTTACCGACGGATGGCTTTGCGAGCTTGAGATAATCCTCTTCGCTGAGATAGTCGCCGTTCTCATTGATATCTTCGATCCAGATGCCGAAATCCTCCGGCGTCATTCCGTGGAATTCAAACCGCATCTGGGAGAAGCCTTCGCCGCTATAATTGGCGGAAAATCCCTTATACGTACCCGCTTCATTGATCACGGCGTTCAGCTCGGTCTGCATTCCGGCCATCGCGTAGATCATGCCGGACAGGGCAGGGACGTAGAAAGAATTCATAACTGTGTCGGATGTCAGCTGAAACTCAACGGGTCTATCTACTATCGCTGCGACTTCGTTAACGGTTGCCACGCCGTACTCCGGATAGATGAACAGCCATTTCCAATCGAGGGCGACGACTTGCACGACTAATGGGTCTAGCTCTGGATCGGCCGGTTTCTCGGCGGATATGCGCCTGACCGGCTCATATGGATCAAGGCGGTGGGTCGCGACCCAGGTTAGGCCAGCCAGACAGGTGATAATGGCAAGTGGAACTGACCAGACGACCATTTCAAGGCTGATGGAATGGTCCCATTCCGGCTCATATCGGGCTTTCTTGTTCGATGCCCGATAATGGATCGCGAAAAACACCGTCAAAGCCATGACTGGTAAGATGACGATAAGCATCAATATTGTGGAATAGATGATCAGTTGGCCTTGTTGCACAGCAACATCGCCGGCTGGATCCAGGACCACTAATTCGCAACCAATAAGAGATAAAGCAGCCAATGCGACTGCCAGGAAATGAGGAATACGCAACGAACCCACCTTTGGCGGCTACACCCTAAACTCTAAGCTCGCGTTTCCTCTTAAAGCGTCCCATAGCAGAGGTTTCGCAGGTGCGCTATGAGCACTTTGACGCGGCGTATGTAAATCTAGGGTAAGAGGGCCTAAAATAGTGATGATGAGGCAATATGACCGAGACCGATCATGACCGACGCTAGCCCGACCCGAATCCAGACCGCTACGCTCGATGAAGTGGTAACCACTGTGATTATGGCGAGAGTCACTGATTTTTTTGGTTTCTTCGTCTATGCTATTGCATCGGCCTTGGTGTTTCCGCGCCTGTTCTTTCCAATGGTGGATCCCGTCACGGGAACGCTTCTGTCATTTGCGGTGTTCTCCCTCGCATTTCTAGCAAGACCTTTTGCAAGCTTTGCCAGCCGCTCGATACAGCAAAAGATAGGCAAGGCTAGCAAGATCACATTGGCGCTGTTGATACTCGGCAGCTCAACCATGGCGATTGGACTTTTGCCCGGATACAATGAGATTGGCTGGGCCGCACCGGCTTTGCTCGCCGCGCTAAGGATCGCCCAGGGGCTTGGCCTCGGCGGGTCCTGGGACGGGATAACCCTGCAGCTTCAAAACGCGGCACCTGCAAACAGGATTGGGCTATATGCCATGGTGCCGCAACTTGGCGGCCCGATAGGTTTCTGCGTGGCTGCTTCGCTCTTTTACGTGCTCACTGGCTTTCTGACCGATGAGGAGTTCATCAATTACGGTTGGAGATTTGCCTTTTTCGCTGTTCTCGCTGTGAATGTTGTATCGCTGTTTGCCCGGTTGCGTTTGCTCACAACTGATTTCGGGGCCGATGAAGAATTACTGAAGTCAGCGCCTTTTGTGCCGATGTTGCGGAGTCAGTGGCGGCCTATTCTTCTCTCAACGATGCTGCCTCTCGCCAGCTATGCCCTGTTTCATATGGTGACCGTGTTCCCGCTTGGATATGAGCTTCTTTACTCCGAGTACGACATATCGGAAATTCTGCTGCTGCAGATACTGGGCGGGACATTGGCGATAGGGTCCGTGATCGCATCGGGCGTACTGGCGGATCGCTACGGTCGGAATTGGGTCATGTGGGTCAGCAATGCGATGATCGTGCTGCTCTGCCTTACGATCAATACGCTTGAAAGCCATCCAGGTGTCTACATTATCTTTGGGTTTGTGCTGCTTGGTTTTTCAATCGGTCAGTCAAATGCCTTTTCGCCCGATCGTTACAAGCCGAAATATCGCTATTCCGGCAGTGCCCTGTCGACAAATCTATCATGGATCGTCGGAGCAGCCTTTGCACCGCTGTGCGGACTATATCTCACAGCGCAATTCGGTCTCTGGGCAGCATCGCTTTATTTGCTGTCCGGCGTTCTGATCACCGGCGTGACGCTGTATCTGCTGCGCCGGCGCGAACAAATCCTGGCAGACAATCAGTAGACGTCGCGTTGGTAGCGCTTTGCATCTTTCAAGGCTGAGATGTATTCCTTTGCCGCTTCAAGACTTTTGCCGCCATGGGTTTTGATGATGTCGATAAGGGCGGCGTGTACGTCCTTCGCCATGCGGTTTGCATCCCCGCAAATGTAAAAATGCGCACCGTCCTCAAGCCATGCGAAAACCTCTTCGCCCTTTTCCTTTAGTCGGTCCTGCACGTAGATTTTGTTCTTCTGGTCGCGACTGAAGGCAACGTCCAGATGGGTCAGGAGGCCTGACTTCAGCCAGGCTTGGAGTTCGACCTGGTAGAGGAAATCCTGAGTGAAGTGCGGGTTACCGAAGAAAAGCCAGTTCTTGCCGTCAGCGTCCGTTGCGTCCCGCTCCTGAAGGAATGCGCGGAAGGGCGCAATACCCGTGCCTGGACCGACCATGATCACCGGTGTCTCCGGATTGTTCGGTAGGCGGAAATTGTCGTTCTGCTCGATATAGATCTGAAGCTCGCCGCCTTCTTCGATGCGCCGGCCAAGATAGCCTGAGCAGCCGCCGAGGTGAGGTCGGTCAAACGCATCATACTCAACCACGCCGACGGTGGTGTGGACCTCGTCTTCCACCTCTTCCTGACTGGAGGCGATGGAGTAGAGACGTGGCTGGATCTTACGAAGGCAGTCGGCAAGCGTCTGTGCTTCGATTTTCCGAGGATGCTCCATGAGAATGTCGAAGATCTGACGATACTCGATATAGGCGCGGAGCGATGTCTTATCCTCAGCGATTTTTGCCAGCGCTTTGTTCGTTGTCGCAGCAACATATTTATCGACAAAGCTCGGATAGGACTGGGTCAGTTCGAGATCACTGATCATGGCGTCGCGGATCGATGTCGTCTCACCGCCGACCGAGACCTCAGTCTCTCCATCGACTTTTAACTTTGAGAGCACCGCGTCCACGTCCGCTTCATCGTTTCTGAAATAGACCCCGAGGGAATCACCCGGACGATAGGTGAGGTCGGACCCATCGAGGGAGACCTCAAGATGGCGGACGTCTTTCGTAGAGTCGCGCCCTGTGATCTTCTGCACTACGCTCACTTCCGCCGTGAACGGATTTTTCTTTGTATATTGCGAGACCGACGTTGCAACTGCAGCGAGGCCGGGCATTGGAACAACATTCGTTGCTGCGCCTTGATTGTCAGCTTTCAGATCCGGCTCGAAGATGTCCACTGCGCCTTCGATCCAGGCTGGTGCATGGTCGTCATAGTCGACGTCCAGAAGCGCTTTGTCGAGAACTGATGTGGCCCCGAGCTTTACAAGACGCTCCTCTGCGGTGACAGCAGCCTGACAGAAAAACTCATAGGACGTATCGCCGAGTCCCAGAACGGCGATCTTTGTCCCGTCGAGTTTCGGCGCTTTTTTCGAAGCGAGGAAGTCGTAGAACTTTTCAGCCGTTTCCGGCGGATCGCCTTCACCTTGGGTCGACACAACAATGGCGAGATACTTCTCGTCTTTCAGGTTCTTCAGCTTGTAATCCGCCATGTCGACGAGATTCACATCGAGACCCCGCGCCTTTGCATTCTCGGCGAGATCCTGCGCAACGTGCTTCGCATTGCCGGTCTGCGATCCATAGAGCACGGTCAAAGGAACTGCCGCCGCTACCGGGGCCGCGGCTACTTGAGCTCCAGGCACAGCACCCGCTGCACCATTGGCCGTCGCTGCCAGATATCCGCTGATCCATGCCTGCTGCACCGGCGTCAGCGTTGTCATGAGCTGCTGCATCAGTTGGCTCTGCTCAGGAGTGAGCGGATTCATGCCTGGTGGAAGGTTTGAAACAAACATCTAAAATCCTGATCTTGCCGGAGGCGCGTTACTGGCCTACGTCGGGGCTTGCATCGACATGGAGGCCGCATTCACGGGCAAGACCGAAGAAGCGGGTTTCTTCTTCCGTCATGCCGTCTTCCAGCTTCCGGGTCGTATGGGTGTCACCGACGCTGACATAACCTTCCTCCCAGAGGGGATGATAGGGCAGATCGTGAGCTTTCAAGTAGACGTAAATGTCGCGGCTCGACCAATCGACAATAGGGTGCACCTTGATGCGGCCATGCTGCATTTCGATGAACTGGCGGCTTGCACGGCTCTCCGACTGATCGCGGCGCAATCCGCTGAACCAAGTGCTGACACCGAGTTCCTTCAGCGCCCGTTGCATCGGCTCAACCTTGTTCATCGTATTGTAGCGTTTTATGCCTTCCTCGCCCTTGGTCCAGAGCTGGCCATATTTTGCTTCCTGCCAGGCCGGGCTGATTTCCGAGCGATAGATATGCAGATTAAGCCCGAGCCGCTCCGTCAACTCGTCAATGAACTGATATGTCTCCGGGAAGAGGTAGCCGGTGTCCATGACCAGGATCGGAATATCCGGGCTCTTCTGGGTCATCATGTGCAGCATCACAGCCGATTGCACACCGAAGCTCGACGAGACCGCATGGCCCGCCGGGAGATTGTTCAGCGCCCACTCCACTCGCGACTCCGCGTCGAGGGCTCCCAGCCACGTATTCGCATCGGCAATCAGATCGCCTCTCTGCTCATTTGGCTGGTAAAGCAGGCTCAGCATCGACCCCGGCGCACTTTCGGCCGGGACAATGTTCAGGCTGGTATCAGGCATGGAAGTCTGTCCTCGATACTTTGACTTCGGGCACAACGCCCTTTCTGATGACAAAATCGCCGAAGCCCTCATCTTCGCCGCGCTCCTTCGCCCACTGCCCGATGAGCGTGTCCATTTCCTCAAGGATGGTCTCTGGGCTCGCTGTCTCTTTGTAGAGTTTCGGAACGCGCGTTCCGATGCGATTGCCGCCGAGATAGAGATTATATTTACCCGGAGCTTTGCCGACGAGCCCAGCCTCGGCCAGCATGGCCCGGCCGCATCCATTCGGACAACCATTGACCCGTAGGATGATATGATCGTCCGGTATTTCATGCTTTTCCAGAAGCTTTTCAACCTCTGTCACAAACCCGGGCAGGAAGCGTTCCGCTTCCGCCATGGCAAGCGGACAGGTCGGCAGCGCCACGCAGGACATGGAGTTTTTCAGCTGCGGCGTCTGGGTGTCATCGATCAGCCCGTGTTCGCGAGCGATAGTTTCAATCTCATCCTTCTGGTCCTCTGGCACGCCGGCGATGACAAGGTTCTGGTTCGCTGTCATGCGAAAATCGCCCTTATGGATCTCCGCAATCTTGCGAAGACCGGTCTTGAGCGGGCGACCCGGGAAATCTTTGATCCGGCCACTCAAGATGTAGAGCGTCAGGTGATGCTTGCCGTCGATGCCCTCAACCCAGCCGAAACGATCGCCGCGAGTGGTAAACTCGTATGGCCGACTTTCCTCGAATGTCACACCTGCGCGTTTTTCGACTTCAGCCTTGAAGACATCAACGCCGACACGGTCGAGGGTGTATTTCGTCTTTGCATTCTTCCGGTTTGACCGGTTGCCCCAGTCGCGCTGCACTGAGACGACATGTTCAGCGATCTTCAGCGTGTGTTCCAGAGGAACAAATCCGAAGTCGTCCGCTTTGCGAGGATAGGTCGCTGTGTCGCCATGGGTCATGGCGAGGCCGCCGCCTACGAGAACGTTGAAGCCAATTAGTTCGCCATCCTCGGCAATGGCTACGAAGTTAAGATCATTGGCGTGGACATCCACTTCATTGCTCGGCGGAACCGAAACCGTCGTCTTGAACTTCCGCGGCAGATAGGTCTCACCCAGGATTGGCTCTTTGGTGGAACTTACTTTCTCGCCATCAAGAAACACTTCGGCATAGGCATTGGTTTTGGGCAGCAGATGTTCGGAGATTTTTTTCGACCATTCATAAGCCTGCTGATGAAGCTCCGATTCCACCGGATTGGTCGTGCAGAGCACATTCCGGTTCACATCACCCGCTGTTGCGATGGAATCGATTCCGGCAGACGCAATGGTCTTGTGCATGTCCTTGATGTGAGGTTTCAGAACGCCATGGAACTGAAAGGTCTGGCGCGTGGTGAGGCGCACCGAGCCGTACATTGTGTTCTCTTCGGCAAAGCGCTCGATGATCAGCCATTGCTCGGGCGTGATGATGCCGCCGGGCATGCGGGCACGCAGCATAACATTGTGCAGCGGCTCCAGCTTTTGTTTTGTTCGCTCGCCTCGAATGTCACGGTCGTCCTGCTGATACATGCCGTGGAAGCGGATCAGCTGGTAATTATCTGGTGTGAATCCACCGGTGATCGGGTCCTTCAGGTCTTCGGCAATAGTGCCGCGCAGGAAATCACTTTCCCGTTTCAGGCGTTCATTGTCGGAGAGCTTCTCGGCCTTTGGCTCTGGGTTTTCTGATAAATCGTCGAACATGGGATATTTGGGTTTTTTGCGGGGGTTTGATCCGTCAGCGACTAGAGATTTGCCTTTTTTGTCTGTTATTTCCTCTAAACGAAGCGACTTCCGGATATTTTTGTTTTAACGTGTAAAGAACATGCATTTCACGCCATCTACAGAAAGACATGTAAGCAAGGCCGGTCGAGTGAAAAAGTAGATTTGGTAAAGAGTGGCGTTAGCTGGTGTTAGCTGTTCTAATCAATTGTAGGGGCGATTGAGGTTTTCTGTCATCCAAACGCTTAATAGAACATCAATTTTCCGGGTTCCCGCGGCACTGGATTTCGGCAAGTATCGCTTCTGAAACGCGAAAAGAGCGGGCCCATGAAATTCCTTACTCAGCTGATGCTCTGCATCGGCCTCTCGAGCTGCATCGTATATGTCAATGAGTCATCGGATGCGCCGGCGGAGCGACCGAGACCGGTCGTCACACGTCCGGCTTTTGATGTCCTAATTCGTGGCGGCACCGTTTATGACGGCTCTGGCGCACCGGGCCAGATTGCGGATGTCGGTGTGATTGAGGATCGCGTGGCAGCGCTGGGTGATCTGTCCAGTGCGACGGCGGATCTCACGGTCGATGCCACCGGCCATGCCGTGTCTCCAGGATTCATAAATATCCTCAGCTGGGCCCCTGAGGCGTTGCTCGTAGACGGCCGCTCCATGAGCGATATCAAACAGGGTGTGACCCTCGAAGTGTTCGGAGAAGGATGGTCGTACGGCCCTTTCAATGACACGATGAAACAGCAAGCCGTCGCTGGCCAGGGGGATTTCAAATACGATATCGACTGGACCAGTTTCGGCGAATTCCTCTCTTCGCTGGAAAGGCGGGGCGTCTCAGCGAATATCGCGTCTTTCGTCGGTGCGACGACGGTCCGGGTCCATGAACTGGGTTATGAGGACCGACCACCAACTGCGTCCGAACTTGAACGCATGGTCAGCCTTGTGAAAGAGGCGATGGAGGAGGGGGCTCTTGGGGTTGGATCGTCCTTGATCTATGCGCCGGCTTTCTTTGCAGAGACCGAAGAACTGATCGCCTTGGTTACGGCTGCCGGGGAATATGGCGGTGGCTACATCACCCATATGCGATCCGAGGGGACGGGCTTTCTGGAGGGCATTGAGGAGACGATTACCATCGCAGAGGAAGCCGATACTTGGGCGCAGATCTACCATTTCAAACCCGGCGGCGAAGCCAATTGGGGCAAGCACGGAGCTGGAATTGCGCTTTTGGAAGCTGCGCGATCAAAGGGGCTCGATATCACAGCCAACATGTACACCTACACTGCCGGTTCGACGGGGCTGAGTGCTGCAATGCCGCCCTGGGTGCAGGAAGGAGGGATAAGTGCTTGGATTAAGCGGCTGAAAGATCCGTCTATCCGGAGCCAGCTAATCGAAGAGATGCAGGGGCCGGGCGATGGATGGGAGAACCTCTACTATGATGCGGGCGGGCCGGAGAATGTGTTGCTGGTTGGCTTCAAAAACGAGGCTTTGAAACCTCTGACAGGCAAGACCGTGGCGGATGTCGCTGCCGAACGCGGTGTTTCGGCTGAGGAGGTCATGATGGATTTGGTGATCGAAGACGGAAGCCGGGTGCAGGCGGTCTATTTTCTGATGTCGGAGGAGAATGTCCGAAAGAATGTGGCATGGCCCCATATGATGTTCGGTTCCGATGGCTCGTCGGTGGCGGCAGAAGGTCCGGCGCTTCTCTCCCAGCCGCATCCACGAACCTATGGAAATTTCGCCCGGCTCCTCGGAAAATATGTCCGGGAAGAGAAGATCATTCCATTGGAAGAAGCCATCCACCGGTTGACGGGGTTGTCAGCCAAGCAGTTGCGCATTGAGGACCGCGGCTGCCTGAATGTTAGCTGCTATGCGGACATTGTGGTGTTCGATCCGGATACGATCATTGACAGGTCGACCTATGCCGACCCTCATCAGTATGCAGAAGGCGTCAGAGATGTCTTCGTGAACGGCATTGGCGTGCTTCGGGATACCGAGCACACTGGCGCGACACCAGGGCGGATCGTTTACGGGCCGGGCAAGCGGCATAATCTGGAAGCTGAGGCCGAGCCAAGCTGAGGCATGGCAGAACAGCCAGTCCCGGTTCGAAGCCAAGCCATGAAGGTCCCCGGCCGGAGCATGAACCTTTCCGTAATTCAGGCATAAATCCTAAAAAAACAGTCCCAAGTGGATCGAAAAAGCGCGAAATACCCGCACGACGGGAATGCGCTTTACCCGGCCTCACAAAAAAGTGAAGAGTGAAATCATCAATTTGGGACGGCTCGCGAGGGGTGAGCCAGAGGGTCAGTAAAATGAACAATGGCGACAGCGGGTCCGCCAGTCTTGATCTTGAACGCGTCGGCGTTCAGCCAGGGGCAAACAGGCTGGACATCCGCCTGATCGACGAAGCCGATGGCGAGAGCACACTTGGTATTCAGCTAAGGCGAGCTGATGGAACGCTTGTCGATCTCGACACATTCACGCTTGACCAGAACACGTTAGCCGACGGATTTGTTACGCTGAGTATTGAAGACATTGATGTTCAGGCGGGTGATCAACTCGTCCTAAACGGAACGTCAAACCAGATGGAACCGCTCCGGATTGATGCCGTGGAGTTTGTTCCGACGCCGGATCCGATAGCCGTATTCTTCCAGAGTATCGTGCCATTTTTTCATCCTGAAGGAGGGGACAGCGGCAGTATTGAGCGCGACATTGCTTTAGTCGCCTCCGAGAGTTTTTCTGGTGATGTTACCCTGCTTCTTGAAATTACTACTGAAAATGACACGGGCACTGAAACAACTTCTGCTTCTGTTCACGTCACTTTCACCGATGGAGCGGGAGTTCTACCCTTCTCCATCGAGCGAAACGACCTTGTCGACGACGGTACCACGCGCGTCAGAATCACCATTACCGATGCAGTAGGGCCAAATTCAAGCACCACATTCATAACTGAAACAATAAATGCAACTGCTGCGGTGTTCATAACTGATGATGACTTTGCGCCTGTTGCGATTGCTGATACTCAGTCTGTGGATGCCGGCCAATCCCTCAACTTCAATCCTGCGGCGAATGACACCGATGGTGATAATGCGACGTCGGAGCTTGAGGTTACTGGTCTCTTCACTTCATCGATAAATGGGGATGTGGGCGGGAACAATGTCACCGTCACTTTAAATGAGGATGGAACGGTCACTGTAGCTGTAGATGAAGCCGCAGGTGCCGGTAACATTGTCATTCCGTATATAGTGACTGATCCGGGCGGCAATACCGGGCAGGGAGAT
>JBCCUK010000038.1:0-30402 GCA_039196965.1 Pseudomonadota bacterium | reverse complement strand
TCGCCATTGAGGTTGTGAAACATCAGAGAAAACAGGCCATTGAAATTATTTTCAACCAGGCATTCAATGATACCGATCAGCCAGAAGACCGGCTAAAGCGAGTTTACGAAATCACGACAGAGGTCCATAGGTCCGCACAGAACGACGGGGCTCATGTGCGCGGCTGCCCTTTTGTGAACGCCGGTATGGAACTCGCCGACGCCAATGAGGATGTGCGGCTGGAGATTGAGGAAACATTCCAGCAGTTCGCCAAGTACTATCGTACGATAGTGGACGAGCTTCGCCCGTCCGACGAAGACCCGTCATTGAAAGAGGCTGCCGCCAGAGCGCTTGTCCGCAATATGAACGGTGCCATGGTCGCCTCAAAGATCGAACAGCGTCCCGAAGCCGTTTCTGATGCCTATGAAACCGCTCTTCTGCTCGCCCGAGGCCACCCGTAATGAAAACAAACAGATTCAAACAGTAGATTTCCTCCCCGCAAAAAATCGAAGGATACCTCCCATGAGACTCAGACATATCACCATGATGGCCGCTCTGCCGCTCACTTTCGCGGTACCAGCCCATGCCGGTCCGCTTGATGCCGACCGGGCAGCCTGCGAGCAGGCTTTCACCGACGCAACGGCATCTCTCGCCGAAACGCCGGATTTCCGCTTCAAATCGTCTTCGGGTAATTCGAAACGGCGCATTCAATATCAAACATCTTACCAGTCGGAAAACTATCGGGTGCGCTGCATGGTCAAAAAAGGCGAGGTTTCCGAGATTCGCTGGCCGGACGATCTAGAAGCCGCGATTGAAGCAAGCCTTTTGGCTGCCAGCGACAACGGCGCTAGTCCGGCAACGGCAGAAGCAATCTCCGACGCTGAAACGTAGTAGTTAGCTTGCTTTCCTCCCAGGTGGGCGGGGTGTTGTTCCAGGCAGCCCGCCCTTTTTTTGCCGGTTTTTGTATTGGTCAGTCGTCGGCCACGCCGCCATCGCCCGTCTCTTCCTCGCCAAAAGGCTCGGTCACATCGGCGTTGAAGATCTCCTGAATCTGATCAAGGGCATCGCGCATATCTCGGGCCCGCCCCGATTGCAGAAACGAGCGCGCATAGTGTTTGGCAAGATCTGAGAGGAACAGGCCAACTTCGTCGAGGCCCTGAAAAAACAGCGGATCGAGCATGACCTTCGGCTCGCCTTCCTCCGAGGGAAAGGCGACTAGGAATGGCTGTGGTACGCCGTCATCCTTCATGGGAATCCCTTATGTATCCTGATCTTCAGCCGACGCGGTATCCAGTCGGTTGGCGAGGGCGTCAATACGGGCCGCCGCATCGGCAAGCGCCGCTGCCGCTCTTGCCTCAACCCGGCTTGGGTGTTGCGGCTCAGCCTTGATCGCCTCGTTTTCGTCCATAAGCGCGAGGGCAGCAATTAGAAGGAGCCGGGTCTCTCCAATATCCCCTACGGCTTTGGCGATCTGGCGCACGCGCATATCGAGGCGCTTACCAAAATGGATGAGTTTCTCCTCCTGACCCGGCGCACAGGCAACCGAGTAGCGTTTGCCGTAGATTTCAATATCAGCCTTCGACATCGGACCCTCCGCTTCGTTCAAGGGCGGCACGCACCTCATCTATCGCTGCGCCAAGGGCGGCGGAGGCTTCATCAGCGAGGGCCTGAAGCTCGGTCTCGCGAGCAAGAGAGGCATCAAGTTCCTCGGCGAGGCGGGCGCGATCCTGGTTTACCGCCTCGATCTCCCGGCGGACCATGACAGGATCGCCGGCCTGCTCGGAAAGCTGGTCGATTTTGCTTTCCAGCCGGCGGAGGGCCGCATCCAGTTTTGCGGTTGCATCGTCCAGATTTGTCATGAGTTTTCACATATCAGGGTGGATATGCAGCTGCCAAGCAGCTTGACGGAACGTGTCACCTTGTTCATGCGCTGTCGCAAAGGGTAAATAAAGGGATTCGAGGCGATGGCTGTCACGCAAAGTGAAATGGCAAATGCGATCCGGGCGCTGTCGATGGATGCGGTCGAGGCTGCGAAGTCGGGCCATCCCGGCATGCCCATGGGCATGGCCGATGTGGCGACGGTGCTGTTCACGAAATTCCTGAAATACGATGCGAACGGGCCGGATTGGTTCGACCGGGACCGGTTCATCCTGTCGGCCGGCCATGGCTCAATGCTCATCTATGCCCTGACCTATCTCACCGGCTATCCGGGCATGAACATCGACCAGATCAGAAACTTCCGCCAGCTCGGCTACAAAACGGCGGGCCATCCAGAATATGGCCATGCGCCGGGCGTGGAGACGACAACTGGCCCCCTCGGCCAGGGCATTTCCAACGCTGTCGGCTTTGCTATGGCGGAAGAGCACCTCGCCGCGCGCTACGGATCAGAGCTTTGCGACCACTATACCTACGTCATCGCTGGCGACGGCTGTCTTATGGAAGGCATCTCCCAGGAAGCCATCACGCTTGCCGGACACCAGAAACTGTCAAAGCTGATTGTGCTCTGGGACGATAATGGAATCACGATTGACGGATCTGTGGACCTTTCGGACTCAACCAACCAGTTGAAGCGTTTCGAAGCCTCGGGCTGGGAAACATCGGCAGTTGACGGCCATGACTTCGCAGCTGTCGAGGCGGCCATTGCCGCCGCTCAGAAAGGCGACAAGCCAAGCCTGATCGCCTGTAAGACGATTATCGGTAAAGGCGCGCCGACCAAACAAGGCACATCCGGCGTCCATGGAGCCGCCCTCGGCGAGGATGAGATCGCCGCCACAAGGGAGACGATTGGCTGGCCTCATGCGCCTTTTGAGGTACCGGAAGATATTCTCTCCGCCTGGCGCGAAGCAGGCACAAAGGGAGCTGTGGCCCGCGAGCAGTGGGATGCCCGGTATCAGGCCGCTTCCAACAAGACAGAATTGGATACGGCGCTCACGTCGGATATGGCAGCACTCGGTCCAGCCATCGATGCTTACAAGAAACAGCTCGCGGCTGAGCCAGTAAAGGTCGCGACCCGCAAGGCGAGCCAGATGGCGCTTGATGTCATAAATGAAGCTCTGCCCTTCACGATGGGTGGCTCGGCCGACCTGACCGGCTCGAACAACACCAAGACCGGTGCCCTCGGCGTGTTTTCCGCCGATGACCGGGCCGGGCGCTATGTCTATTACGGCATCCGAGAGCACGGCATGGCCGCCGCCATGAACGGCCTCGCCCTCCATGGCGGTGTCGTGCCCTATGGGGGCACCTTCCTGGTCTTCACCGATTATTGCCGGCCCAGCATCCGCCTTGCGGCCCTCATGGGCGTACGAAGCATCTATGTGATGACCCATGACAGTATCGGCCTCGGCGAAGATGGCCCAACACACCAGCCAGTGGAACATGTGGCGGCGCTTCGGGCCATGCCGAACCTGAATGTCTTCCGTCCGTGCGACGCTGTGGAAACCTCAGAATGCTGGCAGCTGGCACTGGAAGATGCGGATACGCCGAGCGTGATTGCCCTCACCCGTCAGGGGCTGGAGCAGCAGCGCCTGACCCACTCCAAGGAGAACCTCTGCGCACGTGGAGCCTATATCCTGCATGAAGCGGAAGACGCAAAAGTGACCCTTATTGCGACGGGCTCGGAGGTCGAGATCGCTAGCGCGGCGAAGGCGGCGCTCGCAGAGGCGGGTATTGCCGCCCGGGTCGTGTCGGCCCCATGCTTTGAGCGCTTCGGCGATCAGGACGCTTCCTATCGGGCATCGGTTTTGGGATCGGTGCCGCGCATCGGCATCGAAGCAGGTGTGCGTCAGGGCTGGGACACATTTCTCGGTCCAGACGATAACTTCATCGGTATGTCGACCTTCGGCGCAAGCGCACCGATCGCAGATCTCTACAAGCATTTCGGGATCACGGTCGAGGCGGTGGTTGAGGCGGCGAAAGCAGCTACATTCTGAACCATGACCACAATCGGCACGCCCCTCTCTCCTTTAGCAACGAAAGTCATGCTGCTCGGTGCAGGGGAGCTCGGCAAGGAAGTGACGATTGAGCTGCAGCGGCTGGGTGTCGAGGTCATCGCCGTCGATCGCTATGAAAATGCCCCGGCCATGCAGGTCGCCCATCGCTCCCATGTGATCGATATGACGGACGGGAACACATTGCGCCAGCTTGTGGAGACCGAAAAGCCGGATTTGATCGTTCCCGAGATCGAGGCCATCGCTACCGATGAACTCGCACGCATCGAATCCGATGGTCTGGCCATAGTGATCCCGACAGCACGGGCAACTCAGCTGACCATGGACCGGGAAGGCATTCGTCGTCTGGCAGCAGAAGAACTAAATCTACCAACGAGCCGCTACAGGTTTGCCTCCTCCGGGGAGGAACTCGCGGCCGCAGCCGAAGAGATCGGCTATCCTGTGTTTGTGAAGCCGGTCATGTCGTCTTCGGGTAAGGGCCAGTCCCGGGTGAAATCGGCTGAGGACATTGATGCGGCCTGGGACCATGCCCTCAAGGCCGGGCGCAGGCGGGAAACCCGCGTCATTGTCGAGGGTCAGGTCGATTTCGATTTTGAGATCACCCTGCTCACAGTGCGCGCAGGCGGCGAGACTCGTTTTTGCGATCCTATCGGCCACCGTCAGGAAAACGGAGACTATGTGGAAAGCTGGCAACCGCAACCGATGAGTATCGTCGCCCTTGCCAATGCTCAGGAGATCGCGGCTAAGGCGACCGAGGCCCTTGGCGGCTCCGGTGTGTTTGGCGTTGAACTGTTTGTCAAGGGAGAGGATGTCTGGTTCTCAGAGGTCAGCCCGCGGCCACACGATACAGGTCTGGTGACCCTCGTCACCCAGTATCAAAGCGAGTTCGCCCTGCATGCCCGCGCGATTCTAGGACTGGAGGTGGATGTCACTCCGCGGGATCCGGGCGCGAGCGCTGTGATCTATGGCCGGATCGACGCCGACGAGGTTAGCTTCGAAGGGATCGACGATGCATTGCGGGAGCCCGGTACCGAGCTCAGACTGTTTGGCAAACCGGTCAGCTATCTAAAGCGCCGCATGGGGGTCGCACTGGCCCGCGGCGACGATATCGAGGACGCCAGAGAGCGCGCCGTAAAAGCGGCAGCGGCTGTCAACGTCAGCGCGCCTTCTCGTCCCTGAATTTGCGGCACGTGCTGTCCGACAATCGATGAAATTTGCTGCTTTCCGCTCACAATTCGCAAATGGCAACCGATCCGGGATGTCTGCCTATGGACCTTGTGCCCCGGTGGCGTTACACCCGGCCCGAAATCTGCATAAAGCGGGCATCGAATCTGCATAAACATGCAGGCAACACTGTTTTCCAGGAGACTTTTCATGGCAGTTCGCGTGGCTATTAACGGCTTCGGCCGCATCGGCCGACTTGTTCTTCGCTCCATTATTGAACACGATCGCAAGGATATTGACGTCGTCGCGATCAATGATCTGGGGCCGGTTGAGACCAATGCTCACCTTCTTCAATACGACAGTGTTCACGGCAAACTGCCGATCGAGGTCAGTGTTGATGGAGATGAAATAGTCGCCGGTGGCCGCCGCTTCAAATGCTTGTCGGAACGCGATCCCGCCCAATTGCCGTGGGGCGAAATGGGCGTCGATATCGCCATGGAGTGCACCGGCATCTTCACCGCAAAGGAGAAGGCCTCCGCGCACCTTGAGGCAGGCGCGAAGCGCGTACTCGTATCTGCTCCGGCCTCCGGTGCGGACAAGACGATTGTCTTCGGCGTTAACGACGACACGCTGACATCCGATGACATGGTCGTCTCCAATGCATCGTGCACGACCAATTGCCTGTCGCCGGTCGCAAAAGTGCTTAACGATACGATCGGCATTGAGCGCGGTTATATGACGACAGTTCATGCCTATACGGGCGACCAGCCGACCCTCGATACGATGCATAAGGATCTTTATCGTGGCCGGGCTGCTGCCCAGTCGATGATCCCGACATCTACGGGCGCTGCAAAGGCTGTCGGCCTCGTTCTTCCAGAACTTGCCGGTAAGCTCGACGGATCAGCCGTCCGTGTACCAACGCCGAATGTTTCCATGGTCGACCTTGTCTTCGATGCAGCCCGCGAAACATCAGTCGACGAGGTGAACTCCGCCATCAAGCAAGCCTCTGAAGGCGCGATGAAAGGTGTTTTGGGATATTCCGATGCGCCGCTCGTCTCGGCCGACTTCAACCACAACCCGGCGTCATCGACATTTGCGGCAGGCGGCACCAATGTCACGGAAGGAAAGCTCGTCCGTGTGCTGAGCTGGTATGATAATGAGTGGGGGTTTGCGACGCGGATGTCCGACACCGCACTCGCCATGGCCAAGCACATATAACAAACAAAGCCCGCCCTTCGGCGGGCTTTTTTCATCCCGTGGGGTAAGATATGCAAGTCGAGAGTTGGGGCACAATGGAATGGTTGGTAGAAGACGCCTCTCATCCGGGTGCGGATCTCTCCTTGGCCCGAATGGTTGTTAAACCAGGTCAGAAAAGCCCCGCACACTGCCATTCGAATGCTAACGAGGCGATCCACGTTCTGTCGGGAAGAATGGAAGAGCGAATTGGACAAAAATGGATACCGGCCAGGCCTGGAGATACAGTTTACGTGCCATCCGGCGAGGTTCACCAAACGCGCTGCATAGGCGATGAAAACGTCGTCATGATGATAGCTTACTCAGCGGGCCAGCGCGCCTATCAGGATATGGAAGACGAGTAGATGACCAGTTTTCGACGCATCGCAGATGCAGGAGATCTCACGGGGAAAGTCGCCCTTGTAAGGATTGACCTCAACGTGCCGGTTGACGGTGATGAGGTTACCGACACAACGCGCATCGAGGCGGCAAAGCCGACCGTTGAAGCACTGACAGGAGCAGGTGCGAAAGTCGCCATGCTGGCCCATTTTGGCCGGCCCAAGGGAGAACGGGTCGACGGAATGAGCCTGATACGGATTAAAAGCGCCGTATCGGACGTACTCGGAACACCTGTTTCGTTCGCAGCAGATTGTATGGGCGATGTCGCCAAATCCTCAATTGATGATCTTTCCGAGTGCGGCGTCATCCTGCTGGAGAATACAAGATTTCATCCGGGTGAGGAAAAGGGTGATAACGGACTGGCGAGGGATATGGCCGAGCTTGGCGATCTCTATGTAAATGATGCGTTCTCCGTCTCCCACAGGAAGCATGCCTCAACCGCTGTGATCGCCCGTCATCTACCAGCTTTCGCCGGAATTACCATGGAGCGTGAGCTCGATGCGCTGGACCGCGCGCTCGGCAATCCAGAGCGGCCGGTCCTGGCCGTTGTTGGCGGCGCGAAAGTCTCGACAAAGATCGACCTGCTGAAGAACCTCGTGCGGAAAGTCGATGCTCTGGCGATCGGCGGGGGCATGGCAAATACCTTCCTCGCCGCACGCGGACATTCCGTCGGCAAATCACTTTGTGAACATGATCTAGCGGATACGGCAAAAGAGATTGAACGCATAGCAGCCGAGGCCGGATGCGACATCCTGCTGCCGCGAGACGTTGTGGTGGCACAGGATTTCGCCGCAAATGCGCCGCATCGCACCTGCGGTCTCGATGACATTGCCGACAATGAAATGATCCTTGATGCGGGGCCCCAAACCATAGCGATCCTCGCCGCGGCGATGGATACAGCGAAAACACTTGTCTGGAACGGTCCCCTTGGTGCTTTCGAGTTAACGCCATTCGACACAGGGACTGTGCAAGCTGCAAGGGCAGCGGCTGCAAGATGCAACTCAGGATCGCTGGTTGCGGTTGCCGGTGGAGGCGATACAGTGGCCGCCCTTAACCATGCTGGCGTGGGATCGGACTTTACGTTCGTTTCGACGGCCGGCGGCGCATTTCTTGAATGGATGGAAGGCAAAGCCCTTCCCGGCGTGGAAGCACTTAAAGTTTGAGCGAGTAGAAAACGGGGATTCTCAAATGTATGACGATGGAATAGACATGACAAAATCGGAGATGACGGCGCGGATCGCCGGCCGGGATGGCTTCATCGCGGCCCTTGACCAGTCAGGTGGTTCAACACCTCGGGCTCTCAGCAATTACGGAGTTGCCGAAAACTCCTATTCGAACGATGTCGAAATGTTCGACCTTGTCCACGAAATGCGTACACGGATCATGAAATCACCTGCATTCACTGGCGAGAAGGTTATTGGTGCAATCCTCTTTGAACGGACTGCTGAAAGCGCTGTAGACGGAATACCGACGGCGACCTATCTCTGGGAGCAACGCGAAATCGTCCCCTTCCTGAAAGTCGACAAGGGTCTTGCTGACACAACGGATGGCGTGAAGCTGATGAAGCCGATGCCGGAACTTGATAAGACGCTGCAGCGCGCCAACGAGCTCGGGATTTTCGGCACGAAAATGCGGTCAGTGATCGATGCAGCAAACCCGGCAGGCATCGCAGCAATTGTTGCCCAGCAATTCGAGGTCGGTGAGCAAATCCTTGCCCATGGCCTAATGCCCATTCTGGAGCCGGAAATCACAATCACGATTCAAGACAAGGCTGAGGCCGAGGATATTTTGAGAGATGAGATCCTGAAACAGCTTGATGCCATGTCTGGGGACAAGCAGGTCATGCTGAAGCTGTCTCTTCCGGAAAAGGCAAACCAGTACAAGCCACTGATCGAACATCCGCGCACACTGACCGTGGTCGCACTGTCGGGCGGCTATCCCCGCACGCAATCGAATGACATGCTATCAAAGAATACTGGCATGATTGCCAGCTTCTCACGCGGGTTCAGCGAGGGGCTCCAGGCCCAGCAAAGCGATACCGAGTTCGACGCCATGCTCGCTAACTCGATAGATTCGATCTACCGCGCATCCATCGCCGGATAGCGCCGCTTGACCTCTGCCGCCTCTCCCGCTTAGGCGAGGAGCATGGAGCATGAAACGAAACTCTATCTGATTACGCCGCCGCGTCTGCACGACCCGGCGGCGTTTCTACGCGAGCTGGATGCAGTGTTGGAAACCGGCATCGTGACCGCTGTGCAGCTGCGCCTTAAACAAAGCGATGATACCGCCGCCGACCTCGATGCAATGAGGACGATTGCGCCGGACTTTGTATCTATCGTGCAGGAACGGGCAGCAGTGGCGCTGATCAATGACTCGGTGGACATCGCAGCCGGGAGCAAAGCGGATGGGGTCCATCTCGGCCAGACGGACGGCTCCATCAAGGACGCACGTGCCATACTCGGCGAGGATGCGATTATCGGTGCGACCTGTCATGACAGCCGCCACCTCGCCATGGTGGCTGGCGAACAGGGCGCGGACTATGTCGCCTTCGGCGCGTTCTTCCCGACGCAAACGAAGGAAACCACGCACACGCCGCCCCCAGACATACTCACCTGGTGGCAGGAGCTGATGGAGATCCCTTGCGTCGCCATTGGCGGCATCACGGTGGATAATGCAGCTGGGCTGGTGAAGGCGGGCGCGGATTTCCTCGCAGTCGCCTCGGGGGTCTGGAACCATCCGAGCGGCGCGGAAGCTGGTGCAAGAGCCTTCATGAAAGTGATTGATGACAATTTGCCAGAGCGGCAGGCCGAGTAATGGCAAAGCTCTATTTCAACTATTCTGCGATGAATGCCGGCAAATCGGCCATCTTGCTTCAAGCGGCATATAATTACCGTGAGCGCGGCATGAACGTGTTGCTGCTGCGACCGACCATCGATTACCGCGGCCCTGTAGGCGAAATCACGTCCCGCATCGGCCTCTCCGCACCAGCCGATATGGTACCCCCGGACAAGGATCTGAAAGCCCATATCGCTGGCCAGCACAAAGACGCGCCGCTCGCCTGCGTTCTGGTGGACGAAGCGCAATTCCTGACCGAAGACCAGGCTTGGCAATTGGCAAGCGTTGCTGACGAAATGAGCATTCCGGTACTCTGCTATGGCATACGCACAGATTTCAGCGGCGCGCTTTTCCCCGGCAGTGCCGCTCTGCTTGCTATGGCGGATTCACTTCGCGAAATCCGGACGATATGCTGGTGCGGACGCAAAGCGACGATGACGGCAAGGATCGGTGAGGATGGCAAAGTCGTTTCGGAGGGAGACCAGGTGAAAATCGGCGGAAATGAAAGCTATGTCAGCCTTTGCCGCCGCCATTGGGCAAGCTCGGATCTCGGCAATGAAGCCTGAGGCGTACAGCATCGGTGCTTGACCCGATCTGACACCGCCGCTACCCCCGCGAGCACGATTTCAAAGGACTTAAACCCAATGGCAAAGATCAATGGAAACGAGATCAAGCCCGGCAATGTGATCGAACACCAGGGCAGCGTCTGGCGCGCCATGAAAACCAACTCGGTGAAACCGGGCAAGGGCGGTGCGTTCAATCAGGTCGAGCTACGCAATCTGATGAATGGCTCGAAGCTGAACGAACGCTTCCGGGCTTCGGAAACCGTCGAAAAAGTGCGTCTGGAGCAAAAGGACCACCAGTATCTCTTCGGCGACGATGACACGCTGACCTTCATGGACACCGAGAATTTTGAGCAGATCGAACTGCAGCGGGATTTTGTCGGTGATCAAGCCGCCTATCTTCAAGACGGCATGACGGTGAAGATCGAGTTCTATGAAGACACGCCGCTTGGTGTTGAGCTGCCAGAGCAGGTAACACTGGAGATTCTGGAAACGGAACCCGTGGTCAAAGGGCAGACGTCTGCGAACAGTTTCAAACCCGCACAATGCGACGGTGGCCTCCGGATCATGGTGCCCCCCTTCATCAATCAGGGCGAGAAGATCATCGTACAGACCTCTGACTCAACCTATCTAAAACGCGCCGATAGCTAGGGTCAGATATGTCTCGCCCATCCCCCGTCGGAACCGTTATGATCAAGGCGGCGCGCGCTGCTGCGGCGTCGCTTTCGCGCGACTTTTCTGAAGTCGAACACTTGCAGGTGTCAAAGAAAGGTCCCGGCGATTTTGTTTCCAATGCAGACCACCGCGCTGAGGAAATCATATATGATCAGCTTACCAAGGCCCGGCCGGGCTATGGCTTTGTCATGGAAGAGCGCGGAATTGTCGAAGGCTCGGACAAGTCCAACCGTTTCATTGTCGATCCGTTGGATGGGACGCTGAACTTCCTCCACGGACAGCCCCATTATGCGGTTTCCATCGCCCTCGAGAGAGAAGGCAAACTGTTGACCGGAGTGGTCTATGATGTCTCGAAGAATGAGATTTTCTGGGCGGAAACAGGCCGCGGAGCCTGGCTGGAAAACTGGAAGCTCAGAGTCGCAGCGCGCACAAAACTAAGTGAGGCCGTGGTAGCGACGGGAACGCCATGGGTCGGAAAATCAGAAGCCGTCCACAAGCAATTCTGGGGCGAGATGGCCGCGCTGACGCCGCAGGTCGCAGGCATCAGGCGCTATGGCTCGGCAGCGCTCGATCTCGCCTGGGTCGCGGCTGGCCGTTTCGATGCCTTCTGGGAGCGGAACCTCAAAGCCTGGGACATCGCAGCTGGCATTGTGCTGGTGCGCGAAGCGGGCGGACTGGTCGAGGAAATTGACGGTGGAGACGCCCTGAAAACGGGAAGCGTACTCGCAGCGAATGAACCGCTCTTCGCACCGCTGCAAAAGCAGATCCGCAAGGGTCATGCATTTGAGACGTCTTAGTCGGCTGCGGGTAGATTGTCGGCAACAAAGATACTCAACCGGTCGGCAATAAGGCCGATGCCCTCCGCTGTTGGGTGGAGGCCGTCACCTAATAGAAGATCCGCATTATCGCGAATGTCCTCCAACATGCCCTGGAGGTGGGGAACCCCATATGTGGCGGCGAGATCCGGATAAATCTCAGCGAAGGCCAAAGCGCGCGGATCGCTGATGGCATCTGACCGAGCACCGACGCTAACAAGCAGCACCGCAAGACCGGCCGACTGGGCGCGTTCGATAATGGCGGAGAGGTTCGCCCGTGTCAGGGATGGATCCTGCCCCTGAAGATAATCATTCGCGCCGAGGGCTACAATCAGCATATCCGGATTGGCTGAGGCTACCGACCAGTCATAGCGCGAGAGGCCGCCACTCGTCGTATCTCCAGACACCCCGGCATTAATGAAAGACACATCGTGCCCCGATGCGCGGAGGCGCGCTTCGGTTTGCTCCGGCAAGCCATCGCTCGTGTCAGGAAGGCCGAAGCCTGCTGTCAGGCTGTCACCGAGCATGACGATAGTGAGCCCGGCGTCTTCTTCGGCAGTGTTGGCAATCGCAGGCGCATCCGTCGATTCGGTTGCCGCCTGAACAGGCGCTTCGGGCTCACTTGGCCCGTCTCCGCCACATGCCGTCACAACGAGCGCGCCACATAAAACCGCAAGTTTCTGCCACATCATCCTTGTCCACTCGTCGATTATCAATAAGTCATAGGGCGTCCCGCAAAGTGCGGCAAGCCGATAGGTAAGCACCAAAGCAAACATGACCTCACCTTTGAACATGACCGGAATTGAATTGACGCTGCCGGCAACAGGCGGGCCTGTGCACATATTGCGCGGTGTCGATTTCAGCTGCTCGGCTGGGGAATCCGTTGCCATTGTAGGGCCATCCGGTTCCGGCAAATCCTCCCTGATCTCGGTCGGTGCAGGGCTGGAACAGGCGACAGGCGGAACCGTCGAACTGCTTGGTGAAACACTTTCGGGCAAGAGCGAGAATGACCTCGCGCGCCTCCGCCGGGGCCGTGTAAGCCTTGTTTTCCAGTCCTTCCACCTTTTGCCGACCATGACAGCGCTCGACAATGTCCGTGCGGCGCTGGAGATTGCCGGCGTGGAGGACGCCAAGCCCCGCGCCGAGGAGGCCCTCGCATCGGTGGAACTTTCCGACCGCCTGACCCATTATCCGGGTCAACTTTCGGGCGGCGAACGTCAGCGCGTCGCCGTGGCCCGCGCCCTCGCCTCGGATCCTGAACTGGTCTTCGCCGACGAACCGACAGGCAATCTAGACTCCAAGACGGGGGCTGCCGTAGCCGATCTCCTCTTCCAGATCGCCAGCGACCGCGGGGCAACCCTGATCCTCGTGACGCACGACATGGCTCTGGCAGCACGCGCCGGTCGTACGGTCACCATGCAGGATGGCCAGCTCACATGAGGATATGTCCATGAACCGTCTCGCCTGGCGCATCGCCCTACGCGAGCTTGCGGGCGGGGTCTCCGGATTCCGGATCTATCTGGCCTGCATTGCGCTTGGCGTCTTTGCCATCGCAGCCGCTGGATCGGTAACTGAGGGCTTCAGCCGCGGACTGGACGCTGAGGCCCGCATTCTGCTTGGCGGCGATGCGGTGTTCACAGCTGCACAGCGCAGGGCAAAACCGAGCGAACTGGACTGGATCAAAGCCCGAGGCGACATCTCCGAGGAGATCGACGTCAATGTCATGGGCAACGCTGGTGATGTAAGACGGCAGGTGGATCTCCGCGCTGTGGATGAAGCACACCCCTTGATCGGCACTCCCGAGCTATCCGGTGGAGCCGAGACCCTGAGTGACGCCCTCGCCTATGAAAATGGCCGTTGGGGCATTGCCGCATCGGCATCCCTCTTAGAAGATTTCGAGCTTAAAGTGGGCGATGACATCCAGCTTGGCCGGATTAACGCCACCATCCGCGCGCAACTCGACAAGGAATCCGACGGCATAGGCGCGCCGGGCACGTTTGGCCCCCAGGCGACGATCCGTATCGGCGCGCTGGAGGAGGCCGGACGGCTCACCGACGGACAGCTTTTCAGGGCGTCCTACAGATTGGTTCTAGACGATCCGGGAATGACCGGCAAAGCATTGGAAGACGCAGCAGAGGCCGAATGGGGCAGCGGTGGCCTCCGTTATCGCGGACCCGAAGACGCGATTGACGGTCTGGAACAATTGCTCGCCATGCTGGAGTCCTTTCTATCGGTGATCGGCATTGCGGCCCTCATCGCCGGCGGCGTCGGCATCGCCCAGGCCAGCACCGCATTCCTAGCAAGCCGCATTCCCTCCATCGCCGCATTCAAGGCCCTTGGGGCCGAAGCGGGAACGATCCGTCTTGCCTACCTCTTGCAACTCGGCGGGCTGGCTTTATTTGGCGCAGTAATCGGCGTCGTGCTGGGCGCAGCAGCGCCCTTTCTCCTCGCCGCGTTTGTCGGGGACCGGATCCCCCTGCCGACGATATTGCAGCTTTACCCCTACCCGCTGATCCGGGCCATACTGCTTGGGCTTCTCGCCGCCGCGATCTTTGCCCTGCCACCCATTGGCAAAGCGCGGGCAACCCGGCCGGCAGCACTCTTCCGAACGCTAGGAGCAGATGACCAATCGGATACGCCTTGGGCAGAACGGATCGGATCGATCATTGCAGCTATCGCGCTCGTGCTCCTTGCTGTCCTGACGAGCGGTGCGCCGATTGTGACGGTATCGCTTCTGGTGGGCGCAGGCATCGCATGGGCCGTACTCCTCGCCATGGCCCAGGGCATTCGCATATTGGCAAGGCGAACCTCCGGCGGCGCAACGGGCTTCGGACGCCTCGCACTCTCCAATCTCGGTGGGCCGGGCTCCCTCGCTCCAACCATCACCCCAGCCCTCGGATTGGGCCTTGCCCTGCTGGTCTTCGTGGCGTCGGTCCAGGCCAATATATTGCGCCAGGTAAATGAAACAGCGACAGCAAACCTGCCTTCCCTCGTCTTCAGTCAAATCCCGAACGTAAAAGCTGAGGCGTTCGACGCCTTCATGGCGGCTCAGGATATCGACATAGACGATCAGGATGTTTTCCAGCGCTCGCCATTGGTGATCGGCCGGGTCGTGTCACTAAAGGGGAAACCTCTGGACGTGGAGAAAGTCGCGCGTTCAGAACGCTGGGTGGTGGATGGCGAAACAGCCATGCCCTATGTGGCGAAGCGCCCACCAAATCTCGAACTGTCAGAGGGAGAATGGTGGCCGGACGATTATTCAGGACCGCTGCTGACCTCAGTTGAAGCCGATGCGGCTAAGGGACTTGGCATCGGTATCGGCGATACGGTCGGGTTCCGGATTTTCGGCCGTCAGGTGACGGCGACCGTAGCTTCCCTGCGCACGGTCGACTGGGGCGGGTTCGGACCGAACTCCGCCTTTCTGATGTCCCCCGGAACACTGGAAGCCGCGCAGCCGGTCAACGTCGCCATCCTCCGAACCTCCCCGGACCGGGAGCAGCCAATCATTGAAAAGCTGGGTGAGGAATTTCCGGAAGTTGTCGTCTTCCAGACGCGAGAAGCCCTTGCCGCTGCGTCTCGCATTCTCGGCAACATCTCCATCGCGATCAATGCAGCAGCCGGGATTGTTCTTCTGGCCGGGCTCATGGTTCTGATTGGTGCATTTGCCGCCATGGCGCGAAAACGCCGGGCCGAGTCCGCCTTGCTGAAAACGCTCGGAGCCAGCCGAGGTTCCATATTGGGGCTCTATGCCACCGAGTTTGCCCTCGCAGGGGGCGTCGCTGCTCTTTTCGGAGCTGCCATGGGCGTCGGCGCGGCATGGCCGATTGTGACGCAGCAATTCGAAGCGGAATGGACTATGCCATGGGCAACGGTTGGTGCCGTATCTAGTATCGCGATTTTCGCAGCAGCGATTGGCGGACTCGTCGTTGGCGTGGCAACACTCTCCCATCCGCCGGCCCGAGTACTACGAACAGCTTAGTCCCTTAGCGAACAAGCCTGACAGCTACTTTCTGCCAATTAGGTCTGCCATAGAAGCGATAGCAGCTCTTGCCGGAGGCTTTTGCTTCGTAAAGCGCCTCATCGGCCTGCTTCATCAAATCCTCAATCGGCTGATTCCCTTCACCGGCCAGGGTGACCCCGATAGATGCCCCTATCAGGATTGTCTGCCCTCCAACGGAAAAAGGCTCGCGAATGACGCGGACCAATCGCTCAGCAATCACCGCCGCCCCTTCAAGCGAGTTCACGCTACCACCGACAACAACAAACTCATCACCGCCCAGGCGCGCCGCCCAATCGGACCCCCGCGTCGCCGAACCGATCCGTGAGGCAACAGCTCGCAAGATCTCATCTCCCACATCATGCCCATACTGATCATTGACAGGCTTGAAGCCATCCAAATCCATCGCGAAGATGGCAAAGGATTTTCGGTCCTCAGCCTCCAGTAATTGCTCCATGCGGGTCTCGAAAGCCCGCCTATTGGCAAGCCCCGTCAGCGCGTCGTGCTCTGCCAGAAACTTCAGTTCATCCTGCGCAGCGACACGCGTTGTAACGTCCGTCCCAAGACCAAAATAGCCAATTATCTTGCCCGCCTTATTGTAGCGGGGCGTACCGCTCAGTGAGATGATATACTCAGCACCATCGGTGGACTTGAAGCGAGAGTGAATGTCGGAATAGGCATTGCCAGCTTCTAGCGCTGTCAGCATCCTCGACATCTCGCCTGCTTCGAGATCGATCGTTTTCAGATAGTGCCGTCCAACGATTTCGTTGATATCATTGACAAGGTTCGGCATGAGCCGTCCACCAGCAGCAAGAATCATCCCTGCTCTGTCGGTCTGCCAGAACAGATCCGCCGCATCGGACATGGCGTCAATAGAGACCTCTTCGGAGACGGGCTGGACTTCTTTCGTCGACTTTTTCAAGCGCAACCAGAAGGCCATCGCAGCGAACAGACTGCTGAACGAAACAACAAGGGCAGCGGCGAGGATAAGCGGCGTCATAACTCATCCTTGCAAAGAATGGTTTAGATTCCACTTATAAAATAAATTAAAGGTTGTATTCAGAGATAGATCGCCAAATGCGATGGTTAACTAATTCACAGAGGTGTATTCAGCACCCGCATCGCCGAAATAGCTGGCCCAGAACGTTTTCACCTCGGACATGGGCAAATCATACTCCTGACGGGGAACAATTCGGGCAACGACTTCGATGCCGTCCATGCCGGGCACCTGCTCCGCCAGTCTGGTTTCTCCGAAGCCGGTATAGTCCGCACCGGAACGATAAAAGCTGAATTGCTCAGAATGCTGCATAAGATCGGAAACAATGACGAAGCGTCGCTTTTTCTGGCTTGGCTGGAAGTCCGCCCTATCGCCAATGGCATAGATCGCTTCCGACAGAGGAGAGCTTGGCTGGTTCTTGTCCGTCAGCGTTGCTTCAACACTGTCCTTCAAAGGCTCGTAGAAATACTCCCGCCACGTATCATCGATCATGCGCGGATTCTGCAGGATCGGATTGGCATCATCGACGCTGCCGGGGGAACATTTGGTGTAGATCGTGACCGGGTCATAGGGGCTGCTCGAATTTGGTGTCACCACAGTGAGACGACCATATTTTGGCAGGCGACGAGCCTCGGCATCCATAAATTCTCGCACCCAGCCGAAATCATTTGGGTTGAACGGGTCGGACTGGTCAATGAGCAGAACCGTATGGGCTGGATCGCGGCGATCAAGGCGGCAGGCCGTGTCTTCGGCAGTCGCCGGAGGCGCATTGAAGGCAATGAAAGCAAACAGGCCAAAAACGCTGACCACCATGCCGGCAATCATAGCGCGCCAGAAGTTTGCATCTCTATCGCGGGCTCTGGCCATGGCTAACCTCCCTCAGTGTCCTTTCAGGCGCTTTTTGCGCGGTCCGGTGATTTGACGTTCTCACGTTCCTTGCGGATGTTCTGAATGTGCTCGCCGACGCGTTGCTCGATCGAAGATAGCCCCTTCTGGACACCTTGAATGTGGGTTTCGAGCCATTTGCGGGTGAGTGTCAGCGCGGTGATATTCTGTTCGATTGTCTTGATGGCGATCGCGGCCAGTTCACGCTCTTTTTCGTATTCAAAATTGGGCAGATTCGGCGTTACGATCTCATCGAAATAGGCCGGGCATTCAGCTTGCTCGCCAAGCTTGTCCCGCAAGCCATTACGCTCACGGCGATGAGCCTGGCGATAGGCGATCTTGAGACCCCGTTCCTGATCCGCGCAGCGCGAGGCGATGGCAAGTGCCTGCTCGCGGCGGGTTTCCAGCTCGGTCATCGCCTTTTCCACTTCCCGCTTGGCGGCAACATGGCGCGACTGCTGGGTGTCGAACCAGGCCCGGCACTGCGTGAAATAATTGGAGAGGTCATCCCGCAACTCATTGCGGACAGCCTGACGGCGCTCATAGGCTTTACGTTCCTTACGCCAGACCCGGCCATAGCCAGGATACTTATCCGAGATACGGTCATAGCCCTCGTAGACACCGATGCCGAACACGGCGAGGCCTATAAACAGGAGCCCGTAGGCAACGAGGGATTCAAGGCCGAAAATATTCGGGAACATCGAAATGATGACTTCACCAGGAGGTATACTGAACATCGAAAAGCCTGCCAGCGAGCCAGCAGCCTGAGCAGCCAGGAGGGATTCCTCTACGGCATCACGGAAGTGAGCCACGAAGAAGTTCACAAAAAGCCCCATCAGGATGAACAGACCTGCAACTATACCGCCGAGGATCTTCATCGGTTGTTCGTGATGGTTGAGATAGCGAAGGCCGAAAAAGCCAGCACAGACCCCGCAGGCGACGTTCACAGCGCTGACACCGAAGGCGATGAGCATGCCTCCTAGAAGGCCGGAGCTTTGGGCATCTTTAAACAGGAGCGCGTTGAAACACCCCTCGACGATTAGAATGAACAGAAGAATGGCGAGGGTCTGCTCGACATTCTTCTTGATGTCCGGCGTGCGCTCACCGATGCGGCCACGGTGCTGCTGACGAAACGCATCAAGCTCGACAATCGAGGATTCATGGGTCGTCTTCGCCTCTTTCATATCGTCGGTTTCGAAATGGCGAAGCTCGGATTCCTCGGATTTGATCGCCTCTTCGAGCTGGTCAGGCTCGATATCGGCCGGGGTCATCTCTAGAATATAGTTGCGGACATTGCCGCCCGTCGTCTTGAACCAGGTATCGACGCCCCGGCGAATGTCATCGGCTTCCTCGGTGAACAGCTGCTCGCGTTCTGACCACTGATCTCGGGTGATCGCTTCCGACACCGGGATGCCGTCGCGCGCATCGGCTTTCGCCTGTTTTCGGGTCATCATCCGGCTGAAACTGAGATTGCCGTTGGCTTTCTCCCCCTTCAGCCCATGCTCAGCCAAATTCGTTTTCACACGAAATGGCCGGATGTCCGACGTGTATCCCATATCGAGCGCCCAGCGCGGCGATTTACGAGCCATGTTCAGCCTACCCTTAACAACCAACCCGGATTCATTAACCAAGGCCCCATTAAGACCAAAAATTGATTTAAATTTTTGCTAATTTTATGAGGCGGAAAATCGGCAGGATAGATTGCTTTTTGGTAAGCTAAGCAGCCACGCTGCATCATTACAGCAGTGAAGTCGTTCTTATAGAAGACAATTTCGGGATTTATTGATAAGAGATCCCATGGCTGCAGATACTGCTTCTTTCAGCTCTCCGCCTCGGCAAATACGTGATTTGTGCTCTCTGCTCATGTCACTGAAGTCGGCCACGGACGGAGAAACAGTGACAGTAGAGGATCTCCTGAACGCCGTCGGCAGGCGGGCATTCGGCCCCCTTCTCCTCCTTTTGGGCTTTATCTCGATAAGCCCTTTGACGGTCGTGCCGGGCGCAACATGGCTCGTGGCGCTGCTGACGCTTCTTATTGCGGTGCAGGTCGCAGTTGGTTTCCAGCGGCCATGGCTGCCGCGCAAAGCCCTCGATACATCTTTCCCGCGAAGTGCCTTGGTAAAGGGCGTCGATGCCATGCACCAATCGGCCTATGCCATCGATCAACTGCTGAAGCCGAGGCTCTGCTTTCTGACAGCGCCGCCCTTCATTCAGCTGATTGCCCTGATCGCAATAGCCGCCGCACTGATCACCTTTCCCCTGGGCCTCGTTCCATTTGGCCCGGTTTTACCCGGCCTTGCGGTGATGTTCATCGGCCTCGGCGTGACGTCCCGGGATGGGGTCATGGTTTTGCTGGCCGGGGGATCACTGATCGGTGGGATTATAGTGGTGATGCACGCGCTTGAGCGGCTGTTCTGAGGCTTCCCCCTTGAAGACACAGCATATTCGGACGACATAAGCTTTATGTCGGATTTATACCATAATCGCGTTCTCGAATTGGCGGCGAACATCCCGCACCTGGAGCCGCTGCAAGATGCGGAAGGACAGGTCGAGAAAGTATCCCGTGTCTGCGGTTCAACGGTCGATGTGGCGGTAAAGCTGAATCAGGCCGGGACCCATGTCGAGGCCGTTTCCGTTGATCCGAAAGCCTGCGCCCTCGGGCAAGCAGCGACAGCCGTGCTCTCCGAAAACGCGCCGGGCGCATCGATTGAGGAGATCATCGCCGCGCGAGACGCTCTTAAAGCCATGCTGAAGGAGGGCGGCGAGCCACCTAGAGGCAGATTCTGGGAGCTACGCCACTTGCAGGGCGTTGCGGACTATCCGCCGCGGCACACCTCTACCATGCTCGCTTTTGAAGCCGCCGTGGCCGCGATCACTGAGGCGCTCACCGCTCGCCAGAAGAGCTCTGAACCAGAGCCCGCAGAATAAGGCCGGCTCCGATTACCGGAATCACGAGCTCCGCTGCCAAACGCTGGACGGGTCCTTTGGCGAATTTCCTGAAATAGCGGGCGAAGCCAGCCGCTTTATGGCGTTCGACAAACAACGCCGGCGCATCGGATGTGGCTCCATAGTGCAGTGCGCCGGCCGCAGGTTGATAGATCACCTCACCGCCAGCAAGATGGGCACGCTTGCAAAGATCGATGTCTTCAACGTGGAGAAAATATCTCTCATCGAAACCACCAAGGCGATTGAAGCCCTCACGATCAATCAGCAAAAAAGCGCCCGAGGTAACCTCAACGGAGACCGGGCTCTTCGGCTGCGGCTCCAGCGGTAGATTGATGCCAGGGCCACCTACAATCTTCGAAAGCGCACGGGACAAAGTCAGTTCTCGTCGCATCGGGCCGCGCTGGTTTATGCCCTTGGGATCAAAGATCCGCCCTCCAACAATTGTTGGCGAACGTTTCCCTTCCGCAGCACTTAGGAGCGCCGTCACAGCATCATGGCGGACCACGCAGTCCGGATTGACGAATAAGAGATTGTCATACCGCACGGCTCCGACCGCTAGATTGATCGCACGGCCAAACCCGATATTCGCGTCCGGCGTGATCACCATCACCTTATTGCCAGCATCGGCGAAGGATTTTAGCCAGGCCTGTACGTCGGGCGGATTGCCATTGTCGACAATCACCAGCTCATTAACGGCATTTGTGGCAACAATGGCGTGGAGGCACTCCTTAAGGCGCGGACCAGTCTGGTACGTTACAACAATCGCGGAAACAGACATCAGGTACTTCGCATACAGAATTTATGAATCACAATGAGCGACGAGGCGATGATGGCCAAAGCTGCCCAGTAGCTTTCGTCCCAGGCGCTGTAGGACACAAAAAACAGTGTTGCGGCAACGCTGAAAACACCAGCAGCGGCGAGACGTACTTCAATGCGTAGTGACGCAGGCGGAGGCAATGACCGGCCAAGGCTGGCAAAGCCGCCGGCAATCAGACATGCTCCCACGAGCCCCGTCTCTGCCCAGATCTGTAGAGCCATATTGTGAGGGTGCCCCGGAATAATCCGTACAAGGGCAAAATTATCCGGCATCAGGGATAGCCAATCCGGGCGCTGTGAAAATGTACCATGCCAGGACGTTGCGGCATCCGCCCCGTGGCCGAAAAGCGGTTTCTCCGCGATCCGGGCAACGGTTTCCTGCCAGATGAGCAGGCGCTGATGCGCCGAAACCGGCAAGGATTGCCCCATATCCGAGAGTGCCGATGTCCCGAAATGCGCAAAAAGCGGCGCGGTCAGAACCGCTGCGCCGAGTAAGTAGAAGAGCCATTTCCAACCTAGGTCTCGTGAGGCGTTTAGCACACAGAAAACCATAGGTGCCGCCAGAAGAGCGATCACGACCGCCGCGCCGCCCATACGAACCGCGATCATGACCAATAGGGCTATGATAAGAGCGGATGTAACAATCGCAGGCGTTGGCTCAAATCGCGCCATGATTAACCCGACAGCCAGAGGCAAGCAAAGCGCAAGCAGATTGACCGCCCGTCCTGCGCTCTGGGCGGATGGCCAGAGCCCGGCCCCCTGCGCTTCGATAATGGTCTGCCGGAAAGGCGAAATGGCGAGCAGCCCGGCAAGGAGTAGCAAGGTGGACACGAGCATGATCGCGGGCAGCTTTGTGCGCACGCCCGGTTCCCATTGCAGGGCAGCCCAGAGAAAAGACCCGGCTGCCAGCACCGTCAAACCGAAGCGAATCTGCGGCGCGTCGACCGAGAAATTCCCCTCACGGATCGATCCGGTTATGAGGGCTGTATCGGCTGGTGACCAGGCGGCTGAAATACAGAGCCATATAAGAAACAGGACCACGAATACTACGGGCCAGAGAACTGCTCTCCGTCCCAGACCGACGAGTTTTGGAAACTGGCGCGGCAGCTGTGCGACGCCTGCCAAAAACACCAGTGGCGCAAACAGCTTACCCCCTGCGAATGCCGCGGGAGCCCAGAGACACCAAATGGCAATGGAGAATGTGTGGAACAGTTTTCAGCACCCGGTCTAATCGAATAAGGCCGCCGTTGATGGGGCGGAATAGCGAGGCTGGCAAGTGATTGATGCTGGCTAACGAAACGTTAAAGCAGGGCCGCTTTCAGCGAAAGCTGTAACGAAATCGGAACTTTTTTGCTGTTCTAAGCAGGTCATTGGGCGACAGAGGACAGGCAGATGACCCTCAAAATCGAACTTACCGCACTGGCCATGACATTCGCTGGAGCCGCCGGCTTCTGGGCCGTGGAACAACCGCTGGCAGAACCCGGCCCGGTTGAGCGTGCGAGCAGCTTCACCGAGGCGGATTATGCCGCCTTTGACCGCAACTTCCGCCATGGGAGGGAAGTCTGTCCCGTCGGCATCGAAAAGGATCGTCTTTGTTTTCAACCGTCCCCCCTGGAGGCTCAACTCGTTAAAGGCGACGCCTTGGAGAGTCACATACCCCTACTGTCTGCCGAGTTTCCTATCCTCGTGGCAACACCGGTAAAGAGCGCGAGCCAGCAGCTTGTACGCTTTGGACGTAGCCTCGCGCTGATCGATCCGGAGACGCGGATCGTTGAAGATGTGATTCACCTTGACGAGACAAATTTCGCGGACGCGATCGCCCCCAAAGCCCGCACGACAGATGTCGCCCTTGCGGACCACGAAGATCACGGGGCTTAGTCGCTTCTATTTCAAGAATACAGGCAATAGTCCTATTCAGATGAACAACGCTCCAGGGCGATATGGACTATGTATAATGGTGTCTACTTTTCGTTATGTAAGATAGAACTTCAGGTTCCGTTCTAGGATGCGTCCAGGCCGACCCATCTAAAGCGCAACCAGATGATTGTCCCGCCCGGGGTTACAGTTTACCGCCCGGAACCTGAAACCAGCAGCATCTAACCCTTATCATAAGCACAACTCAGAAGGATGGTTTTTCTGAAGCAGCAAAGTGTAGATGCCTTCGCCATTGTTACAAGCAACGACTTGCAAGCAACCATTTTCTGCCGGGAGGGGCTGGGGTTTGAGCGCGTTGTGGGAGCCGATCAGTATGTGCTTATGACAGGTTGGGAATGCGAAGTTCATCTTACCCAGGCGTGAACGGAACTTTAGCAGGTGCCGATAGAGAACAATCCGTTCCATATTTTTATTCGCACGCCACATATGGAAGCAATTGCGACACGGGCAGATGAGTTGATTGTTCGTCCCGGAGGCGTTTTAGGATACTGAAAATAGGGGCCGTATGAAGTCGGGTTCAACGCTCCAGATGTCCTTTTGCACAGAATTGGCTGGCCTTCTAATTTGATCAAAGATACTTGGCATGGCTTCAAAATTTATCGCTTCATGCGGGAAATTTATAACATATACATGCAAACGCTGAGCAGCTTACTTAGGCAGTTTTGACGTCCCCGGGGAACTCGTAACCAAGGATTTTAAACCTCGTGTGCTGACCGTCCGACCTGGTTTGAACATTCAACCGGACACGACCCAAAACAGCCATTGGATGAACGAAAACAGCTCTTTTAACACCTGGCAGTCAAGCGAAGCGTAACTTCGTAAGCACTACGACTGCCAATCGCTATTTTGTAACATTTCTGCTACTGACCGGCACATGTCGCAGATGTCTGATATCGCTGAGAAAGAAGAACGTCCGCTGGTTTGGGCCCGCACGGCGACGATCGTGGCGATTCTGGTGGCTGCTACCTTGTGCGCTGCAAAACTCGCGGCCTGGCTAATCACAGGGTCTGCCGCTGTGCTCGGCTCGCTCGCCGATAGTGGGCTTGATCTCTTCGGCAGTGTCGCAGCGGCAGGTGCCGTCCGATATGCGGCCATGCCGCCCGATGACAATCACCGATTCGGCCATCAGAAGGCGGAAGCCCTGACCTCCCTCGGCCAGGTGGCCCTTATCGCTGCGTCGGCAGCACTTGTATCCTGGGAAAGTGTGCAAAGGCTGTTTTCGCCCCAGCCGGTGGCCGAGCCAGCTTTCGCCATCGGGGTTTTGGCGCTTTCACTGGTCATGACGCTGGGCCTGGTGGCATTTCAGACCTTCGCGTTGAAGCGGTCCGGATCGCTGATCATCCGGGGAGATCGTGCCCACTATATTGGGGATGTCATAGCCAATGGCGGTGCCCTCGTGGCAGTTATAATAGGCGTCTATTTCTCTTTTCCGCACGCCGATGCCATTGCCGGGCTCATCGCAGCGGCCTTCCTCTTAGGTGCCGGATGGCAAGTGGCGAAGCAGGCGATACCGCAGCTTATGGATGAAGAACTGCCAGACGCGGACCTCGATGTTCTGAGATCCATACTGTTGGCTGATCCCGATATCCTTGATTTTCATGCCCTTCGGACCCGCCGTGCAGGCGAGCGCCGCTTCATCCAGGTGGACGTTCAAATCGATCCGGACATGAGCTTTCGCGAAGCCCATGAAATCACTGACCGTATCGAGCTTGCCATCGAGGAAGCTTTCCCCGATGCCGACGTTATCGTTCATCCTGATCCGGCCGGAGAGGCGAGATTAGAGCGACGCGTTCTTTTCGCAGCCGAGTAAGCAGGCCTGTATAGATCAGCCTGTGCTGCGGCCTTGCTAGATAGGTACCGGCGGAAACACACCAGCCTGACTAAGGGCCGAACTGATCGGATGGCCCAGTGCGCCCTTCAGCCAGTCTGCGGTTTCAAGCATCTTGCCGAGATCAATCCCCGTATCGAAACCGGCCCGCTCCAGCATGAAGACAACATCCTCAGTCGCAACATTTCCCGTCGCTGCGGGCGCGAACGGACAGCCACCAATGCCGCCGCAACTCGCATCGATAATATCAACACCGGCTTCCACGGCGGCAAAAACATTGGCGGTACCAAGCCCTCTGGTATCGTGGAAATGCATTCTGAGCGGCACATAGGGAACCGCGCTGTTCAGACGCTCAACCATATCGCGGACCGCCCAGGGCGTTGCCACGCCAATCGTGTCACCCAGAGCAAGCTCGGTAATGCCTGAGGTAGCAGCCCGCCGGGCCAGACCTTCGACCGCGACAGGATCAACTTCGCCATCATAGGGATCACCAAAGGCCACCGAGATGGTTGCCGACAGGGAAATACCTGCCTCATGGGCGAGCGGCGCGCATTGATCGAGCATGTCGGCGCTTTCGGCCGGCGTCATTCCCTGATTGCGCTTGCCGAATGTCTCGCTCGCCACCAGCACAAAATTGATCTCATCGGCATTCGCATCGATCGCCCGCCGCATACCTTTTTCGTTCAGTGCAAGGGCAATTCGCGACCGGCCATCAGCCTTTTCCAGAGACCTGAAGATATCCACGCTATCGGCCATTTTCGGCACCGCTTTTGGCGACACAAAGCTTCCAGCTTCAATGCGCCGGACGCCACAGCATTCCAGACGGTCTATGAATTCAAGCTTCTGATCTGTTGTCAGATCAGCCGGATCATTCTGTAGGCCATCCCTCGGGCCGACTTCTACAATCTCTATATGACGAGCCAATTTCCATTCCTCCCCATCCTGTTGAAGCCGATTGTGGCGAACAAGCCTGTTCGCTATCTGTCTGATCTCCCGGATTTGTATAGAGTACCCCGCTGAATGGCCAAGTCTTTTCCACCTCCTCTTTTTTCCAGTTCCGAGCAGGACGAAACGCTGGAATTACGCCCGAAATTCAACGCGCAAGGCTTGATTCCCGCTATTGTGCAGGACGCCGACAGCGGCGATGTCCTGATGATGGCGTGGATGAATACTCAGTCCATAAGGAAGACACAGAAGACTGGCCGAGCGACCTTCTGGTCGAGATCGCGACAAAAGCTCTGGGTCAAAGGGGAAACCTCGGGAAACACACAGCTCGTCATCGAAATGCGCGTTGATTGCGACCAGGATACGCTCCTCCTGAAAGTTCGCCAGCTGGGCGGTGCCTGCCATACAGGCAGATATAGTTGCTTTTACCGCCAAATTGATGGCGACCGTCTTTTGAAGACTGACGAAAGCGACTAAGGGTAATCTGTGTTGAATGGGGGTGCTCGGGATGGTGAACCGGACCGCAATCGCTATGCTTTTTGTGGCCGCTGCATGCTCGCAGTCTGAACCTGTCGAGGACACGGCAGCAGCGATCGAGCCCGTCATCACGCCATCGGTTGCTGAGGACGCGCCGACCGAAATCGATGCCCTCTCAATGTATGTTCTCGATTGCGGCACCATCGATGTGTCCGACCTTGATGCATTCTCCAGCGCTGGAGATTATGCAGGACAGACGACTACACTCGGCAATGCCTGCTTCCTCATCCGCCATCCGGACGGCGATCTGATCTGGGACCTTGGCCTGCCGACGGAAATCGCCGGCACCGAACCGCAGCAAACGAACATTTTCACCGTCTCGATGGACTTTACGCTGACAGATCAGCTAACCGAACTCGGCCTTGCTCCAAGCGCCATCGAATACGTTTCGATCTCCCACAGTCATTTCGATCATTCCGGTCAGGCCGGACAGTTCCCGGAAAGCACATGGCTCGTTCACTCCGACGAATACGCCCTAATGTTTCCGTCAGCAGAAGAAAACGTCGATGAAGCTGGCGAGGCGCAGGCCGATAATCCGGCTCAGAATCCTTTCGCAGACTTTGCGGTTCTGGAAGCAGAGCGGTTCACCGGGGTGAAAGACGTTTTCGGAGATGGCAGCGTTGCGATCCATCCCATGCCCGGCCATACGCCGGGACATACCGTCCTCTTTGTCGACCTTCCCGAGGCCGGCCCGATGCTGCTCTCCGGTGACCTTTATCATCGCCGCGAAAGCCGGGATCTGAGACGGGTTCCCCGATTCAACTCTGATGAGGAAGAAACCCTTTCCAGCATGGATGCGTTTGAAGCTCTCGCAGCGGAAAAAGGTGCGCGCATTGTGATCCAGCACAGCGCCGAAGACCTTTCCGAACTGCCAGCCTCTCCAGAAGCGATCCGCTAAAAGTCAGGTGGTCTGAAGACCGCTTTCCTTGGTGTAGATAAATTCAGCCTCGGTACGCACGTCATAGTCAGCCTCTGTAATGGTCGAGACTTTCCGGAAGACGGCTTCGATCCGGTCTGTATGGAAGGACACCATAGTGTATCCATTGCCGTGGGGATCGAACCAGTTCACCTGATCATTCGCATCGGAAAACATTTCTCCGAGACTATCGACACCCTGCAAATAATCGCCGAGGCCGGGGGACGTCACCGATGTGCAGCCGAACTCAACGCCGCGCACGTCGCTCGCAGTATCCTTGAGTGTATTCGCCCAGGCGGTATGAGTATCACCCGTCAGCGTAACAAGATGCGCACCCACATCGGCTGCGGATTTGTAGAGCCGCTCGCGCGCTGCCGGGAAACCATCCCAGGCATCGAGATTTTGCGGTAGGCCAAGCGTTGAAAACCCAACCACCTGGCGCACAAAATCGCCATTCTCACCGGCCGCGACCACCGCACCGGCAATCTGCTCTTGTGTCAGCTTTTCAGCAAAATTCGGCATACGCACTTCAGCCATGATGATCTGATTGGCGAGCACTTGCCAGGTCTTGCCGCGCTGCACCGAGCCGGTCAGCTCACCGCTAAGCCAAACCTCCTGATCCGGGCCAAGCATTGTCCGCGAAGGATCATTGACGCGAGCAAGGACGTCGCGGGCCGTTTCCGGAAAATCCTCAGGGGCGACACCGGCGAGTTCAGCCCCCCAGCTGATTTCATCAGAGCGCCCGATAAGACGGGTTTCGAGACAGCTGATTGTGGCAACGTCGCCAAAATCGAAACTGCGCCAGATCGCCGCCCGAGGCTGCCCGGCAGCCGGATCGCGAACAGGCATCCACTCCAGATACGCCTGAACGGCCTGGGCCTTACGCTCTGTCCAGTCACCCTCGCCGTCATTATGATTTTCAGCGCCAGTGCGATAAGAGTTATTGGTGCTTTCATGGTCGTCCCATGTGCAGATCCAGGGGGCACTTGCATGGGCTTTCTGGAGAGATGGATCCGCTTTGTATTGGGCGTGTCGCTGGCGATAGTCGTCAAGGACGAGAATCTCGTGGGGCGGATTGTGACGACGGCCGAGCGCTTCGCCTGCCTCCCCTCCATAGCTGTCCGGACCATATTCATAGATGTAGTCCCCCAGATGAATAACGACGTCGAGATCACCCTCGTCGGCAAGGGCGTCGTAGACATTGAAGTATCCGAACGGGAAATTCGAGCAGGAGATGACGGCAGCTTTCAAAGGCCGGATACCGCTCGCCGCCGCTGTCCGCGTCCGGCCTACGGCGGAGCGAACCTCACCAGTGGTTGTCACCACACCGAATGAGTAGGTGTATTCGCGCCCATCCTTCAAGCCTGCAACATCTACTTTGACCGTGTAGTCGCGCTCAGCGGACGTGGTGAACACGCCGCTCATCTCTACCGTCTCGTCTTCGGCTTCGGTCACGATATAGCTGACCTCAATCGGTCCATCGCCCGTTAGCGGAGTAACCCGTGTCCAGATAATCACTCTGTCTGACAATGGATCGCCAGAGGCAATCCCGTGATTGAAGGCCACATTCCCTGAAAAGGGTACAGGCTCTGGTCCCTCGCCGGTCGCTGCACATCCCGCGAGGCCGGCAACACCGCCAAATAAGCCTAAGGCTCCGCGCCTTGTAAGGTCGGTCATTCTCTTCTCCTAGCCGAGTATTTTGTTTTCTTTTTTCTATGTGTATCTGCTAGCGGCTAGCACGGCTAGGTGACGCTTGAGTGACGCACGCTATGATATCGGTTGAGGAACACGGCATGGATAAACTCATTGCCCTTGCAAGCGATGATGATGCCGGAACACGGCTTGATCTCTGGCTGTCACAGCAATTCGAGACATTATCTCGGTCGCGGGCAAAGGCGCTTGTGCTGGATGGTGCCTTGGCAGTTGACGGCACCGTCGAACAGGACCCTCGGGCGAAGATCATCTCCGGTGCCGAATATGCCCTCATCATGCCTGCGCCTATTCCAGCGACCCCCGAGCCGGAAGATATTCCCCTCGACATTCTGTATGAGGATGATCATCTGATCATCATAAACAAAGCTGCCGGAATGGCCGCGCATCCCGGAGCCGGCACCTGGTCAGGCACCCTGGTCAATGCGCTTCTCCACCACTGCGCCGGATCGCTTTCCGGCATTGGCGGCGTGGAACGCCCGGGCATTGTCCATCGCCTCGACAAGCTCACGACCGGGGTCATGGTCGCTGCGAAAACCGAGACCGCCCATGCCCGGCTGTCGGAACAGTTTTCGGACCACTCTATTGAGCGGATGTATCTGGCTATCACAAGAGGTGCGCCGCGTCCGTTGACCGGCACCGTCGAGACCCGCATCGCCCGATCGTCCAGCGACCGGAAGAAGATGGCTGTGGTACGTGACCCGAATTCAGAAACTGGCCGCCACGCCATCACGCATTACAAGGCCAGAGCGACTTATGGTGCGCTCGACAAGGGCTCAGGCCTTCCTGCCGCTGCTCTGATCGAATGCCGTCTTGAGACTGGGCGCACCCATCAGATCCGCGTCCACATGGCCCATATAGGCGCGCCGCTGATCGGCGATCCGGTCTATGGCCGCCACCGGGGGATCAAGGCCTGGGGCACAGGCGAGGCCTTTATCCATGCGACGACCCTCGCTCGCAAGATGACCCGCCAATCCCTTCATGCCGCTGTGCTCGGGTTTGATCACCCGGTGACGGGCGAGCCCCTTCGCTTTGAAGTCGAGCCACCAGAGGACATGGCGGAATTGATCCGCGCACTGGGGGATATGGCGAAAGAGTAGTGATAGCTACCGGATCGCCTTCGGCGTCCGGGATGACAATTTGGTTTTACCTCCGGTCCGCTTCGCGGCCCATGAGGCCGCGCTCAAGGCTGCGGGCACTCCAAAGCGAACTTCGAAGCCTATACCCGCAGCCCTGAGCACGTCTCATGTGAGCGCCTAAGGCGCGATACGGAGACAATA
>JBCCUK010000037.1:0-31873 GCA_039196965.1 Pseudomonadota bacterium | reverse complement strand
GGCATGGGTCATTACTCAACATTGATCAAAGTTTTGCCGATGATTTTGAACGATTCAATCGCCCTGCGCTAACATCTACCCCGACGCTGAACGCAGTTGTTAGCTCAGCGGCTTAAAATCGCCCCAGAACGGACTCTCCCGTAGGAATTGATTTACAGTGCCCGATTAATAGCGATCATTGTAACCCAATCAAATCAGACAAAATTTGCTTCAAGACGATAATAAATCCGTTCTGCCAATCTGTTTCATCATCGTCGCGACATCTAAATATACGCGCTCATTGACGAGCAACTCGTCATCGAAGAAAAACACAGCGATTGTTGGCACCCTGAACGCTTTTCCTGTCGGCGGTCTACCAGCGAATTCGCCCAAGTTTGTACCTAATAAATCAAACTCTGCGATAATCGTATCACTATCTGAACAATGGAATCTAACGTTCTCATGACGTTGATCCGGGAAGGATCCTCTTTGAGCGCGATGGTAATTTAGCACAGCTTCTTTGCCGTCGTGGATCTGGCCAGTCGGCATTATTTCATAACGCGGCGAACCCGAGAAAGTCGCGATCGTTCTATCAAAATTTTGCTCAACCTCGGAAGCAAAATGCTCCTCCAGCAAAGCTAGGCGGCGTTTCTTTAGTTGTGCATCCATTCGATCTTTCCTTCCAAGCATCAGCAACAATATCCGAGGGACAAACTCTCTCTACCTTACTAACATAAGTTCAAAACTCTCGTCCAAATGAGCAGGTTGTTCTGGATCGACAGTTGCTTTTTGCGTCGAAGTGGTAGTTTTCAGGTAGCCCTATTCTCTTCCACAACAGCCTTTGAGCATGAGACCGAGATCGCCCTAAAGCGGTCGCTCGACATACCCACGTTGGCTCTGAGCTGGATGTCATGTACTTGGTCAGGATTGAAACGCAACGACTGAAAACGCGAGCGTCCTTCAAGTCTCTAGTCGTTCAGCGTGTAACTTAAAGGTGTTAAGTTGGATATCTACTCGAGTTTCGCGTTTGCGAGCGCCGTGTTCCTGTTAGCGGCATCTCCTGGGCCGGGTTTGGCCGCCGTTTTGTCTCGATGCCTCGTGTCGGGATTCTCGTCGGGTATCGCCGTGGTTGTAGGCTTTCTTCTCGTGGACTTTTTGTTTCTTTGTCTCGCGATATTGGGGGTGTCGGCAATTGCCTCGACGCTCGGCCCTGTTTTCCACCTGTTCAAGTGGATCGCGGCTGCATATCTGATTTGGCTTGGCTTCGGCACTCTCAAAAACGCCAAGAAAATGAGCGGCGTTCCCTCACGTCCTTCATCGACTTATCGTCAAGATGTTGGCCTCGGAGCCATTGTCACTCTGGGCAACCCCAAGGCGATACTCTTCTATGGGGCACTCTTGCCAACGTTTTTTGAGATATCCCAAATTCGCGTGTCTGAATTTGTTGCCTTGTGTGCGATAATTTCGGTTGTGTCGTTTCTCGTATACGGCATTTACATGTCCATCTTCTTGAAGTCCCAAAAGATGTTCGAGACTACGAAATTCAGTAAGCGTATTCAGCAGGCCAGCGGATGCCTATTTATGGGGTCGGGCGTGGCTGTCGCGTTGCGTTGAAAGACAGCTCTTCAGTACTATCGTCCAATGCTGCGCAATCTCGTTCTAGATCTGGTGGTTCAAATTTCTAACAAAACAATCTCTCATTAGAGACCTTAGACGACATGACTTGATCTCCAATAAGGTCAGCGGCCTGCCCTTTGCGACTAGTCCAATCATATCGGGCAGGCCACCGTTCATTCCCTTTACAATGCGGTGCGCCCAATCTAGGCCGCCGTTTGGGGACAGACGGAGAACTCTCACCTATGCATCGCTTCTACGCAATCATCGTCTCCGCGTTTCTTCTGATGGTAAGCCCAGCTTGCTCGGTGTCGGCTCAGCCGGTCCTCGCGGACGATGTCACAGCACAGATTGAAGCCTACCTTGATGAGGTTACAACGGATTATGGCATTGCCGGTCAATCACTCGCCATTCTGAGAAATGGCACACTCGTCCACACCAGCGCGCGCGGTCTGTCGAGTGTTGAGCTTGGTGTGCCTGCAAGCGAGGAGACGGTCTACCAAGGCTTTTCGCTAGCGAAACTGTTCGTAAACGTGGCGATCATGCAGTTGGTGGAAGCTGGCTCAATCAAGCTGGACGCGCCTATTAGCTTTTATCTCGAAAAGCTACCTGAGACTTGGCAAACCCTAACCATCCGCCAGGCGCTGTCTCATATGACGGGTCTGCCGGACTATTATCAATGGCCTAGACCGACGCCCGAGACCCCTCAGGACGCGCTTCAATCTGTCATTAACAAGCCGCTCGAGTTCGAGACCGGAAGCGCGACCCGCTACAATCAAACGAATTATCTTCTACTCAAAATGATCATCGAGCGCACCACCGGCGAGCAATTCGCTCAAGCTATGACGGAGCGTATGATAGAAGAGCTGGAACTAGAGCATTCCTCCTACGGCGGCGAATATGCGGTTATCGCAGGTCGGGCAACGACCTATCGGTCTGCGAACGACGTGCTGGCGCGCAACGTGCGTATCGATCAGCCAGATTATATGTTTGCGAGTACGGGCTTGAACACGACCGTGCTGGATATGGCTGAATGGTTCTCAGCACTCATGGATCACCGGTTCTTATCGGACCGTTCGATACAGGCTATGTGGACGCCGGTTTTCCTCAATGACGGTTCAGTCGCCAATTTTGCGAATGGTTGGGAATTCGCCGAAGAGGACGGCTTGAGAATTGTTGGGCATGGTGGCGGGAACAGAACCGATGTTCGGCATTTCTTCGAACCGGGTGCCGCTGACAGTGTAACCGTGATTTACTTTACGAATGGCAGTGCAAAGAATTTCTGGCCGGGAAATGTGTCGAGCGAAATAGCGAGGATTATCCGAAGCAATTGATAGTGTGCTTGGGATTCGGTTGGCTTTGCTTGGGGGACCTACATCACTTAGGCGAGTGACAATTGCAGAGCCCGACCGCATCAAGCGACCTAAATAGCCCACAACAGTCTCTGGCCATTTCTGAAACGGGCGCAGAACCAGACATAAGCTCAGAGACTTAAGCCGCCCTTAGTAAGACGCTTGAAACGTCATTCGGCAATAGCCGGACGGGATTGATTTCGTCATTTTTGTAAATTGCGATGTCTCATGGCTTTACCCGATCTGCCAAAATGGCTTTGGCGATCGCATGCTCTACAAAATCAGAGTTTATGTCCCATTGATCCGATGCCACAAAAATGGCGACACGATAGTCGGGGTAATAGCGCCAATGCGAGTTAAACTCTGTACTGCCGCCATTGTGCCAATAAGCGGTTCCAAAATCGGGCGTTGCATCAACGACAAGGCCATAACCGTAATACGAACTGGCAGTTTCGCCTTCTCTTATATACGGTTGATGGGTCAAATTCTTTACTTTACCACCTCCCAGTTTTTCAAATTCATATCCTTCAATCCACTTCAACATATCGCGTGGTGTAGATAGCATTCCGCCATTTCCCATCAGATGCCAGGACACTTTCTCCAGCTGGCCCCAGGAGGTCTTCGCCACATACTCGGCATCGGCGTGACAGCAAGACGCTTCCAGATAACCCGTTGAGGTCATATGTAGAGGCTCAAAGATTGCCTCTGACAGATAATCTTCGAATGATTGGTCCGTAACGGCCTCAATAACCGCCGCCAAAATCGAATACCCCAAATTCGAATAATAGTAGGTTTCTCCTGGCTGAGAACGAAGAGGGGTTGCCCATGTCAGGTCGAGGAGCGCCTGTTTTCCGATATACTCATGATCGCGTCCCAGGAGGTTTGGAAGTCCTGCGGTATGCGTGAGCAATTGATGCACTGTGAGCTGGGATTTGTCCTCTGGAACATTGTCCCAGATTTCACCCAGAGTAGTAGTTGCTGTCAGGCGTCCGTCAGAGATCAGAATTGCAACGGCTGCACCCGTAAAGCTCTTGATTATGGACAAGACGTCAATCGCAGAATCGAGTTGAAACTGAAGGGAGTCACTCGCCTGTCCGCGCGCATATCGAATTTTTCCATCGACTGAGACGCCTACAAATCCAACGAATCCTGTTTCGATCAATTCATTGAATGCTTTATCCACCCGCAGGGGCAAGCCGTCTCCAGTTTCCATAACGAGTTCCGGCTGAGCCTGCGCCGCGAACGGCATAAACATAGTTATTAAGGCCAATTTCGTTAGTTGAGTGATGCGTATCATTTAAATATCCTCTCAAGTGTCACGATGCTGAAGCTGCATGACCAGAGGAAAAGGGGATCGTTGGGGTAATCGCCTGACGAAAAACGTTTCGAAACATGAAAAGAACAACCGAATCTCCTTCTGCACGTGCTGCCTTCGATACCCAATCTCCATTTCGAATTGGCCTCGTCTTGTTTGATTTGCGTGCCGGGTTTTTCCAACAAAACGAAGAGAAAGAACGGCTCGAACCTAGGCTGGGGGGTGTGCTTGCGTTACTCGTGACACATTACCCAGAGCCGGTGACGCGGGACATGTTTCTTGATTTGGTTTGGGATGGCGACGGTAGTGATGAGGCGCTGACGCAGGCGATCTCGCGCATGCGCAAAATTCTAAAAGACTCGTCCTTAATTCATACACTACCCCGCATAGGGTACCGCTTGACAGAACAGCCAATGCAAACAGAGGTTACATCAAGCATTGGTTCATCCCTAACAGGAAATCTACGACAGCGAGCTACGCCGTCAATTGGTGTGGCGGGTTTGTTCCTTATTTGTCTTGTGATCGCGATGACATCGCTATTGATCATGCGGTATTGGCATCCTCAATCTGGCGAGCAGGAATTTATACCAAAGGACCAAGAGTTTATCGTTAAAGATTCCGTTGATTAATTTTACTTAGCGTCTCGCCTATAGCCACTGCAACTAAGAGGCGCATTTGTCCGCCCGCACCCCTTACTCTGACGCTAGGAGTTGGTGTCAATTGAGAGGCTTATTATCGCCCACAACGGTCTCTGACGTTTCGGCTCTCCTTGACTCAAACCGGAAGTCAAGAAACTGAAATCAGTTCTGATCCCCCCTCGGCAGCATTGTCGGCATCAAACGGCGACTTATAAGAAGCCTGATGAGGATATGACCGAACAGATTGCGAGCTCCTGGACATGCAGGTTTGGAAATACTTCGGTGTTATATTTCTAGTTTCCATTCCGTTTTGGACATTTGGTGCCGTTGCGGACCACGAATTCCTGCCGGGCCTGCCAGTCAGCTCACTGATGATCATCTGCCCTGTCGCCGTCGCCGCTGCCTTCGTTTTTCGAGATCAGGGGACGGAGGGGCTGAACGCTTTTCTGTTGCGGGCCGTGGACATTCATAAGCTGAAATTGTGGGCATGGCTGCTCGCTGTGATGACTATGCCGGCGGTAATGACGCTCTCGGCCGTCTGGCAGATGTCTTTCGGTGGCGGTTTGCCTCAATTCGAGATTGATCCGCTTCAGACACTGTCGCTTTTCTGCTTGTTTTTCATCGCTGCAACCGCCGAGGAACTGGGATGGACGGGATTCGCCGCCAATCCTCTGATAAAGTCGTTTGGAATTGTCCTGGCGGGATTAATTATCGGATTTGTCGCGGCGCTCTGGCATATATTTCCACTCCTGCAAGCTGATCGGTCTTGGAGCTGGATCGCGTGGTGGTTCGCCGGAACCATATCGCGGCGTGTTTTGATCGTCTGGGCTTACGAACGAGGCGGCCAAAGCGTGTTCGGCGCGTCGCTGTTTCACACAATGAGCAATCTGTCCTGGATGATGTTTCCCGCAATGGGCTCGCATTTCGATCCGATGGTGACAGCTTGTATCATGACGTCAGTAACGGCCGTTATTCTGCTGATCTCTTACAAGGTTCAAAAAAGCGAAGCCCCCACCCTCTAGAGATCATCGATCTGGACACCGCGCGTTTCAAGGATCGGGCGGAGTTCCCAATAGGCTGCTGGCGTGCGGATCAGCGGGATACGCGGATAGAGGTGGTGGACGACATGGTACTGCATGCCCATGGTGAGAATGTTACCGAGCCGGCTGCACCAGGCGCGTGTGTCGCGATACCTGCCGGTCGCGGTCGCCGGGTGATGAGGGGCCCAGCTGAGATAGAACTGAATGTAGGTGAGGCCGATATGGCGCGGTACCCACCAGAGGAGCGCGGCCTCGATCGCAAACCCTGACCAGGCCAAAGCTGACAGAAATCCGAAGAAGACGAGCTGATATAGCACCGCCACGATCAGAGCAGTGTTCGCCTGGGGCGTGCCGAGGCGCTGCAACGTTTCACCATAGGAATTGAAGCCACCCTCGGCGTGGGGCTGGCGGTTCTTCAGGCTTTTCCAGATCGCGTGGAGCGGTCCGTTCGCCTGTGTCGAATGATCAGGGTCCTTCTCCGGATCATTTGTGTGTTTGTGGTGCTCCAAATGGGTAAGCCGGGCAACGCCGAACGGCAACCACAGCGGAATGATTGAGGCGTGGCCGACAAGCTGGTTCAGCCAGCGGAGTTTGTCTCCGGGCCTGGCGATGATGTCATGCTGGGCTTCGTGGCTTGGCAGATAGGATAGCATCACATTCAGCGTCGCGATGGGAAAGGCGAGCCAGAGCGGCATGATACCGGAAAAGACAAGCGGCCAGAGCGACAGCCAAACGGCGAGATTTACGAAACACCAGACGACCGAAAACCATGGAAAATGGCCCATATGCCTGCGAGCAATCTCACGCTCGCGCTGAGCAAGCTCGGCATTTGAAAGGCCGGACAGGTCTTCGGCGGGCACGCGGCCCGGGCGAACGGGAGGCGCGTCAACTATCGCTGCCATAACCATGTCCCCCTCACCTGCGCGATGAGACCAAAACTGAAAGCGGGAATAGCAGCAGCCTGAAGCGGCGAGAGGCCGAGCGGCGGTGTCCAGCCAGCAGCGGCAATAATTTGCGCCATCAGCGGCCAAAGAAAGCCGACCGCAAAAATCAGCGGGCCATACTCAAAGATATATTTGATCAGCGTAAACAGCACTGACAGCTTCCTCCGCCAATAAAAATGACACATGCGTCAATTTTTTCAAGGCGGAAGCGAAAATTAGCCTAACCGGAAGCTTTCATCGGCGAAGCATTCAGTTGGATCATGCGAATATTCAGAGCACCGGCAAGGGTGACCCAGGCGAGATATGGCAGGGTCAATGCAGCCGCGAGCAGCGAGATCGGTGCAAAAACGACGATCTGGGCAGCAAGGGACAGCCAGAGCAGAACGACGTCGCCAAATGCGAGGTCCATGCGCTTCATTCCAAAGAAGAAGGCGGACCAGCCAGCATTAATGGCAAGGCTCACCCCGTAGATGATGAAAGGCATCCAATTGCGAGACCCGGCTGCGTCGCCCATGGCGTCCCAAACAATGACGCCAGCCGCAGTGTTCATAGCAAACAGCGCCGCCCAAACCACAGGAAAGGCCCAATTCGGCGGCACCCAGCTCGGCTTGGTGAGGCTCTCATACCAGTCACCAGGTTTGAAGATGCCTCCGGATGAGGCTGCGGTGAAGTTTGCGAGGGCAAATGCTCCGATAATCATCCAGCTCATATGCTACTCCTGGCCAGTTCCCGACCGTGATTTACATTTCACGTCATGGACATAATCCGGTGAGCAGAGCCCGGCAAATCACATGATACGTTGTAATCCGGCAGATCGCGCCGACGATTTTGAGGAAGAAGCTGCTTTATCAGCTTTCCGTATAGCGGTAGCCGACCCCGTAGAGCGTCTCAATCGCGTCGAACTCACCGTCGACTTCACGAAACTTCTTGCGAAGGCGCTTAATGTGGCTGTCGATGGTGCGGTCATCAACATAGATCTGGTCGTCATAGGCCGCATCCATCAGTTGATCGCGGTTTTTCACATAGCCCGGCCGTTGGGCGAGGCTCTGCAGGATCAAGAATTCGGTCACGGTGAGGCGTACAGGCTTCTCATCCCATGTGCAGGCATGGCGGTTGGGGTCGAGGGTCAGGCGTCCACGCACAATTGGCTTATGGTCCCCCTCTTCGGGCCCGGCAACGCCGCCCCGCGCCCGGCGGAGAACTGCTTTCACGCGCTCTGACAAGAGCCGTGTCGAGCAGGGCTTCCGGACGAAATCATCGGCACCAATATTAAACCCGATCACTTCGTCGATCTCTTCATCCTTCGAGGTCAGGAAGATCACCGGCAGATCCGAGGTCTGGCGTAGGCGGCGCAGCAGCTCCATGCCATCCATCTTCGGCATTTTCACGTCGAAGATCGCAATGTCGGGCGGCGTCTCGGTCAGCGCGGGCAGCGCGCTCTGGCCATCATAATAGGTTCGCACCTGATAGCCTTCCGCCTCGAAGAAGATCTTCAGGGACGCAACAATATTTTCATCGTCATCAACAAGCGCCAGACTGGGCATTACACTCTCCTCGCCATGCCATTGCGGAGGTTTTCAAAGCCCTTGAACCACGGTTCTTGCGACACGCAAACCCCTGCCAGTGTTCTGATTACAAACAAGCAATGTGGCAGACACACGTATGTAACAGGGCAATTCTGAGGTCAGCATATACTCACATTGCCATAATCGTTAACGTAAAGGGTGGGGTCTAGTCCCGGATGACCATGCCGACGCGCAGATCTTCCGCTGTGTAGACGTGCTTATCGTCGACAAACACCTTGCCGTCAGCGATGCCCAGCACCAGCGCGCCGCGCTTCACCCGCTTCATATCGATCTCGTACCGCACGAGCTTGGTATCGGGGGTAATCTCTCCGGTGAACTTCACCTTACCTACGCCGAGCGCCCGGCCCTTGCCGGGCGAGCCCGACCATCCGAGCCAGTACCCCACTGCCTGCCACATGGCATCGAGCCCAAGACATCCCGGCATGACCGGATCGCCCGGGAAATGGCATTCAAAGAACCAGAGATCCGGATGAATATCGAGTTCGGCGCGCATGCTGCCCTTGCCATATTGGCCGCCTTCCAGGGTCATCTCCGTCACCCGGTCCATCATCAGCATGGGCGGTGCGGGAAGCTGGGCATTGCCCGGACCAAACAGTTCGCCTTGGCCAGATGTCAGAAGATCATCATAGCTATAAGACGATTGCGGCGCGTGATATTCATGGGGTCCCTTGAGGCTCAATGCGATCTCTCCCTGCAACAGAACGCTGCGCATCGACACGAGCCCGGCGCTCAAGTCAACTCCACTAGAGACAATTCCGGCCATAAGCAGTGTAGTTTTCAAGTGCCTTGGAAACGCACTTTCAGGGTCGGATAGTGGAGCGCACTTAGTTTATCGCTCAGTTTCGCCCCAGAGCGTATCGGTATCGACCCAGCCACGAAACCGGCCGCTGGAGACACGTACCGCGTCTTCGCCCCGCTCCAGTATCTCGAGCTGTACACCCTCATGAAGGCGGGCTACGGACCGGGCGTCCTGTTCCGGCTTCACACGCATCAGGGTCGGGCCAGTCGTTACAGCTGTGCGCATCGGCGACAACATGCGCTCATGTACCCAGACCTCATCCCCGGCGGGATCACGGACATAGCGCCAGCCTTCCGTCTCCTTCAGGATCAGGACAGGCAAGCCCTCACGGCTGTAATGCCATTTGATAGGGTGATTGAGGCTCGGTCCGGCGCGGCCATTGACCTTGTCATAGCGCAAGCTTTCAAAGCGCGGCACGGTCTTGCCCGATATATGACTGACCCGAGCTGCTTGCACTTGTTGGGCCGATACGGGCTCAAGACCAAGCTGCCACAAGGATGCGACGAATAGAAAAAGACTGACGATACGGACACTCACCACACTGTTCCCGGTATTTGTTATTGAACCACAATTATTTGGCCGCGCGTGATGAATCAGCGGTAAACCCCGGAAAACCAATGGGTAAACGAACACTAAGCTTTCGTTAGGACACACATTGGCGTAGGTGGCCGGCTCTGCTATCCCACCGATAATAGAAAAGGCAGGAACAGATGCAGTCAGGCAAACTCAAGGTCGTGGTCACCCGCAAGCTTCCAGCTCCCGTGGAATTGCGCATGAAAGAGTTATTCGATGCCGAACTGAACGAAGATGACCATGCCTTTACGACCGAAGAACTGGCCGACGCCATGGCCCGAGCAGATGTCCTCGTTCCCACTGTCACCGATGACGTTGACGCACGATTGATGGCACGGGCCGGACCAAATCTGAAACTGGTCGCCCAGTTCGGCGCGGGAGTTGACAATATCGACATTAACAGCGCAGCCCAGCGCGGCATCGCCGTAACCAACACGCCGGGCGTCCTGACCGATGACACGGCCGACATTGCCATGGCGCTCATCCTCGCCGTGCCGCGCCGCCTCGTTGAAGGGCGAAGAGCGATGGAAGCAGGCGAGTTTACCGGCTGGACACCGACCTGGATGATGGGACACCGGATTGCCGGCAAGCGGCTCGGAATTATTGGCATGGGCCGGATCGGACAGGCGGTTGCCCGCCGTGCCAAGGCATTCGGTCTTCAGATCCACTACCACAATCGCAAACAGGTCAGCCCTAAGATCGAGGAGTTGCTGGAGGCAACCTATTGGGACAATCTCGACCAGATGCTTGCCCGTATGGACATTGTGTCCATTAACTGCCCCCATACTCCGGCGACCTTCCATCTGTTGAATTCCCGGCGGCTCGCCCTGCTGAAACCTGAAAGCTACATCATCAATACATCGCGGGGAGAAGTCATAGATGAGGCTGCCCTCGCCCGCGCCCTGGAGTCAGGGCAGCTTGCAGGAGCCGGCCTCGACGTTTTCGAGCGGGAGCCTGAGGTCAATCAGAAACTGACCGAACTGCCAAATGCTATTCTGCTCCCTCATATGGGCTCAGCCACATTGGAGGGGCGCGTGGAAATGGGCGAGAAGGTGATTATCAACATCAAAACGTTTGCGGATGGTCACCTACCACCGGACAGGGTCATCCCTGGCGTGCTTTAGCGCGTAGATCACAGCTGCGCGATCAGATGGCAAGTTGGCGCACTGCGGATTAGTGTCCGATCCAGACCCAGGAACTTAGCTCTGAATAAGGGTGCTGCCATGATCCGTATCACTATTTCTATTGCCGCGCTCATCACCGCTCAATCCCCTATGGCGACGGCCCATAGCGGGCTTCACCTATCCCAATCAGCACAGCAAGAAGTGACCATTGAAGCAACCGATCTTGGGTCCGGTGTGTACATGCTCAGCGGACAGGGCGGGAACATTGGTGTCCTCGCCGGCGATGATGGCGTGTTCGTGATCGACAGTCAGTTTGCGAATATTGCCCCGAAGAACCTCGCCAAGATCAACGAGATTGCTGGCGGCGCACCAACCTTCCTCGTCAACACACACTGGCATGGTGACCATACCGGCGGGAACGCAAACTTCGGCGCAACCATTATTGCTCATGAGAATGTTCGGACACGACTATCAACGGACCAGAAAATCGTACTGCTGGGCAATGAGCGCAACGCCCCAGCGGCTGCTCCGGCGGCTTGGCCAGTCATAACATTTGACGATGATCTATCACTTCATCTGAATGGCCAAACAATTGAGGTCACTCACCTGCCGGAGGCGCATACAGATGGCGATGCAATGGTTTTCATTAAGGAAGCCAACATCATTCATATGGGTGATGTCTTTTTTAAGGATCGCTTTCCTTTCGTAGACATATCGACCGGTGGCACGCTCGCCGGATACATCGCTGCGCTCGATATCGCCTATGCCATGACCGACGAGGAGACGAAAATTATTCCCGGCCACGGTTCCTTAGCAACGCGCGAAGACATTGCTGCGAGCATCGCCATGCTGCAGGGTGTTCGCGCTGCCGTTCAGAATGCGCGGTCTGAGGGCATGGACGCCGATACAGCGGTTGCAGCCCGCATTCTGTCAGAGTGGAGCGAAGACTGGGCACCGGAGGGTGCATTCATAGGTGAAGAGTCTTTCATCCGCATTATCTATGTGGATATGGACCGGGCGGATGCCGCAGAAAAGGACGGTGACGGCTCCTAATTCGGTGCCACAGCGCTCGTTTCATAAGCTGGCTCGACATAAACCCTGCGATTTAAGAAATCTGTCAGGTCGGCCACTGACTGTCCTACCACTTCCTCTTGGGGAACATGGCCGACATTCGTATAGACTTTGACTTCGGAGCCACCGATCGCTTCGTGAAACAGCTGCGCGTGGCTCGCTGGCACCAGATTATCGCTGTCTCCTTGCAGAATAAGTGTCGGAACGTCGCCCAATACTGCAAGGCGGTCTTCGGTCGCTTCCAAACGCTCATTTTGCCCTGATGTCAGCGCGATGATACCGCTCCGGTGGCCGGGCGCGCGGGACAGGGACACGTATCGGTTCACCGCTTCATCCGTAACAAAGGACTGATCGACAAAGCTATTGGCGAGCCCGTCGCGGGTGAGGCTCGTGGTATCGAGATCCTTGATAATTAAACGTGCGACAGGATTGCGAAGCAGGCGGAAGATCAGAGGTACGCCGTCTTCGTCATCACTGCCCCGTCCCCAACCGGAAGCCGCCACCAGGACCAAACCGTCCAACCGATCCGGGTATTTCAGCGCAAACTGCCAGGCGGTTGCCCCGCCCATGGAATGGCCGACAAGGGTGAAGGTTTCTAGGTCTACTATCTCGGCGACTTCTTCGATGACATCGGCGAAGTGACCGGGATGCATTTTTTCGAGATCGGGTGTCCGGGTCAGACCGTGGCCTGGCAAATCGACGCTGACGATGCGGTACCTCTCTTTGAGTCGCTCAACCCAAGGCTCCCATGTATGCACCGACGCGGAAAATCCATGAACCAGCACAAGGGTGGATGCATCCTCCGGTCCCTCATCGCGATAATGGAGCTTTATATCGTCCGACAGTGTCAGGAACTCCGATTCTTCCGACGTATAGACCGCCTCAAGCGCGGCGTACGGAATGTCGCTTCTTCTAAGGGCCAGCCAACCGGCAGCAAGTGCGATAAAAATCACCACAAGGAATATCAGTATACGGCGAAACAGCGGCTACCCTCCTTGAACCGTCGCATCAAGTTCAGACACCTAAGACTGTGCCGCGATATTCTGCAAGCTTTAGCTGCAAACTTTACAGATTGTATCGGCGCGCAATGCGATTTCTCGGCTTGTTCCACCAAGCCCATCAAGAATCATCAGCTTACCAATCAAGGCCCGCCCGGCTCCAGTAATCAGCTTCAGTGTTTCCAAAGCCATATGGGCTGCTACAATGCCGGTAACAGGACCAGCTACGCCTACCTCTTCGCAGGTCTCTGCTTCTGGCGGCGCTTCCGGCACCCAGCACTTATAACATGGCGCACCGTTTTCAACACCAGACGCGAAGACTGAGACCTGACCGGTCCATCGCGCCGCTGCACCATGGACCATAGGCCGACCCGTTTCATGGGCGAGCTGATTCAGAGCAAAGCGGGTCTCGTAGTTGTCTGTGGCATCGATCAAAATATCGCCGGAGAGATTGTCGCCCGCCTGAAACCGTTTAGAGCGCGCAGTCACCGAAACAGCCTTGTTCTGCGCTATCAACCGCCTTGCCAGCGCGTCGACCTTTTTTGCGCCGTCTTCCGCTTCCCCAAACTGGATCTGCCGCTGCAGGTTTGATCGGTCAACATGATCATCATCCAGAAGTTCAATCGCGGCTACGCCTGCAGCAGCGAGATACATGGCGCAGGGACCACCTAACGCCCCCGCCCCAACGATGGAAACAGACGCCGCGCCAAGCTTCTGCACACCCGGCCCGCCGATTTCCTTTAAGAGGATATGACGCTTATGACGTTCAAGATCCGGGGCGAGTGTGGTCATTAGCGAAGCAGATGCCGATAAACAAGGGTCGTATCACCCTCGGGAACGAATGCGTCCGGATCCAAGGTCGCGCCAAAGCGTTTGACAAGCCTGATGGATGGGACGTTATCTTCATATATGTAACTAACGCAGTCCCGCCAGCCGAGCGTCTCGCGAGCATACACCAAGCCTAGCTTCACAGCAGATGAAGCGAGACCGCGACCTTCAAATCCATCGAACAATCCATAACCGATCTCTCGTTCTTCGTCGCCAATCGGATAGTTCAGGGAGAGAAAACCCGCCGGGTTACCTGTCTCAAGGCATTCTATGATCCAAGCACCGTAGCCCACAAGCTGCCACCGCCCGGCCGATGCCGCAAAGAGATCCCAAGCCTGAGACCGATCAAAAGGCCCGTCTATGAAACGAGCGCGCTCAGATCTCAGCAGCTCAGCGAAAGGTTCGAAGTCGGGCATTTTAAATGCACGAAGGCGAACCCGGCCATCCTCTAGCGTGGGGGCAATAGCGGCGTGCATTCAAAGCCTCTTTTAACTTGGCCAACAAACGATACTGCTTCTCTAGCCCGCAGAGGGGGGATGACGCCAGCCGTACCAGCCGCTACGCTGCCGTCAAAGATAGGAAGCCATTGCATGAATCTCGACCCGACCCCCGGTATTGAAGACTTTCGCACCGAGGTGCGCCACTGGTTTGCAAGCGAATTTCCGAAGGATATCATCGAGAAAACAGTCCTAGGTGCATCGCTGACCACGGAAGAGGTACGCAAATCCGAAATGGCTCTTGGCGCAAAGGGTTGGCTCGCCAGCGCATGGCCGGAAGCCCATGGCGGGCCGGGCTGGAGTCTGGAAGAACAATACGTCTTTGATGAAGAGTTAGAGCGCGCCGGGGTCCCCACAGTGACTCCTATGGGCGTTATCTATGTCGGCCCGGTCATCTACACCTTCGGATCCAAAGAACAGCAGGACCGCTGGCTGCCCGGCATCCGCGGTGGCTCGGTCGGCTGGGCACAGGGTTATTCCGAACCCGGCTCAGGATCAGACCTTGCTTCCCTGCAATTCTCAGCGGTGCGCGACGGCAACGAATACATTCTCAATGGTACGAAAATCTGGACCTCCGCTGCCCAACATGCCGACTGGATCTTTCTGCTCGCCCGGACCGATAATTCCGGCAAGAAACAGGAAGGCATTTCCTTCATCTGCTGCGAGCTCGACCAGCCGGGCGTCGAAGTCCGCCCGATCATCACGATCGATGGCAAGCATGTGCTGAATGAGTGCCACTTCACCGATGTGCGTGTTCCAGCAGACCAGCTGATCGGCGAGGAAGGCAAAGGCTGGACCTACTCCCAGTATCTTCTCGGTTTCGAGCGCACGTCCTATGCCCGCATTGGCGGCAAGAAGATGATGATCCAAAAAGTCCGCGAAATTGCCACAGCGACATCGACAGGCGGCAATACGCGTCTGATCGACGATCATGCTTTCGCGCATCGTATTTGTCTCGCGGAAATGGCCCTCACCGCGCTCGAAACCCAGGTCTTGCGGATCCTCTCAGCCATTAGATCTGGCGGATCGCCGGGTGATGAAGCCTCCATCGTGAAAATCATGGCCACGGAAACCCATCAGCAGATTACCGAACTTTTCATCGATGCAGCTGGTGCCTATGGCCAGCCGAAGTTTGCGGACTCCGTTGCGCCGGACTGGGCCACCGCCGCCGCCATACCCGCCAGTGCGAGTGCCGGGCTTTCCAGCTATTTCGCTGGCCGCGCCCAATCGATTTATGGCGGGACGAACGAGATCCAGCGAAACATTATCGCGAAGCGCGTGCTGGGTCTCTAAGAAGATCGAACTGCCGCGGGCGGCGGCCCGTTCGGACAATCGATCAGATAGCCCCAGCCGCCGTTGTCCAGCCGCAAGGCAACTTCCGTTGACTGGCCTTCAGCCATCACGGTTCCATCGGACGCGATAACTCTCCAGTTGGCCCGCGTCAGAGCTATGTCACCAGCGATCACTTCACTGATGATATCACTTTCAATCGTCGGCCGGACGTCAATGAAACCCTCAAAGACGCTGCAGGCACCGTCCAGACCAATACTCGGCGGCTGGTCCGGCGGGAAAAATACCCGGCAATCGGGATGGAACATCGAGACGATGCCATCGAGATTTCCGTCCTTTAGGTAAGCGCTGACACAATGGGCGATATCTCGCGGCCTCTTTGCAATATGGGGTTGCTGGCGCATTGAAGAGTTCTCCAAGTCCACTATCAGGATTTTTCGTCATTATTGTCGATGTCGACCAGCATCTTCCAGCCGTCGGCATGCTTTCGGTAAACAAGAAGAAGTCTTCCATGGCCGCCGCCCTTTTGGCCCGATGCTTTCTCGATCGCCTCAATGGTGAAGTGCCCAACCAGCAGCGCAAATCCGTTATAGACTTTGATATGCTCGAGGTCGAAACCCGACTTGAAGGTGGATGAGGCGATGCGAGGGGCGTATTTTTCGCGCACAGCCTCAATCCCATGGCCCGTCGGTTGATGCTCGTTGCAGGTGACGGCCTCCGGATCGACGGTGGCAAGCATGCGTTCCAAATCACCGCTATCAAGGCCCGCCAGCCATTCGTTCAGTGCGCATTTTACCTCATCAATATCTGTCATTGGATCGATCCTTGTTGGTTGCAGGTTTCTGTTGCCAACAAAGCTAGAGAGGCAGTATTGTTAGATAAATACCATATTATTTGATAATCTGATCGAAATATCGAACAATGCAAAGAAACCAGCTTAGCGATGTCTCAATCTTTGTCGAAGTGGCCCGGCAAAACGGATTCCGGGCCGCAGCCGACACGCTGAAGCTCAAAGCCGCATCGGTGAGCGAAGCGGTGCAGCGGTTTGAAGACCGCCTCGGCGTACGCCTCTTTGAGCGGTCGACCCGGTCGGTCGCACTGACCCCGATCGGCGAGCGTCTTTATCGACGGAGCCTTCCGGCAATCAATGATCTGGAAGCTGCATTCAGAGATCTGGATGATGCGCGCGACACAGTCTCCGGCACGCTTCGGCTGTCGGCACCCTATAGCGCAGGTCCCTTTTTCCTGGATGACCTCGTGGCGCGCTTTGCCAGAGCCTATCCGGACGTCAATGTCGAGCTGATCTATGATGACAGGAAGGTCGATCTGATCACATCGCAGATAGACGCAGCGATCCGGTCGAGCACATTACTGGAAGCGGAGACCCATGCTGTTCCGGTGGGGCCGGATCTGGCGATGACCCTTGTCACCTCGCAGGACTACCTCCAACGACAGGGCCTGCCTGAGAAACCCGATGATATCCTCTTCCATGATGGAATTTGTTTCGCCTTCGGAAGCGGTGACCGGCTTGCCGCGTGGATATTCGAAGGCGAAAGCGAACCGATCAGCGTGATGCCGCGGCCCCGCATGGTCGCCAATGATCTGCGCTCCTTGCTTACATATGCCGAGGCCGGGCTTGGCCTCGCTTATATCTATCGCGAAGTTGCAACCCCGCTTATTGCCGACGGCAGGCTTGTTGAAGTCATGGCAGACCAGATCCCGGCGCAGCCGCGATACTCGCTGAGTTATCGGAGCAAGAAAAACATGACACGCCGTCTTCGCGCCTTCATCGATATGGCGAAGGAAAGCTCAAGATCAGCGCCTTAAAATCTTGCTCAGCATTATGGAGCTAAGTCTCAATGAACTCCACTTTTGCGTTTTCCGCAACGCATGATACGACGCCCTTCACATATCTGTTCGGCTTATGTTCGAACCCGTTTGAGACGATCCCCGTATGGACACTACCCCTGACGACATCTACTCCGCGCCCGCGACGTGGGTCAGCCAGGGTGCCGGGGCCCAGGGCAATCTCTTCCTCACAGGGCGCGCCGGAACGGGCAAGACAACGCTGCTCAAGCGCTTCCTCGAAGAGGCCAGGGAGGACACCGTTGTGCTCGCACCGACGGGCGTTGCAGCAATGAATGCCGGTGGCCAAACGATCCACTCCTTCTTCAAGCTACCGCCCCGGTTAATCGAGCCACCGGACATTAAGCGTCTGCGGAATGGTCGCGTCATCCGCACTCTGAAAACCATGATCATAGATGAGATTTCAATGGTACGGGCCGATATGCTCGATGCCATCGACAAATCCCTGAAGCTTAATCGCGGCTCTAAACGCCCTTTCGGCGGTGTGCGAATGATACTGGCCGGAGACCTGCACCAGCTGCCGCCTGTAATCCGTGGGGAAGAAGGCACAATTCTCGAAGACCGATATGGCGGTGGATATTTCTTCAATGCCCCCGCCTTTCGCGAAGCAGAGTTCGCCCTGCTCGCCCTAAAGCACATCTTCCGCCAGGACGATCCGAAATTCCTCGCCCTACTCGGAGCCATCCGGCGCGGGCGGTTGACTGAGCCCGATGCAGAGCTTCTTCAAAGCCTCGTTTCCGGCCGCACAGCCCATGAAGCCAGTGAAACCCATATTATCCTGACACCGAACAATGCGAATGCCTTTCGCATCAATCAGGCGCGCCTGGAGGAACTCGGTGGCTGTATCAAATCCTACGAGGCAAAAGTCGAGGGTCAGTTCGAAGAGCGGTCCTTTCCTACCGAAGCCGACCTCGAATTGAAAGAAGGCGCGAGGGTCATGCTGATCCGGAACGATCCGGAGGGGCGTTGGGTCAACGGCTCCCTCGGCACGGTCGAAGGGTTTGGCAAGAAATCAGTGATCGTCTCAATTGACGGTCGAGCCTATGAAATTGAGCCTGCCGCATGGGAAAAGTATCGCTACACAGTCGATAGCCAAACAAAGAAGATTTCTCGCGAGATTATCGGCACATTCAAACAGATGCCGCTGCGCCTTGCCTGGGCAGTTACCATTCACAAGGCTCAGGGACTTACCCTCGACAATGTCTATATAGACTTCGACTATGGAATGTTCGCCCACGGACAGGCCTATGTTGCGCTTTCGAGAGCAAGAAGCCTTGAGGGTCTTGAGCTCTCCCGCCCCCTCAAACCGCGGGATATCGTGCTGGATCGATCGGCCTTCGCGTTCGGCAAGCTTGAAAATCTCGAGGACACGGATGCCTATCTGCTGGCAAGGTTCGCCAAACAGAACGACGAGCTACTCTAGGAAAAAGCGCGATCTACTCGCTCGTCGCCTTTGAAATCGCCCCATGGCATTTCTTGTATTTCAGGCCGGAACCACAGGGGCATGGCGCATTACGCGGCGTGCGATCCCAGTCTGCCGGGGCATCACCGACCTTGGTTGCGATACCCGCAGCGCCCGCTCCGATTACGCTCCGCGACGTGCCTCCAGCCCTCAGCGCAGGACCGCCGCCGGCGATATTACGCCCCGTATCCGGATCAATCTTGGTTTCCACCATTTGTGGCGGCGGTGGCGGCGCAGGCGGCGGGGCTTGAATCTGCAAATTCATCAGCACACGGGTCACGTCAGTGCGCAGAGAACTGAGCAGAGCATCAAAGAGATTGAACGCTTCAGACTTGAACTCATTCAGTGGGTCCCGCTGGCCATAACCACGCAGCCCGATCACGGAGCGAAGCTGGTCGATCTGCTGCAAGTGTTCACGCCAGGAGCGATCAAGCAGTTGCAGCAAGACCTGCCGCTCAATGCTCACCATACGCTCGGTGCCAACGTCCTGCGTCTTCTTCGCGAAGGCTTCGTCGGCGGCCTGAACAATCCGCTCCCGGATTTCTTCATTGGCAACACCTTCTTCGGCGGCCCAGTCGGCAATGGGCAACTCAATCGCAAACTTGTCTTTTAGCGCGGCGTTCAGACCATCCACATCCCATTGTTCGGCGTAGGCTTTCTCAGGCATGTGAACGTAGACAAGATCCTGAACCACATCCTCGCGCATACCCGCAATGACATCAGTGACATCGTCGGCATGCATAAAGTCTCGGCGCTGTTCGAAAATAGCCTTACGCTGATCATTGATCACGTCATCATATTTGAGAACGTTCTTACGCATTTCGAAATTGCGCTGTTCGATCTTCCCTTGCGAGGTCTGCATCGCCTTGGTCATTAAGGGATGGGTGATCGCCTCATCTTCCTTGATGCCAAGCCGGCGCATGACGGCATCCAGCCGATCTCCGGCGAAAATGCGCATCAGATCATCCTCGATGGAGATGTAGAATTTTGATTTACCGGGATCGCCCTGACGTCCCGTGCGGCCGCGCAACTGATTATCGATTCGGCGGCTCTCATGGCGCTCCGTACCGAGAACATAAAGTCCGCCGGCATCGAGAGCTTGTTTCTTGCGCACTTCGATATCGGCGCGAAGCTGGGCGGCGATGATCTCGCGCTCGCCGTCTTCCAGCGGTCGGCCCTTTTTTTCTTCCTCCTCAGCGATGCGCTCTTCGAGGATCATCTCGAAATTGCCGCCAAGTTGTATGTCGGTGCCCCGGCCCGCCATGTTTGTCGCCACCGTCACAGTGCCTGGCACACCAGCCTCGGCAATGATGTGGGCTTCCTTCTCGTGGTGACGTGCATTCAACACCTGATGGGGCACACCGGCCGACCCCAGCAGTGTGGAAATCAGCTCGGACTTTTCAATCGAAGCCGTACCGAGGAGGACAGGCTGCTGGCGCGAGCGGCAATCCTTCACCTCTTCTATGATCGCCTTGTATTTCTCTTTCGCCGTCCGGTAGACGACATCGTCATCATCAATGCGCTGGATAGGCTTGTTGGTCGGCAGCTCGATCACGTCGAGATGATAGATGTTGTCGAACTCGGCTGCCTCGGTCAGGGCTGTACCGGTCATACCGGCAAGCTTGTCGTAGAGGCGGAAATAGTTCTGATAGGTAATCGACGCGAGGGTCTGGTTTTCCGGCTTAATGTCGACCTTTTCCTTCGCCTCGATGGCCTGGTGGAGGCCCTCTGACAGGCGGCGGCCTTCCATCATGCGGCCGGTGAACTCATCGATCAGCATCACCTCGCCGCCGCGGACAATATAATCCTTATCCCGCGTGAACAGCTTGTGAGCCCTTAGGGCCTGATTGGAATGGTGGACGATGGAAATATTCGCTGGTTCCCAGAGCGAGCCTTCTAAGATACCGCTTTCGACAAGCATGCCTTCCATCTTCTCCATACCTTCTTCGGTATAGATACAGGAACGCTGCTTTTCATCGATTTCGAAATCCTCATCGACCAGCTTGTAAATGAGCGCATCAACTGCGCGATAAAGATCGGAGCGGTCATCGGTGGGGCCGGAAATGATCAGTGGCGTGCGAGCCTCGTCGATCAGGATCGAATCCACCTCGTCAACGATTGCATAGGAATGCCCGCGCTGGACCATCTGGTCGAGGGAATACTTCATATTATCGCGGAGATAATCGAAGCCATATTCATTATTGGTGCCGTAGGTGATGTCCGCCTCATAGGCGGCCTTGCGCCCGGCATCGTCAACGCCGTGGACAATCGTACCGACACTCATGCCGAGATAATTGTAGAGCTGCCCCATCCACTCCGCGTCGCGGGAGGCAAGGTAGTCATTCACCGTGATGACATGGACACCTTTGCCAGCGAGGGCATTCAGATAGACAGGAAGTGTTGCAACGAGCGTTTTCCCCTCGCCCGTCCGCATTTCGGCGATCGCCCCGGAATGTAGCACCATGCCGCCCATCATCTGGACATCGAAATGGCGCATGCCGAGGGAGCGCATCGAGCCTTCGCGCACCACGGCAAAGGCTTCGTTCATCAGGCTGTCGAGGGTCTCGCCATTCTCAATCCGCTGACGGAATTCAGCCGTCTTCCCCCGCAGCGCATCATCGCTCAGCGCTTTCATCTCATCTTCGAGGGCATTTATCTTGCTTGCCCGGTTGCGCAGGGGCTTCAGCTTGCGGTCATTGGATGAGCCAAAAAGCTTGCGGGCGACGGAGATCATTGAATATACCAGCTTTCATATGAGGGCATGAGATAAAATTAAGATCTCTACCCCACGAGATAATCCTGTAATGGCCTGACGCCAGGGTCCTGTTCAGGGACATAGGCGGATGGCTAATTCTGCTCGACCGGCCAACCGCTGAGACTTAAGAAGGCGAAGTTCCCAAGTCAATCCGGCGGGTGTGACGGGAAAAGGAGTATCGGGAATGCCGAGGCAAACGGGCAACATACTACAAGCGATTGTGATCGCATCGTTCCTCGCCACAGGCTGTGCTGAGCGGGCCGCAACCGACGAGTCCGCGTCGGTCAGAGTGGAAGCGGTGCGCGCTGCCGTCGTCAATGGCGAGCCGATTTATCTCAGCGATCTGGAACTGGAAGCAGCAGCTCAGGGGCTAATTGCGCCGGGTGACCCGTTCACACCGGAAAGCGAAGCCTATCAGACCGTACTGGATCAACTTGTGGAGCAGCGCCTTCTCGCCCAAGAAGCGCTCCGCCGTGGCCTCCATGAAGACCCGAACGCCCAGCACCGCTTGATCGCAGCCCGAGAGCGCATTCTCACCAATCTTCTCATGGAAAGTCTCGTGGCGGAAAACGTCACCGAAGAGGCGATCCGGGCCATGTATGCAGAACAGGTCCAGTATCAGCAGCTCGACGACCAGGTGCGGATCAGCCTAATGACCTTGGAAAGTCTGGAAAACGCCCAGCAGGTTCTCACCGAATATGAAGCTGGTACCGAGTTTTCGACCCTCGCCGTGCAGTACTCGACGGATACGTCATCGCGCCTCGATGGCGGTGATCTCGGCTTTGTGCGGCCCGCTGACCAACCGGAACCGCTGGCCAGCACCATCGCCAATACACCCACGGGCGACATCTCGGAGATCTTTGAGACCGATGACGGCTGGCAGATCCTGAAAGTGGAGGATCGCCGCCAGAGTCCGCCACAGACCCTTGAGGATATGCGGCCGAAAATTGTTGCGTTCCTGAACCGGTCCGAGCTTACCCAAATCGTAAGTTATCTCCGTATCAATGGCGAGGTCACGATCCTTGAGCCCGGCACACCGGCCAGCGAGACGGCGGAATAGGTTTGGATCTGCCTGTCTCTCCCCTAGCCCCGGAGCGGTTTCCGGACCTGCCGCACGTGAAGGGCGTCCGCAGCGCAACCGGCTCTCGCGGTTTCTATGCGCCACGGGGCCTGACGCGGGATGATGTTTTCTTGTTTGCGTTCAACGAGGGCACCCATTGTGGCGGTGTGTTCACCACCTCCCAGACGGCCTCAGCCGATGTGCAATGGTGCCGTTCAGCGCTTGAGAGAAGCAAAGGCACAGGGCGGGCTCTGGTGGTCAATTCCGGTAACTCGAATGCCTTCACCGGCCCCCATGGCGTTAAGAAAAACCAGGCAACCCTCGCCGCCATGGTCTCCGCCCTCGGCGCTCCGAAAAATACCTGCTACCTCGCCGCCACTGGCGTTATCGGCGAGGAGCTCTCTGATCCGAACTTTGTTGGGTCTGCTGTTCCGGACCTTGCCGAAAGCCTTGCGCCCCCAAATTGGGAAGCCGCCGCCAGGGCCTTCATGACAACGGATACGTTTCCCAAAGGGACGGGTCAGACCGTTGATGTCGCGGGTAGGACCGTCGGTATTGCTGGTATTGCCAAGGGTTCCGGCATGATCGCCCCGAACATGTCCACCATGCTAGCCTACCTTTTCACCGATGCGGCGATCGCGCCCGATCTTCTGCAACGCCTCACGGCTGCCTGCGCCGAGGAGAGCTTCAACTGCGTCACCGTCGACGGCGATACCTCAACCTCGGACACATTCATGATCTTCGCCACTGGGGCATCCGGAGCGGCTATGATCACATCTGAGGTTGATCCCGGATATGACGCCATCGCGGCAGCCCTCAAAGCCGCTAGCCTCGATCTCGCTACTCAGCTTGTCAGGGATGGCGAAGGGGCGAGCAAACTCATCACAATCTGTGTCAGAGGCACCGAAACGGATCGAGAGGCCAAAGCCATCGGCGCAGCGATAGCGAACTCGCCGCTGGTCAAGACAGCCCTTGCCGCAGGTGACGCAAACTGGGGTCGCATTGTCATGGCCGCTGGAAATGCCGGCGTAAGGTTCGATCAGCGCATGTTGGACATCTGGTTTGGCGATCATCAGGTCGCTGCCAAAGGTGCACGGTCACCCACCTATGATGAGGAGGCCGCAAGCTCTATCGCCGCAAAGCGAAACATCGACATTTCGGTGTCGGTCGGCCAAGGCCCCGGAAACGCCACGATCTACACGTGCGACCTCACCCACGCGTATATCGATATAAATGGAGCCTATCGGACATGACACGCCTCGTCCTGGTCGTCGCTGCCGCGCTATTCAACGAGAAAAATGAGGTCTTACTGACCCAGCGACCTGAGGGAAAATCCATGGCCGGGCTATGGGAGTTTCCGGGTGGAAAGATCGAACCGAAAGAGCGTCCGGAAGCCGCCTTGGCTCGCGAACTCAAAGAAGAGCTCGGCATAATGGTGAACGAAACCTCACTGAAACCGCTCACATTCGCCAGTCATACATATTCTGATTTTCATTTATTAATGCCACTTTTCGAGTGTCGGAGGTGGAACGGCGTACCGCAGTCGAACGAAGGTCAGTCACTGAGCTGGGTCAGCTTAGACACTTTTTCGCAATATCAAGCGCCGGCGGCGGACATTCCGCTGTTTGAGTATTTAAGAGAGTACAGGCAATAGGAGCCGGGGTACGATGGTTTGTAAGGTGTTTCGCGCTTTTCTTCACAATGAGAATGGTGCCACAGCTGTGGAATATGCTCTACTTCTTGGGTTGATAGCTCTGGCAATCGTTGGAGCGCTGACGAATGCCAGCGGGTCGATCAACTCGGTCTTCAGCACAGTTGGTAGCCACATATAAGTCCACAACTTGCCCGCATTGTCAGAAGGATAATTGACTGATTATTTAGTATCGCAAGAAACTATAGCGATAAAAGTGCCGCCACATCAAAACAGATCTTTTCCCGGCAGCAGACTTATGGGTCAATTCTCCGGAACAGCCCGGCGATTAACTACGATCGCCGGCGATCTTCTTTGGCCGAAAAGGTCAATTATTTCAAATATGCCTGCAAGGAGCGCACTAACGCCGGAAGACTTCGGCGCTCTTTATTTTATCACGGGATCCATCTGTGCCCGCTGTGGCGGGCCTCAGACCCTCGATCTCGGCCAGGACGATATTTGCGCAGTCTGCCATGGGTCCAAAACCGCTTGGAAGAAAGTGCGTGCAGCCCTCGTCTATGATGATGTGTCCCGCTCACCCATCCTGGCTTTGAAACGAGCCGGTCGACGCGATGGGCTACAGCTTATGGCAACGTGGATGGCGGTTGCCGGGGCCGATCTACTCTCGAACGCGGACCTGATTGTCCCGATTCCCCTGCACTACCGGCGGCTTGTCTCTCGCGGATACAATCAAGCGGGTTGGCTCGCAACGGCGCTAGCCCGTCAAACAGGCAAGCCGGTTCGCCATGGCGCGTTGACGCGCACGCGATCCACGCCGAGTCAGGCTGGACGAAGTGCCCGCGAGCGGTTTCGCAATGTTCGTGGAGCCTTCAGGGTACGAAGATCGGGCAAGCAACACATCACTGGACAACGTATCCTGCTGGTTGATGACGTGTTCACCACCGGAGCAACGGCAAACGCGGCTGCCCGGGCGCTTCTCGCGGCTAATGCCGCGGAAGTGAGCATTCTAGTGCTCGCACGCGTTGCTCGTGAGAAAGATGTAACCATATAGTCACATACAGATAGCAAATTCGAGTACTGATGAGCCAAAGCAATGACTAAAGTGACTGTATACTCAAGAGATTTTTGCCCTTACTGCACAAGGGCCATCAAGCTCCTGAAAAGTCGCGGCGTTCAGCCGGATGTCATTGATGCCGGACGCGATGCGCGTAAGAAGCAGGAAATGATCAAACGCTCGAATGGCGGCCGCACATTCCCGCAAATCTTCATTGGCGAACGGCATATTGGCGGCTGCGACGATCTCATGGCGCTGGACCACCAAGGCGGGCTCGACCCACTCTTGTCGAGCTGACAGGTCCGTCGCCATGATTCGTTACGATCTTCGATGCACAGATTGCGAAGCTGAATTTGATGCCTGGTTTGCATCATCTTCGGCCTTCGATGAGCAGGCCGAAAAAGGCTATGTGCGGTGTGTCTCCTGCGACGGAACCGCCATCGAAAAGCAAATTATGGCCCCGGCTGTTCGATCGACCCGAAAAACATCAGACAAATCTGATATGGTAAAGTTCGCCGAGGCCGCGCGCAGCTTTATCGAGAACACCCATGATTATGTCGGCAGTGACTTCACTGCCGAAGCAAAAGCTATGCACTACGGCGAAGTCGAGCATCGCCCAATCTGGGGAGAGGCAACCGCCGAAGAGCGCACAGAGCTTAAGGATGAAGGCGTGGACGCTGCGCCAATTCCGGCTCCATTTGTCCCCCGTAAGCCGACCGATACATCAAAAGCGCATTAGTACCATTATGTAATAAGTGAAACAGCGCGCTTTTGACCGCTTGACCAAACCAATATGCCGCGTCATTGCCAACGCTCTACTTTTTGGCGGGCTGTGTCTTTCTGGAGGTTTCCATGGCTGGATCTGAGTATACCCATGGCGAAATGAACATCGCCGAGCAACAGCGAACATTTGATGGGTTCATTACAGGCACCATCTGGGGAAGCGCTATCCTGATCATGGTGGTCGGTTATGCAACGTTGACACTCGCAGGCGGTATGCACTGGATGATCGCCCTGGCACTTACGGCTGGGGCTGGTATCGCAGGCGGAGCCTTCATGGGTATGGGTGTTGCATGGATCGCCGCAGTAATCGGCATGACAGCACTGGCAGTGGTGCTTCAGGTGCTTATCAGCCTGTTTTCATTGCTTACTTAGCATTACGGGCCTTGTCCTTACATCCCACGCAGCAGCTGATCGTCGGATCGTGGGCGAGACGTAATATGTCCAGCGGCTTTCCACACTCGATACAATAGCCGAATGATCCGCCATCGAGGCGTTCAAGGGCCTGCTCGATTTCACTCAGAACAACGGCTTCGTCCTTCAGCTTTACAACTGGTTTGCGACGCTTGCGAACGATGGCATTATGATTAACATCGTCGGTCAGTAGAGCCTTTATATGCCGAGCATCATCATCCATAGGAAGATGCTGCGCCCCCTTTCATGAATTGGCAAGACTATAGAGCGAGTTCTTTTCGAGTAATATCGAATATCGACATAAATCTCGTGCTCCGGGAGTTTCTGAATGGTTGCACATCCTCTGGTGATGAAGAACGCCACCAAGTTTTTTGGTGGCTTTCTCGCCGTGAACCAGATGAGCTTTGAAGTGCCCAATGGGAAAATTGTCGGATTTCTGGGGCCGAACGGGGCCGGCAAATCGACAAGCCTGCGTATGGCGCTGGGTGTGATGAACCCGGATTCCGGGTCGGCCGAGCTGTTTGGCGGGCCGCCCGTACCAAGCTCACTTGCCCGCGTCGGGTTTCTTCCGGAAGAGCGCGGCCTCTACAAGAAAATGACACCGCGATCGAGCATCGCCTATTTTGCGCAGCTGAAAGGCATGTCATCGCGCGAAGCCCACAACCGCGCCGATGAGTTGCTGAAGACCGCCGGACTTCAGAATTTCGCCAGAACGAAGAATTCAAAACTCTCCAAGGGCATGGCTCAGAAGGTTCAGATCCTCTCAACCCTCGCGCACCGTCCGGAGTTTCTCATACTGGATGAGCCGTTTTCAGGTCTCGATCCGGTCAATCAGCAGGAGCTGGAGGACCTAATCCGGGCCGAGCATGAGCGTGGAGCCACCATCCTTTTTTCGACCCATGTTATGGAACATGCCGAACGCCTCTGTGATTCCATCATCATGCTGGCGCGCGGCGAGAAGGTCTTTGACGGCACGCTCAACGAAGCCTTCGCAACCCTCGACCGGGGCGTCCGCATAGAGCTGAGCAGCCCCGATTTCGATCTTGGCGTAACGCTCGCGGCCAAAGGCTACCGGGCCCATCGCGACAGCGGGGACAGCAGTGAAACAGAACACTCTGTCTGGCACATCGCCCTCGATCCGGGCCAGGACGCCCAGGATGTGCTGCGGGCCTCCATAGAGACCGGTGCGCCTATCAGCAGCTTTGCTCCGGACGATGCCCGCCTGCGTGATGTTTTCGTCAAGTTCGCCGGCCCCCAGGCCGCCAAAGCCCTTGATGCCTCTGCAATACGGGACGAGGCCGCCTGATGCGCAATATCTTCCTCGTCTTTCGTCGCGACTATATCGGCTATATCTCCGCCTGGGGCTTCTGGCTTGGCCTTGCTGCCCTACCCATTCTCGCTCTGCTCGGAGCCTCTCTCGGTGCATTTGCGGCCAGTACGACTCCTGCTCGTTACTATACCGTCATCGAGGCCGGTGACGCCTATGCCACTGAAATCGAAAGACAATTCCAACGATTGCGCGCCGATCTCGCCAAACAGACCGAAGCGCTCACTGAAGGCTTATCCGCAACCGCTGCAAATCCGGCGGCTATTTCCGTCACGGCCGAAAGCATTCCGCCAAAATTCATAGCTGTCGATCCGCCCGGCCGCACCATTGACGAACTGCGCCCCTGGCTCCTCGGTGAAAAGCTGATCTTGGGACCGGACGGCGAAAAGCCCCTCTTCGCGGCGATCATTGTGCCGGACGGTGACCGCCCCATCGAATATTGGAGTGACAATGTCACCGTCGGAGAACTCCGCCGACAGGTTGAGGATGCCGACAAGGCCATTGCCCGATCGGCTTTCTTCGAAGCTCAGAACATCGACCCCGATATCCTGCGCCAGGCCAATGACGTTGCCCGCGACGTGATCGAGCAGAAAATCCGCACCGTGGAAGAACAGGAAACCACGGGGAACGAGGTCACGTTCTCCGACCAGGCTCCCTACTTCATGTCGATCGGCATCGCTTTCATGCTCTGGTTCATGATCTTTTCGGTGATCCAATATCTCCTGATGAATACGATAGAGGAGCGGTCGAACAAGATTTTCGATACCCTCTTAACCTCCGTCCGTTTGCCCCAGCTTCTGGCTGGCAAGCTTGCAGCCGTGTTCGGCGTGACCCTCACCATGATGGGTAGTTGGGGGCTTTTCGGCCTCGGGGCCTTTCTGCTCGGAGCCACCAGCGCCCCAGCCGAGATGATGGAGCCGGTCTGGCTCGGCCTGCGCACCATGGCACGGCCAGACATCCTGATCACAGCCATCATCAGCCTTGTCCTCGGTTATCTCATGTACGGCGTCATCTTTGTCGCCATCGGGTCCCTCTGCGACACCATTCAGGAAGCCCAGACCCTCGTCAGCCCGCTCATGATGCTGCTGATGTTGCCCCTTGTCGCCATCAGCTTCACGATCAGCGATCCGAACTCTGCATTCGTCTCGGCAGTGTCATGGTTCCCTCTGTTCACGCCCTTCCTGCTGATTCTACGAATCCCAACTGCGCCGCCGGCAATGGAAGTTATTGCTCAGCTTGGGCTGATGGCCGTTACTACTGCTCTGGTTCTGTGGCTTGCCACAAAGGTTTACCGCGCCGGTGCTGTCCATGGTGCCGGCATCAGCGATGCCACGGATTGGGTAAAACGAGTCATTCCGGGCCTCGGCAAGGCGAAACAAACACCGGCCGAGTGATCCTCAGCCGATCAGTCGGCCTGTCCTTCTTCCAAAGAAAAGCCCCTGTGCCATTGGCGACAGGGGCTCTTTGAGACCTTTTATCAGGAAACGCGCTAAACAAGACCTTCGCGCTGAGCACGCTTGCGAGCAAGTTTTCTTGCCCGGCGCACAGCTTCAGCGCGCTCACGAGCTTTCTTCTCGGAAGGCTTTTCATAGTGGTTCCGGGCTTTCATTTCCCGGAACAGGCCTTCGCGTTGCATCTTCTTCTTGAGCGCTCTTAAGGCCTGGTCGACATTATTGTCACGTACGATGATCTGAACGATGGGACTGTCTCCTAAAAATTCCATTCTCTGCGGGTGCTTGCGTCGCATTCCGCAAATTTGACCTACATATTACCATAAATCCGTGCGGGCGCATAACACGAGATCGCCCGCTTGCCTACACCCATTGGTGTTGAAGGAGGAGATATGGTCACAATGACGCCGTCCGCAAACCTCAGGGCCCGCTGGCTGGATGTGCTCCTGCCCAATATCGTCTTCGATGGATGGACAGATGCGGCAGCTATTGCTGCGGCCGAAACGGCCGGTCTCAGCCCCGGCGAACAGGCCCTCGCTGCCCCGCGCGGCATCATAGACCTTATCGACCACATTTTCGATGAAGCGGAGGCGTCCGCCCGGGCGACGATATCGGAAACCGATCTCACCGGCCTTGGTGTGCGCGACAAGGTTGTTTTCGGCCTCAATGCCTGGCTCACCGCCCTCGAACCCAATCGCGAAGCCGTGCGTAAGGCCGCTATGAAGGGATTCCTGCCCTGGATGGCAAGTGATGCTGTCCAGCGCACCTGGTCCATTGCCGATATGATCTGGACCGCCACAGGGGATACTTCCGAAGATTACAACAAGTATTCAAAGCGGGGACTTCTGGCGGCGACTATTCCCCTGATCATCCTCAAATGGGTCGACGAGGAGAATAAGGACAGAATGGACGCCTATATTGCAGCCCGTCTCACCGGTGCCATGCGCCTCGGCCGAGCCGGAGGTATTGTCGCAAAACCGATCCTAGGCGCGCTGGAACGTCTCAGCCGAAAGGACTGAACAGTCGAAAAACTCTCATCAGAGTTTCTGACTCTCAGCGCGCGGAATCTGAGGCTCTCAGCCACTATTCCCGATAAGCGCAGCTCATCAGGAACTTCAGCGAACCGTACCGAAAGAAGAACCTAAAACCTAATTCACGGTCGGCAGTGAAGTCGCATCGGCAATTGCTGCTTCTTCAACTCTTTTGAACAGGCGGAGCATATTGCCAGACCAGATTTTCTGAATGTCATCAGTGCCGTAGCCCGCTTCAACCAAGGCATCGGTTATCTTCGGCAGAGACCCGATATCCTCCATGCCGGTCACACCGCCCCCGCCATCCCAGTCGGCACCGATGCCGACATGGTCAGGACCAACGACTTCAAGAGCATACAGCAAATGCTCTACATATTTTTCAAATGTGGATCTTGGCGGGGGAAACGCTTCGTCGATGCGCCGGCGAGACGCGATATAGGCCTCCAGCGCCTCCCCTTTCAGCGCAGTAGGCGTTCCGCCGACTGAAGCGTTCAGCTCTTCAAGCGCCGCAGCTCGTTCCGGGCTATCGACGAGTTCTTCCAGATAGCCCCCATAAGCATTTATCTGGATCACGCCGCCACTGTCAGCGAGCTTGCGCAAGAGTGCGTCGTCAATGTTTCGGGGATGATCGAAAATCGCTTTCACCCCGGTGTGGGACAGAATAATCGGCGTCGTCGAAATCTCGATCATGTCGTAAACAGCGTCGTCATGGGCGTGGGACCCGTCGACGATCATGCCGAGGCGGTTCGCCTCGCGGATCAGATCTTCGCCGAGCGGGCTGAGGCCATCCCACATCTGGCCCACCGGGTCAGTGGAACTATCTGCAAACTGATTATTGGCGAAGTGCACCGGACCGACCATGCGAACGCCAAATCGGTAGAATGTTTCCAGAAGCGAGACATCTTCGCCAAGCGGATAGGAGTTCTCGATGCTCTGATAGATAATGCGCTTTCCGGTGCCTTCGATCCGGGCGGCATCATCGACAGTGAAGGCCAGCTCAAACTCTTCGTGATGTTTGGCAGCCGCTTCGCGGACCTGCGCGGCGCGCATGATCGCATCGTCGCGGGCCGATCGATATGCCTCCTCGGTCAGTTCACCCTGGGGCGTATAGATTACGAAAAAGCCGCCATCGAGACCACCGGACTGCATCCGGCCAAGATCAACCTGGGTGCGGGTCTCCTCAAAGGACTGGTTTCCATTAAGAGCGTAGTCATCCCGGGCAAAGTGGATCGGTGTATCTAGGTGAGAGTCGAGTACTAAAAGACCGTCGTGGAGGCTTGGCTGTTCCTGGGCCTCGGCGGCAAATTCCGTGGCGACCCGGTTGCCCTGCCACTCTCCCGCAGTAACCGAAAATACAGCACACGCCTCCAATGC
>JBCCUK010000036.1:0-32619 GCA_039196965.1 Pseudomonadota bacterium | reverse complement strand
CTCACGCGGTATTGCTCCGTCAGGCTTTCGCCCATTGCGGAAAATTCCTCACTGCTGCCTCCCGGAGGAGTCTGGGCCGTGTCTCAGTCCCAGTGTGGCTGATCATCCTCTCAGACCAGCTATAGATCGTCGCCTTGGTGAGCCATTACCTCACCAACTAGCTAATCTAACGCGGGTTGATCCTTCAGCGATAAATCTTTCGCCCGTAGGCCGTATACGGTATTACCACCCGTTTCCAGGAGCTATTCCGTACTGAAGGGCACATCCCCACGCGTTACTCACCCGTCTGCCACTATATCGTTCGACTTGCATGTGTTAGGCCTGCCGCCAGCGTTCGTTCTGAGCCAGAATCAAACTCTCAGGTTGAGATTAGATTCCGACGTACAGATCCCTTGGAATTAAGGGATCTAACTAGCTTAAAGCTTAGTTTGCGTTTGATTGACGAGAAACCCGTCCAAATAGTCACTGTCAGAGCCAAGGCTCCGACTGTTCATAAAGAACGGTTTTCTTGTTAAAACGCAGTCCGTCGCGATCGTTTTGAACTCCTCATCCATATAGGATCACGGAGCTCGCAAACCGTCACGCCGCCTGCGTTTCTCTTCCAAATTCCTGCGATGTCAAACAGCCCGGGATGGCTCCCGAAATGGCCCTGAAAACGACTGTTTCCTGAACCGGAAGCGCGGCTTATATGCCCCGCTATTTTTCCCGTCAACACCCTTTTTTCGATCTATCTCAGTTATGTGCAGTCGCCTGCGCAAAACCTGACTTTGACCGCAAAAAGCCCCGCTGCAAGCCTCAATTGACTGCGTCAGGTTGGTGTTTGCGAAAGAGCTCAGTGTATATCTGTTCTACTGGTCCCTTTGCAAGCCTAAATTTCACTTTTATGGCGCTTTTTTTTCATGGTTAACACTTGCACAGCGTGATCCTTGAAAAAACAAGGCAACAGGATGAAAAACCTTACCACTATCCGACTTCGTATGAGCTGTCTTAGCAATCAGGTTGGCATAAAAAACCCCACCGAACGGCGGGGCTTTCCAATAGAGATGTTTAAAGCACTTAGAAGGTAACGGAAATCTCTCCGCCCCAGAACCGTGGCAAGCCCGGAAACGACGCAAAATTACCAGGCTGCTCCGGAACCGCGAAAGCAGCAATGTCAAACGCTTGGTCAAACAGGTTCTCGACAAGGATGGATGCGCGCCAACGCCCATCTTCGTCCTGAACGGAAAGCCGCGCACCAACGAGCGCAAAGGCATCCTGCTCACCAAGCGGTAGGTTGGCAGCCAGGCTACTGAACGGTGCCGGGCCATTCCAACGGAAATTCAGATGCGCAACGCCTTCGATGCCCGGAACGACCCGCCGCGTGTAGGTGCCCTGTCCTGTGACAACGAACTCAGGCGCTGCGCCAAGTTGCTGCCCGCCAACCAGAAAGCCCGTGCCAACCGGAACGGTCTCTGAACGCTCTACGGAGTTGTAGGCAAAGCCGCCTTGGAGGACGAGGCCCTCAATCGGGCTAGCCCCCATATCGATCTCGACACCAAACGCTTCCACACTCGTACCAACGGTTATAAAATTCGTTCCGTTAAAAGCGTTTTCCTGGAAATTGTCCACATCCTGGAAATAGCCACTGATGTTCGCTGTATACCGACCATCGAACCAGCTGGTCTTGAAACCAGCCTCATACGCGTTAACCGTCTCTGCATCGAACTCAAGTTCCGACAACGGATCGCCCGGTTCGTCTGCTGGCAATCCGGCAAATGGTATACTTGAAGCAAATCCGGACCGGGTCAGGTTAAACGAGCCGGACTTAAAGCCGCGTGAGTAGCCGCCATAAAAGAGAACGTCCGGGGTAACCTCATAGGCAAACTTGGCAGTACCGGTCACTTCGCTATCGACCCTTGCATCGCCGCGCTGACCATCAAATTCGGAATTGACCGCTGGGTTGCAGACGAGAAGCCCCAGATCGCCGACGGCTGCCGCAATAGCATCACCTGAGATAAGCCCTGGTATACCGTTCAACAGTAGGTCGCACCCGGGAACACCCGTCGTATTCAGATCCGCCTCAATGGTCTTTTTCTCATAGCTGTAGCGAATACCACCTGTGAGGGTCAGGCGGTCCGTGACCTGAAACTCATTATGGCTGAAAATGGCGATCGAATTGGTATCGAGATCGAAGATATCGTCATTATTGCCATCACCCGTCTCCGTGGCCGGCCCGGGAATGCCGAGCAGAAGCGGCGGTGTGCCGAACACTTCAGGAGGGAGCGAACCAAATAAGGTGCCGCCTGCACCGGCGAACGCGAGCAGATCGGTGAACTGATTTGCCTGCGAGCCAAAACGAATAGTTTCAGTCGCATCGATCCGCTGATTAAGATAGAACGTACCGACCAGCCAATCCAGCTTTCCATCGAAAGCAAGGCCTTGCAGCCGGAATTCCTGGGTGAAGGTCCGATCATCATTGGTCTGACCGTCGCGGAAGGCGCGGTCAATACCGGAGAAATCTATGTCCTGATTTCTGATCGAGTCGAAATCCCGATAAGCGGTAATCGACGTAAACCGCCCAAATTCGAAATCATGGTTGAATTCAGCCGAAAGGCCCCAGTCGCGTATATCATCACGAAAAGGCCGGTTCGGTGAAAACGCGCCGACAAAGCGGCTATCATCCGTATTGTCTCCGGTGCCAACCACCCCAATCAGCGGTGTGTCGGCTGATCCTGTTAGGGGTGCAAATGCGGCGATCGTATTGAGCACCTCGTCAAGCGCCCCACCGATTATCGTACCTTCAGGGATTGGTGTGACTGAATCCGTAACCGGGTCAAACGCGCCAGCATTGGCACCAGCCTCAAATGTACCTAGTTGAACGCCCGCGCAGCAATCTTCATTAGTCTCCGAATAGTCGGCAATCAGCCGAAGCGTCGAATTACCCTTCTCCCATAGGTGCTGACCTCGAACGAAGAACCGGTCGAGATTATTGAAGTCGTTATCCGAGTTGACGTCAGTGATGAAACCATCACGGCGACGGAACTTTGCATCGATCCGTGAAGCTGAATTTGCTAGGGTCGCACCAGTCGCTGTCAGTGTAACCTCAACCTCGTCGAAGTTTCCGTAGCCGACCGTTGCGGTAAAGCGGGGATCATATTCAGGTCCCGCCGTACGGAAAGAGACCACGCCCGCACTTGTGTTACGACCAAACAATGTCCCTTGAGGGCCGCGCAAGACTTCTACTGCCGCAAGCTGTGGTAATTCCTGCGCCGCAACACCTGTACGTGTGCGGAAAACTCCGTCGATGAATATACCGACAGCCGGCTCGAACCCGAAATCATCAGACGGCGTACCAAGGCCACGAATAGTAATGGATGTACCCGCTGAAGCGCTCTGGCCTGATCCAGACAGAATGCTGGGGGATAGCTGAGCCAGATTTGTAAGGTCGGTAATGTCGGTTTGCTTCAGCAACTCAGCGTCGAACGCTGTAACAGCGATTGGAACATCCTGAACAGTGACCCCCTGACGCCGTGTCGCAGTCACCTCAATGGCATCCAGCCGACGGGCATCATCCGCCTCATCGGCAACCTCTGTAGTCTCCTGAGAGATAGCAGTGGGCGCTGTTAGCGCGAACAAGGCGCTCAAACCTGCGCCCAATGCCAAGCGTCGGCGAAAGCTGCGCGCACGTTTTCTATTATGTGACGGTGAAGTCATCTTGGGTTTCCTCCAAAGGCAAATTGATTTTCTTTTTTTATGACGCTAGTGGACATTGCAGGTTTGGGAAAGAAGCTATTTCACGCAATGGCGCGGACCTTCCATTGCGTTGCGACTTTGCAACATTTCGTTAATGTAACAACATTGCAAAAAAGCCCAACCCTGTTGTCGTTACGGCATGTTGGGTCGAGCCTGTGCCGGCTTGATACGCTATCTCACAGAAACGACACGCCTTCACCTGAGAGTTGATCGATCCACGAGTGCCGCTCGCTCCTTAATATGTTTTCAGGGTCCATTTGGTTTCACGAAACTGGCTCAGGAATTGCGATCCTGCCCTGCAAACAAATACGATTCAATATTTCAGGGCCCGAGTGACGATGTCGATTGCACCCACACACCCAAATTCCCAAGCTATGCTGGACGCCTGGCATCGTATGACCGGTGATCCAGAGGATCTGTCTGGTGGTCCAGTAGCCCAAGACTATCCCGGCCTCCTAGGATGTCTCTTTATCCTGCAAGGCGGCAACGTTGACAGGCTGCCCTTCCGTATCGCAGGAGACGATCTTGCGGAAATGCTGGGCCAGAATCTCATCGGTGCTAACTTTCTCGACCTCTGGCATGAAGATGATCGACCACTTCTGATAGCCCTTGTCGAAAAGGTGCTGCGCGAAAACCGCCCGGGCATCGTCCACGGCCAGGGAGATGTTGGTCCAAGGCGAACGGCCGGTGTGGAATTGGTTTTTGCTCCTTTGAACACAACCAATTCAGGCCGGGATCGAATTCTTGCCCTTTACCAAACGCTGGACAAGCAAACCCAAAGCCCCATTCGCCAGCATAAGCTAACGGCGCTGTTCCCGCCTGAGCCAAAGCAGAAAAAAGCAAGCTTGCGTCTTGTCGCCAACAACGACTAGCATCTGACGTATGTGCCAAGCACTTGTCGTCTGATCAGGATATGGCTGCGTTCAGTCGTGACAGTTGCGCGCCAACAGGTTCGTAGTGCGACGAAGAAATCAATGCATCCATCAGATTTGCTACGAGTTCCTTCGGACGTAGAGGCTTTGTGAGAACCCCGTCGAAGCCTGCATTCTTGCATGCATCGTTCACGGTTATCCGTGCATCGGCAGTTACGGCCATCATCAGGGTGTTCCGATTAGGACCCTCATTCCCGCGCAAATGTCTCGCAATCTGTAGCCCCGAAGCAGAACCGAGATGCAAATCAAGCAAAACAGCCTGATAGGGAACTGAACCCGCGCGGCGGATCGCCTGTTCGGGAGTCGCAACGACATCAACGCTCCAACCTGCATCGCGCAGCGCGTTGAACAGAACAGTGCGGCTCGCCTCATGGTCATCAACAATCAGGACCTTGCCGAGTTTCAAATTCGCCAATCGCGGCATTTCGTTTCGTACGGCCAATCGCGGGCCGGCACGCTTTACCGGACACATAACTTCGAAAATGGAGCCGCCGCCTGGCCGATCCTGAAGGGCAATCTGACCGCCCATGCGTTCCGTCAGACCCTTTGCGATCGCAAGCCCGAGCCCGGAACCGCCGAAACGGTAAACCGTATCAGTCTTTGCCTGCTCGAAAATGCCGAAGAGGCGCTCCTTGTCTTCCGCCGATATTCCCATGCCGGTATCAGATACAGTCATGTTCAAGGCCAAACTGTCACCCGAAGCATCATTCAGATCGAGCGTAACCTCGACCTTGGAGCTTTCAGAGAACTTCAGGGCATTTGAAACGAGATTGTAGAGCACCTGACGAAGGCGGATTGCATCGGCTTCGATGCGCGCATTGGCATCTGCCAGACAATTGACATTCAGGCTGATGTTTCGGGCACCGGCCTGCTGCGTCCAGTGAACACGTGTTTCATTGGCGAAGTCCGCAAGCCTGAATGGCTCAGGCAGGATGGGCATTTTGTTTGCATTGAGTCGCGAGATATCGAGCAGATCGGTTAGCAGTCTTTCCAGCAGTCTACCGGAGTCAGAGATTGTCTCGGCATACCCCCGATAAGGCTCGTTAAGACCGGCCTCGGCCAAAAGGTCTGCAATCCCCAGAGTGCCTGTGAGCGATGTGCGGATTTCATGGCTAACAAATGCCAGGAAACGATTGTTCTTCTCAATGGTCCGATCTGCGATGGATTTCTGATTTTCGATCCTCTTTGCCTGCGCCTGTATCAGATTAGCCCTCGCTGCATTCTCTTCAGCAACGGTTTTCAAAATCGCATCCGCCGTTGCAAGACCTGCATATTCTCCGTCATCGACGGCAATCACACCCGCCATGAGGCTGTCTCTAGCGGCGTCGGCATTTTCCTTTGCGACGTAGGATACAGGCGTGATCAGCTCTGCTGTAATCGGATCATCAATGAGGACATCAGAAACCTGACCAAGAACGGAGGATGCGGTGTTTGCAGTCGATAGAAGGCCTGTTGCCAGTTTGGATCGAGTAAGAAGCCCGACAGGCTTCCCCTCATCAACCACTGGCAGACTATGCAGCTGAGCGTCGTCCTGAAAGCGATTCCAGACCACAAGCAGCCTCGTGTTCGAACACACAGGGTCGATCTTTTGGGCAATGTCAGCGATGCGGACGGGCATTTAATCTACAAGGGCAAGGCTATGGTTAACCCCGCATGTTTACGCCCCAATCCTTTACGAGAGGCTTAAATCTGACCGGATGCACGCGGGACTATAAAGACAAGGCCGCCGCCGACCGCATTAAACAATGTCCGAGCGATGATTTACGATCTTATCGACAAGCCCGTATTTCACAGCCTCATCCGCCGTCATCCAGTAGTCCCGATCCGTATCCTTCTTTATCTTTGCGAGCGTCTGTCCGGTCGCTTCGGCAAAGATTTTGTTCAGACGCTCGCGCATCTTGATGATCTCCTTAGCCTGGATTTCAACATCGGACGCCTGACCGCCAACACCGCCGCGGGGTTCGTGTAAGAGGTAACGTGTATTTGGCAGGGAATATCGGTTTTCCTTTTTGGCCGCTGCATAGATCAATGCGCCCGCGCTCGCGACCCATCCAGTCCCGAGGATTTTTACAGGTGCCTGGACGAATTTGATCATGTCGTGGATCATGTCGCCAGATTCCACGTGACCGCCCGGAGAAGAAAGAACGAGCAGGACCGGATCATCACTCTCGCTGGCGAGGGCGAGCAAGCGTTCGCAAACGCGTCTTGCCTGTTTATCGTCAATACCTCCGGTGAGGAGGATTGTGCGGGCATTGAAAAGCGCCTCTTCCAGAAACGCATTCGGTTCAGAAATTGTGGCTTTTCCGTCTTCGTCGTCCATACGGATCATGGGAACTCCAGATCATTGTGATTTGACGCATAGGTGAGGCGGTCAAGGTGATCCGTCAATGCCCTTCAAAAGATAGAAGTGTATTAACTTTGATATTCTCATTTCGCAGATGGTCGGCACCGCCGAGATCCGGCAGATCAATTAGAAAGCTGGCCCCAAGTATTTTCGCGTTTGCGCGCCGCGCCAGGCGGATTGCAGCCAAGGCTGTGCCGCCGGTCGCAATGAGATCGTCGACAATGATAACCCGCGCGTCTTTATCTATTGCATCGACGTGCATATGCAGCGCGTCGGTGCCATATTCGAGCTCATAATCCTCACTAATGGTATCGAATGGCAACTTTCCAGGCTTTCGCATCGGGATGAACCCCGCTTTCAGAGCCACAGCCAACGCGCCACCCAACACAAATCCTCTCGCCTCAATCCCGACAACCTGATTTACTACCGTCTCCCTCCAGGGAGCCGCCATTTCATCCACGGCTTTTTCAAATGCCGAGGGATGACCCATAAGCGTCGTCACATCCCGAAACAGGATACCGGGCTTGGGATAATCGGGAATGGTACGGATGGTCTCAGCAAGATCAATCATGTCCAGAATGTCTTAACCGTCGCGCCGTTTAGAACTACCCCCCATTTCTAGGGAATATTTATTCTGCGGCCTCCGGCACGCTCTCAGGGCCAATCCTGTCGTCATCCGTCTGGAAGCGGCGGGCACCGAACACCGCCCTTGGATCCTTTTGCCGATCATAACGAAGGGACCAATACTCATGGGCTGAATGGGTCAAAGGTTCAGGCTTCAATGGCATGCCGTATTGGCGCAGCCGCTCTACGACGGCATCACGCAAATGCAAGCCCGGCAGATTGACCTTTCCAAAGCCATTCTCCTTCAACCACTTCCGGACGTCCCATGATTTTGTCGATCGGGCATCCTGCGGACGACATCCATCATGGGCGTCCCACATATAGAGAGTGGTCAGCCCATCAATGGAGCCGTTGATGGCCGACTTCAGTTCCGCCGACGCATCTCCACGCTTCTCCATGGCCGTTCTAAGGTGAGATTTTCTTGCGGAAAGCTCCATGTAACAAGCGCTCATCACGGCCAGGGCACGGCGATCACAGAAGATCAGATTGCTGTTCACCGCGTCCAGTTGGGGATGTTGCATTGCCATAAGGCTGCCTGAGGTGAACTTCGCGCCTTCGGACAGCGCCATCAACTCACCGATCATACGCTGAATGTTGAGCTTGAATTCGTGAGTAACGCCCTCAAGTGCGGCCACCTCGGCATCTTCCCTCGCATCACGCTCAAGCCAAAGCAGCCAGACACCAGCGATTACACCGATTACAAGCAGTAACAGCCCCCCGCTTATAAACGTTTGAAAAGCTGCGTCGCTCATCACGTTTTCTCCATAACACCCCCGAAACCCTAGCAAAATGCAGACCGGGCGTCGATAAGCCAAGCAGATTAGCCACTCAGGAGCGTTATGCCATGACCTTCCCGTCCAGACGTCTATCTGCCAGCATTGTGGTCGCTGTTTGTGCAGCGTTTGCTGCCTGCGAGACCGTTGCCCAGCCACAAGCCCAAGAAACAGAAGAAACCAAAACAGACGCCATGACCACAATCAGCTTGAACGATTTTGCCACGACGAATGCCCGTATGAAAACCGCCATTGAGTCCCGCGGACTCAATGTCTTTGCAGTCGTTGACCATGCCGCCGGAGCGGAAAAAGCTGGCCTCACGCTCGGCCCGTCTACCCTTTACATATTCGGCAATCCCCAGGGTGGCACTCCCCTGATGCAGGCCAATCCGGCACTCGGCCTCGATCTCCCTCTTAAAGCACTCGTTTATGAGGAAGATGGAGAAGTGAAGATTCTGACGACCGACATACGTACGGTCGCATCGGCAGCAGGTGTAAGCGAACCAGCTCAGATCATTGAAAAAGTATCTGGAGCTCTGGCTGCCATATCGGCGGAAGCTGCCGGGTTATAATCCACGGCCTAAGACCAATACTCGCGCCTCAGAAGAGGCCTGCATCCTTCGCAGCCTTTGAGTAAGTGCGTGAGACCGGTACCTCGGTTCCTGACTTTAGCACTAGTTTCCTCTTACCCGCATCAGAGCGGGTTGAGGAAATGCCATCGCTTGCTACCCACCAGGATCGATGCACCTGAACACCTCGCACATCACGCAGTGCCGTGATCGCGTCTCCGAGGCGCATGAGAATGAGATCCTCACCGCCGCTCGTGTGGACCCTCAAGTAATGGTCTTCTGCTGAAACGGCGTAGAGATCAGCGCTCCGCAAGGCATGCGGAAGCTTTTCAAAGAACGGATGTTCTCCCCTGCTTGGGAAGGCCGGGCTGGAATGCTCACCAGAGTCCAGGTCTGCGGCCCATAAAAGGTCCCGGTCCCGAATGGCGAAGAAAATATGCTGCAGAGCAATGACAAGCAGGGAAATCGGCAAAACCCTGCCATACATGTAGATCCACCGGGCGAACGGAGCATCTATTCCGGTATTGCCCTGAAAGGCGGCAAGCACCACGGTCACCGGCAGGGATACGATAATGGCGATGGGAATGATCCTCAACCAAAGCCCGTATTGCCCCAGCGAGTCCCTCGGAAACAATGGCAGAACCAGCACAGATGCGCCAAGTCCCGTGATCATCGTTGCAGTCCAGAATATCACCCGCTTCCAGAACGGAACCGAGTTCGTGTCATAGACAGAGAAAAATGCGAATATTAGACCCAATAGGACAGATGCACCGACCACCAGACCGATCGTCTGGCTGATCGGCATCTCTCGCCTATCAATCGTTTCCTGTATTTCACGCATCGTGAAGCGGAGCATAAGCCAACTGACGAAGGATTCCAGAGCCCTTACGCAAAGTAGGTAGCGAGTGCCTGCTGATAATGCCCACCATCGGAGCACCAATAGAGATATAGGAGGTTCCGATGTCCCCTTCCCTGGACACGCTTTTCTCACTCAGCAGCAATCTTGCCATTGTGGGCTGGCTTGCGCTGGCACTTGTCCCACGGCGTGGCGAGATCCTGTACCGTGTTACGGGTCTCCTGATCCCGTGTCTCCTCGCCATCATCTATGGCGCGCTGATGCTGACCAACTTCGCAGGGGCAGAAGGCGGAGGTTACGGCTCGCTGGTGCAGGTCCGCGCGCTGTTTTCAAAAGACGACATTCTGCTTGCCGGGTGGGTTCACTACCTCGCCTTTGACCTTGCGGTCGGCACCTGGATCGCAAAGCAGGCCGCAATCGCTGGCATTTCCCACCTCATCCAAATCCCGATCCTTCTACTGACGCTGATGTTTGGCCCGGTGGGCCTTCTCGCTTTCACTTTAACTAGAGCTGGCTGGTCACAGCTGCGCCCGGCCAAACAGGAGTTGGCATAATGACCGATGCAACACTTAATCATCCAAATCTGATTCAAGGCGTATTTCGCTCTCCATCCTTCGGAAAAACGGCCAAGCCCGCACTCAAGACCCGCTTTTTTGCCGAGCGCATCTGGTGGCAGACTGCCCTATTACTCTTGGCGACGATGCCGGTCACGCTCCTCGCGCTCAGTCTCGACGACCGTCTTCACAATGGAATCCCTATCTGGATTAAACCTCTGAAATTTCAGGTGTCCATGGCGCTACACTTGGCAACGTTTGCCATCATCGCATCATGGTTTCAGCCGCCGCAACGAAAGTCGGGCTGGATGAGTGCGCTGGCTGTTGTCTCATCGCTGGCGGCGCTTGTGGAAATCGCACTAATTGGAGGACAAGCCGCGCGGGGGGTTGGATCTCACTTCAATATCGGCGCGAGCATGGATCATATCATTTACTCGGTTATGGGTGTTGGGTCTCTTTTGTTGATCCTACCCGCGCTCATTATCGGTATCCGGATCCTTTTTGCCAAACCGACCGATCGGATGCCGAACCTTCTCAAAGCAGCAAACGGATCAGGGTTACTGCTCAGCTTTGTCCTGACGCTGATCATAGCAGGCTATCTGTCCATGCAGGGCAGCCATTGGGTCGAAGCACCGGCAACCGATGTGGACGGTGTTCCGATCGTCGGCTGGACAAAGCGCGGCGGAGACCTGCGTGTCGCGCATTTCTTCGCCACGCATTTGATGCAGGTTATTCCATTCCTTGGCTTGTTGTCCGTAACCTATCTTGGAAGACGGAGCAGGTTGTCCTGGTCCCTTGTCTGCTGCGGAGTCATAGGCGGTACGGCGCTAACCCTCGGCACATTCTTCCAGGCTCTCGCCGGGCAGCCCTTCCTAGGCTGACAGGATCAGCCGAGGGCCGCCTCATAGATCCGCTCATAGTCGCTCTGATCGAGAGGCTTCGGGTTTCCGGCATGGGCGAGGTCTGCAAGTGCATACTCTACAATCCCAGGCCCATCCTCCATGGCAAGGCCCATCTGAGAAAGGTTTTCGGGCATACCGATATCGCTATTCAGCCGGATGATCGCGTCGCTGAGATGGGCGTCCGGCTGAAGACCGAGCGCCTGTCGCAGGCGTTCATATTTTGCATCGGCAACGCCGTCATGTTCCCTGAGCAGGTGCGGCAGCAGGACCGCGTTCAGGGTCCCATGGTGCAGTTTCTTATCGTGCAATCGGCCCGCCGCATGGGATAGCGCGTGAACCCCGCCCAGTCCCTTCACAAAGGCAAGCGCGCCTTCATAGCTCGCCATAAGCATATTCCACCGCGCTTCGGGATCGCTTCCGTCTTCCACAGCCCGCTTCAGCCACCCCTCGCCGAGAGCCCTATGCGCACCCTCATAGCCGATACCTTCAGCCGGCGGGTTGATCGCGGGTGTAAGCACGGCCTCAATGCAATGGGTCACCGCATCCATGCCCGTGGCTGCGGTGAGATAGGCTGGCAGGCCGAAGGTCAGATCAGGGTCGCAGATTGCCACGGGCGGGATCAGATTCGGCGACACGAAGGTCTCCTTGCGGCCGTTTTCCATCGTGATAATCGCGCCGACGGACACTTCCGATCCCGTCCCGGCCGTTGTCGGTATGGCAATGATTGGGGCCACTTTACCGATATGGCGTGATCCGCCCGACATCGCTGCGAATGTCTCTAAAGGTTTGTCATGGGTCGCGAGCAGGGCTACCGCTTTTGCCTGATCCATGGCAGATCCCCCACCAAGGGCGATGATCCCATCGGCGTCGTGCTCTTTATAGAGCGCTACAACTTCCTTAGTCTGCTTCTCCGTCGGGTTGGGCACGGTATCGGCAAAGATATGGCCCGGTTCGGTTCCAATGGCTTCAACGACCTTATCGACAATTCCAGCAGCCTTCAGCCCGGGATCCGTAACAATAAATACGCGCTCAACGCCGAGGGATCGCAACTGGCCCGGCAAACGTTTCAACGCTCCGTGGTCGAAAAAACTCGTATTGAGAAAATTGATCACCGGCATACACAGCACTCCCTATGATTATGCTGCGTATCGTTCACACATCGCCGCGCGGATCAACACTGACGTTGGGGACGAGACGAAAAATCCCGGAACATCTGGTGAGCAGATATTCCGGGATCATACAGTTATCGTTCACTATTCAAGATGCCAACACGGTTTGCGGGCGGCTCTTCAAGTAACAAAGAGAATGGCTCCCGAGCTCTAGGAGCTCTCTTTAATCCATTCGAGAATACGTTGCTTCGACATCGCGCCGGGCTGAGTTGCCACAGGCTCACCGTCCTTGAACATCATCAAGGTTGGCAAACCTCGAACGCCGTACTTCGAACCGGCCATGGGATGATCGTCAACATTGATCTTCAGGATTTTCACCTTGCCGGACAACTCGTCGGCAACAGCCTCGAGATGCGGTGCCATCTGTTTACAAGGCCCACACCATTCTGCCCAAAAATCCACGATCACCGGAACTTCGTCCACAATCGCTGTTGCAAAATCATCGTCGGTTATATTTTGAGTGGCCATCTCTGCCTCCTCGTTGTTTCTTCGCACCCTACGTAGATATGCTGAGAACGCTTTTCAAACAGCAAAATTTGAAGGTGAGAGCGATTCTTCTAACAAGTCAGCTGTCAAGGGCATCAAAACAGGCCCATCGGTCCATAGAAGCGCCGCCTCCACATCCCTTCCGGGATACGCCGATTGCAACACGGTTCTGTAAGCCGCCATCTGCGCGAGATAGGACGAAGATACCCCGCTGACATCGGCTGGTGGTGGCCGGTCAGTCTTGAAATCGACGATCATCACTTTTTCCGGAGTGACGATCAGCCGGTCCACGCGGCCATTGATGACCAAGCCCTCGGGAAGCGCCTCGCTGGTCCCGATAATGGGGGCTTCTGCCCGTCCACCAAGCGCGAAGACCTCTGCGAACCGCTTGTCGTCAAGCACACCCAGCGCCGCATCCAGCATTTCATCCCTTTGCGCATCATCAAGCGTGAGATCACACGCAAGGAAGGCTGCCCCTCGCTGTCTACGATCCTCCATGGGGTGCTCAGGCAGTCTTTCGAGAAGCGCATGTATCAGCCGGCCACGTTTCAAACGCGCCGCCCGTTCCCCCTCCGATGGCGGTAACACCGGCGTTCTGTCGGTGAGCAAAGCACTCGCCGCCACCACCCGGCCGGGTTTCGTTTCAACAGGTACGTTCCGAAATAGCCAATCGGGCGTCTTAGTTTCTGTATCCGCGCTGTACGTTTTTTCAGGTGCGAATTCCGGCGCGCTGCCGAAGCGAATGGTTTCACGGTCCGCGACGGACTGCCCAGTGAGAGCTTCCATGGCTTCAGCGCAAAGGGCGTACCAGCTGTTGTCCGGATAGCCCGGTCGGGGGTCTGTATCCGGCTTCGGTCTTTGTCCGGTCCAATGCCCTGCAAGGATAAGCCGGTCTTCGGCGCGAGTGAGGGCAACATAGAGCAGTCGCCGGTGCTCGCGCATCTGTCGGGCCTTTGCAGCATCCCGCGCCGCCGCCGCCCTATCGGTATCCTCGCTTGCAGTGCCGACCCATACAGGTAGGCCACCGATCTCCAGCACCGACGTTCCTTTCAGTTTCTGCTCGTGAGTCATGTCGGGCAACACGACTATTGGAGCCTGAAGTCCCTTTGCGCCGTGGACCGTCATTACCCGGACTTCCCCATTGGGTGCAGCAAGGTCACGTTTGATCTGACTGCGATCGAGATCCATCGCAGCGATGAAAACCTGCATCGATGCTGGACCCCGCGCATCATGCGCCATGGCCTTCTTAATCAAGGCCATAACCGGATCGATGACGGGCCGACCGAGGCGACGGATCAGCTTCTGCCAGCCGGTCTCGCCTTCCCTGTCGGCGCATTCGAGAATTTGCGTTAGAAATTCAAACGGCGGCAAATGCCGATTCGATAGGACATCCGAAAGAAAGTCCGCAACACGCCTGTGGGCAGGGATATCGGACGCCTGCAACCGGTCCCAAAGCGTGGCATCGCCCCGGTCATGGGCGAGGTGAAACAGGTGCTCATTGTCATCGACAAGTCCGGCAAAAGGCCCGCGGAGGATCTCCGCGAGGGTGAGGTCATCGTCCGCCAGCAAGGCGAAGCGCATTAGGTTCAGGCAATCCTGAACACCGATATGATCCGCCAGAACGAGTCGGTCGGCACCTGCAACCGGAAGCCCCTCGGCTTTCAGCGCCGCGATGAGGCCATCAAAGAGTCCCCCGCCTCTATTTTCCACGAGGATTAGAATGTCCCCCGGCGTGGCGGGCCGCCTCAGCTTGCCGTCCCAGACCAGATCACCGCGTGCGACGATCTCTGAAAGCGTGCGGGCAACCTTCTTGGCCAGGAGCGATTTCGGTGTACTACCGCTTTGCGTATCGAGAGGCGCATCCCAGGGCACATCGTCTTCCAGCGGATCGGGAACATCCACGGGCAATAACTCGACGCACCCAGAGTGGTTCTGCCGAAAGGCCGTATGGCGCATAATATCGAAGTCAGCGACGGGACCATCTATGTAAGGGCTTCCTTCGACATCGCCGCTTTGTGATACCTGATCGACAAATTGCAATATCTCCGGACACGAACGGAACGACATCGCCATGTCGGGAAACATCGCTGGCTTCAGCGCAGCCCGGGATTTTGCATCGAGTTGCTGACGCTCCTCCATGAAGCGCTGGGGATCAGCGCCCTGGAAGGAATAAATCGATTGCTTCTCGTCACCGACCACAAAGAGCGTGCGGGGATCTTGCTTTTTCTCCACACCTTCACCGGAGAAGAACTCGACGATCAGCGCGTTCAGAAGTTCCCACTGATCGGGGCTGGTATCCTGCGCCTCATCCAGCAGCACATGGTTCAGCCCGCCATCGAGTTTGTATAGCACCCATTCCGCAGCAGCAGAGCGCGTTAGCAGATCTCTGGTGAAAGCGATGAGATCGTCGAAATCGACAGCAGCCCTTTGCCGTTTCAGTTTTTGAAACTCTCTAAGGATTGGCTCGGCCAGTTTCATAAGCGCCGCAGTGCGCTCGAACAACCGCCGAGCTTTTAACTGCCGGTCGAGTTCAAGCACTCGAAGCACTTCGGAGCCCTGAGGCAGGCCCTTCGGATCGAACAGAGCCGGAATGAGCGGATCTTTCTTGGATGTCGCATTATAAATCCGACTGCGGAGCTTCCCGGTGCCCGTGAAAAATGCACCGGAATAAGCCGACCAGCGTTCTTCGGGGTCGGGTGTGCTCAGAACCGCTCTAATGGCATTGGCCGTGCGGGCGGCGTCGGACGCGCCATCTGCCTCGAGACTGACGATAGCCTGCCTCAGATCAGCAACAGGTAGCTCATCCAACATAGCCCGCTTAAGCAGGCTGGCCTCATCCTGCTCAGGCGCATCCATTGCGTCCTGAAGCTTTTTTTCAAACTCATCGCCATAAAGGGATATAGCTGCGCGTATTTTCTCCGGATGACTTCGTATCGCGCTGATGCCGGACATGGCTCCGAAAGCACCGCCGGCGCGGCTCACCCGATCGAGCATATCGGGGCTGTCGGCTTCGGCGCGCAAAATACCCACCCGCGCCGCTTCATCCCAAAGTGCACCTGCTTCGATTTCATCTATCTCGTCGAAACCCGGCGTCATTCGCGCCTCTATCGGAAATCTCCGAAGAATGCGCGAGCAGAATGCGTGAATCGTCTCGATACGGAGACCGCCCGGTGTTTCAACGGCCCGAGCAAAGAGAGCTCTGGCCTGTCTTATTTCCTCGGCTGTATGGGGCGCGTTCTCGCGACCTTCAAGCGCCACAAGCTCGTCACGCAAATCCCCTTCATCCATCACCGACCAATTACCGAGCCTGTCGAACAGTCTTTGCAACATCTCATTTGCAGCGGCCTTGGTGTAGGTGACACAAAGGATCGAGTCCGGCGACGCACCTTTCAAAAGCAGGCGCGCCACGCGGTCGATCAAGACTTTTGTTTTTCCAGAGCCCGCATTGGCGGAAACCCAGGCGGAATGGTTTGGGTCGGCTGCGGTGGCCTGAGCAGAAACGGCCCCGCTATAATCGCTATCAGCCATCACCCAACTCCCCTGCCCACTCTGCTCGGCGCGCGAGGCGGTCATAGTCGCCCTCATAGTCGGATTTCAGCTGCACCCTCGGAATCGAAAGATAGGGCGCGGATGGATTGCTATAGGCCTCAATTAATCGTTTGAGAATATCGGCGCTCGTATCGGCAAGCGCCGATACCTCTTCCGGGCCTCCGGCGATAATCCTCTCTTCCAATTGCCGCTTCACCCCGACATATCTGATCTCGCTCACCTGCGCTGGCGCAAGCGCTTCAAAATGACCGCTCATGACCATCCGCGCAAGCAGCGGCAATTGCTGCTCAAAACCCGAATTGACGGCTTTCTTCGACGGCATACCACCCGTCTTGAAGTCGATGACCGATAGTGTTCCGTCTACAAATGTCTCGATGCGATCGGCAACGCCGGTAAGAGTGAATGCTTCGCCGGCGATATCAATACACATACGCCCTCGCGCTTCGGCGCTCGCGTTGACCACTCTGTCACGCCGTGCCTCCCACCATCTGAGGAAATCCGCCATGGCGGCCTGCAGGCTTGCTCGCTCTGAAGCTCTGATGTGATCCGGCTGTCCGGCGCGCTTTAGGTTGTCCTCCACGAGGTCGCATAGCCGTTGGTGATGCTGCTGATTGACGGACAATTCGCCGAAGGTTTCAAGCGCGAGATGGATCGCCGTCCCCCGGGCACTGGCATCCACCGGCTCGCCAAGCGGGCGAAGCTTGTTGAGGCCAAGTACATATTCCGAATAGATCGAATACGGATCACGCTGCAGGGTGTTAATACGTGTGACAGATAGTTTGCTTGGGCGCGCGGACACTGGAGGCGTCGGTCGGGGCATCGCCGCACGAGGATCGCTGGTCTGGCTCAAATCGGACAGTGCGCTTGCCCAACCCCGCGGATTGCGCACCAAAGACGGAGACAGCGCTTCTGATGTTCCATCGGCAAGCGCACCTTTCACCAGTGTCTTCAGGCGAAGCAGCCAGCGCGATGCCACGGTAGGCGCGTCTTCACGGCGGGATGAGTAAACGAGTGTCACATCCGGCATTGCAGCCAATCCGGCGAAATCGTGGGCAGCAAGTCCTAACAACGCCTCCGGCGGATCAAGACCCAGAGATGAGCGGAACCGCCGCGGTAGAAAACCATCGGCAGAAGGGGTCGCGGGCCAAACACCTTCATTCAATCCGGCAAGAACCATGCGATCCGCATATTGCAGGCGCGCTTCCAGCGGGCCCCAGATAGAGATACGTGGATGATCCTGATCCCCTGTTTGAACGGTCTCACTGCCAGCGAGAGATTCAACAAGATCATATAAGGAAGGCCTGTCGAGCCCATCAAAGAAAGAGCTGATCTCCATCGCCGCATCAAGCGTGCGGGCCGCTCCTGCGCCATCGGCTCCGGACCAAGCGGCCGTCTCACTTGCGGTGAGTTCACGAAGAAGAACGCCGAGATCCGCAAAGCCTGTTTCTGGACTGATCAACCCAGCCAATGAGGATATGCGTTTGAGAAGAGTTGACGACGTTCTAGCCACATCATCCGGCACAGCGGTGTGGCGGGATTTATTCTTGATCTCGGTAAGCGTCTCTACCCGCTCTGCAAGGTCGTGGACATCGTCCCATCGCCGTGCGCCTCGCAGATAGTATCGCTCCAGCGCTGAAACCGTATGAGAGTCAAAGGCAGCCAGTTCATGCTTCAACAGAGCGAGCAGGCTTACCGGGTCTCCTGTGTCTTCCAACCATTTCAATGTGAGTAATAGAAGGGAGCCAGCGGGGGTTCGGCCGAGTGGCACGCCAGCACTCGGTGCAACGCTCACATCCCATCGCTTGAGAATGGTCGAGACGTGTCGCGCGATGGCCGGATCTGGTGTTACGAGCGCCGCTGTCTGCCTATCCTGCTCCAACGCTTCCCTCAGCATAAGCGCACAGAGTAGCGCCTCTTCGGCCTCGTCCGTCGCCTCGATGATTGACAGACCTTTGAGGGCATCATCCACAAAGTCCGATGGTGAGCGATCGCCCGACAGGGTTTCAAGTCGCGTCAGCCAGTCGGCGGTCTTTGTCGCGGGTGCCAGGCTCTCATGGACAAGTCGCCGCCTAGAATCTAAGCGCTGATTGTCGGCCCCCGGCCAGATTGGTACATCACCTGGCACCACGTCCAATGCATCGAGCGTTCCTGCGAGGGAATGTTGCGGGTGATCGGACTCGCCCGCAATCGCATTCCATGTATCGGATGGTACGTTGAGGTCCAGCCCCGGTAGAACCACGAGCCCGCCCTCTAGCGCCTGGGCGGTCTTCATAAGAAGTTGAGAAGCGGACGTTGCGCCAGTTGAACCTGCGACAACAAATTGTCCCTTCGGTGGGTTTACGGCCAGAGACGCCGATATGGCCTCAGCCACGCGCCACCGACGCTCATAGGGCTCGCTCGCGCCATTTTCGGCGAGCCATTCCGGCCAGCTAGTTGTCAGTATGGAGAGAAAATCGACGGACTCCTGCCAGTGAACCGCAAGATCGGACTCCTCCACCAAGGTCGGCAGCAAATCCCAATCAACGCCGCCAGCAAGCGCTGCCTGATCTAGAAGGCGCGTCAGCTCGCGCGCAGCCGCCAGCGCCGATTTAAGCGGTAGCACATCCCCCCTCGCCTTATAGAATTCAGAGACGAGTTTTGCCAACGCCCCGAGCCTGCGCGATGGAGACAAGGCAGGTCCAAGATCTGTGAGAGCCTCTTCGGCCCCGCTCGGCGGCTCGTCGGTCTCCAGATCACCCAGCGCCCTTATATCAGGAGGCAATATGGGTACTCCGTTTCCAGCTTGGTAAAGCGCGATGGTAAGCGCCCGGGCGGATCTGCGATTGGGAACATAAATCAGATCATCCGAAAGCGCGGCAGGGTTTTTCCGTAAACCCGCGACATCCGCCAGGGTTTCAGCCAGTCGTTGGAGAAACGGTTCCCCCGCTGGAATGGTCCAAACCTTCGGCGCACCGGGCGCAAAAGGTGCCGCCTCTATCATGTCTCGTTCTTGCGGATCCAGGCTTCCGCCTCCTGCAACGCATCCGGTGTGCCCACATGCAGCCAAAACCGGTCAAGTGTCACGCCAAAGAGCCTGCCCTTTTCGATCGATGCATCCCATTTCGGAAGCACAGAGAAGGGCCTTACCGTCTCATCGTCAAAATTCTTGGGATTGGTAATGCGCACGCCCGCATAGGCCCATGGCGCAGTGGTGGCATCTCCCCTTCGTGTCAGCCGGCCATCTTCGGTACGGAACATATCGCCCGGCCCAGGAAAGCCGAGGCATTCTCCGCGATCAGCTAGCAACAACAAGGTATCCATTTTTTTCGGATCGAAAGCCCCCGCCATGCGATAGAGGGGCTCAGGTCCCCGTGGCATCCAGAAAGCATCCGTGTTCACTACAAATACAGGTTCATCACCGAGCAGTGGCCGGGCCCTCGCTAGCCCCCCGCCCGTATCGAGCAATTCCTCCCTCTCATCAGAGATCGCGATATCGATGTCTTCACGATCGGCGAGGTGCGCTTCCACTTTGTCAGCACACCAATGAACATTGACGACGGCGCGCTGGATACCGGCAGCGACCAGTTCGTCCAGCGAACGATCCAAAAGAGTGCGACCCGCGGCCTCGATTAATGGCTTTGCGGTATTGTCCGTCAACGGACGCATGCGGGTGCCGAGCCCGGCAGCCAGCACCATGGCGGTATGCGGTATACTGATCATCCGTGTCTCTCAAACAAGAAAGGGGCAACATCGCGCACAAATCCCGCCATGTCCGCGCAAGCCGGGTGCTTCAGATTGCGCACAAGCAGAGCCTGCTGGCGAGGCATAAAATCGAGATAGCGCTGTTTTCCATCGCGGACCGGAAGTCGTGCGAACAACCCGGTGATCCGCAGTGCGTTCAGCGTACCGATCACCGCAAGACGCTCTAAGAAGTCCACCTCGTCCTTGCCTGAAACGTCTAGATAAGCATGGCGGGCCGCCGTCTCCGCCCGCTCGCTGACCTCGCGCCGGGCATCCTGAACCAGCATAGCCATGTCCCAAGCATCCCATCCATTCACAGCGTCCTGAAAGTCAAGCAGACCAATACGGGCCTTGCCAGCGCGCTCCGGTAGCCAAAGCAGATTTTCCGCATGGTAATCCCGTAAGATGAAAGATCGCGTGAAGGACACAGCCTGCTCAATCAGCGCATCGCGCTCTATCTCCCAGCGCTGGAGTGCGACACCATCAAGCCGCATCTCCGTTTCCAGTTGTGGCAACCATTCGGCAAATAGATCTGCACCGGCACGTAGTGCGAGGGCGTCGAAGTCGAGAATTGGCCAGTTCTCAAGCCTCTCTGGAGCCGACTCGCTATGCCAGTCAGCCAGCGCCTCCGCCGCTTTGGTGTAGAGATCAACTTCATCAGCCTCGCCGCGCTCAATCAAACGAGCGAACTCATGCCCTTCGCCAAAATCCTCGATAATTGCGAGTCCCACATCGGATTGCTCGGCGAGTACTTCCGGTGCGGAGAACCCCCGGCTGCGTAAATGGCGGGCGATTGCGGCGAAGGCATTAACCCGGGAAGCGGCCAGCCTTGTCGATGCATTCCAACCCATGGATATCCGTGTGGCCTCGCTCGCATCCGGTGGACAGGGCGCGTCTTCCACAGGCGGCGCATCCATTAAGAGAGCGGGTTTCGGCCCGCCAACCAGCCTGACATAGCTGCGCGTTGAGGCATCCTGTCCAAGGGGTATGCGCCGTGCGGACCCAAAGCCCGCCTTGTCAAGGAAGGCATCAATAGCTTCAGCGCGGGAATCGGAAAGAATCGTCATCAAGGCGCTTTTGCCAGTCTTCGCCCTGGGGTTCCAGTCGTGCTCTGCGTGCGCCGTCCTCCGGAATAAGGGTTACATCCAGCCGCCAGACCGGAAGCGAATCTCCTGCCCGTTCCGGCCACTCGACAAGAGCGACCCCCTCGACGGTGTCTTCCCAGGCAAGCTCATTCAGTTCAGAGGGGTCTTTCAACCTGTAGAGATCGAAATGCCACAGAGTGTAGGCTGGCAATGAATAGGTCTGGACCAGTGTGAATGTCGGGCTTGGCACATCAATTTCGCCGCAAAGCGACGTCAAAAGTCCTCTTGCCAAAGTGGTTTTACCGGCTCCAAGCCCGCCCCACAGGGCAATCATATCACCCTGCTGAAGCAGCGGTGCCAGCGCTGCGCCCAGGGCAAGCGTTGCGTCTTTGTTCAGCAAAAGAGTTTCATACATGGCAGCGATTTAGGCTATCTGGCTCTGGAAAGGCAAACTCTCAGATCAATATTGGACTGTGACCTTGAAAAGGTGACGCCTGCGTCATAAATTCGCGAGACATTTACAGCGGGGATGAAAAGTGGACCCTTCAACTACAAAAACCGTTGCTATCATTGGTGGGGGACAGGCTGGTGCCCAAGCGGCGACGTCTCTCAGGCAATGGGGCTTTGAAGGCGATATTTGCCTTGTCGGAGAAGAAACCGCCCTTCCTTATCAGCGTCCCCCGCTCTCCAAGGCCTATTTCAAGGGCGAGATGGACGAAGAGCGCCTCTATTTCAAAACCGCCGAGTGGTACGAACAGCAACGCATTGATGTGCTTACCGGCATTCGGGCTGAAAAGATCGACCGAACCAATCGGCTCGTCGACCTCTCGAATGGCGGACATATGACCTACGACGCGCTGATCATCTCCACCGGATCTCGGCCTCGACCGCTACCAGTTGACGGGGCAGATCTCGCAAATGTTTTCGAACTGCGCGGCCTCGACGATGTCAAAGCCATGGTTCCACAGGCCACAGCCGGCAAGCATATCGTGATTGTTGGCGCGGGGTATATTGGACTCGAAGCAGCTGCAGTTGCCCGACAGCTTGGTCTTGAGGTGACGGTTCTCGAAATGGAGCCCCGCATCCTCGCCAGGGTCACCAGCCCTCTCATGAGCAAGTTCTATACGGATCTGCATGAAAGCAATGGCGTCAGTATCCACACCGGCGCACGGTTGGAGCGCCTGTCCGGCGAGAATGGCAATGTGACCACCGCTCACCTTGCCGATGGCACGGAGATCCCGTGCCATCTCGTCCTCGTCGGTATCGGCATCGTCCCCAATCAGGACATCGCCGAGGAGGCTGGAATTGCCTGCGCAGACGGCATCCTGACCGACCGTGACGCGCGCACAAATGATCGGCATATCTTCGCCGCAGGGGACTGCACCGTTCGTCCCCTCGTTCACTATGGTCGCACTGGGCGGCTTGAGAGCGTCCATAATGCGATCGAGCAGGGAAAACTTGCCGCCGCTTCAATTCTCGGTCGACCGCGCCCTGCGGAGGATACCCCCTGGTTCTGGTCTGACCAATACGATGTCAAACTTCAGATTGCAGGCCTCAGTGACGGTCATGACGAGGTGATTGTTCGCGGCGACATAGACACCCGATCCTTCGCAGCATTCTATTACAAAAACGGCCGGCTCATCGCCGTTGACGCCGTGAATGCCGCACCAGAATTCCTTGTCGCCAAGAAATTGATAATGCTGGGCAACTCACTTGCCCCCTCGGATTTGTCGGATACATCTGTATCCATGAAAGAACTGGCGGCAAGGGCGGCTTAAGCCTCCTCCGCCAGGGAGGAGAAGAAGAAAGAAATGGCTAAAGTAGTATTTGTCGATCATGAGGGCACCGAGCGCCCCATTGATGCCAGTAATGGTGAAACCGTAATGGAAGTCGCGGTAAAGAACGCTATCCCCGGAATAGATGCCGATTGCGGCGGCGCTTGCGCCTGTGCCACCTGTCATGTCTATGTCGACGCGTCCTTTATGGGATCGATTGGCGAACCCGAAGCAATGGAGCAATCCATGCTCGATTTCGCTGAAAACGTGCAGGAGAATTCACGTCTCTGTTGTCAAATTCAGATGTCCGAAGCCCTGGATGGTCTAAGGGTTCAGACACCGGAGAGTCAGCACTAGGCGACACAAAACCACTATGAAATATACTGATCTGCTCGCCTCGATCGTTCGCGACAGCGATACGCGCTTGCGCGTCAACACGCCAGAAAACTGGATGCAGGGGCGCACGATCTATGGCGGGCTTTCAGCAGCCTTCTGCTACGAAGCGGCAAAATCGCTCTCTGGCGATAAACCTTTGCGCTCGGCCCAGATCGCCTTTGTCGGACCCGTCGGCGGCGATCTCTGGGCGGAGGCCAAACTGCTGCGCGAAGGAAAGAACACGGCCTATGTCACGGCGGATCTGTTCGGAGAGAACGGCATCGGCTCCCATGCAACCTTTGTTTTCGGGGCCCATCGCGACAGCTCGATCAACCATTGGAACGCACCAGAACTGCCGGCTGAGGCAGGCGCACCGGAAGACAAGCCGAGCTTCTTCCCAAAAGGCGTTGGTCCAGCCTTCGTCCAGCAGTTCGAAATCCAGATGGCGTTTGGAAGTGTTCCGATGTCCGGCGCGGCAAAAGCGGATGTCGGATTATGGATGCGCCACCGAGACCGCGACGCCCCTGACGATATGACAGCTCTGCTAGCAATCGGCGACACTCCGCCCCCGGCCGCCATGGCACTCCTTTCGGGCCCAGCCCGGATATCTTCCATGAACTGGTCAATTGATGTGGTCGCGGAAAATACCGATACGGATGATGGGTGGTGGTTCGCCCGCCATACAGCCGAAACCCTTCGAAACGGCTATTCAGCTCAGAACATGACACTCTGGAACAGGGCCGGGAAACCGATCCTGCTGAGCCGCCAGACAATTGCCGTGTTCGATTAGTGGAGATCAGCCAGGAGCCTCTCGATTGCGCCGTTCAAACAGATCGGAGTTTTGAAACCCGTATCTGCGCGAAATCGCGTTCCCGAGATTTTCAGCGGCACTGACAAGTCTAGGTCCGCCGTGGCTTTTTCAATCGGGTGGCTTGGGTCTGAAACCCGGTGAAGCTCACCCTGCCAGCCGATCGCGTCGGCAAATCGGTACGCCCAGGCTTCAAGCGATACCGGCATTTCATTATCGGTCAGGTTGAACGTCCCGTTTTTGGCCTCTTTATGATACGCCGCGGCGACCAGCGCCGCCCCCACATTGTCCACAAATCCGAACGTCGTGGTCCAGTCGAGCCAGCTACCCGGCACAGTCAGCACCGATAAATCTCTGAGCATAGGTCCAATTGCCCATGCGAATCTCGCTTGCGGGTTTCCCGGACCATAAACCATGGGAAGACGACAAATCACCCAGTCAGACGTCATCTGCCGGACCGCGGCTTCCACCGGAATCTTGTCGTAGTCATCCATCCAGTGATTGTCGGAAACGGACTCTCGTGGGACATCCGTTCGGTAGGGATAGCGGGAGGCTCTCAGCGGAGCAGCCTCATTGAGCATGCCGTGATCAGGAGAGCCGGTCTCGCGCCGGTGCAAGAGACCATAGTTGCGATAGACATCTGATGAACTTACGAGGACGTATCGGCCGACTTGGCCGTCGAGCGCTTCGAGCAATGGTACAGTACCAGCGGCTGTATAGGCGATGAGATCAATGACAGCATCGAATGCCTCAGCGCGGATGAGCTTCGAAACTTCCGAGATATTGCCTCTATTACAGGTCATCCACCGGCAACCATCCATCTTTTCGCGGACCGTCCGGGCAGCGCATACCGTATCGAATCCGCGAGACACGCACTCGCGCGCTGCCGCCTTTCCAATAAAGCCCCCGGCTCCGAGAAGAAGGATCTTCATCGGTAATAGCTAACAGATTTCAGGTTTGGCCGAAGGCTTGATTAGTTTGCGAGCGCTTCCTGTACCGCTGATAGATAATCGAACTGGCGTTTGGCGATCACATCATCGGGGTCAGCCAGTGATTTTTCATGAGCGGCGCGTTTGCGCTCAGCCAGATCGCTTGCGTCCACCTCATTCAGATTAACCGCATCTTCGGCAAGGATGGTCAGCCCGTCAGATGTCACATCGGCAAATCCACCGCGAACGAACACTCGCATTGACACAGTCTCACCCTCCAGGACCCGAACAACACCATTTTTCAGGGTCGACATGAAGGGCGCGTGGTTTGGCAGCACACCAAACTCCCCATCTGTGCCGGGGGCGATGACATGGTCGACCTCACCGGAAAACACCTCCTTTTCAGGAGATACGAGTGAAAAATTCAGCTTGTCCGACATGGTTAAACCTCATCTACGCCCGCGCTGTTTAGCCGTTTCTGCTGCCTTGTCCACCTCGGCTGAGCAGACATAGCATCTGCACCTTCTGCAAACGCGAGGTCAAGGCTAGCCAGGCCCTATGGCGTGCCAGCAGCTTTGTCGATGGGCCAGGCCAAAAACTCCATTGTAACATCTGGCTCCGATGATGTGCCCCAACTGAAAACCACGAGCACATCGTGCTGCAGTTTGAGGTCGGGGTTTGTGAACAAGCGAACTGCGCGATTGCCTGCGCCTTCGGGTAGCGGTCGCCCCACCTGAGCGGGTAACGCGCCCAAATCCTGATAGGTGATGTAATCAGCCGCGATAAAGCCCTTGAAGACGGTATCTATCATCTCCTTGCGTCGGCCGCCTTTGCAGACCACGCGGGAGAGCGCCGGAATGGTTGGCGGATTGGCTTCGAAGATGACCTCGCCATCCTTTACATCGGCGACATAGCTTCGATTCTCAACATCACTTAGAATTTGAGTGCCTTTGTAACCGATCATATCCTTTTGCTGTCGGGCGACAGCAAACCGCACGTTTGGATCTTCCAGTCCAAAGGCTGACTGGATTGAGACATTGAAGAAAATCTCGACGGCGGTCTGCTCAACCGCCGTCAAGTGACTGGAGTGCACCATCAGGTTTTGGTGAACTTCAGCGTCATCCGATCCGTTTCGCCAATGGCTTCCATCTGAGCCTTCAATTCCGGATCATCCTCGCTGGTTCCGAGACTCGGCGGCAGGCGCCACACGAACTCTTCATTGGTCGGGACATCCTTGGGATTGGCATTTATTTCGCTTTCTGCGGCGAGTTCAAACCCGGCGGCTTCCACCATGGCGATGACAGCCGACTGTTTCATATAGCCATTGTCGCCCTTCGCCCATTCATCATCATTCTCTTCCGGACCGCGATGCTGAACGATAGCAAAGGTCCCGCCCGGTTTCAGGAGCGCATGAATATCGGCGAGCGCCTCATCCATGTAATTCTTCTCGTCGGTATTGAAGCGGTTGAGATGGTGAAGCGCACGGATCATCAGAACAGCATCAACGGTCCCATCTGTCGCCGGATCACGACTCCCGAACACAAGCGCGGACACACCGGCTTCCGTATCGCCGCGCCACTCAAGCGCTCCTTCGGTCCAGGTTTCCGCCCAGGTCTCTTTCGCTTCGAGGAACTCAGGCGTCGCGAACCCACCGAATTTCGACCACATATCAATGCTGTAGTCGATGCCAATCAACGCACCTTCATCGCCGAGATAGGGCAATAAAATTTTTGTATACCAACCGCCACCAGGCAAGATCTCGGCCACAGTCATACCGGGCGCGATGCCAAAAAACTCCAGAGTCTCAGCGGGGTTACGGTCATCGAAGCGAGCTTGGTTCTCTTCGGCCTGGGCATCCAATATGCCAGAAAGCAAAGTCGCGTCGTCATCGACCGTTTCCACCACTTCTGGCTCCGCTTCCGGTGCCGCAGCCTCTTCGGTGGTAACCGATTCAGAAGGCTCTTCTGCCGGACCGCCGCAGGCGGCAAATGATAGAACACTAAAGCTGGCCAGTGCGAATAGATGAGTTTTCATCGGGATCTCCCTCGAAATTGAACCTTATAAATCGCAGATGCGCGCTTTGCTGGCAACGGAAAGCCGAACTTCATTTCGTGTCATGAGGGGCGCAGCTTAAGTTATTTGGAGTTTTTCGGGATTCCGCTGGGTGTAAATCCAGGCAATCTTTCCATCTGAACCGGGCGAGAGGGTGATAACGCTATCGAGGCGACCTGAATGATATCTCAGAATACCCGGCTTTTCATTGATCATGGAATCCTCGAAGGAGAATTCCGATGATGCCCGATCCTTCTCAAACACCGAGAAAAGTACCTGCGTGATGTCTTCGGCACCAGTCAAAACACGAAGCGCGGCGCGCGCCTTTCCACCTCCGTCCGATATGGCAACGGCCCGCGGTGACAGAAGAGACAGGGCAGACGCGCGGTCACGCATCATGGTCGCCGCAAAGAATCTCTGAATCAGATCGGCAACCTCAGCATTGTCGGCATCGAAGCGGGGTCCAGACTCGCTCAGGCGCTTGTGCGCCCGGCTCACTAGCTGGCGGCAGGCAGCTTCCGGCTTGCCAAGTATCTGGCCAATCTCATCATATCCGGCGTTGAAGGCTTCGCACAGAATGAACGCGGCACGCTCGGTCTCGCTCAAATGCTCCATGGCCCAAAGAAGAGCAAGCTCGCACTCCTGGGCAAGTTCGAACTTTGCACCGGGCGATGTCTCGTCCGAATCGATCAAAGGTTCGGGCAGCCAGGGGCCGACATGATCGCCAGGTTTTCCGATCACAACGGAAACCATGGATGTATGTATGCTTGTGTGCATCTCCACATAAATGAAAAAGCCGCCCCAATGGGAGCGGCTCTAACAATACTATCGCCGAAGTGTGGACCTATGCGTCCGCCAGCATGTCTTCGGCTTTCTTGGTCGCTTCTTCGATAGAGCCAACCATGTAGAAAGCCTGTTCCGGCAGGTGATCATAGTCACCGTTGATAAGGCCTTTGAAGCCTTTGACGGTATCCTCGATTTTCACCTGAACGCCTGGGCTACCGGTGAATACCTCAGCCACATCGAATGGCTGGGACAGGAAGCGCTCCACTTTCCGTGCCCGGGCCACGACGAGTTTGTCCTCTTCGGAAAGCTCGTCCATGCCTAGGATAGCGATAATGTCCTGCAGCTCTTTATAACGCTGGAGGATCGACTGAACGCCCCGGGCCGTATCATAATGCTCTTCCCCGATGATCAGCGGATCAAGAATACGGGACGAGGAATCCAGAGGATCCACAGCCGGGTAGATGCCCTTCTCAGCAATCGCGCGGTTAAGCACCGTCGTCGCATCAAGGTGAGCAAACGAGGTTGCCGGAGCCGGGTCGGTCAAGTCATCGGCGGGGACGTAAACGGCCTGCACCGAGGTAATCGATCCTTTGGTGGTCGATGTAATCCGCTCCTGCAATGCGCCCATATCGGTCGCGAGGGTCGGCTGATAACCCACAGCGGATGGGATCCGGCCCAGCAGCGCTGACACTTCGGCACCGGCCTGGGTGAAGCGGAAAATATTGTCGACAAAGAACAACACATCCTTGCCTTCTTCATCGCGGAAGTACTCAGCCTGGGCCAATCCTGTCAGGGCGACACGGGCGCGGGCTCCCGGAGGCTCATTCATCTGGCCGTAAACGAGAGTCGCGCGGCTTTCGCCTTCCAAATCAATCACCTTCGCGTCCTGCATCTCATAGTACAGGTCGTTCCCTTCACGGGTCCGCTCACCCACACCGGCGAAAACGGAATAACCGCCGAAGAGTTTCGCGATATTGTTGATCAGCTCCTGAATAAGAACGGTCTTGCCCACGCCCGCACCGCCGAAGAGGCCGATCTTGCCGCCTTTGGTATAAGGACAGAGAAGGTCGATCACCTTGATCCCTGTGATGAGGATTTCTGCCTCGGTGGACTGGTCGACAAATTCCGGTGCTGCTGCATGAATCGGGTTTGCCGCCTTCGCTTCGATCGGGCCCCGCTCGTCAATGGGTTCACCCACGACATTCATGATCCGTCCGAGGGTTTCCGGACCAACGGGCACAGTGATCGGCTCACCGAGATCGGTCACGGCCTGCCCGCGGACAAGGCCTTCAGTAGAGTCCATGGCGATGGTGCGTACGGTGCTCTCACCGAGATGCTGCGCCACTTCAAGTACAAGGCGCTGGCCATTATTTTCGGTTTCAAGGGCGTTCAGAATATCCGGCAGTTTGCCTTCAAATGATACGTCCACAACAGCCCCGATCACCTGGGCGACCTGGCCTTTTGCGTTTGCTGCAGTACTCATGCGTTTAATCTCCTTGGGAGCCTTTTATAGCGGTCGGCTTTCATGGCTACAGCGCCTCCGCACCAGAAATGATCTCAATAAGTTCTTTGGTAATTTGCGCCTGACGTGCGCGGTTATACTGCAAGGTCAGCGATGAAATGAGATCGCCAGCATTGCGTGTCGCATTGTCCATCGCCGTCATGGAGGCGGCCTGTTCGCCCGCGGCGCTTTCCAGCAGGGCCGACAGGATTTGCGTATTGAGATAACGCGGCAGAAGCGTCTCGAGAATTTCGGTCTCGGACGGCTCATAAGTATATATCGCGCCGTCCAGGTCGATGGTGTCTATGCCTTCGGGGGCTTCGGCGGGTATGAGCTGCTGATTTGTCGGCACTTGCGTCAGCACATTCTTGAAACGCGAGTACACAAGTATACAGACATCAAACTCACCCGCTTCGAAGCGCTTGTTCAGCGAGGCTCCGAACGATAAAGCAAGGTCTGACTGATCAGCCGGCGACCGCGCTTCGGACGTATCGAGATGGTCGATAAACATATCGCCGTATTCGCCGCCGAGCTGCTCACGGCCCTTCTTGCCGACGGTAATAATCTTCACCGTCTTCCCTTCGGCGCGCAATTCCCCGATTAGAGTCTTCGCCTGCTTAACGGTATTGGCATTAAAGCCGCCACAGAGACCACGCTCGGCGGTCATCACGACAAGCAGATTTACCTTATCGGCACCCGTACCGGCGAGCAATTTCGGGCCACCCGCATTGCCGCCAAGCGCACCTGTCAGATTGGCGACAACACTGGCAAGACGCTCCGCATAGGGCCGCGATGCCTCAGCCGCCTCTTGTGCGCGCTTCAGCTTTGCCGCTGCGACCATCTGCTTCGCCTTGGTGATCTTCTGCGTGGATTTCACGCTTCCAATCCGGTTTTTCAGCTCTTTGAGATTGGGCATATTTCAGCGCCCTCTTTACCAGATGTAACGCTTAAGCGAACTTGCTCGTGAAATCGTCGAGCACGGCCTTGATGCCGGTTTCGATGTCGTCTGTAAGCGCTGCCTCTTCGCGGATCTTTGCCATCAGATCGGCCTCGGAGCTCTTAAGGCGCGCCAGAAGCTCGCGCTCATAGCGGATCACTTCGGACTGTTCGATCTCATCGAGATAGCCACGCGTACCGGCATAGATCACAACAACCTGCTCTTCCATCAGAAGCGGCGCATATTGCGGCTGCTTCAGAAGCTCGGTGAGACGTGCGCCGCGATTGAGGAGCTTCTGCGTCGCAGCATCAAGGTCAGAGCCGAATTTCGCAAAGGCGGCCATTTCACGATACTGGGCAAGCTCACCCTTCATCGAACCGGCAACTTTCTTCATCGCCTTGGTCTGGGCCGCAGAGCCAACGCGGGACACTGACAGACCGACATTCACCGCCGGGCGGATGCCCTGATAAAAAAGGTCTGTCTCAAGGAAGATCTGACCGTCGGTGATCGAGATGACATTGGTCGGGATATAGGCTGACACGTCATTCGCCTGAGTCTCAATAATCGGCAGAGCTGTCAGCGAGCCTGCGCCATGATCTTCGTTCAGTTTCGCTGCGCGCTCCAGCAGACGGGAGTGAAGATAGAACACGTCCCCCGGATAGGCTTCCCGGCCTGGCGGGCGGCGGAGCAGCAAGGACATCTGGCGATAGGCCACGGCCTGCTTCGACAAATCATCATAGATGATTAGGGCGTGCATGCCGTTGTCGCGAAACCATTCGCCGATTGTGCAGCCCGTAAATGGTGCAAGATACTGAAGCGGAGCTGGCTCGGACGCGGTTGCAGATACGACAACCGTGTAATCCAGCGCCCCACGCTCTTCGAGAGTTTTCACAACCTGCGCAACAGTGGACCGTTTCTGGCCAATGGCAACATAAACGCAGAAGAGCTTTTCGCTGTCGTCCTTGGCCGCGGCGTTCGTCTCTTTCTGGTTCAGGATGGTGTCAACGCAGATTGCGGTCTTGCCAGTCTGGCGGTCACCAATAACGAGCTCACGCTGACCACGACCAATCGGGATCATGCCGTCAATGGCTTTGATGCCCGTCATCATTGGCTCATGGACAGATTTCCGCGGCAGAATTCCGGGGGCCTTCACATCCACCCGCTCACGGGCTGCTACATCTTCCAGCGCACCCTTACCGTCAATCGGCTCGCCCAGCGGGTTCACCACGCGGCTAAGCAGACCTTTGCCGACCGGCGCTGACACGATCTCGGAGAGACGTTTGACATTGTCGCCCTCCTTAATACCCCTGTCATCGCCGAAGATCACGACGCCGACATTGTCCGTCTCAAGGTTCAGCGCCATGCCTTTGATGCCGCCGTCGAACTCGACCATCTCGCCGGCTTCGACATTATCGAGCCCATAGACCCGGGCGATACCGTCACCAACGGAGAGCACCTGACCGACATCAGAGACTTCGGCCTCAACGCCGAAATTCTCGATCTGGTTTTTGAGGATGTCAGAAATTTCTGCTGCGCGAATGTCCATGGGCCTCAGGCTCCCTTCATGGCAGTGTTCAGTCGTTCGAGTTTGGCTTTCAGGCTGGCATCGACAAGTGTCGATCCAATACGCAGCTGAATGCCGCCAATAAGGTCTTCATCGACCTCGGTTGTAAGATCCACATCTCCGCCCACGGCCTTGGCGATGATGCCTTCAAGCCGGGTGCGCTGGTCCGCGCTCATTTCCTTGGCAGTCTTGGCAACGGCCCGCTGCACGCCGCGCTGCTTCGCATAAAGCGCGTCGAACGCGTCATAGGCAGCTGGCAGGTCGGCTGCGCGACCATTCATGGCCACCATGCCGAGAAACTTGGCGAGGAGGTCTGGCATATCTGCACCGTCGGCGACCTGCTTTAGAACATTCGCCTTATCTTCGCGGGCAAAAAGCGGCGACGCGATCAGGCGAGACAGGTCTTTCGAGCCAGAAACGGTTTCTGAAAACCGTCCGAAAGCGGAATGCACGTCCGCCAAAATGCCTTTTTCCTGGGACAGGTCAAACAACGCACTCGCGTACCGCCTTGCGGCTTCGGAGGTCTGGGAGGCTTCAGCCAAGACTTTTCTTCCGTCTTTTCAGGGAGATAACTCCCGGTGGAATAACAGACTGCGG
>JBCCUK010000035.1:0-36334 GCA_039196965.1 Pseudomonadota bacterium | reverse complement strand
GTCATTGTTGGGTGTATGGTACTTAGAAGGGCCAATTAACCAGCGGTGTCACTATCCAGTAAAAGGTCGAGCGCCAGCCATCTAACAGATTATCCTGTTATGCAAGAGGGTATATTACAGTCAAATTCAAATCGAAGCATTGATTTGGATGGTTTCAGGGTCAAATTGCCGCCTAAAGTCATGCTGCGTGTCAATTCGCAACAGTCTGAACAAAAACGGGAATCCCGCGCAGATTCGCCCGCTGAGGCAGGCTAAGGCTGGAACTCGAAGGGCCGCAATTTTCGTCTTCGCGTGGAGGCAAAAAATCATGACTGGCTCATAATTCAGCGAATCCACTTGTCTTATACCGTGTGCCGGCCTCAAGTTCATAGGCTAAACAGGTGATGGACATGGATCGACGTACGCTTTTGAAAGGTGTCGGGGCTGGCCTGGTCGCGGGCTTTACTCCCTGGTGGGATGCGAGAGGCGACGTACCTCATCAGCCACTTGGTTATTTGCGCACAAACTGGAGCCAGGATCCCTACGCCTTTGGTTCCTATTCGTATCTCGCGAAGGGAGCTTGGCGTCGCCATCATCGTCATCTCGCCCGTCCTGTTGGAGATCGGATGTTCTTCGCTGGCGAAGCTGCCCATCCAAAGCGCAACAGCACAGTTCATGCGGCCTATGAGTCTGGCCAACGCGCTGCTGATGAGGTTCTGAGTATGCAGGGTAAACGCGTGGCAGTTATCGGTGCAGGCATGAGCGGTTTGTCAGCGGCTCATAAACTGTCGCTGGCCGATGTAAGTGTGACTGTGTTTGAGGCGCGGGACCGTATAGGGGGCCGTGTCTGGACAGATACGCGTCTCGGCCTGCCGCTCGATCTTGGCGGCAGTTGGATACATGGCGTTCAGCGAAATCCGCTGACTGAGCTTTCTGATCGGCTGGATCTTCCTCGGATCGCGACCGACGATATATACATCACCCGCGGGCGTGATGGACGGTCTATTTCTGACAGAGATGTGCCCGACTGGCTCGAAGATATTACGGAAGTTCAGCACGGCATTGCTGCTGATATCGATCAGATCAATCTGCTGGCCTATTGGAATTACAGCGATCATAGCGGCGGTGACGTTAAGTTCCCCCGAGGCTATGGAGAGATTTTCCGCGCGCTGGAAGGTGATTATGATGTTCGCCTGAGCACACCTGTTCGTTCCATAGAGTACGATCAAACCGGCGTTAGAGTAGGGTTTTCCGAAGGGGAGCTTAAAGGTTTCGATGCTGTGGTCGTTACTCTGCCGCTGGGTGTGCTTAAGCGGAATACGGTTGAGTTTACGCCGCCCTTGCCCAGGGATAAGCAGACCGCCATTCAGCGTCTGGGCATGGGCACGCTCGACAAGGTCTATCTTCAATTTGAAGAGGTTTTCTGGGATGCCGACATTACCTGGATTGCCACCCCAGAGAATGATTTAGCTCGCGGTCATTTCAATAGCTGGCTCAACTTGGCGAAATATATCGGAGAGCCGATTATCATGGTTTTCAACGGTGGAACCGCGGCGCTTGAACTTGCCAGCCTTTCTGATGAAGATATTGTTGATCGTGCCTTGCGGACCTTATCGCTCGCCTATCCCTGAATTCAGCGGGCCTTTTGCGCATAGCGCAGTTGGAAAAAGAGCGTTACGCCTTTCAGTTCTCGGCAAACCTTTCGCGAGACTATTGATATGACCACTCCGAACTCCCCAGATTTATGGCTGAGTGCTTTCCCTCGGCCTACAAGGGATGCGCATAAATACACGCGGGGACATTTGGCTGTTCTGGGTGCCCCCGCCTTGACCGGTGCAACACGCCTGGCAGCAGCGGCTGCATCTCGCATAGGGGCGGGTCTGGTTTCGGTCCTTTCCCATGATCAAGTGGACGTATTCCGCGCGAGCCTGCCCCCTGACATTATGGTGTCATCCGGACCGGCGACCGACTTAAAGCGTGTAACAGCATGTCTTTTAGGTCCGGGTGGATATGAAGCAAGCCGTATTGAGGAGGTGAAGGGGCTTGGTGCAAGTGTCCCGCGTATATTGGATGCAAATGCCCTGAAACTCTGGGATCAGATTGCCGGCCCAGCGGTTCTAACGCCCCATGAAGGGGAGTTTTCCAGAGTTTTTCCGCAGATTACCGGCCACCGGACCAGTCGAGCCGTTGAAGCAGCGGAGCTTACTGGGGCTGTGGTCATTCTAAAGGGGCCAGACACTGTCATTGCGTCTCCTGGCGGATCGCTTGTCGTCAATACCCATGCAAGCCCCTGGCTCGCCAAGGCAGGAACTGGCGATGTGCTTGCCGGTATGGTTGCGGGTCTTGTGGCGCAGGGTATGGAGGCATTCGATGCTGCTTGCGCTGGGGTATGGTTTCATGGTGATGCGGCGCAGCGGATTGGTCCTGGATTGATCGCCGGAGATCTTGTCGATGTGATCCCAGATATCTTGGGTGATCTAATCGGGATAGCCGGTGTATCGCTGAGCTGATTCTATTTGCCTGTTTTCTCTTTCGCCTTCGCGATGGCGCGTTCATGGGCCATATCGACTAGCTCGGGCTTTTTCATACCCTTCATGTCGACAGGACTTGCGAGGTTGTTGGTTTTCATGACCGACTTGATCTGGGCGAGCGACAGGGTTTCGAGGCTCGTTCGGAATTTTTCTTCACTCTTTGTGCCCGCAAGCTCGCGGAGATTTAAGAGCTTTGCCGCCTCGGTGCTTTCAAAAGAGATGTCCGCTCCAAGCGCTTTGACTAATCGGTAGGCGAGGTCCGGATTTGATCGCACTTCCGTCCGAAGCTCGTCGAAGAAGCGATCAAGGGCGGCGATAGCATCCCTGTCTTTGCTAAATCCCTCAGGCTCCGTCATGATTAATCACGAAACCTTTCCGGTTTTATTTCCCACCGCCGGGAAACAAGAAAATCAACGAATTCATCGCTCAGGCGTCTGACCTCGTTTTTCATCTTGCCGTATTTGCCACGGAAAGTGTCATAGCTATCCGGAGCAGGGCGCTCCATGGCGCGCAAAACATCCACTGACTCTGGAATGTTAGGTCCGAACCAGACGTCTTTTAAGGTTATGTTCTGGAGTTCGTTGCGCATTTGGCGGGCGTAAGATGTGTTCTTAAAGCGGGTTATTACTGAAAAGCTGCGGTCAGTAAGGTCGGCGCGCAGATTGTCTTTTACCCAGCTGATGAACTGTTTGGTGCCCCAACCTGAGACGGGGTCTGCCAGTGTCGGCAGAACGAACACATCTGCAAGGGCAAGACCGGCTCTCGACAGAGGGGATAGGTGGGGCGGACAATCCAGCAAGATGACATCGTAAAGCGGCAGGAGATCTGCGAAACCGTTTTCGAAGTGGCGTGCCAGCGCCTCCGATAGGGTCGTTGGTGTGCCAGTGCGGGAATACCACTCTTCTTCGAGACTCATTTCGTCCATGCGAAGTTGCGGATTTGCAGGCAGGGCTGCGATCCAGCCGAGGCGTTCTGAATTCATCTCGGCGACGCGTAATTCTTCAATTGAAACAGCGTTTGGCATGATGAACGGAGCGGCGGCCGCTTTCTTACCGTCAAGAAACTGGCCTAGCAGATGGTGCGCGCCTTTGCCCTGCTTAGAGGCCGCGTCGACCCCTTGTTCAGTAAGGAGCATCTGGCTCGAATTCGCCTGGGCGTCCAGATCGATGACAAGGACGTTTAAGCCATAGAAGTATGACAAGCCATCAGCGAGCATGACTGTAGTGGTAGACTTGCCGACCCCGCCTTTCAGATTCGCAATGGCTGTCACAGTCGCTGACATATCACCCTGCCCATCCATGGTCGGTTTGCCCCATCCGATCTGCACCTAGGGCGACTTCCTTAGGATGATAAGATTGCGTTAACAACTGAAGATGCGCTCAAACCCTGTCCATTCGCCGAATTTTTTTGCGGGCAATTGAAAACAGATTGGCGATCAAATCGCCGATGACAGATGGCGGACCAATGAAGCTCGACAGTGCTTTTCGGATATCTCGCTCTCGGAATGCTTCGCCAAATTTCGCTATCGCTACCTTTTTTTGATTGAAGCGCAGATGTTCCTTTATCAGCCCGCGTGTTTGCGTTTCCAGATCTGTATTGGCCAGAAGCCGTCGATCCGATTGAACGAGTCTTTGCAGAGTTTCTGAGCCATGCGCACGGCTGAGCGATCCCGGCGTGTCAAAGGCGAGATACCCTTGCGGGTCGACGAGGCCGAATCGGCAGTTATGCTCTAGCATGCGCGCATAGAGATCATAGTCCTCGCCAAGGCGCATGCTTTCATCATAGGCGAGACTGTGCTTTTTTAGAAAGTCCCGTCTGATAATGGGCTTGATAAAGCCGAGCTCACGGCCAAATCCCGAATAGTGTTCGATATTCTCGCGGACAAATATCGATAGGTTAAGCTCGATTTTTTCAAAATCGTTATCCGACCATAAGCGCCGTCTTGTAGCTCCCTCAGCCCAGCTTGAAATGCGATACTGATCGTCGGCAATGGCATCCCAAGCCTCGGCATTTGCAATTGCGAGCATCCGCTCGAGCCGCTCCGGCTCCATTGCGTCATCCGCATCAAGTGGCGTGACCCACTCTGTTTTGCTTGAGGCAATTGCCCGGTTTCTCGCAGCGGAAGGCCCTTGATTGACGGATTGTATCAGCAGGCGAGCGCGAGGATTGCCATTGACCATGTTTTCGACGACCGCCGCAGTATCATCCGAAGATGCATCGTCAACGATGATAATATCAGGAGCACAAGTCTGCTCGAGCGCGGAGGATACCGCCCTCGCGATCGTCTTTTCAGCATTATAGGCGGCGATGATAATTGTGACTTTTTGCATCCTATCTGTCGTGAAATCGCCTTTTCGCTATAGATATCACAGGGTTTCAAAAGTGAACCTTGTGCTTGTTAGCTACGGATTGGAATATGTTGGACTTCGAAGTGCAATATCTCTGCCGCCCGTCAGCTTGACCGATTTTTGCACACTTTCTGGAGTTTGGTGTAGTTTCTGCACGTACAGCATGCGTGGAAGAGTAAGGTTGAAGACCTAAAGTGATCTGGTTGAGGCATAGAATAGCTCAGTTCAGTCGCTGGAGCGATGATTGTCGCAGACAGCTGACAGATTTGGCATATCGCGGCTACGATTTCGTCGTCGCGAGGTTGGAGCGCTCCGACCGTTGGTCTTTCAATGTGCTGCCTAACGTCCAATCGCAGCCTGTAAAGGCTGCACCTCGGAGTTCCAAAGTACCCGATGGCATGAGGGTCTATGCGATCGGCGATGTCCATGGCCGCGCTGATTTGTTGGAGCGCCTTTTCGATCTCATTGAGGAAGATATCAAGACGTGTGAGCCCAGTGACGAGGTAGTGATCGTTCTCCTAGGCGACTATGTCGACCGGGGGTTCCAATCGAAAGACGTAATTGATTTTTTGATCGGGGACCGCGTTTCGGGCCACAACTGCGTTTTTCTAAAAGGGAACCACGAGGAAGCGTTTCTGAAGTTCATGAGCGAGCCGGCCTTCGGGCCACGATGGGCAGGTTACGGAGGAGGAGAGACCTTAACCTCTTACGGCGTCCGGCCACCGCGCACGCGAACACAGGCCGAAGAGTGGGTTGAAGCAAACCAGGCGCTGATCGAAGTTCTACCTGAAGAGCACAGATCCTTTTTGTTGAATCTACAGATTTCGGCGTCCATTGGTGACTACTTCTTTGTTCATGCTGGACTGCGGCCGGGACGACCAATCGAGAAGCAGACCGAAGATGATCTTCTCTGGATTCGGGACGAGTTCATCAATAGCGATGAACCCTTTGAGCAGGTTGTGGTTCATGGTCATACGCCAGTCTCCGAGCCATATCGTGATGACCGGCGTATTGCTGTGGACACAGGAGCCTATATGACTGGACGTCTGACAGCGGCATGTTTTGTGCGGGATACAGTTACATTCCTATCAACGTGAGCGTTTTTGGCTAAAATCGGCACAGGCGAGTAATTCTGAGGGACGTAAAATGCGCATACCCAATTCGTTGGTTTTCTTTCTGACAGTCGTGGCAGCGACGCTTTTGCCTGCCTGTCAGTCTGCTCCTATCGCACCGCGTGACGCGGCTCCGGTGTCCGACATTTCTCCGACCGTCGTCAGCAATAGCGATGCTTACACACTCGGAAACGGAGACCGACTTCGCGTGACCGTGTTCGGAGAGCCAGATCTTTCCGGAGAGTATCTGGTCGATGGAACTGGTCTCGTGTCATTGCCTCTGGTTGGTGAGATCCCGGCGACTGGGACGACGGTCCGGGCATTCCAACAGGAAGTTGAGCGTCAGCTGATCGAAAAAGAACTCCTCTTATCTCCTAGAGTTAGCGCCGAGGTTATCAATTTCCGCCCGTACTATATTTTGGGCGAAGTCGGCCGCCCAGGGGAGTATCCGTATACTGATGCTTTGACGGTTATGAATGCAGTTGCTACCGCGGAAGGCTTCACCTACCGCGCCAATCGCAGAACCATATTTATACGAGGTGCAGATGAAACTTCCGAAAGCGCAGTCCGGTTGTCACCGACACTGAGGGTGCGCCCCGGTGACACGATCCGTGTAGGGGAGCGCCTCTTCTAGCCAATTGTCTGCAACTGAGAATATTTGACCAATCTAGACTAGTATTCGAAAGTCAAGGGTTAGGCGATTGTTCACAAATGCCGTAACAATTCAATTTTCTATTTGATTTCCCATTCCTTTAGGTTTTTCCTCATTTCGCGGGCTTGGGGACGGGAGGCAAAATTTAGGTGTCTTGACAAAGCAAGAAGCTTTTAACTTGTGATGCGTATGTACAGCATACGGACTTCGGGAAATCGCCTGAGGTTCAAGTGTATTGCCGCGTGAATTCTTATGGCACTGTTCTTGAAAGCCGTCCGAGTTAACGCATTTTTGCCATGAGGCGTGAGGGATATTAGTTATGTTCGGATACAGATCAGCCATTCTCCTGGGTGCTGCGATGGCGTCTGCCAATCTGTCGTTGGCGGCTGCGCAAGATTTCTTCCAGCGTGATCGCAATCAAGCCGTCCAAGATCGTCAGCAACCTGAATTTGATCCGGAGCCAATTCGCATTGGAAGTCTCGTTTCAAGGAATTCCGTCGCTGTTGGCGGACTTTACAATGACAACGTATTTGCGACAGAGAGCAATGAAGCAAGCGATTTTGCATTCACGTTTCGAGGAGCTTCTGACACCCGGACAGACTGGTCTCGGCACGAATTAGGTCTGAGTGTGAATGTTGAGCGTTTTGAATTCATCGATGAAAGCAGCGAGAGTGTTACAAACTCTCAGGCGCGCCTTCGCGGCAGGGTCGATGTCAACAATGACTGGAATGTTACCGGTGGCACTTTTGTTCGTCAGCGAAACGAACCCCGGACGCAGATTTCGATTCTGGACGATTTTGGTGAGCCCGTTCAGCTATTCGAGTATGGTGGTGATGTTTTTCTCAATTATGAGCGGTCCCGCATTCTTGCTTTTGTAGGTTATGAGTACGTTGATACGGATTTTGACGATGTAGATGGGTTTGATGACTCTATTGCTGGGGTTGATCAGGATTTTCGGGATGTGGAAACACAGACGGTCCGGGGGCGGGTGTCATATGCTCTGACTCGTGATTACGCCATTTTTGTACAAGGAAGCTATTTCGAACGCGACTTCGACACCACAACCGAAACCAGCCCTGGTATTTTTTCCGTTCGTGATTCTGATGGATTTACAATAGAAGGCGGTATCAATTTTGAACTTCAAGGTCCATTCCGCGGCGATGTCGCTGTCGGCTATTTGGAGGAAGATCGGGAGTCTGATGTCTTTGGCGACATTGAAGGGTTGAGTGTAAACGGCCGGCTACAATGGTTCCCAACACGCTTAACCACGGTAACAGCGACTGCTTCTCGTCGGACGACTGATGTTGGGCTTGTAACAGCAGCAGCTGCGACGGACACCAGTGGTACATTGCGAGTTGATCACGAGTTACTCCGCAATGTTCTTCTTTATGCTCAAGGCGGGGTCTTCGATACCAGTTTTGAGGACGATGACCGTGATGATACCTTCTTTGATGTCGGATTTGGGGGTATCTACAAACTCAATAAGCGCGTGCATTTCGAAGGTTTCTATCGTTATACCAACCGAGACTCGACATTGCTCTCTGAACAATTCAGCCAGAACATTGTTGGGTTTGAAATCACGCTCTTCCCGTAATGGGTTAATGGCCAACACTGACCGGAGAACCGAAAAGTGAACAAAGCTTATCCCAGCCTGAATGTGCCGGCCTATCCGGCCTATGGCGCGCCAATAAAATCGGGCGAGAATGCGCTGATAGATTTGCCCGGCTTGCTGCAGGCTGCCCGTCGACGTATGTGGATCATGATTTCGGCGTTCGTTCTAACCGTTTCCGTTGTCACCATCATGACGATGCAGGCCACTGAGATCTTCACTACTACAACGAAAGTTATCGTGGACAGTCGTACGACAGGGCCAGGTGATGAGCTTTTCTATCAAAATCTGGGGACCTCGACGGCCGAGATAGATACGGAAGTGCAAATCATCAAAAGCCGGCGGCTTCTTGAGCGTGTGTCAGAGCGTATGGATCTCGTCTCGATCCCGGAATTCAATCCTGCCCTCTTGGACGATGGCAGCGGTCCTGGTTTTGTCGAAGGTATATTTTCGTTTATCGGTGGCCTCTTCTCTGGCGATAGGAATGATGAAGGCGTAAGGCTGACTGAACAGGAAAAGGCACAGGCGAGGTTTGCTCGGGCTGTAAGAATTCTGGAGAACAAGATCAGCGTAACGCGATTCGGTGCTACATTTATCATCGACATCACGGTGAGTAGTGAAGACCCCCGCCTTGCAACGCAGCTCGCAAATACGATTGCCGATGAATATCTTGTTGACCAACTCAACGCGAAGCTGGAAGCCACGGAGCGCAGTCTCCAATTTCTGTCGGAACGCCTTGACGGTTTACGCCGGCAAGTGACCGATGCCGAGGCTGAGGTGGCCGAATACAAACGTCAGAATGATATTCAAACCGCTGAGGGTACTACCCTGACAGAACAGGAGATTACTCGCGTTACCGGCGATCTAATTGCCGCAGAGGCTGACCTCGCCGAGCGACAGGCGCGCCTTAGCAATGTTCGCAACACGCTTGCAAGTGGAGGCAATCTTGACGGTGTCGCTGAAGTCCTCAACTCGAATGTGATCACCGATCTCCGCCGCCAGCAAACCGATGTAGAGGGCGAGCGGGCCGAACTCCGGGCGCGCTACGGACCAAGGCACCCAGAAATCATTCGTATCAATAATGAAGTTGCTGACGTGGAAGCGAAAATCGCTGCTGAGGTGAGCCGCATCGTGTCGAGCCTCGAAGGCGAGGTGAGCGTTGCCCGACAGCGGATCACCAGCCTTCGTAACAACCGGTCGCAGCTTAATGCCCGGCTAAATCGTAACAATCAGGCTCAGGTAGGCCTCGCCGAACTGGAGCGGAACGCAGAATCCGAACGCCTGATCTATCAGGAATCCTTGGACCTCTTTAACGAGGCGTCTTCAACCGAAGATTATGCGACTCCGGATGCGCGCGTTCTTGCAACAGCGACGGTCCCGACCTTTCCGTCTTTGCCGCGGACGAATCTAAACATTTTCCTTGGGATTGTTTTGGGGTCTGTCCTTGCTTGCGGTTTGGTCGTCGTCGCCGAACTTCTCGACAACTATTTCTCGACAGCTGAAGATATCGAGCGGATGTTCGGATTGCCGAGCATTGGATCCATTCCGCTTCTCACCAAGTTGAAAGGCTTTGGTCGGCAGGATATGTCGCCAGCAGATTATCTTATTGCGAATCCATTATCTGCTTTTGCCGAGAGTATTCGGAATCTCAGGGCATCGATTATCTTTGCCGATCTGGACAAGGAGTCGAAAGTTGTAGCGATCACTTCGTCGCTGCCCGATGAAGGCAAGACATCGATTACCCATTGTCTTGGCCGGATGTCGGCAATGGCAGGTGCAAAGACCATCATCATTGATGGGGACTTCCGCCGCCGTCAGCTTACAGAAGTCATTGGATACGAGCCGGAGCGTGGTTTCATCGAACATCTTTTCGGGGAAGTTGCCCTTGAGGATGCTATCGTTATTGATGAACAAACAGGTCTGCACATTCTGCCTCTTACCGATGCTAGAAATACACCACGTGACGTCTTCGGATCTCGTGCTTTCGATGCTCTTATGAGTGAACTGAAGAAAACCTATGATCTGATCGTTATCGATACTGGCCCGATCCTGCTCATGTCGGAATCTCGCGTGATCGCCAGCAAGGCGGATCAGGTGATCGTGGTTGCCAAATGGCGGTCTACCAGCCGTTGGACGGTCCAGGAGACTTTGAATGTCTTGAAAGAGTTCAATGCGAACACTTCAGGCATTGCCATGACCTTTGTCGATCTCGCCAAGCGGAAACGTCTTGGCTATGACAGCGCCGCTTACCAGTCGTACAATAAGTACTATTCGACGGATTGATGGCATGTGCCAGGCTGAGCCGTTAGTCTGATATGCCTGCGCTGCTCGACTTCCTGTTGAAGTTTACAGCATTCGGCAGAATGTGCAGCATGATCGAGTTCCGATGACCGAGCCTGTTGATCTTTCTTTTTCCGAGGCTGCGAGCAAGCCCCGTTTAGAAGCCAGTCCGATGGCAAAGCCTACGCGGCGCATCGCCTTTTTCGGACATGATATTCACGACGCGGCTGTGCGCCGCCGAGCCCTGGCGTTCTTGGCAGACGGTCTGGATGTGACCGGCTTCATGATGCGTCGGGGCCAGAGTGCTGAAACAGAATGGCCAACGATCGATCTTGGAGAAACGCGAGATGGCGCTTTCGCAAACCGCATAAGGCAGATTTTCGCAGGTGCCCATAAGGTTGCAGCGTCGGGCTGTCTTCAAAAAGCTGACCTTATCTATGCCCGCAACCTTGATATGCTGGCCTGTGCTTTTGAGGCCAAGCGTCTTTTGAAACTCGATACTGAAGTCGTCTATGAGTGCCTTGATGTTCATCGCTCTTTGGTGGGGCATGGCCTTCTTGGAGCTACAATGCGGCAGCTGGAAGGGCGGCTGCTTCGACGCTGTAAGGCTCTTGTCGTGAGTTCTCCGGCTTTCGTTCGGGAGCATTTCAAGCCAAGATACGGATTGGATATTCCAGTTTACCTGGTTGAAAACCGAATGGTTGACGGCATGGACTATGGAGCCCGTCCGCTTTCATTTGTGCAGCCATCATCTGCAGGTCCTTTAAGGCTTGGATGGTTCGGCATACTGCGGTGTGCCAGAAGTCTTGATTTACTGACCAGTTTGGCTGGGGCCCTTGGCGACCGGATACATATCAATTTGCGTGGGCGTGTTAGCATCAAAGAGCTTCCGGATTTCAATAGCAAAATCAGCGATTTCCCGAATATTTCGTTTGATGGTGCGTTCAAGGCACCCGAGGATCTCGCCGAGATTTACGGGTCCGTTGATCTTGTATGGGCGGGGGACTTTATGGAGGCGGGCTTCAACTCCGTTTGGCTTCTGCCAAACAGACTTTATGAGGGTGGTTACTTTGCAGTCCCTCCCATCGCTCCTTCAGGGACCCAGACCGCGCGTTGGATAAAGGCCAAGGCATGCGGCTATGAGGTGGCCGAGCCTTTGCATGAGACGCTCATCGAATTGATCGGGAATTTGTTGGAGCACCGCGAGGACGTGGAAGAACAGAGCCAAGCCTTACTCGCACTTCCAGACGAGGTTTTTGTTCAACCGCGAGGTGCCATGCGGGACTTGCTAAACGAAATACTTGGTGAGTGAAGGACAGATATGGTTGCCATCAATCCTTTCGCTTCCCAACCTGCCGCAGCTGTAGACGCTCGACATGTACTTATTCCTAGGGATTCCGCACCCCTTTGGGAGCAGGCAGTTATCTCACTTTGGCTTCTGGTGTCATTTATTCCTTTTCCAAGAGATGAATTGATACTTTATCCGCTTGTGCTTTACTTTATCGGTATGAGCGTCCTGCGATACGAGCAGATCGTGCCCGTGGCTTTCAGATGCTGGCCGCTCCTCCTTCTTCCTATTCTCGCTGCAGCCTCAACGTTGTGGTCGCCTGCATCATCGGCCGCCTTGCGATTCGGAATAATGATGACGTTAACCGCGATTATCGCGATTTACATCGCCGCGCGACTGACGCCGCGGGAAATTGTCCGCGCAGCCTTCGTTGCCTGCGCAATCTCGGCCATAATAGCCACGAATGAAGTACCGCGTATCGGGACGCTGGACGGCCTTTACTCACAGAAGAATATTTTTTCGATCCGTATGCAGCTCATCACCATCGTGTCTCTCGGTGTTGCGCTCGATCGAGTACAGAATATCCTTCTTCGCCTCGCTGCGGTGCCTTTTGTGATTCACACTGCGATTCTTGTGCTTCGGGCGGAATCGGCAACGGCACTGCTTCTAGCAAGCGGATCAATCGCATTGATGGTGGGGATTTGGCTTGTTTGGACAAATGTTAGCAAAGTGCAGCATTTGAGGACGCTTCTGGTGCTCTTGACTACCGCTGTCTTCGCGCTCGGTGTTCTTGTGTTCTTGAACATGCCTAACAATACATTTTTGAACGATAGTCTGTTCCAGCTCGGTAAGGATACGACCCTTACCAACAGAACTGTGCTCTGGGCCGATGCCGCAAGACTGGCCGAGCAGAAGCCGTGGCTAGGCGTCGGGGCAGCCGGTTTTTGGATCCCCGACAACGGAGCAGCGGAGTCCATTCTGGACTACTCATACAAGGATCCCGGTACGCGGTTTTCTTTCCATTCGGTCTTCTATGAGGTCTTGGTTCATCTTGGTCTGTTTGGTCTCGCTCTGATGCTGGTACAGATCTTCTGGGTATTCTCCGGTGCCATCCGGCACTGGTCACGAGAGCCGGGAATGGCTCAAGCTCTGCTTCTGTTGATTGTCCTCAGCACGATCATTGTGAGTTTTACCGAGTCATATCTTTTCGGCGTGGTTGAGATCGGGATCGTCCTGTTCCTGGTTGCCGGTGTGTCAGCTGTTGCTGGCGAATCAAAATTCAGACGGGTGCTCGCCATCGCACCACCACCAATACCGGAAGTCGCCACATTCCGATCATGACACATAGTGAACTCCCTGACGTCAGTATCATTATGCCAGCCTGGAAGTCTGCCGACTTCATTGCGACCGCAATCCGTTCCGTTCAGAAGCAGGAGGGGGTAAACTGGGAACTTATTATTGTTGATGATGCTTCCCCTGATCAAACGGAACAGGTCGTGTCGGCTTTTGCATTGGAAGATCGGCGTATCCGACATGAAAAACTGTCCGAGAACCGAGGACCATCGGCGGCGCGAAACCTGGCAATAGAGCTATCCAGAGCGTCATTCATAGCTGTTCTCGACGACGATGACAGCATGGATCCGCGACGCCTCAGAACCCTGATCGATCTGGCGGAAACGGAAAAGGCCGACATTGTCGTCGACAATATGTTTGCGGTTGACGATACGCCTGACCGGGCTGTTTTTCGCCCGTTTCTCGATATGTCCGGGGCAGAACCGATAGTGCCATTGACGCTGAAAGAGTATCTGGATCCGCGCTCGAATATCAGGTTCGGTGAGAGCCTTGGATACCTGAAACCCCTTTTTCGAAAATCCGCACTGAATGTTCACTATAATGAATCTTTGCGCAACAGCGAAGACTTCTATCTAGTGGCCGAGCTTCTTGCAAAGGGAGCGTCAATGGTCCTGACCTCCCAGCCACTTTATCACTACACACTCAGGCAAGGGTCTCTGTCCTGGCGTCTCGATTCGGAAAGAGCCGCTGCCATTGTTTCAGCGCATAAGCGACTGAACCGAGAATATGGGCACAATTTTACAAAGGCCGAAGCTGATGCATCGCGCCGTTTGCTCCGCGCGCGTCAGAATGATCACGCGCTTGCTCTGTTTATTGATGCACTCAAGAAACGGCGATTAGCACGGCTGATTAGTGTTGCATTCGCTCACCCAGCGGCAATACCGGATTTCGCATCATGGGCTTTGAGAGTTTGTGGAGAGAAAGTTACGGCTCGTTTCTCTGCTGCTTCCGCCGAGGGCATCAAGTCAGATAGTGAATCATCGTGTAGATGATTGCAGACCAGAACCCGCCACAAAGCAAGAGTACAAGGAGGCTTGTTTTCCAGAGCGGCCAGCGTTTCGTATCGTCCCGATAAGGAAGATCTGCGAGCCGGATAATGTCTGCCGAAGGCGATCTTCGTGTCGCATTGCCAACGGCTGAAATCGTGTTTGGTGCGGTTCCTGTCATGGAGAATTCTCTATTCGGGAATATTTGCTTCGTCTCCAAAACGATTCACAGAACTGATGTGTAAGTCGCCAATTCCGATCGTATCTACTGACAATGACTCCCAAAATACTAACGATTCCATAAATTGCGGCACACAACTCGCCTTTTCTATTTGACATTTCTTGCGGCCCTATATTGCACAATAGCGTAAACGCATTCGTGCCACTGTGGGACACAGTGCGTATACAGATAAAAATAGAAACCCCAAATCCTCGTCCATTTGGATTGCACAGCATCTGAGATCATTGATGATAATCCGCTAATTTCGCCTGATAGGCGGTGTTCACTCGTTGGAGTTCTCCTGTGGGGCAGGCGAGCAGGCTGGGGATAGATTCCCTTTGCCAGCATAAGAACGGGCCGATTTTTCCCGATTGCGGGCACCCATCATGTCTACTTGAAGACCAGCCGCAGTATAGTTTGTGGCATGATAGACCGAGTGCGGACGATTAACTTTTGCGCACTGCAAAAAAATGCTCGCGTATTTGGAGAAAAGGCTGGCGTGGAAGGCGATCTTGCGATTAACAATTTCTTAAGCTCAGCGAGCAGGGAGTTGTTTGGAGAGCTGAAGAAGTTCTTTGGGGGGCAAACCCGGAGAGACCGAAAATCAGGGGTGCAACGCCGTGAGGTGGGACGGTCTGTATACCCCGGATATGGTTCGCGGTTGGGGCCGAATACCCCGCTTTTGACGCAGACGTATAGAACTCTCAGTAAGTTGGCGCAAATCTTGTTTGGACCCATGCAGATGGGTTCAAACCGGGAATTCGGGACGAGCGTAATGAAGTATCAGTCTGCTGTAGAAAACGGCGCAACGAAAACGCTGGTTGCTGGGGAAGAGGAGCGGCAGCATGCCGTGCTTCCAGTCGGCAAGCGGATAATGGATCTGTTTATCGCTGTTCCACTCCTCGCTTTCCTTTCCCCACTAATGCTATTGATTGGAATACTGATCAAGCTGCAGGATGGTGGCAGCATGTTCTTCATCCAGAGCCGCCGCGGTTTCCGTGGGGAGTATTTCTACTGCATGAAGTTTCGCACTATGCGGACAAATGCGCAGGAAATTCTCGAACTTATCCTCGAAGCTGATGGGGCACTGGCAGCCGAATGGGCTGAAAGTCAGAAGCTTAGAAATGATCCTCGGATTACATTCTTTGGCCAGTTTCTACGGCGCACCAGCCTGGATGAGTTGCCTCAACTCCTGAACATCATCCGCGGAGAGATGTCGGTCGTCGGTCCTCGCCCCATTGTTGCGGAGGAAGTCGCCCGTTACCAGGATGACATCGCGTATTACGATTCAGTGCGCCCGGGTGTAACCGGGTTGTGGCAAGTGGAAGGCCGATCCGACACCTCGTATGACGAGCGCGTGCAGTTCGATACCGAGTATGCGGAAAATGTCTCATTGCTAGCGGATTTAACGATCCTCCTCAGAACCATACCAGCCGTACTTTTGGGGCGCGGAGCCCGATAGGCCAGACCGCCTTTTCCAGAGACCCTTTCTGTTTCGGTCTAACGATTGAGTCTCTGATGAATAAACCCTGTCGCCCATGCGATGTGCATCGTGCCAGCGGCTGGTCCTGCAAGAACACCGCACGGACTGTTCATGGAAGCACACCCCCAGAGAGATGCCGCCGTCAGCAATAATCCGTACCCGATGGGTGCCAAAAGGGCCCAAGGATAAACCGGGGATAGCAGCAGTCCGGCGACGCAGGCGATCAGTATGACAATCGGGGCAAGCTGGCGAAGCTTCAGTCTAGCCTTGTGCTTGGCGATGGTTTTGGCGCGGCCTCGGCCATAACTGTAATATTGCCGAGCGAGGGATGTGATCTTGTCCCGCGGAAAGTAATCAAGGCGAACATCTGCATTCAGCCAGATTTTGCCGCCTGCAGCTGTCAATCTTTGGTCCAGCTCGGCGTCCTCATTATGGGAGAAGCGCTCATCATACCCAGCAACCGTATCAAACCACGAGAGGTTAAAACCGGCATGGTGACCATGGTCGACATAGCCGGATTTTGCGCCGCCGCGATGGGCCGCTCCGCCGGAGCCGAGCGGGGTGTCCACAACCCACGCATTTGCTTTCTGAAAGCAATTTGTCTTGCCCACCGCATCCATGCAGACAACAACTGATGCCGATTGTTTTTCGGCCAGTGAGTCCGCGATCGCCATAACAAAGCCCTTTGGGTAGTCGGCATGGGCATCGCAGCGAATGAGACAGGTGTGTTGTGCTTCACGCTGGTCACGGGCCACTTGGTTTATGGCCGCAGACTGAAGTTTCTTTGGGTTTGCTATCAGGTGTAGGTTAGCAAACTCCGTCTGAAGCTCGCGGACCGTCTCGCATGTCGCATCGGTGCTGCCCCCATCGGCAACAACAAACTTCGCTTTTTGAATGCGGTCGTCATCTGTGATGAGCGAGCGGATACACTTTTCGATGTGATCGGCTTCATTAAGCGTGGGAATTGCTACAAGCACAGACGCGCCTTCCACCCCACTGGTGTTTGAGGAAATCTCTTCCGTTTGTTGTGTGTCAGCTTTTGCCATGACAATGCGCGATCCGCTCGTAATCTACTCCGATGCGTCGTGCAAATGATCTTCCATTTGATTCTTACCGAGCAGAGGCCATCCGTCGGAGCATTGCGGGGACTCGCGATCATCTGGTGACTGGTAAGAAACACACTGGTAGCTGGCGTTGCTCCCAAATTCAAAGTCCGGCTCACCATGCCATTTATACTGCGCTTCTCTGCCAGTCCATAAATTGACGATGATCCGGCCCGGGGTCACAGGAACCGGCAATGACCCTTCCGGACGCTCATAGATCAATTCTCCGTCTACATGCCAACGTATCGTTTCTGGTGTCCATTCAAATGCATACAGATGAAAGTCTTCAGCCGCATCGAAACTGAGTCTGTGCCACTTTGATTCACCTACGATACCATCATTGAACCAGTTCAACCAGACGCGGCGTGTGTCCTTACCGAGGAACTCAAAATCGATTTCGTCGTGGGGATCGCCGAAATAGTTTCCAGTATGGGTGAAAAAGGATGATACAAGGCCAGATCCTTGCGCCGCCTTCATAACAACCTCATAGCGGCCGAATCCATACCAGCCGCGCTTCTGATACTCGCCGGACGTATATGGGTTGGTTGGGCTTGGCTTGTCCGTGATCCAGAGATGAGCTGCATCATTCGCGAAGGTTACGTGATCTGCGGACCAGCCTACCTGCGGTGGTAGATCGACCATATCGAAATCCGAACGGTACCACCGGTCGTCATCATGACCATCGGAGAACCACTTTACAAAGGATTCGCCTTCGTTCCCTGGCTGCGACTGACGGACGATTTGTGCTTCGAACTGTTCGCTGGGAATCGATGCCTCCACATTGTCCGGCTTCGACATTTGAGTCGTCGCAAGCCAAATGGTCCCAAGTCCTGCCAGAGCAATAACCGGGAGCCATGTTCCCAATCGGGGATTTCGGTTTCTGCCAAAACGGTCCTGCATGTTGTCACTGCCCCATAATCAAGCGAAATCTGATCTAAAAACTGTGCTGCAAAGGACGAACCACAAGACGGGAGATGCTGCAATCAATCTGCCATAGGATATGAGACCCTTGATCTTCGCTCGCCTAAATGGTTAATCCCTGCCGCGTTGTTGCCGTCAGGTTTCATGAACGCGCCGCATCTTGGACACAAAATACGTGTCTAAGGAGAATACAATATGTTGGATTGATATCGACATTTGATATCGGTCGGCCAAAAGGGTGAAAAGTCAGAAAAATCAAGTGAGTGATATGCTCGAATATGGTGAAAGAGTACCTTGGGTGTCTTTCACACATATAGAAGGCGCGCTCGGATTGGTTGGAGCAGACGATGATGAAATTACCGAAATGTTCTCTTAGTATTCCTGCCGCCGCAGGATTTGCGTTAGTTTCTTCGCTGGGCACATCTGCCTTCGCAGATGATCAAATTCATATTCTTGGGTGGCTTGAGCACGCCACGATCATGTCGGTCGATATTCGCATGGACGCTAAGCTTGATACAGGCGCGAAGACATCCGCCATCCATGCGGAGATTCTCAGTCGTGAAGCTCTGAGCGAAGAAGAGCAGCTAGAACTTCATACTGAAACCGACGATGACGAAGAGATGCTCGATTTCGACCCTGAGGACGCCAATGTTGAGGGCAATACATCTCGGACGGTTGTCTTTCGCGTATCTAATGAGGAAGGCGAGGAGCGCATTCTTGAGCGCAAAGTCGTTCGTACGGTAGCGATCAAGCGCCGTGGCGGTGGAGTCGAGCGCAGGCCAGTTGTTGAGCTGGACCTTTGTATTGCCGGTATTCCTGTTGAGGGCGAAGTGAGTCTCGCAGACCGAACACGTTTCAATTATCCACTTCTGATAGGTCGCGATATGCTCGATGAGGGCGATATTGCTGTTAATCCTGACAGTGACTATACAGTTGAGCCAAGGTGCTAGACTAAAAATAGAAACGCCCTGTCGCCTTATGGGCTCGGGTCCGCGGGCCTGAAACAGAACATCATGGCGAGAGAAGGGGTGATGTAAATGGTGCGTTTGGAGATCGTATTCGTCGTTTTGACGTTGATTGCGATTTCTCTTGCAATCTTTTTCTACAAAGTTGCTGAGCTCGGATTCCCTACCGAACCAGACAGCCGACAATCTGAATACTACATAGAGGCCCGCATTCGTTTCGCGGGAGGGACCGGTCCTGTTTCGGTTGAAGCGGCAATGCCCACCAGCGCGAGCAATTTCGTTGTGTTGGAGAGCGATGCCCTTGCCAGCGGATTCGGTGTGCTGGAGCAGGACGATGATGACGGCGACACTATGCTATTTGAGAAACGGTCTGCTGAGGGCGATCAGACGATTTTCTATCGCATACGCGGTTATCGTATTGATTCAACTAATGTTTCTCGATCTGCAGCGGATCGACCAAGCGTGAACTCACCATATTCGTCTGATCTTCGTGGGCGTGCTCTTCGGTCGGATCCAACGCCCTTTTTGCTTGCCATAGACGATGTCATCGATCTCGCAGAACGCAGCTCGGCCGACGATTCCAGCCTCGTTCGACGTCTTGCTCTTATACTCGCCGATACGCGGGACGAACGGGTTGAAACGATTATCGAAGATGCAAGCGCGGATTTACGTGAGCCCGAGCGCCGCCTCGTCACACTGCTGCAAGCGGCGGATATTCCTGCCCGCCGTGTGGTTGGTTTGACCGTCCGCGACGATACGCGTTCAGCAACACCGCGTCAGGCTGTCGAAGCCTATCTGGATGAGCGATGGCGAAGGGTCTCTCCCAACAATGGACGGATAGACGACAGCGATGTGTTCGTGCCGCTGGCCTATGGAGACAAGCCGCTGGTCACCGGCGAGGGAACACGCGGTGACCCTGACATCAGTTTCAGCGTCCGAAGCGTTGTGAACAACCGCCTCGAGCACGCCCTTTGGACCAGCAACAACGAGGCCCCTTTTCTCAGCTGGACGTCGCTATTTTCGCTGCCGTCGGATACGCAACTCGTCTTCCGTGCGATTTTTCTCGTTCCTATCGGCGCGCTCGTCATTGCCTTCCTTCGCCAGGTTGTGGGTCTCAGCACTTTTGGAACATTCATGCCGGTTCTGATCGCCTTGTCGTTCCGTGAGATCGGTTTGTGGAACGGTATTGCTCTGTTTACCGGGCTTGTTGCCGCGGGACTGGGGCTGCGTGCCTATTTTTCTCGCTTGCATCTACTGCTTGTGCCGAGACTGACGGCGGTTCTTGCTATTGTGACCCTGTTGATGGCCCTCATTGCCCTTGTTGGAAATGCCGCCCAAATTCCGCTTGGGCTCTCCATATCATTGTTCCCACTTGTGATTCTGACCATGACAATCGAACGCATGTCGATCATGTGGGAAGAGGTCGGTGCTCGCGAGGCGCTGATACGCGGTGCTGGCAGTATATTGTCGGCCGTTATCGCATACATGATCATTTCGAACGAGCAGATCGAGTATCTCGCCTTTGTTTTCCCGGAACTGCTCCTGATCGTTGTGGGGCTTGCTGTACTGCTGGGTGGCTATAACGGATATAAACTCTCCGAATACATCCGTTTCAATATGTTCGGGGCGACGGCCGACGGCGGGGAGGAGGCGGTCTGATGGCGCTGCTCGACAGGATAGCCATGCCGTGGCGGCTTTCCAGCAACAAGATACTTGGCATCAATGGCCGCAATCGAGACTATGTCGCTCCGTTCAATGATCGGCGTTACTACAAACTCGTCGATGATAAGCTGACAACCAAGACGCTCGCCCAGAAAGCTGGTGTGAGCGTGCCAAAACTGATTAGCCGCGTTGATTACACCGGTCAGGTCAAATCGCTTCCGGGTATGCTGAAGGGCGTCAGTGATTTTGTTATCAAGCCAGCGCGAGGCTCGGGCGGCGGAGGTATTCTCGTTGCTGATGGCACCGATGAAAAGGGACTTCGAAAAGCCTCTGGCAAGCGGATGAGTTGGGCAGATGTCAAGTTCCACGTGAACAATATCCTCTCAGGTATGTATTCTCTCGGTGGAGATGGTTCAGACATCGCCATTATCGAAGAGCGGCTCCACCCCCATTCTATTTTCAAGACGCTTGCGTTTTCCGGCGTGCCGGATGTTCGAGTGATTGTCTTTCGTGGCATTCCCATCATGGCCATGCTGCGCCTCCCGACCTCGGAGTCCGATGGTAAGGCTAATTTGCATACTGGCGGCGTTGGGGTCGGCATAGATTTGCCGACAGGCGTCACAACCCAGGCCGTCCAGCACAATCAGCCGATCCAGCAGCATCCGGACTTCCTTACCGAACTTACGGGTTTGCAATTGCCGGGCTGGGATGCAGTCATGGAGCTTGCGACAAACATCGCTATGGCGGTGCCGCTCGGCTATGTCGGCGTAGACATTGTGATCGATGAGGATCGCGGTCCGACCTTGCTGGAGTTGAATGCGCGGCCCGGCATTGCCGTTCAGATCGCCAACCGCCGCGGCCTCACCGATGCTCTTTCAAAGATCAAGGCGATGGACGATATACCTGAGAACCCTGAGGCGAGGATAAATCTAGCAGCGGAGATCTGGGTTGAAGGATAGGTAAACTACTGCCTCCACTCTAACTGCCTGAATCAGATTGTATTCTTTCGACTGGCTAAAGGTAAGGAAGGCGAAACTTGCCTTAAGTGCTTTTATCTCGTTCTGGCATTTTGAATGTCTGCATAAGCATGCCTTGTATCTTCCGGTCGGGGAGGATTCTCGAGAGAAAGAGGAGCAGATTTTCCATAAATGTGCCGCTCACATTACGGAACTTTTTTCGTTTTCCGGAAATGATATCAACAATGAACTCAGTTAGTTTGTCAGCCTTAGGTCCATCCTGCTCCTGACCCACCATTATTTTCAAGGCACGAGAATACTGCGGTTCGTAGACGCTGGGCTGCTCTTTGTCTGCCAGATCGACCACGCCGATCCCTGTATTATAATTGCCCGGCTCCACAAGGGATACGTCGATTCCAAAGCCTTCGGCCTCCATTGCGAGCGTATCTGCATAAGAGGCGATGGCAGCCTTTGAGGCGCTGTAAAAGCCTTGAAATGGAACAGCGATTTGAGCGCCGAGAGATCCAATAAAGATGAAATGCCCCGACTTTCGTTCGCGCATTGGTGGCATCAGAGCCCGGACGATCCGATGAACCCCGAAGAAATTCGTTTCGAACTGCGCACGAGCCATAGACATCGTGGTCTCTTCAATCGATGCACAGCCCCAGATGCCGGCGTTCAAGACTACGATGTCAGGTATGATGCCCTGTGACAAAAGCCTGTCTCTAAGGGCATTCACAGATGCCTCATCGTCCACATCCAGTTGCGCCATGGTCAATCCAGAGGAGCTAATATCGCCCTGAGCAGATGCCTGGCGACTGGTACCTATGACACGGTAGTTCTTCTCTTTCAGGGAATTGGCCAATGACTCGCCGAAACCGGAGGATGCGCCGGTTATCAAGACGGTTTTTCCGCCAGCTTCTTTGGCATTACTCATGTTTAGTTGCCCTCCCGGTATAGTGTTCGTCTTTCATTTTTCAGGGTGCTTTTCGACTTTAAATCTCATCGAAGAAATCGGCATACATTTCTGTGGCCTCTGCCTCCATAAGTCCGACGTCCACATCAAGTCCGGCATTTCGCAATCTGTCGAAGCCGCCCGATCCGTTTGGATGAGCATCGGCAATGGCACAGACGACGCGGCTGACCCCAGAGGCCAGCAAGAGCTCTGAACACGATTTACCGCCGGCTGAGCGCTCACGGCAGGGTTCAAGGGTCACAAATGCGGTGCCGCCTCTGGCTGCGCCCTCCTTCAATGTTTGCAATGCCAGCGCTTCGGCATGGTCGGCACCGCCATCGCCCGTTGCACCCTCGGAGATCTTTATACCGGTCGCATCAATGATGACGCAGCCGACCGATGGATTCTTGCCCGTCCGGCCGGCTTGTGAGCGGGCAAGTGTAAGGGCACGTTGCATATGCTGAAGATCGGTCTTTGCAGTCATTGGATTGGGGGGATCAGACGGGCAGGTTTGGTAGTTCCTTCGCACGCGTATCATCGAGATATGCCGCATTGATTGGTTTCAACGTCCCATCAAGCTCGATCAGCAAGGGGTTGCCGGTCGGAATCTCCACCCCGGTGATCGTATCATCAGCTACATCGAAGAGATGTTTCACGAGGGCCCTTAGAGAGTTGCCATGGGCGGCGATCAGCAGATTTTTGCCAGCCGTCAGCTCTGGCGCAATGCTCGCCTGCCAATAGGGCAGGACTCTTTCCAGAGTCAGTTTGAGGCTTTCCGTCATCGGTACATCGAGGCCCTTATATCTGGCATCCATCGAAGGGTCATATTCCGATCCTTTTTCCACCGGCGGCGGGGGCGTGTCATAGGAACGCCGCCATATGTGGACTTGATCATCGCCATGCTTTGCCGCGGTTTCTGCCTTATTCAAACCCGTCAGGCCACCATAATGGCGTTCGTTGAGCCGCCAGTCGCGCGTGACTGGCATCCAGCACTTGTCCATAGCGTGGAGCGCCAGCCATAATGTGCGGATCGCCCTTGTCTGTACGCTCACGAAAGCGGCATCGAAGTCGACATGGCATGCGCCGAGCAATTCCCCGGCGCGTTTGGCTTCAGCTTCCCCTGCTTCTGTGAGATCAACATCCCACCAGCCGGTGAACCTATTTTCCAGATTCCACTGGCTCTGACCGTGGCGTACTAAGGCAAGCGTCGGCATCATCGTTCCCTAAAAGACATATTGTTTTAGTGGCTTGGCTTGTGGACCTAGCTCCCGTGAAGATCAAGCCTCGGCAGTTTCCATCAGAAATGCGAAGGCGGCCAAGATATGGTAAAGCGTCGATGCTGGAATGTTGGTGGCCAGCACTTGTCCGCTGGCGGAGTAATGGTCGATCCATCCTCCTTCCGGCGTGAGGTATTCATCCATCAGAATATCGAAGCTCTGCACGGCCCTTTGCCCGGCCTGCTCATTCCCCGACCTCCAAACCGTAAGATGGGCCTTCAAGGCTTCTGTTTGTGGCCAGGTGCGCCTCGATCCATCGTGAATGGATCCGTCGCGTTTTACCTCCTGAACTGCGCGGCCCTTGGCATCGAGTGAGGAGAGTGCAAAATCATAGAGCCTTTCAGCGGCGAGCGGGCGGGCGCTGCCCGTAAGTGTCGCATACTGATCGAGCAACCATACCCACTCAAAATGATGACCGGGCTCTATAACTTCGCCCGAGCTACCTTCGGGGACTGACCAATCCTTGTTGAAGCGTTCTCCCAGCGTGCCTGTCTTGCTATCTATAAAGCGTTCCAGACATATGGATTGAAGCTCTGCAGCCTTGTGACGGTGCTCATTTTGTCCCGATATCGGAATGGTGGCGAGGAAGGCCTCGAACAAATGCATATGGGGATTTTGTAATCGAAAACGGTTGGGTGGTATCGCTTCTTTGTATCCGCCACCGGGGTCCTTCAATTCTGCTTCAATACACTTCGGTAATTTAATCAGGTCATCCCTTCCCCCCGCAGTAGCGAAAGCGAGAAGGGCAAACGCCGTATCGTAGAGATCTGCCGTATCGTCAGCGAGACCTCGCCCATCGGTGAATATCCTTCGGCCAAACAGTCCATCCGGTCGTTGGCATTGGGTGCGCAGGGAGCTAAGCCCCAGTTCGGTCAGCTCGCGGGCATCATCCGGTTGCCAGCCCAGATCTACCGCTCTGGCAAATGCATAGGTTTGACGAGCCTGTACGCGGACACGGCTCGTCTCACTTTCAAGGACAACATGTTCAAGACTGAGCGTTTCGGTGAAAATGTTTCCATAGACGCCTTCACGGCTCCAAAGTGGAAAACAGGCATCAAACAGCCAGCTTCTGGCCTCCCGGGCGCGGCGTCTGAGAGCTGATTGAATGTTCAACTGCGCCCCCGGCTTTGGAAATGGACGTTAAGCCTTCAAACTCGTGCTAACAGGCGCTAGGTATATTGCAAATCCCTTACACCGTGAAAGACGAAACCGGGATCATATCGATTGAAAGATTATATCTTTTTTCCTTTGGTCCTCTGCACAGCTTTGGGACTTGTGTTCGCCGCCGCCTGGTCACCGGATGATGCGCTGCCGACCGGTTCGGTCAGTGGTGCTGATACGGACTACCGGATTATCAGGGTGGATGGGCTTGATCTTAATCGGTTCCAGGCTGGAAAAGACGCAGAGCAGTATTTGGCAAGGGATGGCGAAGATGCGACATTGTTTGTCCGCGCCAAGGGGGAGGATTTTCCGGGCGCGCCCGATGCTGGTCCGCATTTCCGACTTGCTTCCGATCTGGAGACGGCATTCTCGGGACGGAAAGTGCGGATAAATGTCCGAGCGCGCTCAGCAAATGCAGATGGTGCCGAAGCCATAGAGATTGCCTATATGGCGGGGCCAGAGGGCCGTACGCGTTGGCAGAAATTCGATCTTTCCGACCGTTTTTCCAACTATGCGTTCAATTTCGATGTCCCCAAGGCGGAGTTTAGTCAGGGCTTCGATTTCATTGGTATCCGACCAGTGGTAAGCCCTGCTGGAAATGCAATTGAAATTGAGAGTCTGACGCTGGTGAATTTATCGCTTTGGCGGCAAGCAGCGAGGTAGAGTATGCTCCTAACAGGTGATGAACTGAGTGAGGCTGACCAGGCTTTGCAATCCGGTCGCCGGGTCATTTCACTTGAAGCCGAGGCGCTAAGAGCGCTCGCCGACAGTCTGGATGCGACGTTTGTCGCAGCCGTCGACGCCCTTAGCCATGTCGAAGGCCGGGTCATCGTAACTGGCATGGGAAAGTCCGGACATGTGGCGCGGAAAATCGCCGCCACTTTATCATCCACTGGAACTCCGGCGATCTATGTTCATCCGGGAGAGGCAAGCCATGGCGATCTTGGCATGGTAAAGTCCGGCGACATTGTTCTTGCTCTGTCGCGATCGGGTGAAACTGGAGAGCTCAGTGATCTGGTCGCCCATGCTGAGATGGATGATCTTGTCCTTATAGCCATTACCAATATTGCCGCGAGTACACTCGCTGAGAGGGCGAACCACGCACTTATCCTACCGGATGCCGATGAAGCGTGCGAAGCCACACGGGCTCCGACCACGTCGACCACAGTGATGATGGCGTTGGGCGATGCTTTGGCTGTTGCCTTGCTCGAGCGTCGCGGCTTTACGGCAGATGATTTCAAACGGTTTCATCCCGGTGGTCACCTTGGGGCGCGCCTGATGACGATTTCGGATTTGATGTCGAGCGCACGACCCATGCCTATGGTAGCTTCTGGCACGTCTCTTGGCGACGCACTGACGGTGATGTCAGATTCCGGCCTTGGTTGTGTCTATGTCGAGGGGAAAGACGGCGAACTCGCCGGGATAGTCACGGATGGGGACATCCGGCGGCTTGTCAGCGATGGGCGAACGGCAGAAATCGTGGATGAAGTGATGACACGTACGCCTGTAACAACTTCTCCTGATGCCCGTGCTCAGGATGTTCTTGCGCAGATGAATCGCCGCCGGATCACCCAAATCATTGTCATGGACGACGGCCACGCCATGGGCGTGGTCCACATGCATGATTTTCTGAAAGCTGGGATTTGCTAGACCTTAACGCGCTGGATGAATTGCCTGAATGGCGGCCCGGCGTTCCGCACTGTCCATAGCCCGTAGATCGAGCTTGGCCAATTTACTCAAACGGCTCTTCAGGGCTGAATAGGTGTCCTCAAAGGCTGCGCGCTGAAAATTCATCTCTTCCACCGTTGCCGGATCGGGTAAACCCCAATGGACCTGAACCGGATGGCCGTGCCAGACCGGGCAGGTCTCTCCGGCGGCATTGTCGCAAACAGTAATGACTACATCCATTTCCCGGGCACTTGCTGCGCTGAACTCATCCCAGGATTTCGATCGAAGAGATGATATGTCGTGACCTTTAGCCTTAAGGACAGCGATGGCCATGGGATGGGGTACGTCTTTCGGATGAGAACCGGCTGAAAAGCCATGGACGTCTGGCAAGGACGATGCGATCGCTTCGCCAATAATGGAGCGCGCGGAATTGCCTGTGCACAGGATCAGAACGTTCATGGCAGTTCGGCTAGTCCTCAATGGATGCGAGCGCAATAGAAATCAGACCCCGTTCAGAGGTTGGGACTTGCGCAAAGAAGGTCTTGCCGCTCAAACTCAAGTCAAATGCGTAAAGGAGCGCTCTCATGCGTACAGCTATATTCGGGCTGCTGGGCCTTGCACTTCTGGCCTGGCTGGCTAATGCCCTCCTGAACACAGGATCAGAGGAGACGCCCTTGACGACGGCAGTGATCGAAGAAGACCATCTTTGGCTGGAAGAGGTGGAGGGCGACAGAGCCCTCGACTGGGTGCGAAGCCAGAACGCTCGTTCGTTGGACGTCTTGCAGGCTGATCCGCGGTTCGAGGCGATGCAAGCCGCTGCTCTCGAGATCGTAAATGCCGATGACCGGATTCCCTACGGCGTGATCCGCGACGGTCAGGTGTACAATTTCTGGCAGGATGAGACGAATGTTCGCGGGCTCTGGCGGCGTACGTCTCTTGAAAGCTACGCAACAGAGGACCCGGAATGGGAAACCGTTCTCGACTTCGATGCGCTCGCGGAAGCGGAGGACAAGAATTGGGTTTTCAAGGGTTCGAACTGCCTCGATATCAAAGGACAACCCGTCACGAAGTGCTTTGTTGCACTGTCCGATGGCGGCAAGGATGCGGTGATCAATCGCGAGTTCCATCTGGCTACCAAGAGCTTCGTTGAAGACGGCTTTATCACGCCGGAAGCTAAGCAGGGCGTTTCATGGGTCGACGAGGATACTGTTCTGGTCGCTACAGATTGGGGGGGCGACGGCGCAACGCTGACCGAGTCCGGCTATCCTTCCATCGTAAAACGTTGGACCCGTGGCACACCGCTGGAAAGCGCCGAAACCCTTGTCACTGGTGACAAGACCGATGTTGGCGTCTGGCCGTTTGTGCTGGAACTTGAGGATGGCCGGCGGCTGCCCGGTGCTGTGGAATCCGATACTTTCTTCACATCGACATACTTTCTGATCGGCGAGGGTGATGCGCTGCGCCAATTGCCGATTCCGCCCATGGCAAGTCCAAGTGCGATTTATCAAGGTCAGCTGCTGGTGGCCCTGCGGGAAGACTGGACCCCGGAAGGCAATCCGATTTCCTATGAATCAGGGGATCTCGTAGGCTTCGATTTTGATGAGTGGTTGACGACCGACGCGCCTCCGCTCGTTGATATGGTCTTTCGGCCAGGACCGCGCCAGAGCTTTGAGGGGGTTTCGAAGTCTGGTGATACGGCGCTGATCTCCATCAATGATAACGTCGTCGGGCAAGTGCTTAGGCTTGAAAGAGTAGAGGATGGTTGGACCTTCGAACCGCTTCAGTTGCCGGGGGCAGGGCAAGCCAGTCTGGCCTTTGCCAGCAGCCGAACCTCGACCGCCTTTTTCAATTATGAGGACTTTCTCACACCAGCTTCGCTTCTGTCATACAATGCCGAGACGGGTGAGATGACGCCGCTCAAATCCGTACCCGGAAAGTTCGATGCAACAAGCCTGAAAGTTCAGCAGTTCGAGTCGACCTCGAGCGATGGAACGAAGATTCCCTATTTCATCATCCACCGGGCGGATATCCCGTTTGATAGCAACACGCCAACACTCCTATATGGCTATGGCGGATTCCAGATTTCTCTGAACCCAGCCTATGCACCGGTGACTGGAAAGCTCTGGCTGGAAGAGGGCGGTGCCTACGTTATCGCGAATATTCGCGGTGGCGGTGAGTTCGGCCCGGATTGGCATCAGGCGGGCCTGAAAACCAAGCGCCAAATTGTCTATGATGATTTCATTTCCGTGGCCGAGAACCTCATCGAGAGAGGCATCACTAGGCCGGAAAGGCTCGGCATTATGGGCGGCTCCAATGGTGGCCTGCTTATGGGCGTCATGTTGAATCAACGCCCCGATCTCTGGCGGGCTGTGGTCGTGCAGGTCCCACTACTCGACATGATGCGGTACCATCTTCTGCTCGCTGGAGCGTCCTGGGTCGATGAGTACGGCTCGCCGGACGATCCGGAAGAGAGAGCCTTCCTGGAAACAATTTCTCCATATCAGAATTTCTCTTCAGAAACAGAGTATCCCGCGCCGTTCTTTGTCACATCCACGAAGGATGATCGGGTCCATCCGGGCCATGCGCGCAAAATGGCGAAACTCTTTCAAGAGTCCGGTAAGCCTTTCCTCTACTATGAGAACATTGATGGTGGGCATTCGGCAGCTGCCAATCAGGTGGAGCGAGCAAAACGCGTTGCCCTTGAGTACACCTATCTTTTCCAGCAGCTGGTCGACGGGGTTGAAAACAACGGCAGCTATGTCGCCGAATCGGACTGATTACCATGGCATTTGACTATATCGCTCCGGAAGAAGCCATTGCCCGCAAGGGGTTGCGCATGGTTGTCGTCGGCAATGTGCCAAGCCCCTGGGGTGAAGCGGCAAAGGGCATCTTCCATATGAAGGGCATGGATTGGGCGGCTGTAAGCCTTGTCTATGACAATCCCGAACTGACGAAGTGGGCGGGCGGCAATAGCGGCCCCATAGCTGTCTATAACGACGAGAAGCCCCGCTCCGGCTGGGCAGAGATTCTGCTTCTTGCGGAGCGTCTTAATCCTGAGTCCTCCTTGATTCCGGAGGATCAGAATGACCGAACACTCATGTTTGGTCTCGCCAACGAGCTACTGGGCGAGGACGGCCTGGCCTGGTCGCGCCGGCTTCAGCAGATACATCTGGGTCTCAGTGGCTCCGGCGGTTTTCCAAATCCGGTGGCTGAATATCTCGCTCCGAAATATGGTCACACGCCTGAGCTTGGAGAGGCGGCGAGTGCGCGAACTCTGACTCTGCTCTCCCATTTGGCCGAGCGATTGAGGGCGCAGTCCACAGCTGGGAGTAATTACTATATTGGTAGCGCGCCGAGCGCTGCGGACATCTATAGTGCAACTGTTATGGCGCTTTTTTCACCCCTTCCTGAAGCGCAATGCGCTATGAACCTCTCAACAAGAGCGGCCTTTGAAGACCTCGATGATGCAACTCGTGCGGCCCTTGATCCGGCGCTCCTGCGGCACCGCGATCTGATGTATGAGCGCCACCTTGAACTGCCCCTCGCGCTTTGAGATCTGGGGCGGTCTAGATGCTGTCCCTGCCAGACTTTGCGGACGGTATTCGCCTCGCCACGCCGGAGGACGGTACTGCTATATCCGAGATATATGCGCCTATTGTTGCTGAGACGGTCATTTCTTTCGAGACCGATGTGCCAAATGCCGATGAGATGGCTCAGCGGATCGAGACCACACTACTAATCCACCCCTGGCTTGTTATGGAGAGTTCGGATGGCATTTTGGGTTATGCGTATGGCTGCCCGCACCGGGGCCGCGCGGCCTACCATTGGTCATGCGAAGTGAGTGCTTATGTCGCCGACCATGTCCGAAGGAAGGGCCTGGGCAAGCGGCTCTACGCGATGCTTCTGTCTCTTCTGAGGGCACAGGGGTTCGTGCGCGCCCATGCCGGGATCGTGCTTCCGAATACGGCGAGCGTCGCTCTGCATGAGTCTTGCGGGTTTGAGGCCATCGGAATCTATCGTCACGTCGGTTTCAAACTCGGCCGTTGGTGTGATGTCGGATGGTGGGCACTTGCCTTGAATGATCCACCGGAATCGCCAGTCGTCCCGATTGGTTGGGCTGAATTCAATTCTGGATGATGGCCGACGCATTGACTCTGCCCATGTGATTTATGTATTGATATTCGATAAATATCGAGGAGTGTTTCGATGCACGCCGAAATTGTCCGGCTGACCGGTTCCGAAGTTGATATCAAGATCGTGAATAATGATCAGATGCATGTTCTGCAGTGGCGGCGTCGGTTATTTGCAGATCAAGTTCTGCTTGACGGCAAATCGCAATCTTTGAGCTATGGATTTTTGGGGCGGGAGAAGGTCTACGGGCTTGTTTTTGGCCGCAACGAGGAAGGTCAAGGCGGCGAGCGGGTGATGCTGATCGTCGATCCTCGAGCGCAGATAAACTGGTCAGGAATAGAACAGTCAAGAATCAGCGGCGTACGACTGGAGCGAGCCGATGGGCCTTTATTTTCCTACGGAACGCTTGATCCGAAATCCATAGAAAAGCCAGTCACTTTCTCAGAATGGATAAAGAAGACTATGGGCATGGAGTGGTAGCCAGGCAAAGATGACGAGAACGGCTAACCGTACACAAATATAGCCCGTCCTCGACCTCTGCTGCAAACAAAAGAGCCCCGGCCCAAAGGCCGGGGCAGTTTGCTCAGGAGGGTACTTAAACTCTACTAGCTTGCAAATTCAGGATAGGCTTCGAGACCCACTTCGGTCTTGTCGAGGCCTTCAGTTTCCTCTTCTTCGCTGACGCGGACACCAACGGTAACCTTCAGAGCCATCCAGACGATGAGAGACAAGGCGCTAACAACCACGCCCGTCAGAACAATGCCTACCAGCTGACCGACATAGCTTGGATCGCCCGCTTCATTCGGCATGATATTATTGCCGTATGAGGCCGCAACAATCAGTGTGCCCCAGATGCCGCAGACAAGGTGGGCCGGGATCGCGCCGACCACATCATCGATCTTGAACTTGTCGAGCAAAGGAACGGTCAGGACAACGAGAATTCCGCCCACAGCGCCAATCAGAACCGATGCGCCCATACTCGGCGCGAGTGGTTCGGCCGTGATGGAGACGAGGCCACCAATCGCGCCGTTGAAGGCCATAGTCGCATCCACTTTGCCGCCATAAAGGATCGATGTGAGGATCATGGCTGCGAGCACACCGCCAACAGCTGCCATATTTGTGTTGGCAAAGATTTTCGATACTGCGTTGATGTCATCAAAGGTACCGGCTGCCAGTTGTGATGCGCCATTGAAACCAAACCAACCGAACCAGAGAATGAATGTTCCGAGCGCGGCCAGCGGAATGTTCGATCCCGGCATTGGGTTGATTTGTTTACCGAAATACTTGCCTGCGCGCGGGCCGATTACGATCGCGCCGATCAGAGCAGCCCAGCCACCTGTGGAGTGAACGAGGGTCGATCCGGCGAAGTCGGAGAAGCCCCACTCGCTGTCAAGATAGCCGCCGCCCCATTCCCAACTCGCGACGACTGGATAGATAAAGGCTGTCAGAACAGCGGTGAAGGCTAGGAAAGACCAGAGCTTCACTCGCTCAGCTACTGTGCCGGAGACGATGGATGCCGCGGTGGCCACAAAGACCATCTGGAAGAACCAGTCGGAGCTTGCTGCGTAGCCGGTATCAAGGGATTCCTCTGGAGCCCAGATAAATGCCGGAATACCAACAAGCCCATTCAGAGCGGTCGTTCCCGGATAGGCCATATTATAGCCTACTAGCCAGAACATCAGACCTGCTACCGAAAATAGTGCCACGTTTTTCATGGATTGCATCGCCGCATTCTTGGAACGAACAAGCCCAGCTTCCAGGCAGCAGAATCCCGCCGCCATGAACATCACAATGAGTCCTCCAATGAGGAACAGATAGCTATTGTCAACATAGCCGGAAGCCTGGGCTTCCAACGCTGCCAGCCGTTCTTCCACAGTCGCATCCTGAGCCCAGGCTGAGGCATTCAATGCAGCGAGCGCAGCAAATCCCAACCCGCTCATGCGAAACCAGTTGTCTGGTATTCTTCCCATCCCTTCACAATCCCTTCTATTACCGCTGGCAACCCGCCAGCCCGAGTTCCTTCTGTGATGGCCCATCGCTGCACCGCGCTCACGCTTCAGTCGAAGCAGCAGCTGGCATTGAGATAGGCTTGATCAAAGGGCGGGCACTTGCGCGCGGAATCGCCTAACACTTTGTCAGTGCATGGGGATTTCGAAAGGAAAATCGGGCGCTGGTCGGTGGTGGCAGCGTCTCATCCAACCGATGTAAATGACAAGTAACCTACCCAAAGGTGATCTGATTAGATCGATATTCTTCTTTGGGTTGTATCATAAATAAAAGTGCCGCTTATTCGTGCTTGGGACGTCATTTCCTTGCCAAAACGAATTCTGTTTGACACATTCAGTTAGGACTTATCCACAGGCTTGTCGACGCGTTATACGAACGGTATTCGCGATCAAAGTCTAAGAAAAACAGGGCACAGAATGTGACTTGCATGGAATGCGGCTGATCGCTGGAAGCATAATAGGGCTGACCATCGCCTTGGCGATCATCTTTGTCGTCGAGAGTGTTATCGGCCTGATTATGCCCTTCGCGGCTGGGATTGGTGGAGAGCCAAATTCTTCAGGATCATCTATTCGCGATTCACTGCCACTCGGTCCGCAGATCTGTGACATCATCGCCTTGACCCTAGGTATTTTCGGCGGGGGACTGATTGGTGGACTTGTTGCAGGCCGCCGGGCAATCATCTCGTGGCTCGTTGCGCCGTTCGTGCTTCTCCCTGCGGCTTTGTCTTATTTTAGCTTTCCCTATGATGAGGGGCTGATCCGATGGGCACTTGGCTCCATGCTGTTTGCAGCCGCACTTGCCAGCTGGTACGCGCGACGCCGACCGAATTTCGAATAAATTCTGAAGAACCGTTTCATCGAGCATAAAGCTTAACTGGTTAGCTTGCCGGGATGTACCGGCAGAGCGTCGCCTTCCTCATTGCAATCTATGCCATAGGCTTTGCCTTTGTGGCTCTTGCCGCCTTGCGTTGGCCGTCTCTGCTTATGATAGGGGCTGCCTTTGCCTATACGGGTAGTCCTCTCACCGAGTTGCCAATAGCAGTCAGCTGGCGAGAAATCGGTCTCATCTATGGTACGCCATACTTCTTCGCCGCGCTTCTTTTCTATGCCTCGTCAACGCTTGTTCAGCGAAAGGGAAGGGGTGCCATCGTTACCTTTCTTCTTGGCGTCGGCGTCGGATTCCCGCCGTTTCTGATTTTTGACTTCCAACCCGGATGGTGGGGAGAGCCTAGCCTTTTTGAGAGCGTCATGCTGATCGCAGCGGCAATTACAAGTCTTCTGCTTCTTATGATTTGGCAGTTGCGGTGGCAGTCGCCTAAGCCCGCTTCGCCGCTTGTGCTTAGCAATGCGATCGTTCGAATTCCGGAAGGCCGCCCCGTGATGACCGTCGATTCTCATACGCCTTCAGCCGAAGCCCCGGTGGCTCGCCGCCGCCGTGCAGTTGCGCCGGCCATCGCCCGTCAGCGCGCGAGCTTCGCCGCCCATGGCCGCCGCCAGCTTGCACGAGCTGCCTCTCGCGCTTAGACGTCTCTTTCGTGAGTAGGTTACCCGAGATTAAATATCGGGGCGGATTGGGAAGGCGGTTCCATGGTTCAGGGAAAGATATGTGCCTTGGCGCTCGGGCTGATCGGAATGTGGCTTACTTGGAATGCCGGCGACTATATCCAGGCTTCGACGGTTCGTGGTTTTGGTACCGCAGATATCTTTACGCCCGAATTTGTCGCCCGCTGTGTCATTGCCGGTCTCGTTCTACTTTCGGGTCTTGCGGGTCTGTTCAGCTTGAGGCTTGGTTCATGGCTTGGCGGTCTTGCAACCTTTGTAATGGCGCTGTTGGCTTACCTCTTGATCTCGGCTGCTGACGTTTCGCTCTGGGCGGATGATGCGTTGCTGCTGTTTGCCATTATGGCGATATGGATGGGAATGATCGCAGCTCGAGGCCACATCGCCGCAGACCGATAAATTCCACGAATACAAAGTTGATTTCGCCTCGCGAGTGGATAGGGTCCGCGGAACTTTTTTTGGCTCTATCCAGCAGGCAGTATTTTTATGGCAGATGCATTTGACGTTGTTATCATTGGCGCAGGGCCTGGCGGCTACAATTGCGCTATCCGCTGCGGTCAGCTTGGACTGAAAACGGCGATTATCGAAAAGCGCGAGACCCTGGGTGGGACGTGTCTGAACGTCGGCTGCATTCCCTCGAAAGCGCTGTTGCATGCCTCCGAATTCTATGCCGCCGCGGAGAATGACTTTGCCGGGATGGGCATCAAGACCGGCAAACTGGAACTCGATCTGGCGGCCATGATGGGCCAGAAAGCCGATGCTGTGAAAGGACTTACCGATGGCGTCGCCTTTCTGATGAAGAAGAACAAGGTCACCGTGTTTAGCGGGACTGGTCGCATTACCGGAGCTGGAGCTGTGGAGGTTTCCGGCACTGATGGCTCAGTCATCGCGCTGTCGGCGAAGGACATTGTTATTGCAACTGGATCGGAACCCACACCATTGCCTGGGATCGAGATCGACGAGGAGCGTGTGGTCACTAATACCGGCGCACTTTCCCTTAACGACGTTCCCAAGAAGCTCATCCTGATCGGAGCCGGTGTCATCGGGCTTGAGATGGGATCAGTCTGGTCGCGCCTTGGGTCCGAGGTGACCGTGGTGGAGTATCTTGACCGTATTCTTCCGGGAGCGGACAATGAAATTGCGAAACAGGCCCAACGTACATTTGCCAAGCAGGGCCTGAAGTTCAAGCTTGGTCAGAAAGTGACAGGGGTCGAAAAGAAGAAATCCGGGCTGACCCTGACCATGGAGCCGGCAAAGGGCGGAGATGCTGAAACACTCGATGCCGACGTGGTTATCGTTTCAGTTGGACGGCGTCCGTATACAGATGGGTTGGGGCTTGAGAGCGTTGGCGGGCAGGTTGACCGGCGCGGAGTTGTTGAAACGTCTGACCATTTCAAGGTTGCGCCCGGTGTCTGGGCGATCGGCGACTGTATTCAGGGACCGATGCTTGCGCACAAGGCCGAGGATGACGGGGCCGCCGTGGCTGAGCTGATTGCCGGCAAGGCGGGCCATGTTGACTACAATCTCGTGCCGTCGGTTGTGTACACCAATCCTGAGATCGCCTGGGTCGGCAAAACTGAGGAACAGCTCAAACAAGCGGGTATCGCTTACAAGTCCGGCAAGTTTCCCTTCATGGCGAACTCTCGTGCTCGCACGAACCACGAGACCGATGGATTTGTGAAAATCCTTGCCGACGCCTCCACCGATCAGATTCTTGGCGCTCATATGATGGGCGTTGGCGTCGGTGAAATGATTGGAGAGGTCTGCGTCGCTATGGAGTTTGTTCGGCGCTCTTTTGCTGATTTGGTACTAGAAGTCATACCCTTCTTCGGTAGAATGACCCTCGCGGTGTACCTCACTTTTCCTTGCTCGGGGAGAACTGAGCTCCTGTGGTCAGTGCCGCTACTGGTAGCATTCAAACGAGTAGAATTGGGATTTGCACTTTGGAGTGGTTTCGGTGCGGTTGAACGAACCTTGTATGCTCCTGAGTTGACTCTCTTTTTAGCAGATAACTTAGATGAAGAGTTTGAGTCGGCTATAGTTTTGTTTGGTGCATCTTGTTTGGAGTTCTCTGCAGCAGATTTTTTCGGAAGATCATTGCCTAACTCAGTATTAGTGTCTTCATACG
>JBCCUK010000034.1:0-36474 GCA_039196965.1 Pseudomonadota bacterium | reverse complement strand
TTAATCAGCTCATCGATGGCGTAATTTGGTATAAAGTTGCGGCGTCAGTTGGGTGGGCGTTCGCCGAATTTGTTCTCACCGTGGGGGGGCGCGAGCTCGCGCCCGTCATGATTGCGCTATCCCAATGGGGTGACAAATGGGTGGCCCATAAGGATGGTCCATCTACCGAAATTATTGATGCAGAATCCGGGGAAAGACTGCCTCGTATCTGGCCGCGCCGCGAAGACGGCCGGAAGATGCAACTGAGTGAAGTGGGAATGCGGCGCGCGAATGGCGCACCCGAAAAGAACTGGTCCAGGAGTAAGGAGGACGACTGATGGTAATGTGTAACTGCATCGTTCAGGCGGGACAGATCCCGGCTGACACTGAAGCGGCGTTGAAGTCGAAGCTGAACGGTTTCACGCAACGTGCCTTTGGGGAACCGGCACAAATCAACTGGGTCGCAATTCCGGAGAAGAGCGGCTTTACGGCCACCAAACCATCCACATCTTCGATTGTCTCCATGCGTGCGCCGAAGCCGATGGAACAGCCAAAACGCGAAGCGTTGTTACGCGAGCTCGGCGATCTATGGACGGCAGAGACCAAATGCTCACTCGACGAAGTCGTTAGCGTTATCGCCGACCCGGAAAATAATTAGGAGGACACTATGCCACTTTACATGTGCAACGCGGCTAAGGGCGCCATCGACGACGCTGCAAAGCCAAAGATCGCAGCAGACATTACCCGCATCCATTGTGCGGTGACCGGCGCACCTGCCGAGTTCGTCCACGCGTTCTTCGTTGAGGATTCGCCGGCGCAACCCCTAGACGGTAAATCGGCCTTCCTATTTGGAAGCATCCGGGCTGGACGGACTGATGAACAAAAAGCACAGATCGTTTCCGAAATGCGCCAGTCTATCCATCAGCATACGGGCATTCCAATTGAAGATATCAAGGCTGCAACCACCGACACGCCTGCAAGCTGGGTTCTGGAGGGTGGCGAGATCATGCCTGAACCGGGCGAGGAAGCCGAATGGATGGCCAAGCACAAGGCTAGCCACTCCGCTGCACACGCTTAGCAGCGAACAGACAAGGAGCAATCGCCCATGATCTCGCGCGTATTTCTGGGATTTAGTGCCTTAGCAATCGGTATGATTGGGTTATTGTATCTGTACGATCCGAATTTACTGCTCGCTCGATATGGTCTTGAGGCCGGAAGTGCGGGCATGGACAATATGCTGAGGTCTGCCTATGGCGGTATTTTCGTCGGTGCAGCTCTCCTGTTCGCTTTAGGCGCACTGAAGCAGACACGCCAGCGGGATTCTATGATCTTCCTCGCAATTTTCATGAGCGGCGCAGCCATCGGCAGAATCGCCAGTATTCTATCCGTCGGCTCGCCACCAGAAACTATTCTGCCATTGCTTTACTACGAATGCGCAACGGTCGTGATCGCGCTTGTCCTGCTGATGCGCCAAGACAACCGAGGCGCAATAGCGGCAGCAAATTAGAAGGGACAACACCATGTCTGGAACCGTAATCGTTCTTGGTGCCGGTGCTTCAAAGGGGGTCGGAGGCGCATTGGCGCGTCGCTTTGCCTCCGAAGGTCACCACGTGGTCATAGGCGGGCGGACAGAGGAAAAGGTTCAAGCGCTGGCAAGCGAGATAACCACGGCGGGACACTCGGCCGAGGGCGTTAAGGTTGATGTTACATCTGAAGCTGATCAGGACGCCTTGTTTACCCATGCGGCCAAACGAGGCCCTGTCACAGCTGTGCTCTACAATGCCGGGAACAATGCGATCATTCCGTTTGAAGAACTGGACGCGGCGACGGTCGAGCAATTCTGGCGCGTGGGGTGCTTTGGAGCATTCCTCGCCGCGAAGCGCGCAATCCCTATCCTCACGGCCCAGGGCGAAGGCAGCCTCTTCTTCACAGGGGCATCCGGCTCCATGCGGGGCAAGACGAATTTTGCGCACTTTGCGATGATGAAAGCTGGGCTCCGCATGTTGGCGCAATCGCTCGCGAGGGAGTTCGGGCCGAAAGGGGTCCATGTCGCCCATTTCATTATCGATGGAGTGATCGACGGCGACATGGTGCGCAGCCGGTTCGGAGACTACCTGGATGCTCTCGGCGAAGATGGCGGCCTGTCACCGGACGCGATCGCCGATGCCTTCTGGTATGTCCATACACAGCATAAGTCTACCTGGACCCATGAGCTGGATCTCCGTCCGTTCAAGGAGAATTGGTAACCGAAAGGCCCCAAAACTCCTTAGGGCGAATAGTTGGAAGCGTTGATGAATTGCCCACTGGGTAAAGACAGCGGCTGGTCAGCTCCGCTGCTTGCTGGCCGCCTCTTTCATGGCGAAGAGCGCCGGTGCGAACATCTCATGTAGCGTCTCTCCAAACTCAGGGTCAGCTGTGTCCGGACTTCCGGCATTAAAGATCGGTTCAGGCTGATATTCGGCCTGCAACTGGATGCCTTTGGCGTACTTCTCGCCCCTAATCTGGGCCAGCAGAGCAAGGGCGAAATCGAGGCCCGCAGAGACGCCAGCCCCGGTCGTGACATTGCCATCCTGGACCACTCGTTCATTCACCGGGATGGCACCGAATTCGGACAGCAGATGATGCGTCGCCCAGTGGCTGGTGGCGCGCTTGCCCCGCAAAAGACCGGCCTGACCAAGGATCATTGATCCTGTACAAACGCTCGTCACATGTTTGGCGCGGGATCCCCGGTCAGCAATGAAGTCAAGGAAGCTGTCATCTTCCATCACCGCAACGGTGCCGCTCGTTCCACCAGGGACAAAGAGAATGTCGAGATCCTTGGGGCAATCATCCATGCTGGTTGTGGGGACAATGGCAAAACCGGTATCGCCCATGATCGGGGCAAGGTCGGGGTTCGGGCTGACAAGGTGGACCGTCGACCCCATCATGGAAGAGAGGAAGTATTGTGGCCCGACAAGGTCAAGCATTGTCATGCGGTCATAGCAGATCATGGCGATCTGTTCGGCGCCGTGCATGTTTATGTCCGGATAGGCCATGAGCTCTTCATGCGCTTTGACAGAGATATTATAGGCGTCTTCCGCCGTCTCACCGAAGCGATACCCTTCAGCCTCGGCACGCTGAACACATGCCGCGAGGGTCATGAACGGGGCGAGGCCAGCAAGGCCAAGCAGATTCCGACGTGTTGTATCCATGGGTTTCATCTCCTTTAAAATTCAGCTGATAGCGTAACGAAGGCAGAGCGCGGCTGGACGGGACGAACCACCGGCTGTGCCAAAAACTGGAAGGGCTGGAAGGCATCTTCGCCAAATATATTCTGCACGGTCACTCCAATACGATATCTGTCGAATTGATAGCTGGCCTGCGCGTCGACGAGAACAAAATCATCGGAGATAAAACTGTTCGGCCGGGTAAGTTCGGCATCGGACTGCCAGGTCAAACCGGCTCCGACTCCAAAGCCATCCAGCAGCCCCTCGTCAAAGCGATAGCGCGCCGCGAGCCGTCCTGAATATCGGGGAACGCGTGGCAGCCCGTCACCGATTGGAATGGCCGTATCATCGATCACTTCGGCATCCGTATAGGCCGAGGTCAGCAAAACCGACAGCTGGGTGATCGGTTCCCAGACGAGATCAAGCTCCACGCCCTGCCCGCGCTGCTCGCCGGTCTGTATCGAGGTGAAAGGATCATCGGGCGACGGTGTTGGCACGTTCTCCCGATCATTCCGGAAGGCGGCAAGCGTCCCGGAAAGACCTAAGCGGTCGAGATCAAATTTCAGACCGGCCTCGAAACTCTCCGAGGTTTCAAGTTCCGGTGGCACGCCATTTGTGCCGACAAAGAAAATCGATAAGCGGGACCCTTGAGCATAACCACCGAACAGGGCGAGCCCCGGCACGACCTCAACGGTTACGCCAATGCGGGGGTCAAACTCATCGAATGTTTCGTCGGTGCCCTGCCCGCCGACAACTTCGATAAATCGGTATCGGCTATACCGAGCGCCCGCTTGAATATGGACCCGGTCAGTGAGGCTGATCTGGTCCTGCAGATAAAACGCAAAGGTCCGATAGTCATTTTCCGCCAATGTATCGAGTGGAGGAACCGGCCCAAAGGCGAGGTCATTCTCCCCAAAGAAATCGAAGATGCCTACAGGATTAAAATTGAAGCCGATGCCCGCTTCATAGTCCACCGTATCATAGGTGATACCGCCGAGTAGAACATGCTCGAACGGACCGGTTTGAAACTCCCCCGTCAAAGATCCATCGACAGTGAACTGGTTGGTCTCCACCGGAAGTTGGGAAGTGAAGATGAAGGTCGAGCCATCGACAATCGCTCCGGGGCCCAGCAGAGGAAAAGAGGCGAACTCGTCGAACTCATTGCGGAAATAGCGGCTCTGGATCTGGCCGGAGAGCTGATCAGTGAACTGGTGTGTCAAAGTTCCATGAACAGAAACATTCTCGATTGTTGTTCGCGGCTGACCATCCGGCGCACCGACAAACTGTTCTTCATCAATACCATCAAGCCCCGCGATTTCGGCAGGCAGGCCGGAGAACTCCAACTGCTCGATCCGGTTGTATCCGACGCGGAGGAGAAACTCTGTGGCATCGGTCACTTCTACCCCAAGGGATGGCGCGAGCGTGATCCGGTCAATTTCGACCTCATCGATAAAATCATCAGAAGCAAAATACTCACCGGCGAAACGAATGCCGGCCCGTTCTCCAATCGGAAGGTTCAGATCGACATTGGGCGCAACCGTAGAGAAGCTCCCTGCACGCAGGCCGAACTTCGCAAAGGCATCCTCCTTTGGCGTTTTGGTGACGACATTGATAAGACCGCCAACGGGTGCACCAGTGCCGCCCCCGAAAAGAGTTGAGGTGGGACCCTTCGCCACTTCGACCCGCTCCACCGCTACGAGACTCGAAGGATCAACTACCGCAGTGTCGCCATAACCGATGAGGCCATCGACATAAATCTCGGCTTCGAGGCCGCGAATGATCGGGTTCACAAGTACGGTCTCAGCCGGGCCGTTCGGCACGGCACCGGATACATTCAAGAGCGCGTCGGAAAGCGTATTGAGCTCCTGTTCATCGATCAGGGTACGAGGCAAAACCTGAATAGATTGAGGCGTTTCAAAAAGGGGGACAGGCAGCCGGGTCACACTCGCGGCATTGGAGGTGTAAGGCGATTGATCTCCCGTCACGATGATAACATCCTGTTTCCAGGTCGGGTCTTCCTCCTCGCCGGCAATGTCTGGGCTAGCAGATTGGGCGGCGGCCGAATGGGAGCCCGTAATCAGGGCGAAGGCACTGATGGTGCCAAGAAAATATCGTTGCATTGAAGCGAGTCTTCTTCAGGGGTCGCATTGGCAGTATGCGTACGGCCAAGACGTCCGTTGAAAGGATAGGTGAAATTATCGTTTCAGCTGAAGTGAGGCGGTGCTCTTGCGCGATTTGCGGAAGTTGCTGCGCTGGCAATCGGAGGGGCCCGTATGCGGTGTCCGGAGGCCATGACTTGCGCAACGAGTTCTACCGCCTGCCCGTTATGGGATATGGCAAGGTCTGCGCCGAAGAGAGACGTCAGACAAACCGTGGCGGCATCGTCTTGCTCCTGATCATGATCACCGGCGGGCGAGGTTCCGAGTGATGTCTCGGAATCATCCGAAGGGTCCCAAACGACATAGCGGGTGTCGTTTGTGGTGGAACAAATGCGAATAATGATGCGGTCGTCATTGTCGACGTCGATCATATAGCCTTGTGGCACTAATCCTGACAGAAGAATCGCAACCACGCAGATCCAAGTCTGCAGACGTTTCATCGGACAAGTAATGTTACGCACGGCCACGTCAGGTTGATTACACCGAAAACGTAGGTGCATCCATGGAAAAATCGACGCGCTCGTAAATCCGTCTCGAAGCCGCTGATGCTTATCCGCGAAGGCTGACTGATCAGTACCCTATCGCTGCCCCGTCTTTGCGCATCTCCGTTGCCCCGGTGTAAACGCCCGTTTCGGGATCGCGTTTGATGGCCTGATAGCCGCCAAACATGATGCCATTATCAACCACTTCAACCCGGTGACCCATAGCACGAAGCCGTTCTATCTCTGTTTCGGAGATCCCCGGCTCAACATGCAGTGTGCCGATTAAATCGACATCTTGATCGTCGAGCCGGCCGGTTGATGCGCGACCACCGACATGATTGAGGCGGGCTGCGTCGCCCGCTTCCTGCAAATTCATTCCATAGTCGACAATGTTGATGAGGACTTGCAGATGTCCCTGAGGTTGCATGCCGCCGCCCATCAGACCAAAACTTATGAAAGGTGCCCCATCTTTCATAACGAAAGCCGGAATAATGGTGTGGAAGGGTCGTTTGCCAGGCGCGTAGACATTCGGATGGTTTGGATCGAGAGAAAACAGCTCGCCCCGATCCTGGAGCATGAAGCCCAACCCATCGGGAACGAGGCCCGATCCCATACCGCGATAGTTCGACTGAATGAGCGAGACCATCATGCCGCTTTTGTCAGCGACAGTAAGATAGGTAGTATCCCCCTCTCCTTCGATTCTCAGATCGCCGGGGACCGGTGCCGGATTGACCTTTTCCGGATCGATCAAGGCAAAACGCTCAAGGCCATACTCTTCGGAGAGCAATTGCTCCACTGGCACCTCGGCAAATGCAGGGTCTGCGTAGTAGCGGCCGAGATCCTCAAAGGCGAGACGTTTGGCTTCGGTGATATAGTGCAACACCTCTGCATTGCCCCGCGGCCACTGGCTGAGATCGACGTGCTTCAGAATGTTCGCCATTTGCAAAGCCGCAAAACCCTGACCGTTCGGTGGTAGCTCGCACAAATCGTATCCCCGGTAATCGACACATCCGGGTTCCAACCATTCGCTTTCATGGGCTGCAAAATCCTCCAATCGCAGATCGCCACCGATGCGCTTCATGTATGTGTCAATCGTCTGGGCGATCTCACCTCTGTAAAACGCGTCGCGCCCTTTCTCGGACAGCAGGCGATAGGTGCGGCCCAGATCCGGGTTCCTGAAGATTTCGCCAGCTTTCGGAGCTCCATTCGCAAAATAGGTTTTCCGCGCATTTTCGAATTCATTAATCGTCTCGATCAACTCCTCGAAACGGGCCAAGTTGAGCTCAAGATAGCGTGCAATCACTGGCGAAACGGGAAATCCGTTTTCTGCATAGTCAATCGCCGGGGCGAGAATGTCTGCCATCGGAAGGCTGCCGAAACGATCATGCATCTCGAACCAGCCATCCACCGCGCCGGGCACGCTGACAGGAAGATCTCCCAATGGCGGCAGGCTACTTGCGCCGTCCAGACGCGCCAGCAGATCATCGTAGGAGCGCCCCATAGGCGACCGTCCGGACGCGTTCAGGCCATAGAGTCTCTCGGTTTCAGGGTCCCAGATAATAGCAAACAGGTCTCCGCCGATCCCATTGCCTGTCGGTTCCATCAGTCCGATGGCAGCGTTTGCAGCGATGGCAGCATCCACTGCATTACCGCCCGCCTTCAGAATGTCGATGGCAACCTGACTGGCGAGCGGGTGCGCCGTGGCCGCCATACCGTGCTCCGCATAAACCGGACTGCGCGACCAGTTCTCCCCGACGGGCCGGCCACCAGAACCGATCTCACCCGAGGACTGGGCATATGTCTCAAGTGTCACGCCCAGAAGCAGAAATAGAGTTAGCATGCTGACACAAATTTTCTGGGGAAGAAATGTCATGGCGATGGCCTCTTAATTAGCTGTCTGAATTAGCGGTCTGGCAGATGTGTCTAACTGACATAGACCAGCAATACACGCTCACCAAATTCAAGCCAGTATAGACATGTCGCCGATCATGAAGAAAACAGCCAATGGATGGAATACCCTATAAGTGGCAGAGGTATGTTTGGATAACCGCAATGCGCGCTGGTTTGGTTTTGTTATGGAATATGGCGTTCGAGAAAATCGAGATAAGAGCCAATAAACTCCACCGATATAGCAGAGTCGGAAGCATAGGTCTCGAAAGCGTGAGGCGCTCCGGGCATAATCTTCACATCGACTTCAACACCTGCGGCTTTCAATTTGTCTGCGTAGCGTTCGTTTTCTTCCAGGAACAGATCAATGTCACCAACACCAATCCATGTGGGTGGCAGCCCGGAGAGATCTTTCCGGCGGGCAGCGGCGAAATCATCGGGAAGGTCGGAAGTGCCCATGCGATCACGGCCAAGATAAGCGCGCCAGCCATAAAGGTTGCTCTTATTAGACCAGACAAAATAGTCTACGTCCTGCTTCTCCTTATCGAGGGCCGTTCGATCATCCAACATGGGATAGATAAGCGCGAGCGCCAAAGGCTGAATGCTCCCGGCATCGACAAGGCGATGGGCGAGGCAGGCCGCAAGGCCGCCGCCTGCACTATTACCCCCAAGGACAATACGGTGAGGATCAACTCCGTAACGCTCAGCAGTTTCCTGCAAAGCAGTCCAACTCGACAGGCAATCATCGATCGCTGCGGGAGCCTTGTGTTCCGGTGCCAACCTGTAAGCCGGTGAGAAAACTCTGATACCGAGTTTGCTCGCGACAATGCTTGCCAGTTGATCATTGACTACAGGGGTACCCATAATCAGGCCGCCGCCATGAATCAGAAAGAGTGCCGTATCGCTTTTCAACTTATCAGGAACGCAAATACGTACCTGCTTCCCGCCCCAGTCCTCTTCAGTGAAGGACACACCCTTTGCAGGGACCGGCCGGTCCTTTAGAATCAAGCTGCGGGCCAGCGTTAGCATCCCTGGAATTTTGAAAGATGGCACCCTGATTTTACAGAGCTCGTGAAAATCTTCGTTGGCGCGTGAGATATCCATAAAGGTGCTTGCTCTTCTTCATGAAAATAGGACGGTCATTTGGCGATGTCGTTGGATGACAAACCTGCGACCAAAGACACTGACGAGGGCACCACCCTGCCCTGAATCTCCGGGTTCCATTCGGCCAGACTGGTATTGAGCACGTCTATTTCTGCAACAGCCTTGCCGTTCGCTGAGATATCGACTTTCCGGAAGCCGACCAGTTTGCGCGGCGGCGTATCTTCACCAGCATCCTTTTCGGATGGTTCAGCATAGACCTGGACCACTGCCCGGGTCGCCCGGTCAGCCGCATTCTTCAGCGATACCGAAACAGTAGAGTGAATATCATTCTTCGAGCTCTCCATGACGTCCACGCTTTCTATCGACGCATCACCATATCCGAGACCATGACCGAAAAAAGCAATCGGCTCGACACCCTTTTTCTCATACCAGCGGTGACCGATAAGACGACCTTCCGAATAGGGCATCTGAAGGTCTTCCGTACCGGGATAAGTGTCATAGCACGGATGATCCTCTATCCGTTTCGGCCAGGTAAACGGTAAGCGGCCGGAGGGCTCAGCTTGGCCAGTCACCACATCGCCAATGGCATTGCCCATCTCCTCTCCGGGAAACCAGGTTACTAGCACGGTTCTGGCTTTTTCGTACCATGGCATGGTCACCGGCGAACCAACATTCATAAGAATGACCGTATTCGGATTTGCAGCGAGAACCGCCTCGGCCAGCGCGTCCTGCTCGCCCGGCAAGGCCATATCCGTCCGGTCATGACCTTCGGTTTCCCAATCTGAATTCGAGCCAAGCACCAGTATGGCCCGATCGGCGGCGGCCGCGACGCCGGCAGCATGAGCAATAGCATCTTCCTCCAGCTTTGTACTGATACCGAATTGCGCACCGGCCAGAATTGCCCCTGCTGATTTCACATATTCCACCGTGATCTTGTAGCGGTGGCCTGCCTCAAATGTATAAAGCGCTCTGATCTCATCGCTGCCGAACCCGAAAAAGCTCTCACCAGGTTTCCAATCACTCCAATTGTCCACAACAAGCTCGTTATCGACCAGAAGGCGTGCAGGCCCAGCACTGAAGAGACCGAGTTCGCGCAGGCCAGAAGCACGAGGTGAGAAGTGACCTGTCAAACGAAGACTTTTTGGCTCGGGCCCCGCCTCTTTATCAATCTCCACACCCGCAAGGAGCGCACGGCCAACGCCAACCCGTTTCGCTGCCACAGGCTCACCGCTGAAATCATCCTTTTCGAATCGCTCTTCCCAGAAGCCTTCCTCACCACTTTCAGTTTTTATTGTGCCTTTCGGGAAAGACGGAAGGAATTTATGGTTGGTGCAGCCCACCGCATGCTGAATATCAGCGTTCGGAAAAGCATTCCGGATTCCTTCCAGAGGATGCACCGGCGGGTGGCTGTTCACGAACGCGCTGCCACCGCCCATAATCTGACCAATTTCCGCATTGGGGCCGATGACGGCAATGGATTTCACTGCATTGGCGTCGAGCGGCAGGGTCTTACCCTCGTTTTTCAGTAAAACCATACCTTCCGCAGCGGCGCGGCGGATAAGGGCACGATGCTCTACTTTATCCAGACCGGTCTCATGCTGTAATTCGGGGTGTGGCTGACTGCGGTCCATCAGGTGAAGCAGTCGGCCTACCTTGTTATCGAGTTCGGCTTCACTCACCTCGCCCTTTTCAATCGCTGTTTTGAGATCCGCGCCCCAAATGCGGCTTGGACCCGGCATTTCGAGATCAAGGCCACCATTGGCATTGCCGACTGTATTCCGAGCAGCAAACCAGTCACTCACAATAACGCCGTCAAATCCCCATTCCTTTTTGAGCAAGTCAACATTGAGGGCGCGGTGGGAGCAGGCCTGAATACCATTCACGGCGTTATAGGCCGCCATAATCATCCACGGCCGGGTCTCCTTGGTCACCCGCTCAAACGGATAGAGATAGACTTCGTGGAGCGTTGCATCATCTATGTTCGAACTGATCAGAAACCGCTGATACTCCGTATCGTTACCAACATAATGCTTTGGACAGGCCCCTACGCCTCCTGACTGTAATGCACCGACATAGGCCACGGCCAGTTCAGCCGTAAGGTGCGGGTCTTCTGAATAGCATTCAAAATTCCGTCCCCCAATCGGTGTGCGCTGAAGATTGATGGCTGGCCCGAGAAGCACGTGCGCCCCCTTGAGTTTTGTTTCTTCGGCAAGCGCGCCCGCGATTTCGGCAACAAGTTGCGGATCCCAGGTCGCGCCAATCCCGCTGCCAGACGGAAAACAGGCTGAAGGAACATGATTTGCAAGATCACCGCGGGCTCCAATTGGACCATCAGTTACCTTAAGCTGCGGAATGCCAGCCTCGGGTATGGCGACAGTTGTCCAGAAGTTCTTTCCGCTGATCAGGCTGATTTTCTGATCGAGGGTCAGATGTCCGATTTTTGAACGGTAGGCATTTGAACCTTCAACAGAGGGGCTGTGGGCGGTCGTTGAAGACGTCATGAGGCTGTTTCCTGTGGGTTTAGAGGAGCGCTTCCGTCGGCAAGCGAAGCAACAATCTCCGCATGGCTTGTCTTGTTGATTGGATAGAATGCGAGGATGCCAGCGACAGCGAGTGAGGCTATGCCGGGAAATAGAAATACAACTGCTCTGATTCCATCAAGCGCACGCTCGGTCTGTTCGACATCGGGTACATAGCCGACGCGGGCGAGATAGACACCCAGAATCCCGACACCGAATGCTATACCGGTTTTGACCGAGAAAGCGCTTAAGCTGAATGCCATGCCCTCATCGCGCACGCCGCTGCGCCACTGGCCATATTCGACCGTATCCGGAACTGTAGACCAGAACATCACGGCAAATGCACCGAAGCAAAATCCTATCAAGGCGAAGAACGGCAGCATTTCGCCAGCTGCAGAGGGGGCCAAAAGAAATGCCGTTAACTGAACGGTTCCCAAGAGCAGCATTCCGACGATCCACGCGATCTGTTTGGACGTCTTGCCAGCCAACCAGGCCCAGAACGGAATGGACAGGGCTGCCATAAGTGCCTGAAGCCCGAGCAGAGGCCCTGTCTTTGCTTCGGCACCCAAATTGTACTTGATAAAGTAGACAGCGCTCTTGTTCGCTATTCCATTGCCGACTGAAAAGACCAGGGCAGCAACGAATATCACCCACAACGCTCGATTGGACATCACGAAGCGAACGGAATCGTTCAAGCTGACCTTTGCCCCGGCTGAGAGGCCCTCATTTTCCTTCGTTACTGCAAAAGTAAAAAGGATAATGGCGGTCGCGATAACCGCGAACAACGCGCCGACCATCACCCAGCCGCGCTTCAGATTCCCGCCGCCAAAGGCTTCGGCGAGGCCGGGCATCATCACGGTTGCAAAGAGAGCACCCGCTATACCGCAGAACATTCGAGCGCCCGACAACCGCGTGCGATCTCCGGTATCAACCGTGAGCACAGCCGATAATGCACCATAAGGGATGTTCACAATGGTGTAGCAGGTGCGAAATACGAGGTGCGCGATGGCGCTCGACAAGACGATTGCCGATGGAAACAATATGGGAGCAGCAAACATCATCACGGAGCTGAACCCCATCAGGGGGGCACCAAAAAGCAGGTAGGGACGAAACCGTCCCCAACGGGTTTTCGTCCGTGTCACGATAAATCCCATGATCGGATCGGAAACGGCATCCCAGAAGATAGAGAGGCTGAATATTAGCCCAGCTGTGACAGGATCGATTCCCAAAATGTCTGTGTAGTAAATCAGCAGGTAAACGCTCAAACCGGTCCAGAACAGGTTAAACCCGAAATCGGCAGCGCCATAACCTGCGAGCTGCATTGGCGGCAATTTCTGGCTCATTCGAACACCATCACTTCCAAATAGGGATATGATCGAACACATTCACAGTGGTGGACGCCCCTCCCTCGCCGGAGGATTTGCATCTGAGTTATGTCCGTTGCCGACATCAGCGCCCATAAACCTCGCCTGTGTTACGGCCATCTTCGTGCTGCCGAAATCGATTATCACATCCATCTTTTTATCCGCACGGATAAAGAAATCAAGGAAGCAGAATCATCGGGTGCATATGAAGCACTAGCAAAGCGCACAGAAGGCCCTGAGATAGGCTTTCAAGACTCGCAGTTCGCCAGTATACTGACAATGAGCCGCCATAGTAGATGCCTGTGATGGACAAGATGCACCCAGACAGGCCTAACTTCGTAGGCTTGGCGAGGCCCTATCAAAGTCCACGGGCTTAGTACTTTGCTCAAGCTTCCAGCCCGCAAAGAGCCGGCAAACAGCCTTTCGACTGCTCCTCATCGTTCGATTTGAGGAGCTTCTTTGAAACGCAATCCCATCAAAATGATACACAAATGGTCAGCAGCACTGTGTCTGAATGGCATCAGTCCCGCACCTCCCAGCCGACAAACAGAACTTCAGACTTGAATTCTTTTATCCGATCGGAAAAAGTCTGGATAAAATTTTATCCGATCGGATAATTCAAAAAAGGAGAATGACAGGGACTCCGTCAGGACAGGGAGCAAAACATGAAGCGACTGGCTATGCTTGCAGGCGTTAGCATTTTTGGTTTGGGATCATCGATTGCGATCGCGCAGGACGTTTCAGACGACGCCGACGAACGAAAACTCAGCACGATAACAGTGACCGCTCAGCGGGTTGAGCAGAATATCCAGGATGTTCCAATCTCCATTACGGCGATCAGTGGTGATGTCCTTCAGGATCGATCGATCGAGAGTTTCGAACAGCTCCAGTTCATTGCCCCAGGGCTCGCATTTAATGCAGGGCTAAATGCACGACAATCTTCAACAACCATTCGCGGCATCGGGACGAGTCTCTTCAATCAAGGTGTGGAAGGCAGCGTGGCAATCGTCGTAGACGGGATTGTTATCGGCCGCGAGGGCGCTGGCATTCTCGACTTCAATGATCTTGAGCGAGTCGAGGTGCTGCGTGGTCCGCAAGGCACCCTGTTTGGCAAGAACGCATCGGCCGGTGTGATCTCATTCGTAACGAAGGATCCAACGGACGAACTCTCTGGGAACTTCCGAGCGTCCTACGGTTCGTTTAACGAGGTCAATCTGTCCGCTGCGCTGTCCGGACCTCTGACAGACGGGGTACGAGGCCGCCTTTCCGGCTTCTACAACACACGTGATGGATTTCTGAAAAATGTCTTTCCGGGCGCACCCGATAACGAATTGGGGGACCGTAATGAATTTGGTTTCCGTGGTAAACTCGCCTTTGATGTCGGCAATACAGGCGAGATCATTATCGGTGGCGACTATACGAGCCGTGACGACAATTCCGGAGCGCTGACAACGCTCAGTTTCTCGCCAGGTGGTCCTGGCACAGGATTGTTTGGCAGCGGTGTTCCGATTATTCAAAACACGCTCGAAAGCTTCGGTGTCACACCGGGTCCTGAAAACGATGCAATTGCTTCGGAGGCAGCCTTTTTCGCAGAAGCCGAAGTATTCGGCATCTATGCCAATGCCAGCTTCGAATTTGCCGGGCATGATTTTGTTTCATTAACATCCTGGAGAGGCTGGAACAGCCAGGATAACAATGATGCAGATCTGGTCCCCTTACCCTTTCTAGCTGAAAACAGTGGCGATTTGGAACAGCGGCAGTTTAGCCAGGAATTCCGCTTATCCTCTTCACAAGATCAACGCCTACGCTATGTCGGCGGCGCATTTTTCTTTTATCAAGATATAGACGACCGGCAGGTGCAGATAGGCACTTTCGGTACAGATGTACTGGCCCCTCTTCTAGCACCTCCAGGAGTGCCGCCCGAAGTTATCGTCGCCAGCTTTGCAAATCCGACATTGCCACCAACGCCTCCATTTCCAGTGGCGCTAGCTCCGGTTGGTTCGCAGTTTGGCACTGATTTTCGTGGCACTGTCGAAGAATTTAATATCGCAGGGTTTGGCCAAGCCGAGTTCGACGTGACCGACAAATTGACTATTATCGGCGGTTTACGGCTCCTCTATTCCGATATTGATGGCACGGCCGATATTCAAATCGCAGATGGCGCAATCGGCATATCGCTTCTCAGCCCCATGCTCACCCCGACGCCGCTGGAAGCTGGGGTAGATGACTTCGCGGTCGTCTGGCGCGTCGGACTGGATTATGATTTTACCGACGATATTAGTGCCTTCACGACACTGACGCGCGGGTATAAATCCGGTGGCCTTGATAATAATAGCGCTGCTGCGGAAACATCTCAGGGTGCTGGCGATTTTATTACGCTCGAACCGGAGATACCGACGCAGTTCGAGGCTGGTGTGCGCTCGATCTGGGCAGATGGACGTGTCACAGCGAACCTTACCGGCTTTTATACGATTGTTGATGATTTTCAGTCGCAAGCATTTATTCCAACCGATGGTGGTCTTGGAATCTTCTCCGTGGCAAATGCAGGTCAGGTGGAGACCTTCGGTTTTGAGGCGGATCTGACACTGATCCCCGTCGACGGACTAACGCTGTCCGGTGCTCTCGCCTACACTGACGCTACTTTCAAAGATTTTGACCAGGCACCGTGCTTCACGGCGCAACCCATCGGACCGGCAGATTGTATAGACAGCAATGGAGATAGTGCAGGAGACTTCCAGAACCTTGATGGGGTCGATCTTGGACAATCTCCAGACTGGATCTTCAATGGACTGGCACGTTATGACTTTGCCGAAATTTTTGAGCTGTCCCCGTTCTTTCAGGCTGGCATACAATACCGCTCATCAACCATATCGGGTAATGATGGCAATCTCGACACCGTGATTGATGACGTCGTTCTGATTGATTTTCAACTTGGTGCAAGTTTCCTGGAAGACCGCGCATCCTTAACAGTGTATGGGCGTAATATCGGTCAAGAGGACTTTCCTGTTGCGATTTCTGTCGCTGCATTTGATGAGGGCGGCTTTGCTCAAACCCCGACCTTTGAATCAGAAAGTGTATACGGCATCAGACTGGCGTATGAGTTCTAGTTGACGATCCCTGCCCTTCGCCATTGTCTACTGACAATTCGTCCAAACAGGTTATTATCTTTCAGATAGAGTCTCTTAAGCATAGTTCTGTTATGTATAGGGGCGTAAAACCCGTAGTGGCACAAAATGGCAGGAAACAATCAAACGCGGCAACGCCTGGATTCACGCAGAACCCGCTCAGAGCTTTTGAAGGGCGCGTTAAAGGAATTCGCCGAGCGTGGATTCGACGGAGCGTCTGTACGCGATATCGGTGCACGCGTTGGCATCACACATGGATCCATTCGCTATCACTATGAAACAAAGGAAAAGCTCTGGCTGGCGGCAGTGGACTACCTGTTCGGTATACTGATTGAAAAAGTGTATCTGACCGACGAAGAGACAGAACAGCTTCTGGCTGGCGATCTCGATGTATTTCGGAATTTTCTCCGCAAGTATGTCTATTATTGTGCAGAGCACCCCGAACATGCGCGCATTATGATGCGCGAAGCGGGTACACCCAGCAATCGCTTGCGAGGTGTCGCTATAAAGTATTTGAAAGCCACACACCCGCAGGGTTTAAAGATACTCGAATTCTTGAAAGATGCAGGTGTACTGCCCGAAAACAGCAACCCTCAGTCGCTTATTTATATAATTACCGGAGCTTGCCAAAATTTATTTGTTCTGGCTTCTGAAGCTAAGCTGGCTCTCGGCTATGACGCCCTTAGCCCGGAAGCAATTGAGGCACACGCAGAGACAATAGTATCATTGTTCTGCCCCAACGATCTTACCATTAGCAATCGTCGAAAATAGCCAGCTATGAGATAGAATATTTTTACCCAAGCATAGTTTTCGTTATCAAATTACGGTTACGCATGAACCTGTGGCCAAATAAAATTTTGGCCATTTTCACCAATGAGTATTTTCGAGCAAACGCAGCGCGGTCAGCAAGAACCGGGACATGACCCTGAAAATCGCTCAAACAGCCTATTATGTCCGTTGCTTTTTTACCTGAATACACATAGTAAGTTATGGGTGAATATCGAAAGTCACGAAGAAATTAGTCGGTGAACCTGCGATAAGACTTTCAATTCGCACGTGACCAATTTGGGATATGTTTGTAATTGGCTAAATTTATTCCCGTTGATCCGTTTAACCTCGTAATATTCGGGGGTACCGGCGACCTCGCCCGAAGAAAGTTATTGCCTGCCCTGTTTCATCGTTTTTTGGACGGGCAAGTTCCCGACAATAGTCGGATCATCGCATCAGCGAGGACAGCAATGACGGTGGAAGAGTACCATGCATTCGCTCGTACAGCATGTGAATCCATCTCCGCAGAGAGAGCCATAGACGTCCAAGCGTGGGAGTGCTTCAAGTCGCTCTTGCACTATGTTCAGATGGATGCGACGGACGGAGGTGAAAAATGGCGGGAGTTAAAAAACCAGTTTGATAACGATCTGCCAATCACCATTCTGTATTTGGCTGTTTCTCCATCGCTTTATGTACCCATTGTCGAACGCCTTGGTGAGGCTGGCGTAAACACTTCAAAATCCCGCCTTGTTTTGGAAAAACCTATCGGCACCGATCTCTCCTCAGCGCGCGCTATCAATGATGGCGTAGCAGATCATTTTGATGAGGAGCAGATCTACCGGATAGATCATTATCTTGGCAAGGAAACGGTTCAAAACTTGATGGTGCTGCGGTTCGCAAACGGTCTGCTGGAGCCGTCTTGGAGTCGATCCTCCATCGATAATGTACAAATTACGGTGGCTGAAAAACTAGGTGTTGAAGGTAGAGCCAGTTATTATGACGGCTCCGGTGCCCTTCGTGATATGGTTCAGAACCATTTGCTACAACTCCTTTGTCTCACAGCGATGGAGCCTCCGGCGTCCCTGAATGATAAGGATGTCAGAACCGAAAAAATAAAAGTCCTTCAGTCCCTTCGCCGATTAGATAAGGACAGCGCGACGCGTTTCACCGTACGGGGACAATATAATGAAGGTATTATCGACGGTAGCGCAGTCAGAAGTTACATAGAAGAATTGCCGCAGACTGAAAGCAATACGGAAACATTTGTCGCCCTGAAGGTTGAAATTGATAATTGGCGATGGGCCGGTGTTCCTTTTTATCTTAGAACGGGAAAACGTATGGGGTCACAGCGCTCCGAAATCGTCATAACGTTCAAACCGGTACCGCATTCAATTTTTGAGGGCGGCGAAGCAGTTGAAGTCAATCGTCTTGTTTTAAGACTACAGCCTGATGAAGCCGTTCGTCTTTATATTCAGATTAAGGAACCGGGCCCGGGTGGGTTGCGAATAAAATCGTTGCCGCTCAACCTCTCCTACGCGGAGAATTTCTCCGTTCGCTACCCAGATGCTTATGAGCGGCTGCTCATGGATGTGATACGAGGTAATCTGTCCTTGTTTATGCGCCGTGATGAGGTCGAGGCGGCATGGTCATGGGTCGACGATATCATTTCCGCCTGGGACGAACTGGATACACCACCCGCCCTCTATTCTGCCGGCACCGACGGCCCGGTTAGCGCAGCGATGCTGCTAGATCGCGACGGCAAGGAATGGTGGATCAGCTAGTGCGTCGAACCAATTTGCCAATAATGGAACTGAAGACCCGAGACGAAGCGGCGGAGGTCGTTGCGAATCTTATAGGGGACGCACTAGAGGCCGAAGTGCAGCGCAAGGGAAAGGCTGTTCTCCTGTCTTCTGGAGGAACCACGCCTAAGTATACGCTTGTTGAACTTTCGAAGAGAACGCTGGACTGGTCGAGAGTCAGCGTTGGACTGGTCGATGAGCGGAACGTGGATAGGCAAGACGACGCATCCAATGCTGGACTTTTGGAGGAACATCTCCTCCAGAACGAAGCAAGTGATGCGCAGTTCTTCCCCATGATAAATCATCGTGGACACGCAGCAGAGTTGGCCAGACTGTGCGACAGGACCTATGTTGATCTTATGCCTCCCACGTTTGCATTATTGGGCATGGGGTTAGATGGTCATACCGCCAGCTGGTTTCCCGGTGCCTCCAATCTGGCTCGTGCGCTGGAGCCAACAGATGAAACAGTCGTCGCCATTGATGCCCAAGGCTGTCCGGTTGCCGGAGAGGTGACGGATCGGCTTACACTTACCCGATCGGCGCTTTCTTCGGCAATGCATGCGGCTCTACTTATCTTTGGTGAAAACAAGAAACAGACACTTTTTGAGGCGCTTTCTAAACCAATTCAGGAGGCACCGATCCGCGCGGTGGCCGAGGATTTTGGCGAAAAACTGACTATAGCGTGGGCACCATGACTTCTCTAAACCCCACCGTCGCGGAAGTACTGGATCGCATTGAGCACCGCTCGCGGGGTTCCCGGCAAACATATCTGGATCTGATCCGTGGACGAAAACCCGACACGCTGGCAAGGAAACGGCTGTCTGAGGGTAATCAGGCTCATGCCAGCGCCGGGTGCTCTGTCATGGACAAGATGCAATTGCTGGGAGCCGAATGGCCAAATATTGGGATTGTTACAGCGTACAATGATATGCTGTCCGCCCATGCACCGTTTGAGCACTATCCGAATATCATCCGGCAAGCGGCCCGTGATGTAAATGCCACTGCGCAGGTCGCTGGTGGCGTGCCGGCCATGTGTGATGGCATCACACAGGGACAGGCGGGTATGGAATTGTCTCTGTTCTCACGTGATGTCATCGCCCTGGCATCCGCGGTCTCGCTCAGCCACGACACATTCGACGGAGCTGTTCATCTCGGTGTCTGCGACAAGATTATTCCAGGGCTTGTTATAGCAGCGTTGCGATTCGGATGGCTGCCCCATGTCTTTGTACCGGCAGGGCCTATGCCGTCCGGGCTACCCAACCCGGAGAAAGCCCGTATTCGGCAACTCTTTGCGGAAGGAAAGGCGAGCCGGGAAGAACTGTTGAAAGCCGAAGCTGAAAGTTATCACACCCAGGGAACCTGCACGTTTTACGGGACGGCGAACTCAAATCAAATGATGATGGAGGTTATGGGTCTGCACGTACCTGGGGCTGCCTTTGTTAATCCGGGTACAGATTTACGCAATGCGCTTACAGTGGCCGCAACCCAACAAGCCGTGGCTATGACAATCAAGCGCAATTATAATCCCATGGGGGAAATGATCGATGCGCGATCGATTGTAAACGCGATTGTCGGACTCATGGCGACCGGAGGCTCAACCAATCACGCGCTCCACATCCCCGCCATGGCAGCGGCCGCTGGCATTCAGGTAACACTGGAAGATTTCGCCGACCTATCATCGGTCACGCCTCTCTTGTGCCGGATTTATCCAAATGGAACGGCCGATGTAAATCACTTCCATGCGGCCGGCGGTATGGGCTTTCTGATCAGGGAACTGATCAATGCCGGCCTCCTGATAGGGGGTGCGCCGGGCATCTATGGACCTATTTCAGACTATTGCAGCGAACCTTTTCTGGAAAATTCAACCTTAAAATGGCGTGCCGCACCCACAGTTAGCGGTGACGATGAGGTATTGCGGCCTGTCTCTGATCCCTTCTCCGTAGACGGAGGACTTCGTCTAATAGATGGCCAACTCGGTCGGGGGGTTACAAAAGTCTCCGCGGTGAAACCTGAACACCGTTTGGTTCAGGCACCAGCCAAAGTATTTGACAGCCAAGACGCCTTGAAGATCGCCTACAATGCAGGACAATTGTACCGGGACTTTGTCGCGGTAGTGCGGTTTCAGGGTCCCGCCGCAAACGGAATGCCGGAATTGCATTCGCTGTCCCCGATACTGGGATCACTGCAGGACAAGGGACATAGAGTGGCCTTAGTGACGGATGGAAGAATGTCTGGTGCATCTGGAAAGGTTCCGAGTGCGATACACGTTGGCCCGGAGGCGGCACGAGGTGGTCCGCTCGCCCGCGTTCGTGACGGCGACATAATCACGGTTGACTGCGAAAAGGGGCAGCTGGACCTAAACGTCGAACCGTCCGATTTTGCAGCGCGAGCGCCAACGCCATACAGGCCGAATGAAAGCCATGTGGGTCTTGGCCGGGAAATGTTCTCTACATTTCGTATTGGAGCCGCGGAGACAGAGACGGGTGCAAGCCTGTTCGATTTTCTCGTCGGTGAAGGCCGCGTCGCATGAGCGACCATGTTCTTGTTGGAGATGTCGGTGGCACGAACAGCCGATTCGCCCTCGCCGCCGAAGGGGACGGCATATCGCTGGCGGAGGTGCGCAGCTACGAGAATGACAATTTTGATGGATTTCACACCGTTCTCAAAACCTATCTGAGCGACATTAGTCATAACCCCAGACAAGCACTGTTCGCACTGGCCGGCCCACCGGACAAAAGCGGAGCGATCAAACTCGTCAACAGGGATTGGCCAATCATTCGCAGCGAGGATCTGGAAGCCACAACAGCGCTCGAAGAAGTTTGGCTGGTCAATGACTTCAAGGCCATGTCGAGGGCTATTCCAGAATTAAAACCATCGGCATTCTCAACCATACGCCAAGGAGCGCCAGATCCAGACGCGCCAATAATTGTTACTGGCCCTGGAACCGGATTCGGTGTTGGAACCCTCGTCCCCATGGACAACGGAACCTACCATATTGTGTCTGGCGAAGGCGGGCATGCTGCCTATAGCGCGCGCACAATTCGAGAAGCTCAGCTAATGGACAGATTGATTTCAGAGTTCGGCTACATCTCAACAGAAATGATTGTTTCCGGCGCATGGCTTCAAACCGTCTTCGATCATATCTCTGATATGCACGGACGAGATCGTGCAATTCTCAGCCCTTTGGAAGTATTACAGCGTGCGGAAAACGGGGATGCTGTCTGCGAAGAAGTCTGTCAGCTTCGCGCCAATGCAATTATGGGCGCGGCCGGGGATCTGGTTCTCATTAATGGCGGGCTGGGCGGTGTGGTTCTGACAGGTAGCGTTGCCCAAGGCATGACGCAGTGGCTGACATCGAGTGCTGCGCTAGACCGGTTTGAAAATCGGGGTTCCCATACCGATTATATATCGCAGGTTCCGGTATCCGTTCTTCACGACGCCTCGGCACCGTTGATTGGTGCTGCTGCCCTGCTCTTTGGAGACCAACGTGACGACACCCAGTGACTTAAAGCTCAGAGTACGGAGAAGCGGTATCGTGCCTGTTCTTACAATCGAAGAGGTCAGCCATGCCGTTCCGGTTACCGCCGCGCTCATCCGAGGGGGCCTCGACGTCATAGAAGTGACCTTGCGAACTTCTGCAGCGCTTGAATGTATAGATGCGATTGCGCGCGCAGATATGGGATGCATCATCGGTGCAGGTACAGTTTTGACAGTTGAGGATGTCGCTGCTGCCCAGGCCGCAGGAGCCCAGTTTCTTGTCACCCCCGGATCGCCGGACAAACTGGTCGCCAAGCTTAAAACATTCAATGGCGCTGTAATTCCGGGAGCAAGTAATCCCACGCAGGCAATGAATCTCTACGATCTCGGCTTTGACTTTCAAAAATTTTTTCCAGCGGAGCCAGCTGGCGGCGCGCCCTATATAAAAGCGCTTCACGGACCACTCCCGAATATTGATTTCATGCCAACGGGAGGAATACGGATCGACACGGTGGAAACATATCTACAGCTTCCAAATGTTATTGCCATTGGTGGATCTTGGATCGCACCACCGGATATAATGCGGTCCAAAGACTGGAATGAAATCCAATCACGCGCCCAGAGGGCTTTTGAAATCAGATTAGCAATTTCAGAGAATGACGCTTCCGATAATGACTGAATAAATGCTCTTACAGCCCTCAAGAGGCTCATATCTAACCATAGTTCAAAACCACTCGGTAACCAGCACGGAGCGATCATCGTTCGCTGCAAATCTATTTGAATGGTTGCGCATCTTTATTCACTTCGATCAGTAAGAAGACTTTACCGTCGGGGTCCGGTGTACAAGGCGAGTATACCGCAGCAGTAGTGCGGATGGGCTATCTATTCTAGGGGAATTTGTCGAAGGAAAACCCAATACTGGATTCGTGCATTGCGGGCTGAATTGAAGAGATAACGGCGCACCGTCTTCTGATTCAAGAGGGATGCAATAGTTCGGATTTCCTTTGCTTACTGTGATCTATTCACCGAGGTTCAGCCGATGAGACGAGCGCCTGGATTTGGCTGTCAGGCACGCCGGCGATATAGAGCCCCATTTCAGCAACGACCAGTTCCACCGCACGTCTTTTGGCTCCATTTAGATTGGTTGAAACATAGCTCGATCTATTGCGGCTGATTCCAAAGAATTCAGAAAAGAAGAAAATCGATTGATCGCGATTTACTGCAGTTACCTCGACCACCGGAGACAGCGCGCGAAGCACGTTCCCAAAGCAGTCCGTGAGTTCCGTATCTATTGTAAAAACATCGGTGGACGTGCCTGACTGACGAGAATAATCGAGCCCCATATCATCATACTGAGCATAGGGTGCTAAACCGCGATTTGTTCGACGGACAGCGGGATCGTAATTGCTCACATATGTCTGGATCTGAAAAACGCGAGCGCCATTATCGGCATTTTGACAATCGATTTGCATACTGGCTGAGAAATGCTCCGGATCTATCACGCGAAGTGAACTCCCGCGATATTGCTGCGCCGCGGCTATACGCGCCGTTGGTGCTTCCGGTCCTCCCATGTCTCGCGTGAAGGATGTTGGCGTATCGACAAGGTTGACCGTGTCCGGAACATAAACAAGCGTTATCGGCGTACCGGCAGGTTTAGTTTTTGATATCAACTGAACAGCATGATTGAGTTTTCTTTCGAAAACCTGATGAGCCTTCGCCGCGCTTTCATCAACGCTGAAGCCATCATGCGTGTACCGCATTGCTACAGGCTCTCCACCATCCACGGCCTTAGGTACCGATCCGCACGCAGAGATCAATGCAAACGAAAGGAGATATAGAAATCGCATAGATTAATGCCCAACAATTTTTGTAGACTGGTTGATACGAGCGGGCGCGCGACGTGAAACGCTATGTCGGTTGACACTAATAGGAGATCGTACAGGTTGCCCGCCTCTCAGCATCATAGTTACATCGACGTCCAGGTTCCGCACCTGGCTAGAAATCGCAACCGGATCAGGATTGAACCCGAGACGATTGGAAGCAATTATGCGGACGCGTTTGTCCACATTGGGTGCCTTGGTGTTGCCCCCAATAGCAATAGTGTAAGCTTCAAGTACTTTTGGGGTTAGCCCGTTGCGAGCATCGATGACAATGAAGCGCGCAGAACTCTCTTGGGCAAGAGCGGGTGACGCCAAGGTCAAGCATAACCACGACGCTCCGAACCAAACCGGCCGGAATAAGTCGACTGCGCGCTTCACGGTCATGGTCCTATCTCACCGAAATTGTGTTAGCATGAATGCCAGCATTGACGGCGGAGAAGTTGCGTAGCTTTGCGGTTTGATTGATGTCAGTCATCTGCGAGCGAGCTCGCGTCAAGTCTGCATCATTCAAAGTTACGCCTGAATTGTAAAACGAGGCCTGCCGGACATCTGTCGATTGATATACATCGAGATTGGCGATCAAAGAATCATCAATATCGATTGAATTGGTTCTTAAACCGCCGTTTGCGACAGCGGTGTTCTTTATCACTGTATCTTGGTCTGCATCGAATCGGAGTACGTTGCTTCCATTGGTATTCAACCTCGCATGGGAGGCATTCTGCATAGTGCGCTTGAACTGGTTAGCATTGTTAGGTTCGGCCTGAGCAATTTGCGGTGTTGCTATCAACGCAAGCGCGGCAAAGCCAAGGATATACGACTGTTTCATTTGTTTTGCTTTCTGTATGTTGCTAGTCATTTCCCTCAGTCTACTGAATAAAAACTTTGGGCAGGCAACTCTGCGCAAATAGCGAGCCAGCCGCGAACTCAAGCGACAAAGCGGCTTAAAGCCTGATTTTACTTATGTCTTTAAGAGTTTCGTTCGGGGTAGCAGGTCTTACTGCTGCAAATAACCAACCCACTCTTGCAAAACGCGGTTGAGGTTGATGCATTTTGTATTGTCAGCACGCGTGCAAAGACTGGTTGCTGAGCCGTTATTGAACATTATGCGGTGGCTCATCCCCTGCTACTCATTCAGAGTGACCGAAGACTGTATTTTGCTGCCCTTGCAGTTCCTCGGTCACACTTCGAGGTGAACTGCATTGGTAACCCCACCCCTCAGCCCACCGCCAAGACAGTTTGCCTCGAATACCATGAGCGACTTTATGACTGCCTTGATAGAGAATTTTTGCACCTCTTAAGTCGAGGTAGGCAGCAGAACTCTATCTTAATCAGGCTATTTCAAAATGGCACTCGAAATATCTCCTAACAGGCGCTGCCAGTCTAATCCGAACTAGTGTCCGTTTTTCACGTGTGAGTTCAACGGGTTTGCAGATCCAGGCTCAAATCACTACGCGACGCCACTCTTCAAGAATGACGGGAACACTTCTTCTCAGGTAACTTTAAACGAGATTTCGGGGAGGACAGGTGCCTCCCCCCCCCCCTCACCGTCACAAGACCTCAAGCTAGCGGGCTTTGGTAACGGTCTTTGTTATCTCAACTCCTCAGAACGCGTATCCGAAGGTGACTCTCCATGTGCGCGGCGCGCCGGGCTGAACCCATACATCAGCAAAGGAGTTGGTAAAAAATGTCTCGTCAAACAGATTGTCGACATCCACCCTTACTGAGAAGTTTTGGATCGGTTCAACTTCAGCAAACAGACGTACCGTCGTGTAATCTGGCAATTCGAAGTCAGAGCCAACAAACCCGTTGCGATCCCCAACGTAAAGCACACCACCGCCAACTTGCGCTGGTATAGACCAGACATCAAAGCCCTTGCTGGCCTGTAGGCTTAGTTGATGTTCAGGCGAGTTGATCACCGGATCGCCTGCATCGATCGTGAAGCCAAAACCGTCTGCGTCAGCAAAGCTGTTGGAGAATTCAGCGTCGGTATAGGCGTATGAGAACCAGAGGTTCAGGTCGTCTCCAAAAGTCAGATTTGCGTCGAGCTCCACACCAATGCTTTCGGCCTCGCCTGCGGGGATTGAGAAGAAACCAACTGCGGTAGCTTCCGGTCTGTCATCATTCACAAGGAAGTTGCTTTGCTCGACACGAAATACTGTCAGGCCGATCGATCCACTGACCCAATCGGTAAGTCCAGCCAGATCGGCTTTAACGCCGCCTTCCACTGACGTTGTGATATTCGGATCGAATTGATTTCCCTCAAAGTCTACACCGGTCTGCTGACGAAACCCTTCGCCGTATGATGCATAAAAGCTCACGCTATCATTTAGGAGAAAGACTGCACCGACCTGCGGTGAGAAGCGCGTATCCGATGTTGTGCGAGTCGTTGCGGGGTCAACGAGGAAGTTGGTAATGTCTTGTTCGAAATCATCGAAACGTCCGCCAACCCTAACCTGAAGCCGGTCGGTGAGATCGATTTGGTCCTGGATATAAAAACCAAACCCGGTCAACTCTTCGTTCCGGTTTGTATTAGGGCCGGCATCTGGATTCAGATTGAGGCCAAAGATGGGATTACTGATCTGCAGCAGGAGATCGGCTGCAAGGTCTTCAGTTGTCAGATTATTTAGATCACCCGAGAAGCGTGAGCGAAAGCGGTCAATCACCAGCGTGTTATCGAACTCGTCATAATCGGCACCAAAGATCAGGCGGTGGCGCAGCGGACCAGTGTTAAACTCGCCAGCCAGCTCGCCGCGCACGACAAAATACTCCGAGTCAAAGTCGCGCGATCTAAAGAAACGCGCAATTGTTTCACCGTCCTGGAAAAACGTTTGGCGTGATCCAAATTGCGGCTCGAAAGCATCGCCGACAAGACTCGTGTCCCGGTAACCGAAACCTGCCAGAAAACTCCAATTCTCGTTGAAATCATATTCGGCTTCCAGCTGATGTCCCAACACTTCGGTCTCAATGGGAACTGGCTCCCCTACGAATACGTCGCGCGGGGAGAAACCGAACTCCTCGGAGAAAACAACGCCGCGGTCGAATGGGAGCTCCTGGTTTGTATACTCCAGTTCGTAGGTGATGGTCGTTGCATCATTCGGCGCAAAGGTGACGGAAGGATAAAATCCGAATTTCTCGGTCTCAACTTCCTGACGGAAGCTTTCCGCGTCCTCGTAAAAACCGACAAAGCGAACTCCGACGGTTTCATTTTGGCCGAATACTGTCTGTGCATCAGCGTCAACCCGATACTGCTCAAAGCGGCCTATTGTGCCTCGAACACTGCCAGCAGTCTCAAAGTCAGGCCGTTTCGTCACGAGATTGATTGTGCCGCCGGGCTCGCCGCGGCCAAACAGGGCTGAACGGGGCCCTTTAAGAACTTCGACGGATTCAATTCCGGCTATATCACGAGGGCCACCGAAGCCTCGTCCGGCATTAAAGCCATTGACCAAAAACCCGCTCGGCAAGTTGATGTCGCCTGCGAAGCCACGAATGGAAAAGCTGTTCCACAAACCGCCAAAGTTATTCTGACGGGCGACAGATGCGGATAGATCAAGCGCCACGTTCAAATCGAGGGCTCCCACATCTTTGAGGATTTCCGCACCAATGGTCTGGTCGGCTTGCGGTATTTCAAGCAGTTCGAAGTTGCCCCGATAGGCTTGCCGGACGCCTGTCACGATAACTGCTTCCTGGCGAAGCGTGTCGATGTCGTCGCTTTGCGCGATTGCGCTCGGTATTGAAATGAGCATGAGCGCGCCAATTGCTGCGCTGCCTAATAGAAGTCTCTGTTTGGTTCGAATTTTCACTGTTTCACCCCTCTTCGTTTCCGCACAAAGTGTGCGATTTACGAGATTTGTTCGCGTTTAGTTGTATAGTGGGTTGGTGTTTTGACCGCCGCTCCCATGAGATACGTGCACCATCGGCGATCGCTTAATCAGAGCATAGGTGGATCGCGAGTACTACTCCGAAGTTGAGCCGCCGAGTTCGCGCTATTTGGCAACTTCAACGCAACCGGGTATTGCAGTTTTGGATCAAAGTGGGGGAGCGCTGAAGGGATATCGGTGTTATCCAGAACCACCGACGCGGCGCAAACAGTGCAGTCTTCCACGGGTTCCTGATCTACGGGTTCGTTATGAATATGCCCAGCTGTAATGCCGTGACCGCAAATGAGGCACGCCAAGCAGAACATGCTGATCAATCGATCGCGCAAGAAATGTACTACTATAACATTCACACGAAATCGTTATCGAATTTGATTTGGTAAGGCAAGTCACTCGCAACCGCTTCTGACTGACGTTCACAAGAGTATGGGTCCTGCCAGTCTATTCGCCTATTCTCGCTCTGTTCATTCTAGATGGCGCTGCCAGTCTAATCCTAACCAGTCTCTACTGTTCGCGGGTGAGCAAGTCCTTGCCCGCGATGAGTTCGCGCCATTCTTGAAGAGCGGTGTCGCGTTTCGATTTGAAGGTGGTTCTGGAGTTGACGTGTCGATCTAGGTTGAAGTGATTGTGGACGGAGGAGTGCATTGAAGCGAACTTCTGGAGACTTCGCATCCTTCGAAAGCGAAGCATCGCCCTCTCCCGCCTTCGGAACGGTAAGTGAGAATTTTCGACGCGGTTGTTGAGATGGCGACCGACTTGCCTACGGTCGCTGTTCCCTATCTCTTTCATAGCTGCGCCGTATGAGCGAAGCCGATCAGTGACGATTGTCTTTGGTGACCCATAGCGCTTCATCGCTTTTCGTAAGAATTTCAACGCGGCAGCTTTATCCCTCGTCTTGGTGACATAAGACTCCAGCACCTCCCCTTCATGATCCACTGCCCGCCATAGATAGTGGGTCTCGCCTCCGATTTTGACGAACATCTCATCCAGATGCCACTGCCATTGGGTGACCTGACGCATATAACTCGCCCTCTGCCTACGGATCTTACCTGCGAAGTGTGTTCCGAACCGATCTATCCAAAGACGGACACTCTCATGACAAATATCGACACCGCGTTCGTGCAATAGATCTTCAACGTTCCGAAGAGAAAGCGGAAACCGGACATATATCATCACAGCTAGCTGAATGATCTGGGGCGAAGTCTTGAAGTAGCGAAACGGGTTCTTGGTCATGAACCGAAGCTAGAACCGGCGAAGTAGCAGCTCAAGGTCAAGTTTCCCTGACAATGCCCGATCAGAGGTTTAAGTATACTGTTTTACCCGCCAAACCAACCCCGAGCTTTCGTGTGGCTCTCTTTAACCGCACTGTAATACCCCTGCCTATTGAGATGATCTTCACAAACCAACTCTACGGATAAGATTTTTTCACCCGCAATGTCCCACTCGATTTGGCCTCTCGCAATAAATAGATATTGAGGGCTTTCCGTATAAAATAGTTCTAGGATTTTAAAATCCCAGCCAGTTTTCTCAGACACCCCAGCCAGCTTTTCATATATCCGCTTTTTTGCCTGATTTAGGTATTTCCGGTTCTGCAGCGTCGATTCATCATTTGCTTGATTTTCATTTGGCATTTGAAAATCTTCTGGAGCTGTCAACACTACCTCCAATTCAAGCCATGCACTATTCTATTTTTTCGCATGAAGTTGTTAGGTTTAACACTTTTATAGTTACTCTGAGGTGCACACCTTTGAACTTCTATCGCCTCCTTGGCAAGCGCTGACTTGGCGGGGGGCTTGGATTGTCATTTGCAGGAAATGCATTGGGTCCAGGAATCACGCGCTCTTCGAAAACTGGTCCGGTGCTTCTTGCTTCGACGGTAGCTGAACCAAACGCGAAGGACTGTTCTCCGAATGCAAAGTCACTCGGCGCATGAAATACACGCATGCAAGTATCTTTGCAGAATTCAAGCGAGGTCCTGCATGGTGAGCTTAATATAAAATTTTCAGGATTAGCGTCATTCATGGCATTCACAGTGTCTTGGCAACGCAGAAAGGCGGCTCCACAAACAAATCCAGGCTCTCCAAACGGCGGCAATATGAAGTCCAATCCATTTTCCTCTAACCCATCCGGATCGACGTAGTTCACCGGATCAGCTCCCACATATCCATACAAGCTCTGCCCGGCGGCGAGGCCAATCGGATCGGCCTGGATATAGCGCCCGAGGGAGGGGTCATAGTCGCGGTGCCAGTTCTGGAAGAGCTGGGTTTCCCCCTCCGCCCACTGGCCAGGATAGCGCAGGCCCGGATCATCAAAATCTGTGCTCGGCAGCGCCCCGCCGAAGGGCGCGTATTCGGCATTCCAGACTTCAAGGCCAAGCTCGTCTGTCATGATCAAAGGCTGGCCAAGGTGCCCGCCATGGACAGCGAAGACTTCTCCACCGTCCACCATGGCGACGAGCATATCCTCCAGCCAGATATACTCCCGCAGCACCGCACCCGTTGTGCCATCATGCTCGGCCAGCCGACGGCCCGCCTGGTCAAAGAGATAGTGGCGCTCGCTCCCGCCGACCGTGCGGGTGACCCGGCGCTCAAAGGCGTCATAGCCATAGCTCGCCGCCACCACGCCATTTTTGCGCACCGTCTGCAGCCGGCCCGAGCCGTCATAATCATAGGTGTAATTGTCACCGATGAGATTGTTATCTGCGGTCATGTCGCCACTACTGAGATAATTTAAATAGCGATCACGCTTTATTCGGCTAAATGATAAAAAAATTTATTATGCTTATTCGAAATTACTAGCTCCAACCGCACCATTCAATTGGATACTTATAGGCCCAATCCGTACCTTCAGCTCCAAATCCAACAAAACCTTTCTCACTGTAATTCAAAAAATTTCGCTTCAAACACTGCGCTCCACCAAATTCATTCTCCAAAGTAGTAATCGTTTCGTGGGGGGCACCGATGACACTAATATGCCATTGTTCGTCGGAGATCATAACAAAATCTCCAGATCCACTTAATAAAACGGTAGGCGTGACAATTATATTTCGTCTAACCCACCACGCGATTTCGTAAGAAAACTCCCCTCTAAATACTCCAATTTCTGGGTTTCCAATAGCCCAAAAATAAAGATCACCAAGCGATGCCTTTGTGAAGAAAGAGAATAGTCGATCCGCATAATCGTAGCCGTCTTCTGCATCTAATGAAGCACTGCCTCCTGGGAGCGCGCGCGTAGCCAAAGGTGGCTTTGGCCAATAAAAATGATAATTTCGGCTTCGTTCAGTCATCCCTATAGGTGTGTGCCGATGTTCGCACAATTGACTGAATTGCTTCAATATTCTGTCAGTCGATGTTACAATTTCGACACTGTCAGGCAATGGCTCAGTTATTTTGATGCTCATTCTTTCACTCTACCATCCAAGGTGCTATTGCTTCAATGGCGAGTTAGGGAACCGCACCTCTGTCCGCGTTCGTCCTTTAGGAGTCTGAAGCTCGATCGTTCGCGGCCCCGTCGTTGAATTACGATCTATTACTTTCGAACCATCCGGTAAAGTAGCCACATCAACCGGGCCACGCGGCCCAGTTGTGCTGGTAACCTGAACATTAGGATCAGCGGTAATGTCATCAAATACATCATCAGCCGTTTCTCCAGTTGGGGGGGTGTCGAATATCTCGTGGTGCTGTCAGTCTAAAGCGAACCCGTCTCCACTTTTCGCGGGTGAGCAAGTCCTAGGCTGCGGTCATTTCGCGCCATTGGAGCAAAGCGGCGTCTCGTTTCGATTTGAAGGTAATTCTGGAGTTGATGTGTCGATCTAGATTGAAATGATTGTGTACTGAGGAGTGCATACTGGCGAACTTCTGAAGGTAGCTCATTCTTCGAAATCTGAGCATCGCCCTCTCCCGTCGTCGAAATGGAAGGTGTGAATTCTCCGCCCGATTATTGAGATGGCGACCAATCTCCTGGCGGTCGATGTTTCCTATCACTTTCATCGCCGCTCCGTATGAAGCTAATCGATCAGTGATCACAACTTGCGGATTGCCATAGCGCTTCATCGCTTTTCTCAAAAATTTCAATGCAGCAGCTTTGTCCCTCGTCTTCGTAACATAGCTCTCCAGCACCTCCCCTTCATGATCGACGGCTCGCCAGAGATAATGGGTCTCTCCTCTTATCTTTACGAACATCTCATCGAGGTGCCACTGCCATTGGTGGACCTGACGCATATAGCTCGCCCTCTGCCTACGGATCTTACTTGCGAAGTGGGTGCCGAACCGATCCACCCAAAGGCGAACACTTTCATGGCAGACATCAATGCCGCGCTCGTGCAGCAGATCCTCAACGTTTCGAAGAGAAAGTGGAAAACGGACATACATCATCACCGCTAGCTGAATGATCTCAGGCGATGTCTTGAAGTAGCGAAACGGGTCTTTGCTCATAAACCGAGGCTAAGTCGGGCGATTGCTGACCTCAAGGCCCGTTTCCCCTGACAATGCCGGCTGGGGTGATATCGATCTTTTCGCAACTGAGAATGCGGAATACGCCAAGCGCCTCAACGGAGCGGGCGTACAATGTGAGCATATCGAAGTGAAAGGTGTTCCTCATGCTTTTGAAGCGGTGTGTCCAGATGCAGATATCTCCAAGGGCTTCGTCGCCTCGGCTATTGGGTTTCTCAAGACTGCCTATGATCAAAGACCAGATTGACAATGTTGTTTTGAGATAAACGGCGACGCTCGTTTTTGCGCGCCAGCTACACGCCTAGCCATCTCTGAAAAGGGCGCAAATGGAGACGTAAGGATGTTGAACAAAATAGCTAATTCGCCGTAGCGCGCGAACAGTGAACGTCGCTAGTTCTAATGTCCTGAATAATAGCTAATAAGTGGAGGATTATCCGGGTCGTTTTTAGTCATTCTACGATCCATTGTCCCTGTCAGTTGCTCTGGGAAAGCCGCAAATGTTTGATCAACAATAACGCATTGCCAATCCGAGAGTTCATCTCCAAACAATCGATACATTTCTTTGTAAAAGTGATGGAATACGTCTTTGTTGATGTCAGGAGTGATGTTCTTCATAGTCGAATCAATGATGAATAATCTTGGCAACGGCAAGTCCATTTCCGACGCGGTTTTGTGTAGCGCCAATGCGAACGCAGTTTTGAATAAGACCTTCTTGCCGCCGCTTCCAGCATCGGCAAATGACCACGCACGATCCTCGTTTCCGCCGGGCCATATCTGCGGCAACCAAGTATTGGGATTGATCCGAACGAAATCTTGGTCTGATATTTCGGGGAAGTGAATCGCCTTAAGGATCCCATGGAAATTCTGCTCCAGCGCGACTAGGTTTAGCTTTCCCTTCTCAAACTTTTTTCGTTCAGCCTCTATTTGTCTAAGTAGTTTTGAAATTCTTTCAGACAGTTGGTCAGCGGTACTGCGCCTTCGTTCAATTTCGGCGGGCATCGCTTTAACACGACTGAGTTGCCTTCTGCGTTCATTGAGCTCTCCCAACTGAGACTCTACGCGACGTGCGCGCTGCATATATTCCGACTCAATATCTGCTCGTGCGCTTTCAATTTTCTGTTGGATCTCTAATCGTTCAGCTTGTACCTTGCTCACAAGACGGTTTTGGCGGGCCAAAGACTGCTTTAAACGCCTCAACGACGACCTTAAGTCATCAATTCGTTCGCTCAAATCCTGATCAATCAACGCCACGTTTATAGATGTATGCGCCTGATCCGGGCCGAGTGGTTCTTTACAAAGGCTGCAATGTTCTTCGTTTGAGGGCTTGGCAATAGTTGCCCCACACTGAGGACATGCGTTAAATCCAGCCCGTTCCAAAATTTCAGTGGCGGCACTGCTGCGTGCTGCTTTGATTTTGATAGAAATCAGCTCGGCTGTGAGCGCTTCTTGTTCAGAGATCCGACTTTGAATATCTAAAATGGCCGCAGTTTTCTCTTTGTGCGTGATCTCTAGTTCATTCGCTCGAAGCTTGTCGCTATCCGAAATAAACTCGACTTTTCCGCTCGATTCAAATTGCATACTGCGTTGGTTTTCCAGTGATTCTGCTTGCGAATTCACGACATCGATTTGGGCATCAATTTCTTTTTCGGAATTAAACCCATAGTCGGCGAGAAACTCGTCAATTTGATCGGCAGCTCCGCGTAGGTCCCGTTGTTTCTGTCGAATTTCACTAAGCTCTTGTTGAAGCACGGTGAGACGCTCGCTCTGAAATCCGAGAGTGAACTTCAGAACATCTCTTGTTTTTTCCCTCCGTATTGGTTGCTCCAAAAGGAAGAAGCTTGAGTCCAGTTCATCTTGGTCGAGATAGCATAGCCTGTAAAAATCCCTGAAACTCAAACGATGCAGATTAGAGTCGGGATCTGTTTTTCGAGCAGGAACTTTGATGACGCCAAAGCCAATTTTTTTCATCAAGAAATCGCTCAGGTTATAAACATCGTCATCTAATATTGGTGCCGCCCCAGCGCTGATTGGAAAAGCTATGCGTTCCGTGGAGTCGCGCCACTGCCAAGATACATCAACCGAAGACCCGCCAGTCACGGAACGCTCAAGCAGATAATCGATTTCGAAGATCGAAATCACGAGCTGTACTGACAACACCTCTGACGAAATAGCGGGGGTACGAACTAGTCTGCCACCAAAGCAAAATTTAACAAGCTCAACGATAGACGATTTGCCGGTCGACATTTCTCCATGAAAGAAGCTCAGTCTCTCACCGAACTGCTGAAATTCTTCATCTTCCTTACACAGCAGTTTCAGCGATTTCAATTTGATGTCGCTCATAACAGCTGCTCCGAGCCGATTTCGGCGTTTAGCTCCATGTCATGAAGCTCCGGGAATGTATCATATATGAAGTCCATCAATTTGGTGGCACCTATGTCGAGGTTCTTTTTTAGCAGCTTGGACCTCTGATCGATTATTTCGAACTCCGGCTCGCCAGCAAGCTGCATCGCGATTTCATCACCCGCTTCCGTCAAATCAACGGAAATGGTGCGACCAAGGAGCGACAAGGTTACCAAGCCTTTACTCGCGAGAATATTGAGAAACTTGCGGTACCGGTGATCCCATGGACCAAACTTGTATCTGACCATTTTTGCTTCGATGGAGTTGCGTTCAAATCCTTTTAAAAGGAGGCTTTTTTCCGAGACACCTCTTACGCGCATCGCTTGTTCGAAATAGTTTGGATAGCGGAGCAAAAAGTCTAGCTTTGCCAGCTTCGTAATTCCAGTAATAGCCGGCTTATCATCATTAGCGAAACGCTTGATGAGAACCAAAATTCTAGCTAGATGGACATCCTCATCTGCTTCAAGAGCGGCCATGTAGTCGAGAAGATCAGACATCACTCTGGCTCTCAATATCGAATTTTGGTGACCACCATACTTTACACTGCTCAGTCAAAATTCCCGCCACGCCAATGAGGTGCTCTAGAGTGCACCCTGGAACTGTCTCAGAGTTCTGCGTGAGGCGAGCATTCAGTTCATCCTTGAGATAGTCATACTTCTCCCGTGCAAAGGGTTCACTCTCATCGGAAACGGTGGCTTCGGCTTCAACGCAATCAAACAAAACATGACTGAATACAGTTTCGGTTAATTCTTTAGCTTTAGCGGGCGAGTGCTTCAGAGCCCACGAAGCCTGCAGGTGCTCGAAGGATCTTACGAGATCAGTGAAGTTGTCGATTCTGACTTTCTGCAATTCTCCGGCAGCGAGTTTTTGAATCATTCTCGCCAAATCCTGCGGGAGATCCTCAATTGGGACTAATCCATCGATCTTTAACGGCTCAAGAAATGGTTCGCTGAATTCTTGGATAAGCGGGTCGATGGCTTCAAGATCGATGATCTTTCCTTTTAGAGTCAGTTTCTCCAAAGCATCGTTAAACGAAGAACCAGGAGAATAAGCCTCAAGCATCGTTCCCAAACCTCCTTTGCTGGATGCTTCAAGAGCGATGGTCGCAAGCCTATCGGCGAACATAGCGGCCTTCTGATAAGTATAATCTTGGGCAAAGCTGCTTTGACCGACCGCGTCCACAAGAACGCTTCGAACGGTATTGATGGTCTCGCCTCTCGAATTCAGCTGAATTTTGTCGATTGTTGAACAAAATTCTTCAAGCGACACTTCTGTCCCGTCGATAACGGCGTTTGCAAATTGCCTTATCGGATTCGTGCCGCGCGTACCCTTCAGCGAGCCCCTCGCGGATATACTCGTAATCAACCATGGTATATTCCGATGGTCCTCTTTGTCCTCCCAAAAGAAGTGATTGGTCGAGAAGTCAAAAACCCTAAATTTATCTGGAAATCGGCGATCGAGTTCACAAAACTTGCGTATTGCTTTTACAACCTGCGCGTCGTTAGCCTTCATAGCATCGTTTTTAAGATCACGCGTTTTTACTTGGACGCCTGTGAAAGCCCCATCGCGATGCTTCACCACGAAGTCTTCGTGATTTTCGCAGACTACGGCGATGACGTCCAACGTTGGATCGACCAACATCAAAGCGTAAATGGCGGCATTTATGTGTTGATAACGATATCTGAGCGCAACGTCGTCTCCGGGGTCCTCCGTATCCAGCACCGCATCAGGTGTTTCGTCTTCGCCGCCTTCCATAGTTATTCCTCTGAACTCTTCCGTACCGCAAACAAGACCCAAATAAGGGAGCTGATACGATTTTCCATTGCAATCAAGATAAAGCTAGCGCCTACACTTCACGGAAGAGTTGTTTATTTGCTCACATCTGATGATAGCTCGCTAGAGCGAAACTTCGCTCGAGCCATTCCTGCGTGAGAACCCAGAGTTCCTACAGCACTAGATCAATGTGCGCCGTCCACGCTTAAGGTTCTTTCGTCTGCTT
>JBCCUK010000033.1:0-38817 GCA_039196965.1 Pseudomonadota bacterium | reverse complement strand
GCCAAAATGCCTTTTTCCTGGGACAGGTCAAACAACGCACTCGCGTACCGCCTTGCGGCTTCGGAGGTCTGGGAGGCTTCAGCCAAGACTTTTCTTCCGTCTTTTCAGGGAGATAACTCCCGGTGGAATAACAGACTGCGGGCGCAGTGATTGCTCCACCGTCCCCGACAATCCGGGCGGCTTACCACCCCCTATTCGCAATGACAATAACGCTTTGCTGCCAGATCTTGCTCAGGAACGCGGCGGATTGGCGCAATAGCGTTAGTGCCTTGTTTAGGCTGTCATTTAATGACCAGTTTTCGAACTGACGTAGAGCGAAATTGAACCCCATACTTTATGTTTGAGAGAGCAGATAGAAAAGGCTGAGCCGTGTCTGGGCGCGAAGCAGAAAACCTGAAGATCCCGTCGGTTATAGGGAAACCTAATTATGGCCAAGCCCGCTGAGCGATCAGAATTCCGCTGATCGCTCAGCGCCCAGTGCTCCCGAACTTACCGAGCCCCATCAATCCTTAACTCCCCTGTAGCCACTTTGGCACTGGGGATTTTTTTGTCCTGGAGATCCTACCAACCTCTTGTTCTAATCAGCTTCCTTAAGGAGCGGCCCAATCACCTCAATCCGATTGGTCCAGATATAACCGTCAAATCCGTCCGGCACCCCGGCCAGCTCTTCTTCACCGTCAATACCGCGCGATCCGATGTTCGTTGCTTTATGGGGGCCGAGCAGAATGACTTCCGTCCCCACCCGTTCTAGCCGTTGCGTCAGCTTGTGAGGCCAACCCCAAAGCCATTTGGCATGGCTCACCGGGATAATAAGATATGTGTCCCGACACGACATCGGCACGCGACCTGTCCAGCCCCAAAGCCCATAATCCAATAGGCAGGCTTTCATGCTCGGCCTCGAATAGCCTCGTATGTCAGGAAATTCGGCTCTAAAGGCGTCGACGGGGTTAGCCCCACCACCATAGACGCCGAAGATATTGTCTTGCCACTTGGAATGGGCTCTCAGATAGGCTGCGAATGCGGTGCCCTCCTCCGCTTCACTGCTTTTGAAATTTAGTAGAAACCGCTGGTTCGGGAATGCGTCGAAAACCTCATCCAGCATAGGCATGCCACCCACATAGATACCGCGGAAGGGGAATGTCTCACCATCATCCGCTGTATAGCCATAGCCAACATCAAGGGTTTTCAGTTCGGCGCGGGACGCATCGCGCGTGCGGCCTCTCCCAACCGTGCGGCAGTCGAGCGTCCAGTCATGGAAAACTGCCCAATGGCCATCTGTCGTTGGGTGAACGTCGATTTCCACAATATCCGCACCCGCCTCAAAAGCTTCGAGAATAGAGGGCAGCGTGTTCTCCAGATATGCATGGGTCGGCTCCAACATACGCTCAGCCGTGCAGGTGTCGTTGGTCAGACCGTCATATGAAAATTGCTGATGCACCCCGCGATGGGAGAGAAGCTTTGTTTCGCCATCTTCCGGAGCTCCGACAAGCCGGGAAGAGTTCCATGCCCAGATCGCAATACTGAGCAAAGCGACAACTGCAGTAATGCGATAGATCATTGGAGCCCTCCTCAACGATCCTGAATGTCTAAAAGTCGATTTGGGAGAGATTGCGCCTACAAAAAGGAATATGGGTCGATATCGACGGACACCCGGACATTTCCCGGCACTTTCATCAGCTTCCGCCATGCCGCCATATAGGCTGACAGATTGATCGATTTCGGAGCCTTCACCAAAAACCGCCGCCGGTGACGCCCACGAATAACCGACAAGGGCGCAAGCGCCGGGCCGAACACCTCGACCCCATCTCCATGTGGGGCGGCCGCCGAAATCTCTCGCGCAAAAGCATCGACCCCTTCTGCAGACGGCGCAGACAAGACGAGCGCCGCCAACCGACCGTAAGGCGGCATTCCCAAGAGCTCCCGATTTTGCTGCTCAATCGCGAGAAACGCATCGCGGTCCCCGGCGGCGAGCGCCTGCATGGCTGGCTCATCGGGTTGATAGGTCTGGATCAGCGCGCGCCCCGGATGTTCTGCGCGACCGGCCCGACCGGCCACCTGAGACAGGAGCTGATAAGTCCGCTCGCCGGCTCTCAGATCGCCGCCTTTAAGACCTGAATCAGCATCCACGACCCCTACGAGAGTCAATTTTGGGAAATTGTGCCCCTTGGCAACGATCTGGGTTCCGACGAGCACATCGATCTCCCCCTCCGCCATACGTTCGACGATGCCCCGTGTGGCTGCGCCGTCCACCGCCGTGTCCGATGAGAAAATTTCTATCCGCGCATCGGGAAGTAGGAGCCGTGCTTCTTCGGCAACGCGCTCCACCCCCGGCCCAACACCCATCAAACTGTCATCCGCCCCGCATAAAGGGCACCGGTCTGGTCGCCGCATGGAAAAGCCAGTCACATGGCAGACCAGCTGCCCGGTGTAGCGGTGCTCGGTGAGCCAGCTATCAGTTCCAGGACTCTTCAGACGCTCCCCGCAGGATTTGCAGATCACCAGCGGCGCATAGCCTCGTCGATTCAGGAAAAGAAGGGATTGCTCCTTGCGGCCAAAGGTTTCCTCCATTGCAGCAGTGAGTGTCGGCGAGAGCCACTTGCCCCGCTCTGGCGGGCCAGCCTTCATATCGACAAGCGCCACATCTGGCAGGCGCGCAGCCCCCGGCCGTGCCGCAAGTTTCAGGCGCTGATACCGGCCATCCTCAGCATTCACCATGGTCTCCAGCGCAGGCGTTGCAGACGCAAGCACGACCATCGCCCCTTCAAGCTTCGCCCGCATCACAGCGAGGTCCCGGGCGTGATAGACGACGCCGTCTTCCTGCTTGTAGGAGCCGTCATGCTCTTCATCAATGATGATGAGACCGAGCGTCTGAAACGGAAGAAAAAGGGCAGAGCGCGCGCCAATCACAATCCGCGCCCGGCCATGGGCGACCTCCCTCCAGGTCCGCCGTCTCGCCTTGTCGGCAAGCCCCGAATGCCATGGCGCAGGCGGTGCCCCGAACCGCTCCTCAAAGCGGGATAGCACCGCTTGAGTGAGCGCGATCTCGGGAAGGAGTATGAGAATTTGCGCGGCCGGATCCTTCGCAAGCATGGCATCAATTGCCTCGAAATAAACCTCCGTCTTGCCCGAACCCGTGACCCCGTCGAGAAGGACAGGTTTGAAGCCACCAGCCTGAATTTGGTTGTAAAGTGCATCCGCAGCAGCGGCCTGATCCACCGTCAGCGCCTTACCCTCAAGACCCGCCTTCGGCATCGGGTAAGGCCCATCCACATCTATGCGTTCGCTGCGCAGCGCGCCGGCTTTCGCAAGTCCGTTTATCACCGCTGCCGATGTTCCGGCTTCGCTGGCGATTGCGCTCGCATTTGCCGGGCAGAGTTCTTCCGCCGCTGCCAGAGCCTTTTCACGCGCCTCGGTCATCCGATCCGGCTTCTGACCCGTCAAATAGTAGACCGTCTCCCGCGGGCTCGGCTCCAATCCGCCCCGCGCCCGCAACGCCATGGCGAGTACCGCGCCCGGAGCAGCCACCGTATAAGCGGCCGACCAATCGACAAATTTTCGCATCGCCGCATTCATGGGCGGCACATCGAACACGCGGGAGATTGATTTCAGCTCGCGGCCTTCGCCGACTTCATCACCCACCACGTCCCAGACGACAGCCCGGCGCTCCACCTTTCCAAGCGGCGCAAGCACGTAACTGCCGGGCTCCACGAGCATCTCATCCGGCACCGCATAATCAAACGGTTCAGGCAAAGCGATGGTAAAGAGACACCGGGCGATGGGCATTCGGACGGATTACTGATTTCCGCGCGCCGCGCAAATGGTACAGCCGCTACAACTCTTCACGACCTTCATTGGCGACTGCGGTGAGAGACAATGACCTCTACTCCACGGCTCCTATAAAGGGCAGGCCGCGATATTTGCCCGCATCGTCCATGCCGTAGCCGACGAGGAACTTTCCGGGGGCGTCATAAGCGCAGAAATCAACGTCTGTGTCGTCGGTGGGTGCCCAAGGTTTGCGGGCAAGTGCGCAAGTGAGCACTTCTCGCGCGCCCTTGGCGAGTATATGGGTCTTGGCGAAGGCAAGGGTCCGGCCGGTGTCGAAAACATCATCGATCAGCAGAACGCCGCGATCTTTCACCGGCCTTGAAAGATCGGCCCGAACTGTGACGCGACCCGAGCTCTCTTTTGCATCCTTATAGCTTTCCAGCCAGAGCACATCGAGCACAGGATGGGCGTTCTGGCGCGCCAGGGCCTTCATCAGATCGGTGGTAAACGGTGTTGCCCCTATCAGGATGCTGACTGCCGTCCACTCCCCTTTTAGCTGGGGCGCGATCTGCGCCGCGAGGGCATCGATTTTAGCCATCAACTCGGCTTCATCGAGAATAATGTTGATGCCGTCCGGAGTGGGTGTCGTCATTGTATGGGGGCCAATTCTTCTGAAGGTGGCTCGGTGGGAATCTCGATTTCATCCGGCACTGTCGCCGCATCGACATGCCCGCCGCCTTTGGAAACGGAGAACCCGCCATCGGGTTCAACGAAAGAGAGTTCCAGATCGAAGGCTTCCACCGGCGGGTTTTCAAGCCGGGTTTCAAATGTTGCACTCGTTCCGGGGGCAAGTTCCGACTTGTCCACAGGAGCAATCAGCGAGGCAACCTCGGCACCGACTTCATCGCGCAGGCCGATGCGGACGCTGGATCCAGGCTGGGCGATTGTCGATACATTGGTCACCGTGCCGGTGATTGTCAGGATCGGCATCGTACCGTCGAACGTCCGGCTTGCATCGACCGACACAAAGTCGAGCCCGAAACGGTTCACCTCCAGCCCCGCAGCCTTGTAAGCACGGGCTGCTTCCGGCCAGACACGAACCACATCATTCCGAAACGTAACTAGCGCCACGATACCGGCGGTGAAGATGGCGGCAGTGGTGAACCAAGCGCTCGACGCAGCGAGCCGGCTTTTGCGGCGCTTTCTCTCCCGGACGCGCTCCCGGTAAGCTTCATGGGCACCACCGGCGACGGTAGCCGGAACGTCTTCTTCTATTCCCCCCGAACCATGGACATGCCAGGAATGGCCGCAGGACGCACATTTCACACTGCGTCCGCTATCACCGATGCTATCATCGTCGGCGAAATACTGAGTTTCGCAGGATGGACAGGTGAGGATCATGCCTTGGACATAGTTCTCATTGACTGGAATACTTCATTTATAGATTCTCCTTAACCATAGCCAGCATGACGCGCCATACGAGCCCTGACATTTTTGACGCCCCGAGTGTCCGTTTCGACCGTGTATCGCTGCGATACGATACCACCGATGATGTGTTGAGCGACCTGAATATCGAATTGAAACAGAGCTCTTTCACATTTTTGACCGGCGCGTCAGGAGCCGGCAAGACAAGCCTTTTGAAGCTCATCTACCTCGCGCTGAGACCCACGGCAGGCAGTGTCTATCTCTTTGGTCAGAATACCGGAACGCTGAAAAGAAATCAGCTATCGGCCCTGCGCCGCCGCATTGGCATCGTGTTTCAGGAGTTCCGCCTGCTCGATCATTTGACGGCCTACGAGAATGCCGCGCTGCCCCTGCGCGTCATGGGGCGCAAAGAAAAAGAATATCGCGAGGATGTTGAAGAACTCCTGACCTGGGTTGGCCTCGGTGAGCGCCTCCATGCCAAACCTGCAACCCTATCTGGCGGTGAACAGCAGAGGGTCGCGATTGCCCGGGCACTCGTCGGAAAACCAGATTTGCTCATCGCCGATGAGCCAACAGGGAATGTTGATCCAGAAATGGGTATGCGGCTCATGCGCCTGTTCTGGGAGCTGAACAAGCGACTGGGGGCGAGCGTCCTGATCGCCACCCATGATCTCTCTCTCGTTCGGAAGCTGAACGCGCCCGTCCTTCGTCTGCAACATGGCCTGCTTGTTCGTGACGCCGAACACGGGATAGCGTCATGAGCAGTAATTCCAAAGAAACACCTCTATTACCAGTAAGCGATGCGAGAGAAGCAGCGCTCTTCTTTGTTGTCTGCGCCTTGTGTTTTCTTGCCGCTATGGCAGCACTGTCCGCGCGCGCGACCTACACGGCAGCCGCTGACTGGACGAGCGAGGTGGAGGGCGAACTTACCATTCGCCTGATCGATGTCGACAGCCGCTCGGCCCGCGATGCTGAGCGTATCGTCAACGGCATCCGTGGAGTGGAGACAGCCCGACTGATCGAACGTCAGGAAGCCGCAGAATTGCTAGCCCCATGGTTTGGCCGCGACGGCCTGCCCGCGAACCTGCCCTTACCCGTTCTGATCGAGGTTAGCACTGCGCCGGGTACAGGCCGGATTGGTCCCGAGATTGAGCGGACGCTCACCGAGGCCGGTATTTCTGCCCGAGCCGATGATCATGCCGATTGGGCAAGTGATGTGCGCCGGTCCCTCAGCATTGTGAGGCTGGTGGCTCTCGGTGCCGTCGCCCTGCTTGGCGCAACGGCGATTGCCGTCATCGCCTTTGCAACCCATGCAGCACTACTCGCGCGGCGGGATATTGTCGAAGTACTTCATCTGTCGGGGGCCGAGGACCGTTTCATTGCCAATTTGTTTGAGCGGCGATTCTGGGTCCTCGGACTACAAGCCGGATCTGTGGGAGCGATTGCCGCACTTGGCGGCGTGGCGTTCATGTTGTTCTCTGCCAACTCAAATGCGGACCGGGCCTGGCTCCTGCCTCAGCTAAGCCTTGATGTATGGGACCTGATCATACTCATCATGACACCAATCATTGCCGGTTTTGCCTCCAGAAGTGCCGCCCGGACGACAGTCGTACGGTCACTGGCTGAAACCGTCTGATGCGCTGGTCCCTTCTGGCAGCGGTACTCGTACTCGCAATCATCGTTTCCGATTTCTTCGGGTTCTGCCAGAGAGCTTCGACACAAATCCAACCCGATAACCCGCGCGCCGATGCTATCATCGCCCTGACCGGCGGATCCGGCATCCGTATTCAGGAAGCGGTAAAGCTGCTTGAGGACGGCGCAGCTCCGCGCCTCCTGATTTCCGGGGTCAATCCCAATGTGACTGCAGAAGAGCTTTCCGTTCTGGCCGGCGGCAGCCCGGAAACCTATGAGTGCTGTATAGAGTTCGGCTATGCCGCGCAAACGACAGTCGGCAATGCCGAGGAATCGGCCCAATGGGCCCTTAACAATCAGGTCGAGACGGTGATCCTTGTGACCTCCGATTATCATATTCCACGTAGCCTTATTCTGCTCGGTCAGACCATGCCCGAAATCGACCTGACCCCCTACCCTGTCCGCACCCGCATTGATCCGTCAAAACCCCTTGAGAATCTACGGTCTTTCCGGGGACTATTATGGGAATGGACCAAATGGCGGATCACCAATTTGCGTTGGGGTGGTTCCTGATGGTCCGATCCATTTTGTTCGTCCTCTATATCTACGGAAGTATGGCCGTACTGGCTTTCCTCTTCTTGCCGGGAATGCTTCTCTCACGCCGGTTCGCCGTCTGGTCGGTTCGGTTTTGGATCCGCAATGTGCGGTGGAGCCTGCGAGTGATTGCCGGGGTGGAGACCGAGATCAGAGGTGCCCAGAACATTCCGGACGGACCCCTGATATGGGCCAGCAAGCACCAGAGCATGTATGATGCTTTCGTGCCTTGGCTGGTCCTCGACCATCCGGCCATTGTCATCAAAAAAGAACTCCTCTGGTATCCGATCTTCGGGTGGTACGCGATGCGGACGGACATGATCGCCATTGACCGGGCGGGCGGTTCGAAAACGCTGCGGGCCATGGTGGAAGCCTCAAAAAAGCGTCTGTTCACAGACAAAGGCCGCCAGCTTCTGATCTTTCCGGAAGGCACCCGCGTGGCTCCCGGTGCGCCGCCGCAATACAAGTCCGGAGTATATGGCATGTATAACGCGCTGGACGTACCGGTGGTTCCCGTTGCCAACAATATCGGCCTGTGCTGGCCTGCCCACGGCATCCGTCGACGGCCCGGAAAGGTGGTCGTGGAGATTCTTTCGCCTATCCTGCCTGGCCTTCGAAAGAAGGAGTTTATGGCGGATCTTGAAGGCGCGATCGAGCCAGCCTGTGACCGTCTGCTGGAGGAAGGTCTTGCCATTCAGGGCAGAGGCCGCGCCGATCTGGAAGTGGAGCCGGCATGACACAGTCTGACGGACGGCGCTCTCGCATCTGGCTTTACACGCCAATTGTGATTTTTACCGTGATCATCGCCGCCTATTCAACCTACTGGGTCTGGATGCGTGGCCAGCTTGAAACCGGCATTGATGACTGGATTGCCGACCAGCGCGCGGCCGGTATGACAGTCGAGTTTTCAGACAAACGCCTTGTCGGCTTTCCCTATCGCTTCGCCCTGATTGTCGATGATCCGCGCCTCGCCGACCCCTCGACCGGAAGCGACTGGTCTGGAGACGAGCTGCAACTGATCATGCAACCCTGGAACTTTAACCACGTGATCGGTCGGTCGCCAGGCCGAAATCTTGTCATTCTCCCCCGGGGCGAACCGATGACAGCGATCCTCGGAGAGAAGTCGGTGGCGAGTCTTAGCTGGACAGATACCGTAGTCGATCGTTTCGCCATGACCCTCGATGATTCCAGCATTGTGTTTTCAGAAGGGACGATGTCGTTTGGCAACCTTAGCCTAAATATGGGCCAAACCGGTGACACGCCCTTGACCGCCCGCTTCGCCTTAGATGCCGAAAGGGTTGCTTTGCCGACGGTGCCGACTGAAGCACCCTGGCTCGGCGATGTGCTGGAGACGGTGCGGATCAGACTGGAGGCGGAAAATCCCGGCAATTTCATGCAGCGGAACGGTCAATTCCGCTCAGCGCTCGATGCCTCCCAACTCAACCTTGCTCAGTTTATTCTGAACTGGGGACCTGTGAAACTCGGCGCGAAAGGTGACGTCCGCCTGCCCTTCGATACATGCGAGCCGAACGGCACGGTCAATATCCGTCTTGAAGAGACGGCCGATCTGATCGCTGCTCTGGATAATGCTGGGCAACTCACCGAGGAGATCCGCACGGGCATAGAAGCTATTGGAAATGTTTCCCGCCAGGACCGTTTCGTGCCGATTACATTACGGAATGGAAGCGTCACCTTTCTTGGGCAGCCGATAACCGAACTGCCGACCCTTTGTGTCGAGACAGAGCGGGCTTCGCTGAATTGAAGCCCTCCGATACAGATTTGAAGTCGGCCTGTGAGGCCTTAGGCAGAACCGATCCGGCCCTTGCCAAAGCCTATGAGATTTGCGGTCTGCCCATCTGGCGAGACCGCCCGGTCGCCTATGAAACCATCGCGACAACTATCGCCTATCAACAGATTTCAGTGAAAGCGGCGGCGGCCATATGGGCGCGTGTGAAAGATGCCTTCGGCGAGATCACACCACAGGCGATTACCGGCGCATCGGAGGAGGCACTGCGCGGCTGCGGTCTTTCCCGGCCGAAGATCAAACATATGACCTCGGTCGCAGAAGCCTGCCTCACTGGAGAGCTCGACCTCAATCGACTCATTGCTGCTCCCTCAGATGCAGCGAGGGATGAACTCTTGCGAGTGAAAGGCATAGGACCGTGGACGGCAGAACTCTTTCTCCTTTACGCTCGCGGAGAAATGGATGCATTCCCCACTGCCGATCTTGGATTGATGGAGGCCCATAAGCGGCTTTCCGACGCTGAAAACCGCATGACCAAGGACGAGTTCACGAGCCATGCCGAGCGCTGGAAACCCTGGCGCGGCGTTGCCGCCCATCTCCTTTGGGCCTGGCTCCACCATGATCGGTCGGGTGACGCAACGCCGGCCTGAATCGGTTGCTTCAAAATCACTCTGGCCAAACGGCGATATTGTCATAATCTTGTCGGAAGGAATCAGTAACACTCTGCGCGAGTATGAAGGAGATCTGCTTTCAGACGAGCAAAATGCAATAAATACAGCGGTTCGCGGGAAGGTTGCGGCCATGTATGACTTTTCGAAAGACGCGCCGAGAGGCGCTCCAGCGCTGGTTCTAAATGCCGATTTCAGGCCCCTTAGCTATTATCCGCTATCGCTCTGGTGCTGGCAGGATGTGGTAAAGGCCGTATTTCTCGAACGGGTTGAAGTGATTGCCGAGTATGATCAGGTGGTCCGGTCTCAGAACTTCGAAATGCGGTTGCCGAGCGTCATCGCCCTGCATGAATTCGTCAACCAGAACAGGCCTCCGGCCTTTACTCGCTTCAATGTCTTCCTGCGGGACGGTTTCGAATGTGTCTATTGCGGCGCGACTGGCGACCTAACCTTTGACCATCTGATTCCGAGATCCCGCGGCGGGCGCACTTCATGGACCAATATCGTCTCGGCCTGCTCGCCCTGTAACCTCCGTAAGGGCGGGCGTATGCCGAAGGATGCCGGCATGTTTCCAGCCCGCAAACCCATTCGGCCGACCCATTACCAGCTTCAGGAAATGGGCCGCCGCTTTCCGCCCGGTTTCATGCATGAAACCTGGCTCGACTATCTTTACTGGGATGTGGAGCTGGAGGGATAGGACCCTATTCGGCAGCCTGGACGTTTTCCCGGGCCATTTCGGACACGAGGTTCGACGCCGCGAAGCTGACAGCGGCAAGGCCAGCTGAGATGACGGCATTGTATCCAGCCATTGAAATGCCGAACATACGCCAGGGGGCATCCGAGCAGGATACGGTTGCAATCTGCTGGTCGAGGGCCGCGCTGAGATCGAGACTGGAGATATCGGTGAGCCCGCCACCGGAGCAGCCCGCTGGCCCCTGCCACAAATCCCATTCGACGCCAGCATGGTATCCGGCGACCACGGTTCCCGTAAGGAACACAAGCCCCAGCATCACATTGAGGGCAATCAGCTTCCGGCCAGCCGGTTGGCGCTGCCACAGTATCAGGCCTGTAGCTGCCATGGCGATGGCTGCCCAATAGACATCCCTCTGTCTCAGGCAGAGCGCGCAAGGAGCCATTTTTCCAAATGCTTCGAAGGCGTGGGCACCCGCCAGCATGGCGACGGATGCAAGTATTGCCAGGAGAGGCCACGATGGGCCTTTCATGTACGGAGCCATCCGATAGTACATGCAGGGTAAAATCGCTCAGCTGAAAGCGACTTGCAATGCGACTTATCGGCAAAATTTTTATAGAAAACCGGATATAAGCTGGCGAATGACGTCGGTAATGCGGTCACCCACGAGAATAAGGCCCGTTACCCAGGCCGTGCCCAGGGCGAGACCCGGCAGAATCAAAAGTCCATCCTTGGCCAATAAGCCGAACCCGACAATCGCTACAGCAATACCGGGCACGGTGTTTGTCGCTGGTAGCGGGACGAGTATCGACGCGCAGAAGACAAGGAGAAAAACACCGATCAATCGCTCCGCCGGACGGCTGGCAAGGAAGGTCAGGCGCGGATAGGCGAGACGCTCAACCCAACCAAACCATTTTCGCGCACCTCGCGCCATTTGCTGCAAGCCGGACTTGGAAATCGTGCGCGCGGCGAGTCTCGATGGCAGCCAGGGCTCATGGCGACCGATCACCATCTGTGCGGCCAACGCGAGCATGGGCACAGCAACCACCTGCGGCACGCCATAAAGAAACGGCACGCTAACCGGCATTGAAAGTGCCACGAGCATAGCGCCGAAGGCACTCTGATCGAGCCGGTCACGAAGATTGCCAAGACTGAGCCCATCCTCCGGGGCGCTCTCGCCGATATCCTCAAGAGTTTCGATCAGTGTTCGCTGGGCTGGGTCTTTGGTCGATGACATGAGTTGCGCGAAGGTCCGGTTTCTCCAATAGCGGACAGATTCTGGGTTCCATACCGCTGGACTAGGCGTAAGTTGAGCCGGTGAATTGAACAAGACGGTAGGCACAGAACCATGGCACAAGCACCGGACTCTTCAGAATGGGCAACAGAGCGCGGGGAGAAATGGCGCGACCACCTCGACGATCTGGAAGCAGAACTCACACCCATAAATACGCCTCTTATAGAGGCCCTTGATTTAACGGCTCCGCTAAAGATTGCTGACCTTGGATGCGGGGGCGGTGGAGCTTCGCGTGGGATTTTCGATGCTGCGCCGACCGGCTCGTCGGTGACCGGCTTCGATATATCGCCAGCCCTAATTGATGCTGCCCGCCCACGGCATGCAGATGCCGGGGCCAATCTGTCCTTCACCGTTGCCGACCTTCAGGATTCCCCGCCACCAGCCCAACCCTTTGATCGATTGACCTCGCGTTTTGGGGTGATGTTCTTTCCAGATCCGGAAAAGGCGTTTTCCAATCTTGCGAATTGGCTCGCCCCCGGAGGCACATTCGCCTTCGCAGTCTGGGCCAATCCGAAAGAGAACCCCTGGATGTACATGTTGAAGCAAACAGTGGCTGAGTTTGTCGATATCCCCAAACTGCCGCCGGATACGCCGGGCCCGTTTCGCTATGCAGACGTCCAACCCTTCGAAACATTGCTTTCCGGTTGCGGGTTCTCGGAGGTGGCGTCCACCCTGTGGCGGGGTGACGTGCCATTGGGCGGACATCTGCCAGCCGCAGACGCGGCGCGATTTGCGATCTCTGCCTTCTCGATCGGCAGCTGGCTCGAAGATATGGATGATGAGATCCGCGCAAAAGCGTTTGCGATTCTGACGGAGCGGTTCGCCAAGTACGAGACGGACGGTGCCGTTCTCATGCCGGCCGCCGCCCATATCGTAACTGGTGCCAGGAATTAGGAACGAGCTGCCTTTTGCAATGGCTGCCCTTTCTTGAACTCTGCGAAGATGAACCTTCCGACGCCTAAAAAGTATGCTGGTAGGATATCGTAATGGCGCGGCCCGCCCCCGACTGAATGCGGCCTGGAATAAAGGACGCCTCTCCTGCCGGAATAAAACGTTCATTCAGCAGGTTGGTCACCTGGAAGCTCAGAACGCCGCCGCCAAGATTGTAGAATCCGTCGGCATCCAACGTCCAGTTAAAGCCGACGTCTAGGAGACCATAGGACTCCACTGGATTGGCGTCGGTGCCGGCTTCAAACCCATCATCGCGATCACCGACAAACTGGAACTGGGAAAAGACGTTGAAGATTTCCGAGAAACTGTAATTCGAGTTCAGACTGAAGGTGATCGGCGGAACATCCTGCGTGCTCAATGCGATCTGATTGCCGTCATCATTCGGGTCCACTTCACCTTCAACAAAAGTGAGGTATCCATTGAAAGAGAGTTTCTCGGTCACCGCCCAATCACCTGAAAGCTCGAAACCGTAGATCTCTACCGGTGCCCGGTCGCGAATGATCAAACCCGTTGCCGGATCAACCCCAACGGCCGTGCTGAAATCGGACTGGGTGAAATAACCGGCAACAGCATAGCCAAATGGGCCAAATGCCCCGCGGATACCACCTTCGAAACTGTCCGTGATGACCGGAGCCACAAGCTCGGAATCAGAGACCGGAACACCCGGAGCAACATTGTTCCCAATGAATCCGAGAGAGGGAATTGTGAAGCCCTGGCTGAAATTCGTGAAGAGTGTCGTCTTTTCGAAGATGTCGAAGGTTGCGCCGACGTTGAAGGATATATCGTCGGAAGAGCCCTCGCCGCCCGGCCTAACGCCAGCATTGCTTTCCGGGAAAAAGAAAACCACTTCATAGGGTCCTTCCACCACATAATCGAAATTGTCCCAGCGGACGCCGCCCGAAACCGCAAAGCGATCCGTGATATCAAGCGTAGCCTGGCCGAAAATACCAAACGCCTCCAATGTGAAAGGCGGGGTCTGTTCAGCCTCGATCGCGCCATCAAAGAAGAGCGTATCATCGAAGCCTGCTTCGGTCGAAATAGGCAGCAGGCTGACGCTGTCGGCATCATTATAGTCGAAGCCGACGGAGAGGTTTAACCGGTCAAAGAACTTCCGAGTAAACTCACCACGGAATCCGAATTCTTCTGTCGTTCGGCCTGTCTGCCATAGTCCCGGCCATTCATCGGGGAAGAAGCCGCCTTCGCTTAGACGCAGATTTCGGATGTCACTGCCGGGGTTGAGAAACTCACCGTCGCTGAAATAGCCGAGCAAATTCAGGGACCCGCCCAGGAGATCGGTGTTGCGGTAGTTCAGGCTGGTATAAAGAAACTCGTTTGTAGGCTGGAGTTCATAGGACAGCGGGAAAGGCGTTTCTTCGGCGATGACCGTGCCGTCGCCGGCATCGACGAGTGACAGTTCGAAAAAGCGTTCCGAAGGTTCAAGTTTTGTGCGGTTTACGGTCGCCGTCAGTGACTGCTTATCAGTGATATCAATCTGAGCCTTGCCGAAAAAGGTGATATCGTTGGCAAATGCGCTCCGCCCGGTTAGCAAATCTCCTTCTGAGCGGATGATGCCATTTACATCCTCAAAACTCGCAAAGGCAAATACACTGAGCCAGTCAGTCAGGCGACCATTGACGCTGCCATTGACCTTGGTCGAGATCCCATCGCTGTTGAAAGCATTTTCATCGGGCGCGAAGATCCTGATCTGGCTGCCAACAGAAACCGCCAGTGGCTCGTCTTTGGTGTCCTGGGTAAAGAACTGGATCACACCGCCCGTCGCACCAGCGCCATAAAGCGCTGTCGGCCCGTAGACGACCTCCAGCCCCCCAAGGGTCAGTGGGTCGAAGCGGTCGAGAAACCGGCTGAAATTCGTATTTGGTGCAATAGGCACGCCGTCGATCAGGAAGAGGGGGTCTCGACCACGCAGGGTTAGAGAGCCCGCGCTCCCTTCAGTTACCGGCGGTGCGAAACCGGGTAGGGTCTTGCCGAGGATTTCCTGCACACTCGTGGTCTGTTGCAAGAACTTCTCAAGATCCTCATCGTCGAGGACAAGAATGGACCTCGAGATTTCCGACACTTCCTGCCCGGTACGGGTAGACCGAACGATAATGGGATCGAGTTCGACTTCCACGTCCTCGGCTGCGATGTCCTGATCGGTTTGGGCGTAAGCTGTTTCCCCAAAAATCGCCATCGTGCTTAAGGCATAAGCAAGTGCCAAGCGGCTGCTTCCAGCAGACGTCGTGAGCTTCATAGTCAATCCCTCATTTGATCCCTAAGAAACCGGCCGCTCACCCCTCCAAAAAAGTAAAGCCGCCAATATTGAGATCGCGAATTATTGTCATTCACAAGAAAGTCAATGAGGGTCTGTACACGAGACTGAATGTGAAGCGTATACAGTGTCTACAATGTCACAGTGATTACAGGCGACGTACGCCAAAAAGAAAAATTGCAGAAAAGTTTCTCAAATTCGTCATTGCAACTCATTCGCATTAATGCTTTATATGTAGTGTACGCGGAGGCAATGAACATGCAAAATTTAGGGGCTGATTTGGATACACTGACGTGGCTCAATGGGCAGCTTGCGGAGATAGAACGCTGGCGTGCCGATGCGGCAGATGCCGTGTCCGACGGATCACTCCAGTTCATGGATCGCCTGGATGCCCATAGGGACTGGCTCGTCGATTCGCTTCAGAAACTCGCGAGGCAAAACAACGGTAGTTTATAAGTTTTAGCTGCGGCGCATTATGCTCATCTGCTGAGCCAGGTGGCATGAATTCTTCTCCTTTCTCCTCCCAGAAACGTGTGACCGCGCCGCAGCTATTTTTAAAAAGAACAGTCGCTTGAAGAATACTGCGTTCATAAACTCCATATCTGTCCCGGATATTGGACCGGGTTCGGCGCTGCTCTTATGGAGCATTCGGGCCACCTTCCATGGCACGTCGCGGCCCGGCTGTATGGCGTGTGCGTTTCTCAAACTTCTAGGCGCTAAAAGGGGACCGGAGCTTCTGCGGGATCTCGTTGCGTTCAGCCGTCAGGTCGTGAAACTGACCCGGGAGCCAATTGCCATAAGCAAACCATCCTGTCGGCAGATGACCGAAGATGAAGCGGCGCTTGTCTGGATCTTTTCGGCGGCGCAGGCCGGTGAAAAAGGTGAGAGTCAGGGACACTTCTTTTCTCTTTTCAATCGCAAGCCCACAACCAATGAAGCAGATGCCATAGACAAGGTTTGTTGGTCGTTTCTGATGCGTGGCTCGGTCCTTCGGCCGCCCATCTCGGCAAACACAAGTCCCCTACTTCAATAGACACCGCAGAGCCTGAAGATTGGCGCTCGTGGACCAGCTCCCAACTCTGAACGAAGCCAGAGCGAAACGAAGAAAGTGATCCTGACCATGCAAAAAGTATCACATGCCCGAATAAAGCCATTTGAGCTCGACGTAAGTGATCTTCTCTCGGCTCAGGCAGAGCTTGTCCGCGACTGGTTGAAAACCCGATCAAGCACGCCTCATCCCTGGAATGAAATTTTTAGTCGGCTCGGCAAGCTCGAATATATGACTGACACCGCAACCACGGCGGACAATTGAGCGCGGCGTGACGTAGCCCAAAAGCGCGATCACCTTGTCACTTTGGCGGCTCCCAGGGCTAGCAAACCGTATTCTGCTCCAGCCAGAAAATTCCGTATGCTTGCAGTCATTGGTGATAAGGCGCTAAGGGTCAATCAACCGTCGTTCGCGTTCGTCCTTTTGTAGTTCCAGACAGGCCAATGCACCTATCTCCTCGTGTTCTTGTCACCGGAGGCTCCGGATTTATCGGAAGTCACCTTTGTGAGCGACTGCTGGCGCAGGGCTCCGACATTTTGTGCGTCGACAATTTCTTCACTGGTGCGCGCGGGAACATCGCCCATCTTCTGAGCCATGAACGTTTTGAACTCATGCGCCACGATGTGACTTTCCCGCTATATGTGGAAGTTGACCAGATCTATAATCTCGCCTGCCCCGCAAGCTCGATCCATTATCAATCCGATCCAGTCCAAACGACGAAAACCTCGGTCCATGGCGCGATCAACATGCTCGGACTGGCCAAGCGCACCAAAGCCAAAATTCTCCAGGCATCAACCTCGGAAGTCTATGGTGATCCCGATGTCCACCCCCAGACCGAAGAGTACTGGAGCAACGTCAACCCGGTCGGTCCGCGATCCTGCTATGATGAAGGCAAGCGTTGCGCTGAGACACTGTTCTTCGATTATCATCGCCAGCATCAGCTACACATTAAAGTCGCCAGAATTTTCAATACTTACGGACCGCGCACGCATCCGAATGATGGCCGCGTGGTCTCGAACTTCATTGTTCAGGCACTGAGAGGGCGGGACATAACCATCTACGGTGACGGCCAGCAAACCCGAAGCTTTTGCTATGTCGACGACTTGGTCGATGGGTTAATCCGGCTCATGGAAACACCAGAAGGCATTACCGGCCCTATAAATCTTGGCAGCTCCGGCGAATTCACCATTCAGGAATTGGCTGACACGGTTATAAAACTCACAGGCACACAATCGAAGATCATTCGCGAACCCCTCCCCGAAGATGATCCAAAACAAAGGCAACCTGATCTTCAGCGCGCAGACCGAGAGTTAAAGTGGGAATCTCAGACCACACTCGAAGACGGCCTAAAAGAAACGATCGCCTATCTTGAAGAGCTTCTAAGCCAAACATAGGCCAGCATATTATATTCACCACGAACCAATTGCGGCAAAATAAAAGGACACAGCTTGAGCAAGTATCATCCCTCTTCGCATTCACAGAAAGCTGAGCGGGGCTCACCTTCACGCTACGGTCATAACCCAAATTGCCCTGAAAGGCGGATACGAAAGATATGAGCGGAGAGTGGAATCCGCTTGACCAGAAATTCCTGATTACGGGCGTTGCTGGATTTATAGGATTCCATCTGGCCCGGCAGCTTCTGGCGATGGGCGCGCATGTCACGGGGATCGATAATTTTGGCCGAAGCCAGAAACAGCTGAAACAGGATCGATTACAGATACTCAGCACCTCCGGTCAATTTAAACACCACAATATCGATATCATCAACGGACATTCCCTTCGGCAGGTCTGGAAAGATAGTGCGCCCTCCATCGTTGTGCACCTTGCGGCAGAAGCTGGAGCACGACTATCGAATACAGACCCAGAGCCATATCTATCGACGAATATACGCGGCACATCCAATGTGCTCGAGGCAGCTAGTGAATATAATTGTCAGAATTTGCTTATAGCATCTTCGAGTACAGTTTACGGTGCGGACCGCAAAGCACCTTATACTGAAACTCAAGCAACGCCCTATCCTGTGTCCGTCTATGCAGCAACAAAAGGCGCATGTGAGCTCATTGGACACGCAATCTCCCATGCGAATAGTCTGCCGACGACTTTTATGCGGTTCTTCACAGTTTACGGGCCCTGGGGACGGCCGGACATGGCCTATTATTCATTTACGGACAAAATAAATAGAGATGAAGAAATCGACCTTTATAATAACGGCCACATGATTCGCTCTTTCACATATATAGACGACGCCATTTCGAATATTATTTCACTTATATCTACCCCACCGGGCGCTGATGCAGCAAAAGAGAGCAATAATGGCTCTCCCGTGGCTCCATACAGAATAGTCAATATTGGCAATCCGACCTCATCGAAAGTGACGGATCTTGTTTCCGAAATTGAAACGGCACTTGGCAAAAAGGCCCACATTCGGCAACTACCCATGCAGATCGGAGATATGCACGAAACTCACGCATCGACCGAGCTACTAAGCAAATTGACAGGAACCGCACCCTCCACTTCCTTGAGCGAAGGTATCTCGAAATTTGTCGACTGGTACAGGAGCTACCACGCGACCACCCCGTGACAAACTTCTGAACTTCTAGCTCTGCACAACTTGCCGAAACTGAGCGCCGGTCCAAATTACCGTATCTAGTCAAAGCAGGTCACGATATGCGGGTAGCGATCATAGGCGGAAGCGGCGGAATTGGAGGTGCGATGGTCGAAGCCTTTGCCGCGAGAACAGAAATCACGCAAATTATCTCACTGTCACGGTCAGGCCAAAGCACGAACCATCCGAAGGTCAGCGCAGCGCACATAGATATTACAAATGAAGAGAGTATCGCCAATGCTGCGGCGACGATAAAACAAGGCGGGGAGATAGATTATATTATTATCGCTAGCGGAATTTTGTCCGATGGAGACGCGCTACAGCCGGAGAAAAGCTGGCGTGATTTAGATCTTCACTCCCTGGAACAGGTCTTCCGTATGAATACTTTCGGGCCTGCGCTTGTGGGTAAGTATTTTCTCCCGCTCCTCCCCCGAAAACGCCGTGCTATTTTTGCTGCGCTATCGGCGCGTGTTGGGTCGATATCGGACAATCAGATTGGTGGCTGGCACGCTTATCGCGCGTCGAAGTCGGCGCTCAACATGATCATCAGAAACTTCTCGATTGAACTGGGCCGTCGCAGTCCGGATGCCATCTGTGTCGGGCTCCATCCCGGCACCGTTGCGACAAATCTCTCGGCGAAATTCAGTAGCGGCGTGAAGCATAATATATTCACGCCCAAACAATCGGCAGAACATCTACTTTCAGTTCTCGACAGACTGACACCAGCAGACACCGGCAAGGTGTTCGATTGGAAAGGCGAACTGATCCCATCGTGAATGCAGGATCAGAGAATCGTCGCCAAATAGAGGCGCAAGAAACGAAGGAAATCAGGCTTGTGACCGGCAATTCGAGCTGGTGGAAGGCCAGAAAGTACAGGAGAGAGGCCGCGAAAGTACTTCTTGGCTATCGTGCGGATGGATGGAAGCTGATGTCGCACACGAAAGAAAGTCCCTCAGGCCCCGACACCCGCATTTTCACCAAATATGTGTTGGTCCGCACAGTCGCTAAAAGAGCGGTCCTCCACGGCATTATCAACTGACAGCGCAGGAAAGCCCCGCTAGCAATGCTGCGGCGTCGATATCTGAGAGTAAATCAGCCTGGCGGAGCGCTCGCTATTCCCGTAGATCGCTCGGCAATTTGGAGGGTGGCGGCAATTGCTCGAAGGGTCCGGGAGGTAGGGCTAGCTGCTCCGGGAACTTGCCGGGCAAATTCTGAGGCAGCTGCAGTTGCTCGAAGGGTTCGGGCCGGGAAGACGTGTCATCCTCTATAGACCTGCTACTCGTGCTCGCTACAGGAGCAACGGCGGAACTGGTCGCAGAGCTCGTGACAACGTTGCTGGCCGATCCAGTACCTCCCGCAAAGTAAAAATCAGCGCCGGTGAGCCCGGAATTGTAAAACGGGTTCTGCGCTCCACCTGTGGCGGTTTTCACCCGATCCGCGACACGTTTGAAAGCAAGCTCAGCTACGAGACCGGTTTGCGGCAGCACGTCCGCGAGGGCAGTCGTGAACGGGCTGTTTGCAGTGCCAGCGCCATCTGCAGCTGTATATCCAGGCTCAGTGGCATAGGCGATCAGCAGGCCCTGGGATCGGGGCATGGCGGCAAGACCAGTGCCTCCCGCTTGCCGCGATGCGGACGGCAGCGGATTGTTACGGCAGGCGTCAAGTATAATGAAATTTACGGCATTCCCAGCCGCTTCGATGTATTGCAGCGCCTCACCCAGCCGGGGGGCCTGACGCCAAATGTCCTGTTCGGTTCGCGGGCTTGCATCGACCGGGATCAGATAATTCGACCCCTGCGACTGAACCCCATGGCCGGCATAATAGAGAAGCCCCACCGCCTCCGGCCCAGCCGCCGTCAGGCGTTCGCCATAAATGGCAAAGGCATCTTCCATTTCTTCTTCGGTAGCATTGAGCAAGAGCTGCACATCAAAGCCGAGGCTCTGCAGCGTTCCAGCCATCAGTTCGGCGTCATTGACGGGATTGGCGAGAACCCATCCCGTCTGCTCATAGGCGGAATTTCCAATCACCAGGGCGACGCGAGGTTCCGTCGACTGGAACCCTGCCCGCGGCATCGCTTGGGCGGCAAATACCAGCAGGCAGGCAGTGAGTGCCAAAGCGAACAGGCGCTGAATCATGGTCGGTCCCCTCATGAATCGAGGGGTAAGTTTAGCCTTTCCGGCGGGTTATCCCAACCCCCTTAAGGAATAGATGCCGTGTCCTACTCTGCCGGTTGAGCCTGTGCGACGCCTCTGCCCTGTAACATGACCGAATTGCCGTCCTCGGTATCGGGGTCGCCATTTGCCTTGTGCATGGCGATGACAACGCTGGACAGGGCAAGGATCGCGATCAGGTTTGGAAAGGCCATGGACGCATTGGCAAGGTCGCCAAATTTCCAGACAAAGGTCACTTCCGCCATGGCCCCGACAAAGATCACGATAACCCAGACATAACGGAAGGGTTTCGTCGCCCACTCCCCGACAAGATAGGTGATCGCCTGTTCTGCATAATAGGACCAGCCGATAATAGTGGTAAAAGCGAAGAGCCCGAGACAGACCGTGACAATCCAGCCGCCGCCGGTGAAGGCCGCCTCATAGGCCGCATTCGTGATCGCCGAAGCTTCAAGGTCTGCAGCCAGCCAGATGTACTCCGTTTCGCCGCCATCTGCCGTGACCCATGTGCCCGTTGTGGTCAGGATTACAAGTGCTGTCATTGTGCAGATCACCAGCGTATCGATAAACACACCGATCATGGCGATCTCGCCTTGCTTAATAGGGTTGGTGGTCTGGGCTGCGGCGTGGGCAATCGGCGCAGAGCCCTGCCCGGCCTCATTCGAGAACAGGCCTCTCGCGACACCGGCTCGAACAGCCGCTGCCATGCCATAGCCCGCCAGACCGCCTCCAGCCTGCTCAAGCCCGAACGCAGAGGAGACAATAAGGCCCAAGGCAGCCGGGATCTCGGCGATGTTGAACATCAGCACAGTGAAAGCCGCGCCGACATAGAACAGCGCCATGAACGGCACCACACGGCCCGCCACGGTTCCGATGGACTGGATTCCGCCAACAATCACCGCGAATGTCAGTCCCGCCAAAACGAGACCCACACTCCAGCTCGGAATGCTGACCCCAAGTGTCTCACCCGTTCGCAGTACCGTCTGCGTAATCGAGTTCGCCTGCACCATGCCGCCGGTGGCTGTCGCAGAGAACATCGTGCCGATACAGAAGAAGACGGCAAGCCAGCCCCAATTCTTTCCGAGGGCGTTCTTGATATAGTACATCGGCCCGCCATTGATGCGGCCATTGGCGTCGCGCTCGCGGTACTTAATAGCGAGGGAGCTTTCGGCAAAGGCGAGCGCCATGCCGAAGAGAGCCGTCAACCACATCCAGAAGATGGCACCCGGCCCGCCAAGGGTGATCGCGGTGGCCACACCGGCAAGATTACCCGTTCCGACCTGGCCTGAAAGTGCCGTCGAGAGGGCCTGCCAGGCGGTAATCGTGTTCGGATCGCCATCGCCCTTTCGCCCCGCCCAAAGCTCTGAAAGAGCGGGACCAAACCGGCGTAGCGGCCGGCCACCAAGGCGGATCATGAAATAAAGGCCGGAGCCCAGCAGGAAGACGGCCAGAGGCGCGAAGGGCAGGATTTGCGAACTCCCCCAGGAGCCCCCCCAAATGAACCCGCTGAGATTGTCGATAAATCCGTAAAAAGCTTCCATGCTGAGCCCTTGCCCTCACTGCAAAATTCACCGGAACTTTAAGGGTTTCGTATCAGATGTGAAGGCTGGTGCTGCGCCTGAGCCATGATCGGTAATTGGCGTGTCATTTGCGTCTAGGTTGGGCGAAAGCATGTAACTCGCCTATTGGGAGAGCATTATGTCCGACAAGGGAACAATTCTGGTCACAGGCGGAGCGGGCTATGTCGGCTCCCATATCTGCGAAGCGGTATCGAAGGCGGGCTTCAAGGTTGCCGTCTATGACAATTTCTCAAACGGTCACAGAATCTTCGCGAAGTTTGGAGAGGCGTTTGAAGGGGATATTCGGGACGCCGGCCGCCTCCGCGAAGCATTTGACCAGCACAAACCAAAGGGTGTGATCCACTGTGCAGCCCTGATCGAGGTGGCCACCTCGATTACCGACACCGCGAACTATTATGACAACAATGTCGGCGGCGCGATCAATCTTATCCGCACGGCCCAGGACGCCGGCGTTGAGGCTTTCGTCTTCTCCTCGACCTGCGCCGTTTATGGCCCGCCAAAGCGGTTGCCCCTCGATGAGACCCATCCCTTCGGCCCGATCAGTCCCTATGGTCGAACCAAGATGATGGTCGAACAGGTGCTCGAAGACTTGCGCGTTCACCATGAATTCCCGGCCATATCCCTCCGCTATTTCAACGCGTCGGGATCCCATTGGCAGTCCGGTATCGGCGAAAAGCACGATCCTGAAACCCACGCCATTCCGCTCGCCATCTACGCTGCCCAGGGCCGCCGCGCGGGCTTTAAGATCTTCGGTACGGATTACGATACGCCGGACGGCACTGCCGTCCGGGATTATATCCACGTCCTTGACCTTGCCGACGCCCATGTCCGTGCCCTTGAGTATCTCATCGCGGGAAACAAGGGCGATGTTTTCAATCTCGGCACCGGCACAGGCTCATCGGTGCGGGAGCTCGTAGATACAATTTCTGACGTTTCGGGAAAGCCGTTCGAGGTCGCCGAAGTCGACCGGCGGGCGGGCGACCCTCCCTCATTGGTCGCCGACAATTCGAAAGCTCGAAACGTGCTCGGCTGGCAACCAGCGCATTCCTTCCACGAGATCGTGGAGAGCGCCTGGCATTGGCACTCCGAAGTTGAGCGCACCCTGTTTCAGATTTGACCGGGTATTTGCCCGGGATGGCAGCTCCCGACGGCATTGGAGACGTTAACGTGCGTCTTAAACGCCTGCCGATTCAACCGATCGACGCAACACACTCCTCTAATCGCTCAGCTGGGCTGTGGTAGTGCAGAGGCCGTAGCGGGGCGAATTTAAGACTCCCATATTGATTGAGTGTCATCGCAGCTGTTGCTAAAATACGGTCTATGTCTGAAGAACTCGAATACCTTTTTCACGTCCATAAAACTGTTCCATTGTGGCGGTTGGTTATCAACAAGAACCAAGGATTTCCTGAAGAGACCACAGCGGAAGAGTGGCGCTTCACCAGAGCGCGCACCGCCGATGATACAAACGTGGAAGTGCGGGAGATGATCGAAGCTGACGGCTACAGTCTCTTCAAGGTTGGTGGCACTTTTGCGGACGTAGAACGCGATCGAAGGAACACGGAATAGAGTATTGGCCGGGTGATCTAGATAGATATGACGACATGACACTCTATAAATATATGTCCAGTAACAGGTTGGATGTTTTACAAAACAAAAAATCCGTTTCACCCAATCTCGCGCGTTAAATGATCCGTTCTAAGGAGCGCTCCAAACGGAGAAGCAACTTACAAGCGAGCTTCTAGAGAAATTGTCTTCGAGCCAACCAGTCAAAATCGACGAAGCACTTCGCTGATCGCGCGTGCTGCTTGACCCGTTGTTTCGCCCTGGCTCAGACGAACCTCGACCTCACGCAGTTTCGCGATGATCTCTTCAGGTTTTGCTCTCCTGCCCATTCTTCAGCTCCGTATCAGAGCAGACTCTCACTCAAACTTCGAATCAGTTTCTCCGGGGCCGCGCACTAGTGCTCAAATAGAAAATACTCCTTCGGTCAATTCTTCGCTGACCTCCCAAAGACGAACGGCATGTTCTGGATTCGTTGAATGCTCCGCCCTATGATGATCGGCCCGAATTGGGTAGCCACTGTACAGTTTCTCAGGACCATAATAAGCGCCAGGTTCAATCTCGTCGGTAGCGGCATAAATCTGTGGTAGCGCGCCCATTTCAGGAGATTGAAGTTGTGGGCCGACGCGCATGACTTTCATGAGTCTCAATAACCACATCCATTTGCTAAATGTGCTTCCAGGCGCAAGATTGGTGTCAGCCATGCCCGGATGAGCCGCGACTGCTCTTATGTGGCTGCCGACAGTCGCCAGACGCTGTGTCAGTTCATACGTAAATAAGAGGTTCGCCGTCTTGGATTGGCCGTAAGCTTTTTGAGGATTATAATCCGTTTCCCATTGCAGATCGTCGAAGTTTATACCGCTGAGGCTGTCCGCACCCGATGCAACATTCACGATCCTTGCATCAGGTGACAGCATGTCAAAGAGTGAGCGTGTCAGAGCAAAATGACCCAAATGGTTGATGCCGAATTGCGCTTCGAAGCCTTGCTTGGTGGTCTGGCGTTTTGGCGGCATCATAATGCCAGCATTGTTGACGAGCACGTCTATTCTTGAAATGCCATCTTCGCGCAATGCGGCGGGGAGCTTTGCAACGCTTTCCAGATTGGCCAAATCCAGCGGAAAGAGATCTAGCCTTGCGTCACCATGTATTGTTCGAATGGCATTAAGGGCTTCGGTTCCGCGCGCCTCGTTCCGGCATGCCATGAGCACGTGCGCGCCTTTGCCTGCCAGCATGCGCGCTGTCTCATAGCCGAGACCGATATTGGCTCCTGTGACGAGAACTGTTTTTCCGGTCTGATCCGGGATATTATTTTCATCCCAGTTCTTAGTGATCGTCTGCTTCATTTATATGTCGCTCTTTCCACGTCAGCCTGTATGCATTCTAGCCAGACTACCTCTGAATTTTACCAAGGCACTCAAAAGATTCGCTGCGCTGAAATGCGTTCACAGAGTGTGCATGTCTTTCCGTCGTCAGCACTGTGTTCCATGACCTTGGCCTGCCCAGCCTGACCTCTGGTTATCCTGAAAGAAGGCGAGAGTCTTAAGCTGGTGGTATGCAATACGATGAGTTTTGATCTCCCCCTGACCAAAAGAAAGCGTCCGCTCCCAGTGGCATTGCAAAGATCGTCGAGTGATGGTCGCTTGATAGCTGCGCGGCCTATTTTGCCTTCGTCCAGATCGCTAGCGGATCGAATGCCCCGGTATCTGCTGCTTCCTGCAAGGCAGCGATCTGATCGGTGACCGGGTTCTGCACTTCCGGCAACTCACCGCCATAGAGCGCGCCGTCGAGGCGAGCGATCCGCTCAAACAGGGCTTCGGTATTGGCCACGAGATTCAGGAATTCGTCCGGCAGGCCGAGGCCGCGTTGCCGGTCTACATCGAGGGCCGGTCCGTCCCGCTTCAACCGATATTTTTTTGCCAGCGCCTCTTCATGGCGCATATCGCCGTCGCGTACCGCCTTCTGCATGACAAGCCAGCTAGCCGCCTGCATCAGCCGCGTCGTCAGCTCCATCGACCAGCTCGTATAGGTCAGCCGGGCCTCGCGCGGCAGCTCTTTCGACATGGTCCGGCCCGTACCATCGAGATAGCTCGCCGTTTCCTCAACAAGCGCCATGCCTTCGGTGAAGACGCGCTCGAACACCTTGCCGCCGGCAAACGCCCGGAAAAGATCGGAAGTGTTGGATGCAGGTTTCTGGGGAACCATGGAATATCCCGGACTTAGAGAAGATTAAGAGTTAACGCAGGGCACCTTGTCGATCGGTTAATCACCGCCGAAAAGCGCACTTGCTGCCGATTTATGGGCCTGTTTTTTCTCAAGCTCGGCCTTGCATGCCTCTATTTCGGCCTCCAGCGATGCGATCCGCTCTGTCAGCTCATCTTCTGACAGAAGCTCCAGATCGAATTTCGCGGGCGACCTGACTTCCGGTTCGTCATCATTCATTGTCCCGGGCCCTTGAATAAACTACCACCGCCATGGAGCCGTTTCAGCGGCCAAAATCAAGTCAGCAAAGAAGGATTTCGCGATGTCGGAGATGATGAAGGCCGTTTGTGTCGAAGTTGATAAGCCTCTGGCCCTCGGCGACGTTGAACGCCCGACGCCCGGTGTTGGAGAGGTTTTGATCAAGGTTGCCGCCTCGGGCCTGAACCGAGCGGACCTTCTACAACGGATGGGAATGTATCCGCCGCCGCCCGGAGCCTCGGAGATCATGGGTCTTGAATGCGCCGGAGAGGTCGCGGTTCTTGGCGAAGACGTCACAGGCTGGTCGGTTGGCGACCGGGTCTGCGCTCTGCTCGCTGGCGGCGGCTATGCCGAATACTCCGCCGTTGATGCCGGATCACTGTTTCGGATTCCAGACGGTATGAGCTTCACCCATGCCGCATGCCTGCCGGAAGCGATGATGACGGTCTGGGCGAATGTCTATGATCGCTGCGCCTTTCAGCCAGGTGAGGATTTTCTTATCCATGGTGGAACCAGCGGGATTGGCGTCATGGCGATCCAGATGGCAAAGGTCTGGGGCGCGGGGGCGATCTACGCAACGGCGGGGTCAAACGAGAAGTGCGAAACCGCGTCAGCCCTCGGTGCAACGCGGGCCATCAACTACCATACCGAGGACTTTGAAGGCGTCATCAAGGAAGCTGGCGGTGTGGATGTGATCCTCGACATGGTCGGCGGGGACTATGTTCAGAAGAATATCTCCATCGCGAAGGTGAACGGGCGCATTGTGAACATCGCCTATATGAACGGCCCGCAGGTCGAGTTGAACCTTATGCCCCTGATGCTGAAGCGCCTCGTCCTAAGCGGCACAACCCTTCGCGCCCGGCCGGTCGAAGAGAAAGCACGCATCCGCGCCGCTGTAGAAAACGACTTCTGGCCAGCTGTCACATCCGGCGAGATCAAGCCTGTTCTCGACACCGCCTTCCCCGCCGCCGAAGCAGACGTTGCTCATGCCCTGATGACGAAGGGCGGCCATGTCGGCAAGATCATATTGGAGTGGTAACTTGGCCTTCGGAGGTTGGTCGTTCCGCCTGCGCGGCCTGCAGCTTCGCGATCCATTCCCGCGTTTCACGAACATGCCGGTTCTGCTCGGACATTGCCTTAACCTGAAGCGGTAGAATCCGGCGAAGCTCAGTCAGAGCTTCGTCACTCTGATCAAGTTCGGTCAGTATCGTCGCACGCAACCAGCGTGTTCGCAGAAAGTTTGGGTGAGCGATGTGGTATGCCTCCCTTTCGACCTTAAGGGCGATATTAGCCTTCTCCAACGCACTTTCAGCTTCCCCCATCTCGTTTAGAAGACGCGCTTCTGAATATGCCAGAACGAGTGTGGTCGCGTTTGTATCCCCTAGAAACTGTCTACTCTTTGGCAACAAGTCGTCGAGAATATCCGCTACCATCTTATGCTCATTCAGGTCGGTAAGAATCTGGATCTCCAAACAGCGAGATGTGAAAACATGTTCGTGGTTTTCACCGCGCGCCAACTCATAATCCGGGACCAAGCCTTGAACCAGTTCTAGCGCTCGTTCGGATTCATCCAACTTGTGCAAAAGCTGCGCCTCAAGATATCGCCAGGCAAGGAGATTGGCGTCCGTGCGAAACTCTTTGGGATCCGCGTGCCTCAGTCTTTCCTTTACTCTTTGTAGGGACTCCTGATGCAATCCGGCAAATGTCAGAGCCTTAGCTTCATCATGGCGGGCGCGGTCCAGGTTGAAATAGTCGATCTCATGGCCATAAGAAATAACCCATGCATTCAATTCGGCCGACAGCTTATACATACCGCTTTCAAAACAATGAAAGCCATACGCAATAACATCTCCAAGCGCTGCATCTATCGCATAACGATCTGCATCCCTATTCTTCATCAAGCCTTCCAAATTGGGAGGCGACTTCACAGCTGCGCGTGGGGCGAGCAGATAATCAACCAAAAGCTCTTCATCCCGCTGCGCACGGAACATTTCCACAGATCCAAGGTCCACGTCTTGGAAAGAACAGCCACGTAAATCGGCATGTGAGAAATCGACACCCGACAAATCCTCGCCGTCAAAATTCACCCCTCGCCAGTCCTTCCCACGACACTGGGCCGGGTCCAGTCCGGCGGCTGCCAGCTCTGCCTTGAACCCCTTGGGCCGGCTTCGCACCAGTTTGGCGACAGTGCGCTCAAATGTGCTCTCCATGGAATCAATTATTTTCGCACTTTCGCTGAGTGTATATCGATCCATTTTTTAAGCCTCGCGCGTCAGCGATACGCGCGCGAGCGTCAATCGCCGGCTATCTTTTTCAAAAGAGTCGAATGTCTCTTCCACTTTCGCCTCGGCGATCTTTTGATACCGCAAAAGAGTAGTTGCGGTCTCCTCCGCATCCAATATTCCATCCGCTAGGGTCTGCGAAATGCAGAAGTGCGGTTTGATGCATGTGGCACAGACATCCACAATGCCACCGGGCTGAATGTCGGACAGGTCAAAATCGGCGGCGGCGAAGCGCCCGCAGATTACAGCGCCATTGTCGGTCTGAAGACGGACAAGCCAGCTGGGGCTTTCCTTTGCTACCCTCATGGCTACTTCCACAGCAGGGGTTGTGTTTTCGATGACCCGGTTTTGACTGCGCGCTTCAAGTTCTGCCGTTTCGTCGCCTTCGACATGAATATGAAACTCCTGAAAGCCCACCGTGCCCACGGTCTTTCCTCGTAGTTTCATATCGAGGACGTCCGGCGGGTCGCAGCCGTCTGTTCCAGGCTCGCCTTTAAGTCGGTGGTCCAGGGGATTAGCGAAAATGCGACCCGTAAAGGCCTGTGCGGTGCTCACATCCTCGACTTCCAGGGTGAATATCTCATCTTTTGCAAATTCCTGATTCCGCCGTACGGGTCGCATCAGAATCTTGTTCTGATCGGACAAGAGGGATCGTTTGAACCGCTTCTCATTACGGTCGCGGTCTCGGCCCATATCGTCCCAGTATGACAGGTTCGGCCAATCCTGCTTGAATATATCAAGGATCGCCCGATGCTCCGCCAGGGTCAGCTTCTTCCCGTTGCGCAGCCCGTCGGGGCCTTTCTTTTCTTCGTGCCGTTCGATCTCTGCAGAGGCGACTTGATTGAAGATTTTACTCCAGTTCTTTTCTGAACCGAAATAGGCGTTCAGTCGCCGCCCGAGCTCACTCTTATTCTTCGGCAAGCCAAGCTCAGGCCTCTGCTCAGCATAGCTGAATAGAGCCTTCAGTTTGTGAGCCAGCATCGGAACAAAAATCTCGGTGGTATCGCGCATAACGTGTCCAATCATGTTGGACACAAGCTTAAGCGCTGTTTTACTTAAGAAAAGAGCGTGATTGCCGATTTCCTGTCTCTTTCCGAGACATTTCTCACGTTTTCCCGATGCGGGGCATGAGAGACCAACTCCAAAGACCATTTCCCCGAGCGCACCCATAGATTTCTATCGCACCACGTTGGGATTCCCGGGCCTTTCCTATTCTTAAGAAGTCGGCCCGATGAAAAGGAGGGGCCTGACCATGAAGAAAGTCCTTAAATGCTTTGCGATCACCATTACCTCAGCCGCGGCAACCATTAACTGCTTCGCCGGAATGACTTTCGCCTGGGACTTCACGGAAAAACGTATCTCCGGCCGCGCGTATGCAGACAGTTCAGCCACTCTGGACGACGTTCCAACCGTACGCTGTATCGCCGATGAAGATGTGTTTGCGATTATCGAATAACGCGGACCTACTCGGCGGCCTTAGTCACCGTCTCTGCTGGTTCCGGATCCGCATTCCGGCCGAAGTTCACATCGTCAGTATCCTGACCAGCATCAAGGATCGCCTTTCGGATCCCCCGCGCGCGCTCGAACTCGCGGAACAGCATATCGCCATCGCCATGGCGGATGGCTTTCTGGAGAGCCGTCAGGTCTTCGGTAAACCGGCCCAGGGTTTCCAACACGGCGTCCTTATTGTTCAGGAATACGTCGCGCCACATGATCGGGTCGGAGGCCGCAATCCGTGTGAAATCGCGAAAGCCCCCGGCGCAGTACTTTACGACTTCCCCCTCATCGACGGATTCCATGTCGAAGGCGGTTGAGACAATATTGTAGGCAATCAAATGCGGCAGGTGCGATGTGATCGCCAGCACCTGATCGTGGCGTGCGGCATCCATGATCTCGACATTCGCGCCGAGGCGCTCCCAGAATGTCGACAGACGTGAAACGGCCTCATCATAGGCTGCGCTCTGATTGGGCTCCGGCGTCAAAATGTGCCAGCGCCCTTCAAAAAGGGACGCAAAGCCCGCATCGGGACCGGACTGTTCAGTCCCGGCAATCGGGTGACCCGGTATCAGAAACGCATGATCGGGACAGCTCGCCGCCATGGCCCGGCGCGCCGAACCCTTCACCGATCCGACATCGGTAAGAATGGCGGCCCGCTTCATGCCTTCCGATATACCTTCTGTGGCGACGCCCATGGCTCCTACAGGAACGGACAGAAATATCGCATCTGCGTTCGCCACGGCATCCACCGGCGTTCCCGCAATCACGCCGAGGTCAAGCTCCCCTGCGCGCTGACGGACGTCTGGATCCTTGTCATAGAGCACGATGGTCTGCGCAGCCGATGCCGCCCTTGCCGCTCGGGCAATCGACGCTCCGATCAGGCCGGCACCAATAATCGCTATACGGTCAAAAACAGGGTCACTCATACCTATGCCGCGAAAGCCTCAAATGCTGACAGGACATCATTGTTCGCTTCGACTGTACCAACCGACAGCCGCAGACTATTGGGTAGCCCATACGCGGTCATATCCCGAATGACGATTCCGCGAGATCGAAGAAATTTATCCGCGGCAGATTTATCCCTATCCGGAGCATTTGGAAAATGGATCAGCATGAAGTTGCCGACGCTCGGGCTGGTTTCATAACCAAGGGTTTTGAGCCCTTCTCCGACCCGAACAAGCTCCGCCTCATTATGCTCAATCGATTTCTGCATGAACGCGTCATCGGCAAGCGCGGCGATGCCCGCGGCTTGAGCCGGTGCATTCACATTGAACGGTCCCCGAACGCGGTGGATCGCATCGATCACGCTGGCCGGCCCATAAGCCCAACCAAGACGCAGGGCGGCAAGGCCATGAATTTTCGAGAATGTCCGCGTCATCAAAACGTTGGGCGCTTCTCCAGCGAGAGCGACGCCGGAATCATAGTCATTCTTGCGAACATACTCTGCATAGGCCCCGTCGAGTACCAGGAGGACATCATCGCGCAGGCCGGCATGTAGGCGTTTGACCTCATCGAACGGAATATAAGAACCCGTCGGGTTATTTGGATTGGCGAGAAAAACGATCCTTGTACGGTCTGTTACGCGCTCCAGCATGGCGTCCACATCGGCCACCAGATCCTGCTCCGGCGCGTTCACAATCGACGCAGCGCTTTGCTGGGCCACCAGTCGGTAAACCAGGAAGGCATGTTCAGTCTGAATGATCTCGTCGCCGGGTCTCAGATAAGCCCGCCCGAGCAATTGAAAGATCTCGTCAGACCCCGCGCCGCAGACGATCCGGTCGCTGTCCAGCCCATACTTCTGTGCGATCGCATCGCGCAGGGCCGACGCCCCGCCATCGGGATAAAGCTCTAGATGCTGCGCGGCTTCCACGAGGGCCGCTTTTGCCGCCTCCGATGCTCCGAGCGGATTTTCATTGGAAGACAGTTTCCAGCCATCTTCAGACGGCTCACCGCCCTTATAGGGGACAATATCGAGTATGTTCGGCAAGGGCTGCGGACCCGCCATGGTCAGCTCCATTTTTAGTATACAAGGCAGGTGAGAAATTTACCGCGGCGCGTCAAGGGGCGGTGGGATATCCGGCAGCGCTTTTGCCTGCTTCACGCGGCCATAGGCGAAGCTGGTATCGATCGCAGCAAGACCCGGCAACTGCTGCAGCTTACCCCGCACAAACGCTTCATAGGACGTCAAATCGGCGGCCAGCGCACGCATCAGATAGTCCCACTTGCCCGTCATCAGCCAGCAATCCATGACTTCCGGCATGGCTTCAATTGCCGCCTCGAACGCATGCACCGCTTCTTCGCTCGGCCGCTCCAGCTTGACCCGAATGAACACGGTGATCGGCAGACCCCATGCTTTCTGGTCGACCAGCGCCGTGTATCCCTCGATAATTCCCGCCTCCTCAAGTTGGCGCACGCGGCGAAGCGTCGGCGTCGGCGACAGCCTGATCCGTTCTGAAAGCTCCTGATTGGTAAGGCGGCCGTCGGCCTGAAGTTCAGCGAGAATTTGACGATCTTTGCTATCCATGGCGTTCATAATAGCAGGAATTGCCAATATTAATATTGATATCAGGTGTTTTTAGTCACCTATACCCCCAATTCCAGAGTATTTTGTTTTGACAGCGTGTTTGGGAGGTAGGTTTTGGTAGAAAAGACAGATTATGGATTTGCGACAACCGCCATTCACCACGGATATGATCCGCTTGATGAATATGGCGCGCTAACCCCGCCGCTTCATCTCACGTCTACCTTTGCCTTCGAAAGCGCCGAGGCGGGCGGGGCGCGTTTTGCTGGTGAAGCCGATGGTCATGTCTACACCCGTATTTCCAATCCCACGACTGACCTTCTTGAACGGCGCATCGCTGCCCTGGAAGGCGCTGAAGCCGCCGTTGCCACCGCGTCCGGCATGGGCGCAATCACGTCGACGCTGTGGACCTCCCTCCGCGCAGGGGACGAGGTGATCACCGACAAAACCCTTTATGGCTGCACCTTTGCCTTCCTCCGGGACGGGCTCACCAGATTTGGCGTTAGGGTCCGCACAATCGACCTGACGGAACCCGCTGCTTTAGGGGTCGCGATCAGCGATAAGACCCGCATTGTCTATTTCGAAACACCGGCCAACCCGAACATGCGCCTTGTCGACATTGCGGCGATCAGCGCCATCGCCAAGCGCCACGGTGCGCTCACCATTGTCGATAACACCTACGCGACGCCCCTCCTCACCCGCCCTATCGCCCATGGTGCGGATATCGTGGTTCACTCCGCCACCAAATTCCTCGGTGGACATGGCGACCTCGTGGCTGGCATTACCGTCGGCAGCAAGGCTCATATGGACGAGGTGCGCATGGTCGGCGTGAAGGACATGACTGGCGCGGTCATGGCTCCCTTCAATGCCATGCTTATTCTCCGGGGGCTGAAGACTCTTGATCTCCGGGTGGAGCGCCATTCTGCCAATGCAATGACCGTTGCCCGTATGCTGGAAGACCACCCGGCCGTCGCCGCTGTGCACTATCCGGGACTTGCGAGCTTCCCTCAGCATGCCCTCGCCAAAAAGCAGATGGCGGGCTTTGGCGGCATGATCGCTTTCGAGCTGAAAGGCGGTTATGCGGCGGGCATAAATATGATGAACAAGCTCCGGCTGATCCGCCGCGCTGTCTCCCTCGGCGACGCCGAAACCTTGATCCAGCATCCTGCCAGCATGACCCATTCCACCTACTCCAAAGAAGAGCGCGCGACGCACGGCATCAGCGAAGGACTTTTGCGGATCTCTGTCGGGCTGGAGAATGTTGAGGACATTATACGCGATCTGGAACAGGCGCTTGAAAGCGTAGATGTGGGACGTGAGGTGGAGCTGGTTTAGCTGACTCTCACATCACAGCTGGAAGACAATTCTGTAAGAAACGTTTTCGCGCTCCACGGCCTGACCATCAATGACTTTCGGCACGAGCTTGGCCCGATCAATGGCGCGAACCGCAGGTTGCATAAACAGATCTTCAGAACAGTCGGCCTGTATGTCATAGGGCTGCCCGAGCACATCGACATTGAACCGCACCAAACACGTGCCCTCGATTTCCTCCCTCAGTGCACGGCTCGGATAGCCGGGCTGCGGAGCGATTTGGAACTCGATCTTGTCTACAGGGACAGGCTTTGACGTCCCTTGCTCAGCGGGATCTTCGGGCATTGACGGAGAAGAGATACCCTGTCTGGGAGCAAGCACGCCATTGTCGATGAGCGCGCGCCGACGATTGGCATCGATAGCACGGGTCTCCGCCTCGCGCACTTCGGCGCTGGCATTCGCAGGCAACGAAACGCAGGGCGCAGTATAAAGCAGGCGATTGGCTCGAACGGCAAACTTGCCATCTGGAAAAGCCTCCAGATAATCGCGGTAATCATCACAGGACGTGAATTGATTGGGGCCACCCGTAATACGGAGCCAGTATTCCGCATCAGGATCAAGTTGGGGTCCAGCGCGCGCCTCAGAAACCCCCGCCAGGAATACATCCCGCCCAAGGCGGTCCGACACAACGGGATAGCGTCCGCCGGTGCGCCGGCTCGCCACCTCTCTACCCACCAGAGTGAATAGACGATCCGCGCTCACCTGTTCGGGTAACAAACGCGCCAGGGCGTCGGCAAACACGCCATCATCAGGAGCAGTGCTGCCATCTGCCGTAGCATAGGCAACCAGCATGCGATTGCGCGCACTGACCGGAACGAACCCCCGATCAGGTTGCGCGCCACCGCGATTTGACGTGAGTGGCAAAGTATCCCGGCAGGCATCCGATACGACAAAGATCGAGGCTGCAGACGTATCCCCCAGCGCACTGATCAAATCGGTGAGCGATACCCCGCGCCGTGGCAGCTGGCGCGCGGTCGTGATGGTCGTCTTCGCTGGCAGGAGATAATTCGTGCGCCGCCCGCCGGATTCATGGGAACCGCCATGGCCGGAATAGTAGAAAAAGGCGATGGCATCCTCGCCGGCCGCATTGAGCTCGACCTGGAACCGCTCAATCGCGTCCCAGGTCTCTTCCCGCGTCGCATCTTTCACCACCCCATCGCCGGACAGGCGAAATCCGATACGCTCCAGCGCCGCTGCCACTTTCTCAGCATCTTCGTGGGGCTTGTTCAGCGCCCCGACCTGCGCCGGGTAATCCTCATTACCGATCACCAGCGCGATCCGCGACTGGGCAATCGAAGGCACCGCAGCAAACGCCGCACAACACGCCACCGCGAGCAGAAATCTCGATAGAGCCAGCGCGCGCCTCATCGCCTACATCCCCTCATTATCGACGGAAACTACACCAAATACGCTCCTGGGCGACAAGGGCCGACCCGCCGGCCATCAGCACAAAACCCAATCTTCCAATTCTGATAAAATGGACCGCCAGGCGAGCATCGCGAGTAGAGGGAGGGATTGCTCACCGGGCGGTCCGTTATCGCCGTTGCTGGGGCATCTGGGTGCGACGGCGATGGGTCCTGTCTTTTTGGACAAGTTCAATCTATCCGTGAGTCGGCGGTCCGTCTTTCGAATCTCAGGCGAAACTTCGCCTATTATTTTCAAAGGATTGCCAAAAATCGTGCCCGAATTGGCGAGATGCCGTTCAACATGATCACCTCATGACATCGCATTACCCGCAAAAGTAGAAAGCAAGCGGTCAGCCTTGGGAACGATATTGAGCTGGAAGTTTTACCAGACAGGCGAGCGAAGCACCCTAGCTGCGGCGGTATTGCAGCGGCGTCTGATTCATCACCTTCTTGAAGGTCGTCGCGAAGTGAGACTGGCTGCTAAAGCCGGTCGCCACCGCCACATCCACCAGAGGCACACTCGTATCCTTGAGGAGCCGCTTGGCCTCGTCCAGCCGCGCGCTCATCACATACTGATATGGCGTCTTGCCCTTGGTAGCCTTGAACCGGCGAGAAAAACTGCTCTCGCTCATGCCGCAACGATCAGCCATGCCGCGCAGTGTAATCTCACCATCGAGATTCTCCTGCACATAGGTCTCTATGCGCTGCATGATTGGCAGAGGAAGCTCGTTCCAGGTCTGTTGGATCGGCGCGACCTGCTCCAGCTCGGCTGGCTTTTCCGCCTCCCTTGAGAGACCTGTACTTGCGTTCAAGATGGCCGAGGACAGCACATTGAACACCGCATCAGCTGAATAAGGCTCCAGCAAATAGCCATCGGGGTTCAGAGTATCGACCTGGGATACGATATCCGGATCCGCCTGGGCAGTTGCGAAAATGATCCGCATATTCTCCTGCCGCCGCAGCTCGGCGGCGGTATTCACCGCGTCGCTGCCATTCCCCATCATGATATCGACAAATGCGATTGCCGCTTTGCATTGATGCGCGAGCGACAGCGCCTGATGGGTCGTCGGGGCGATGCCCACGACCTCATGTCCCAATCCGCGCACTATGCTTTCTAGGCCTTGCGCGGCTTGGACACGATCTGAAACGATCAATATCCTGGCCATTGGCCTGTTCTCCGTCCGTCGCCTTCGATAGTTACTCAATCACTATTCACGCCGGAATTATATCAAATTCTAGCTTTGTTCTTCCAACAATACGTTACTTTACATATAAATGCACACTTTTATCCCAAAAAATTGGCACTTAGCGCGCAATAAAGTGCTCGGATTTCGGGCGTGCTCTTTCGAGAAGCGTAAACATCTTTGAATTTCAACACATTTTTCGCCGGTTCCTAATTATAGGTCGATCTGTCCGGCGGCGGCGGCACCATAATGGTCGCAGAGAAAGACCGCATGAAATTCCCAATATCCATTGGCCCGGCCCCGTCATGCTGGTCCAATATGTCGGTGGCGCGCTGGAATACATCCTCTCCCGGGCGTGTCGGCGGCAATAGCGGGCGGCAGGCCATCTGCCAGTCGGGATAGGCCCTTTCATCGGCATAGCCTGTATAGATCGTTCGAACATCGCCGTGTCGCCGGTCTCGCCGGATGCGCGAGTAGATCTCGTCGGCGTTTTCCGGGCTCCCCTCCAGCACCTGCATGAAAATCCCGTCACCATAAAGCAGCAGCCCGGTGATCGCGAAACGCGTATTGTTCTGCTGAGCCACAGCTAGGATGTCCCCGATGATCTCCGGAGTGATCTCAACTGTCGCTTTGCTACGATATACGATCTGCTTGACCATTGGGCGGGCTCCAGGATTCCGTCAGCATTCCGTTCGCGGAAACCCACCCCAATATTACAAAAAAGGACCGCAAATTATATCATATTCGAGGAAAGCCTTGTGAAAGCTGATCACGATTTCAGTAAAAGGTTTGGGCCGGACACGCTGCGAATGCGGCAATTGTCGTTGCGTTCGTCCCATCATGAGGCATAGAGGGTGTTATGGCTGACACGGATATGGCACCTGCCCATATGAAAGGCATAACGCCAGAAGGATGGCTGACCGACAGCTGGTATCTGGCGACACCTTCTGAGGACCTGAAACCCGGCAGGCAGTTTCGCAGGATCATCCTCGGCGAGCCCATCGTGATCGGCCGCACGGTTTCCGGAGAAGTGTTCGCTCTGCGCGATATCTGCCCACACCGCCTCGTTCCTCTTTCAGCCGGCCGCCAGATTGAAACAGAAGGCCGAACGACCCTGCAATGCCCCTATCATGGCTGGCGTTTCGATACCGGCGGCGTCTGCCGGCTGATGCCCTCACTGCTGGAAGATCAGCCCTATGAGCCGTCACGCATCACGGTCCGGAGATTCCCGGTCCATGAAGCGAATGGAGCTATCTATATATATTTTTCGCACTCAGTTCGTGACCGCCACGAACCCGCTGTGCCACCACCGGATTTCGGCATCCTGCCGGACAAGCCGAAATTCGTCGTACACCGCACCTATAACGCCCATATGGATGATGCGATCGTCGGCCTGATGGACCCAGCCCATGTGGCCTTTGTCCATTCCCAGTGGTGGTGGCGTCCGCCATCGGTAGGGTTGAAGGTAAAGCAAAAAGCGTTTGAACCCCGCACGCGCGGCTGGACCATTGCCCGCCATGCTCCCTCCTCGAATTCTTTGCCCTACCGGGTGGCCTTTGGCGGCGCAGTGACGACGGAGATTATTTTTCAGCTGCCGGGCTTCCGGTGGGAGATTGTCGAGAATGAGAAGGCTCGTTTTGTCACGCTGACCTGTCTGACGCCCGAAGAGCCGAAGAAGACCCGCATTACTCAGCTTACCTGGTGGACCGGCATTCCCTGGGCCAATCCGGCGATCCCGCTTCTGAAATATCTGGGCGGCGTCTTCCTCGATCAGGACGGCGATATGGTGAACCTTCAGAATATGGGCCTCGAATACCAGTCCCGTATGATGATGATCGACGACATCGATGTGCAGGCAAAATGGTATCACCGGCTAAAGCGGGAATGGTCTGACGCCCGCACCGAAGGCCGGGATTTCACGAATCCGATTGAACCCACCACACTGCGCTGGCGCAGCTGATCGCGCTAAAACTCTCGTGAGAGTTTTAGCCTCTCAGCGCGCGGAAAGTGAGAGTCTCATATTGGTTTGTCTCCGTATCGCGCCTTCGGCACTCACATGAGACGCGCTCAGGGCTGCTCTTTGATTGACCCCCGCGTCGGCCTGC
>JBCCUK010000032.1:0-41216 GCA_039196965.1 Pseudomonadota bacterium | reverse complement strand
GAGAGCGGAGAAGCTGAATTGCAGTTCCAGGGGTGAGGAAATGGTTGAGGCACTGCTCTCTTAAGTCGTCTGACGATACCAAGAATATCCTAGATACGGTTTTGGTTTAGGCAAACCAAAACCGTATCTAGGATATTCTTGGTATCGTCAGACGACTTAAGAGAGCAGTGCCTCAACCATTTCCTCACCCCTGGAACTGCAATTCAGCTTCTCCGCTCTCAGAAGACGCGTCGCTTTGTCGACCAAGTCATCTACTGAACAATTATAGACCTCTGCCATAGCAACTAACAGCCCTGCATTGACATGGGCCATGCCAATCTCCAACCGATTCAATTGGGTCTCGGAGCAACCAAGCTTATCTGCGGCAGCGCGCAAACTTAACTGTGCGTCCTTGCGTCTCTGACGCACACCTAAAGCCACCTCTTTTTGAAGGGCCGAATATGGAAATAGTCCTGCCATTGGTGCTCCATATGATTTCAATTTTCAAAAGGAGTTATCGTATTCGCCGTTAAGAGGTGGCTTACATACATTACCTATTTATTAATAGGGTATAACATCAATGTGACTTTTGACGTGAAGAAGCATTTTGAAGCTATTCGAAGTATACATCTCAAATATTAAAAGAATAGTGCTTTGAAAAATACTTTATGATAATTTTTCATGCATAAAGATATACATGTACAATAAAAATGAAATTTCGATTATTTCTAACGTTTACTAGATCACCAAGCAACATGAACCTAGATCTATCGATTGTTGATTGGTCAAATGCTCAATGCATTGGAAAAAAGTCTGTAATGGGCCTTTTGAGTGCATTCGCAAGCTGAAACAGGGCCGCCGCCCTAATGTGAACTGTGCCGACTTCTATGCGAGCAATTTCCCGCGATGGAATTTCCGACTCAGCCGCCAGGTCCACGATACTTCTGCCCGCCGCTACTCTATGACCTTTAACACGCTTCGCAATTTCTCGATTTACTCGTTCCAGTGTTTCGTAACCGCTCATAGAAACCCACCACCCCATGCCCTTTTCAGTGCAGAACGGAGGACCACTGACCTGGTCAACCGTCAACTAGGGTTAATGCCTATAGTGCAACCGCATCAGAAAGTGAACTGTTCGGCGATGAATGCGCCAACCAAAGCAGCGCGAACATCCACCAATCAGCGTGTTCTTGGCAATACAGCACAGAGCCGAATAAAAACTTTCGACCGAAACTTCAGAGCTTTAAGCCTACTTATCGAGGGTCTCTTCAGCAACGATACTTCTCTGCAAATTTTCGCGAAGTTTCCGACACTCAATATCCAAAATCCGCCTCTGCTCAGCCAGCAAGGAGTACTCTTTTTCCAATGACGAAACCATACGGCTATAATCCAGGCTGACCCTATTGGTAATATCCGAGGCCGTACTTTGGATCTCCTGAATACGTCTTCTTAACCGCCCCGCCTCATCATCGATGGCGCGCAGACTGTCCGAGCACGATAAAAACTCTGCCTCTGCTTTCCGGCGTTTCATTTTCGCCAGTTTCGATAGGGCGATATCGCCTTTTGTGCGCTCCATTATTGCTGATCCCGCGGGCGAGCGCGTTCAATAAATTGGATAGCAGCCGCCACCGCCGCGAAGTGCTCCGGCCGAATCTCATCATCAATATCCAGAACGCTATACATGGATCGAGCACATGGTGGATCACGATATATTGGCACCGAATGGGTTTTCGCAACTTCCTTTATTTTCTGAGCAAGAAAATCTACACCCTTTGCAACAACAATGGGTGCTCCCCCATCTTCTGGAACCCATTTTAGCGCCACGGCATAGTGCTCCGGGTTCACAACAATAACCGTTGCATCCTCAACGCGTTTAAGCATATCGTTCTGGGTTATCTTAGACGCCTTTTCGCGTCGCGACTGTTTGAGCATTGGATCGCCTTCGCTTTCCTTTGACTCTCTCTTCACCTCCTCGCGGGTCATTCGGAGTTTATTCAAATACAATTGTCGCTGTATGGGAAAATCGAAAGCAGCGAGGAGAGCTTGAAAAACGGCGAAGATACCCAGGATCTGCATTATCTGGAAAAACGTGAATGCGCCCAGACCTTCAGAGCTAATAGCGCTGCTTGAGTAATATTTTTCGGCAAATCCATACAGCAGGATGTATGCAATCACGCCCGCAACAAGCATTTTGAGTGCGTCCCGGAAAAAATCGAGCAAACCGCGCGCGCCATACTTCTTCTTCAAATTCTCTGTCGGCGATATTTTCTTCATATCCGGCTTTATTTTCTTCATCGACACGGCGATGCCTTGTGTGGCGACGAGAAACGCCAACACCAGCAAGGATATCAAAGCCAGCAGCGACAGTCCGAACAGAAAAATTTCGGCTGCATATTTCTTCACGTCTCCGCCCGAGGACGAAAAAGTACTCAGAGAGAAGGAGTCTGCGTGATAAAGAAGGCTGGCAAGGCGATTAAATATTTCCTGCCCGACATATGCGTCCAAAGCGATTGCAGCCAGGACCATGCCAATGATAACAACAAATCCGGTCGTTTCCTTGGACTGAACAATGTCACCATCCTGCCGAGCCTGTTGACGTTTTCGTTCACTAGCCTCGAATTCCTTGGTTGCATCATCCTGCTCTGCCAATTGCCCTACCCCAATCCAAAAATTTGTGGGGCCCTGTCGAGCCAGACGAAAAACAAGCTGGTGCACGCCGTAGCAAGCAGAAACAGGCCGGCACCAACCATGAAGGGCGCACCAACAAAAGCCACCATCAATTGAGGCATAGCCTTATTTATAAACCCCAGGCAGATATTATAGACGAGATTAGCAACGACGAATGGCCACGATAAAGTAATCGCGAGAGATAGGGCGGAAAAGAGGGCTTCAACCAAATGCTCAACATTAATATCGGACCATCTTGCGACAGGAATTTCATTGTACATTTCCACTAGAGACGAAAAGACATAAACATGAAAATTAATCGTCAAGAGTGCTGCAGCCCCTGTCATCGTCAATAAGTTAGCGACAATTGTCTGAGCGTCCGTCTGGAGTGCAACACCGAGAAACTGAGCAAGCCCCACAGTCTGGGCGACGATCGCACCCACAATATTGAGCACCCAGATTATTCCACGCAGGCTTGCGCCTATAAATAGTCCGAATAGGAGTTCAAACCCTAGCGATGCCACAAATCCTTCCAATGGCAGCAGGGAAACAGCGGGAACCAATCCAGTGCTGACCACCGCCAGACTCAAACCAATTAGAATTGCGATTCGTATGGGGACCGATACAACTTGTTCCCCGATGCCTGGCATCATGAAAATGACAAGCGAAAAACGAGCAATTGCAAGCATGAATGCACTCGCCCACTCTTCAATTGGTATGGTGGCAAACAGCTGACTTGGCACTACACCACGCCGACGATTTTGGGCTTGGATTTCGGCCCGATTTCCTCATATGAAAGAACGGCGTTGCTTACCCCTTTACTCGCTAGAACGGTGCGCAGGAATCGGCGGCGGTGGGCTGAAGTGGCAACTGCGGCGAACACCCCCTTCTGAGCGCATTCATTCAATTTGACCTGGATCGTATTCAGAAGTTCGCTGAAGAGTTCGGGAGGTAACGCTATGTCGGATGCGCCATTTTCATGTTTAATCTCGTGCTCGGCAAATTTCTGCTCCCACTTCGATGATAGCTGAACCAGAGACAGCTGACCTTTTTGATCCTGCAATTTGTCGACGATCTGAAACGCAAGGCGCTGCCTTACACTCTCAACCGTCGAGGTTAGATCCAGTGATCTGGTTTTCGCCTCACCGACGGTCTCAATGATCAATAGCATGTTGCGAATTGGGACACGTTCTTCGAGCAACGCCCTAAGAACCGATAATAAAAGTTCAGGGGGAACTTTTGACGGAATGTACTCGTCCAGAAATCTCTGGTTTGCTGCAGATCGGCCTTCATCGCTCAGACTCGTCAAAGCATCGAGCGTATCCATCATAATAAGACGCGTGAAAATCAGCGAGAAATTCGACTGAATAATTTCCAGCATATGGGTCGCAAGCACTTCGATCGGCTCAACGACCGGGATGGAGGATAGAACGAGTTCCTGTTTCTTGGTTTTTGTAACCCAGCGCGCCGGCGCTTTGTATACGGGTTCGCTGACAGTTTCGCCTTTCAAGTGTGGAAGTTGTGTCTCTTCCATAAGTGCGAGGACACATCCTGGCCGGACGATCCCTGAATCCAGACGAACCCCTTGAATCCGCATTCGATATTCATTGTTTTCAAGGGCCGGGTTATCCGTCATGCGTATGGGCGGCAGGACAAACCCATACTCCTCAGCCACATAGCGGCGCATCTTGTCTACGCGCCCCTCAATACCCTGGTCTCCTTCCAACACCACCCCTACAAGATCGGTGGCGACCTCCAAATGTATCTCATCGGAGTGAATGGAATCGCCGAGATGTACGGACGGTTTGCCTTCTTCCGAGGTGGCATCATCATCAGTATCGGTTTCCTGATTGTCCTTTTTCAACCCGTATGCTGCGACGGTCGACAGCAGTACGGCAGCTACGGTAAATGGAATAAATGGAAGCCCGGGAAACAAGGCGAAGGCAAATAAAATAGCGGAAACAATATAAAGCGAAGCGCTATTCCCAACGAGCTGCAGTCCAAGAGCTTTATCGATCGCCCCCTCATCGCGGCCTTTGGAAAGGAGAAGCGCGGCGGCGACCGACACGATAAGTGCGGGGATCTGGGAAACGAGGCCGTCGCCTACTGTCAATATCGAGTAGTTCGATATTGCATCAGCAAAGCTCAACTCGTGGACAAGCACGCCAAAACCCATACCCGCGATGAGGTTCAGAGCTGTAATCAGAAGCCCTGCAATGGCGTCACCCTTCACAAATTTCGATGCACCATCGAGAGACCCCAGAAAGGCGGCCTCTTCCTGCTCTGCTTGGCGGCGCTGTTTCGCTTCCTCATGACTGATCGCACCAACGGCAAGATCTGAATCAATAGAAAGCTGTTTACCAGGCATCGCATCAAGTGCGAACCGCGCCCCGACCTCGGCCATACGACCGGCACCCTTCGTGATTACCATGAAGTTTACAATCACCAGAACACCAAAGACAACGAGTCCAACAAAGAGGTTCCCTCCCATGATGAACATGGCAAAACCCTCAATCACACCGCCGGCAGCACTTGTTCCGGAATGGCCCTCACCAATTATAAGCTTCGTCGATGAAACATTCAGAGCGAGGCGTAATATCAATGACGCCAACAACACACTGGGAAACGAGGAAAAATCCAGAGGCCGCTCAATAAATATAACCGTCGTGAATATCAGTATCGAGAATGCAAATGAGGCGGTGAGACCGAGATCCAGCACCCAAGCCGGAACCGGAAGTATCATGATCAGCAAAATGATCATCAGCCCGATCGCTAGCCAGGATGTGGGGCTTGATAAACCAGACATGCGAAGAGAGAGCATTATCTCACCTAACTATATATCAATGGAAGGACCGTGTTATGGAAAAGGTCGAGACACAGCTTCGTCATGTATCCCAGAGTTAAAAAGAGCACGGCAACGACGGCAGCAACTTTCGGGATAAATGTGAGCGTTAGTTCCTGGATTGAGGTCAGCGCCTGGATCAGACCAATTAAAAAGCCCAGGACAAGCGTCGCGGTGAGGATGGGCGCGCCCATCAATATCGCCGTCCACAGCGCGGACCTTAACGCCTCAAAAATCTCTGCTTCCGTCACCCGCCTTCCCCTCGTAACTCAAAGCGCAAATTGCCGCGACCTATTGGTTCTAGACCGGCATGCGAAGAAGCTCTTGGTAGGCCTCGACAACCTTATCTCTGACCGTTACAGCCGCTTCAACGACGAGTTCGGCATTTGCGAGCGCTTCCACCATGGCGTGGGGATCAGCCCCAGATACAGCCGTCTCCATACTGGCTTTTTCGGCTTGCTGGAGTGCGTCGCGGAAGTCACCAACGCCTTCGGCCACGGCTTTTGCCGCAGGTTCTGCCTTTTGTGCAGCTGCCGCTTTTGCGAGCTTCGCCGCCTGGCCGGCTCCCAGCGCGTTAAAACTGATCTCGGACACGATTCTGTCTCCTATCTTCGCAAGACTTCAAGAAGCGATCGATACATATTCTTCGCTTGTTGAAAGGAATTGAGGTTGGCCTCGTACATGCGGCTTGCTTCCCGCATATCGGCCATTTCAATGACCAGATCGACATTGGATCCGAGTATATATCCATCCTGATCGGCCAAAGGATGTGTGGGATCATAGGTGGATTCGACCGGCTTCGGGTCCAGCTCAATAAGGGTTTCAGCAAAGCTGTTTTTGATCGTCGGATTCTTGTCGATGGTCAGGAGTTTTCGTTTGTACCCGGGCGTGTCGACATTGGAAATATTCTCCGATGTGACACCAATTCTTTTCGACTGAAGATTCATTCCAGCCATCGCCTGGATCATCGTGTCTTTAAATAAATTCATAGACCCACTCCCTAGCGCTGGCGTCCAAGCGCAGCCTTGATAAGTCCGATCGTTTTCGAATACGCCGACATCGCAAGCTCATGTTGCCCGCTCGCCTCAGCCGAAATAAAGAGTTCCTGCTCAAGGCTAACATTGTTTCCGTTAGGGGCAGAAGGGCCTTCTGTCTTCAGGTGCCGGAACTCAGCCTTGGTCATTTCAAGTGAGGGATTAGCTTCAACGCGCTTCATAAACGTCTCAAACGATTCGACGGCTTCAGCGCGGTAACCTGGATTTGCCGCATTGGCGACATTCTCTGCACTTACGCGCTGACTCTCGGCTGCGTGGCGTGCCAGCGCGCCAAAGGTCTTGAGGACGTCGAGGTCGGAAATCATGCCCAGAGCTTCCATAGTTAACAATTTGGAAAAGATGGGAGAATATGTTGAACAAAAGTTTAACAGAATCGCCTGAAGCATTAACTTATCCAACCACCTGAGCGGGCATGCAAACGGTCAGCAGACAATCATTACAATCAGTATTTGAGATTTGGGGCACTGTTACCGAGATCGCAGCCGGAGAGGTTAAGCTCGCGGGTGTGAGTTCCTTTGCACGCGTCGGTGACGAGATACGGATCGCAAGTGGTGAAGATGAGACTCTCGGAGAAGTACTGAGGGTTACGGAAGCGGAGGCGACGGCACTTCTGTATGAAACCGGGTCTGCGGTCACAATCGGTGACAGAGCTTATGTCCATTCGGATGCCGCAGTTCGCGCAAATGAATCATGGCTCGGAAAGATTGTTAATCATCGCGGAGAAATCACCGGCGCATCTGTTCAGCAAAAGACCACGAAACAAGCGCAACCTTTGTACACTAAAGCGCTTCCCGCCCATCAGCGCAGAGGTCTGGGAACGCGGTTATCGACAGGATTGATGGCAACCGACACGCTCATGCCCATCTGCCGGGGCCAACGCGTAGGCCTCTTTGCCGGATCCGGTGTTGGTAAGTCGACGCTGCTGACCCACCTTGGAAAGACGGTTGAGGCAGACCGCGTTGTGATCGGATTGATCGGCGAGCGAAGCCGCGAGGTAAATGAGTTTGCCAGACGCATTTTCGAAGACGCCAAGGACAAAACGGTCATTGTCGCTGCAACGGCAAGCGAATCCCCAGGTGCAAAGAAGCGCGCAGCCTACTGCGCCATGGCCACCGCAGAGTACTTCCGTGATCAGGGGCATCATACACTGCTGCTCTTCGATTCTCTTACCCGTTTCGCCGAAGCGCACCGGGAGATCGCGCTTATGGCAGGTGAAGCACCAGCCATTAATGCCTTTCCACCATCGACCATTCGCGTCATTTCCGAACTTGTCGAGCGCGCTGGTCCGGGAAATGAGGCAACCTCCGACATCACGGCGATATTCTCTGTGCTCGTTGCTGGTTCCGATATGGAAGAGCCCCTGGCTGACATGATACGAGGAATTCTTGACGGCCACCTCATTCTGTCGCGTGAGATCGCCGAGCGCGGCCGGTACCCGGCTCTCGATGCCATGAAGAGTGTTTCTCGGGCCCTCCCCGCTGCCGCCACCGATGAGCAGAACCAGCTCATCCGCGACTGCCGCCATCTTATATCAATGTATGATGAGGTTGCGCCGATGCTGAGGGCGAACCTTTATGAATTCGGTCGGGACCAGATAACAGACCGAGCAATTCACCTCTTCCACGCATTGGACACATTTATCGGAGCGAAGAACGCAGGTTCTGTAGAGGATGGTTTCGATGAGCTTGCCGCCATTCTCAATGGCGCGCCAGCCAATGCCGATTGATCTTATATGAAACGGCTAAGGAACAAGTTCTGACTGCCGGAACTTCCCACACCCGTCAGAAGCGTTAGCGCGACCGCGCCGGGCGTAAACGGTGATGGGCCGTTGTTTATTCCCTGAATAGCCAGGAAACGCTGAATGACCCGGTCCACATTCTCCGGCTCAGCAAGTTCCTGAAGGTCCGAAATTCCGAGCGTGCTCCTGAGACGCGTGTCCAGAATATCGGCCTGCTGATCAATATCGAGCTGCCGTATACTCTCCGGCAGACCTAGCGCCGTTTCCAGAAGTTCACGTACTGGAACATTACCCAGCAGTCTGAACAGGACAGCTTCATCGGATGCACCATCAGTGACAAGTTCCGAGATATCCGACTGGTAATTTAGGCTGATACGCTGATCCACATCGACATTGCCTACTGCGGCTTCGAAGGACTGGATTTCGAAATTCTGAAGAATCTCGGTAACGGCATCGGCGGAGAGTGAAATTTGACCATCTCTCTCTCCAATAGCTTCGGAGAATCTTACATAATCTGGATTGTTAATCCGCTGGAGAAAATTATCATCGGGGTCGCTGGCGCTTTCAAATACACGCCTGACGAAACCACCCTTTGTCTCTTCTCCGGCAAGACCAAAGGCTGTAAGCGTGACCCGCAGAAGACGGCGATCGCTTATAAAATCATCTACTGAAATCGGCTCAGCTAAACGGCCTTGGGCATATTCGACGTCATTGCGGATCTGCGGGCTGTTTGAAAATGTGTCGAGCTGCCTATCATATGTGGCCTGGAGAAAATTAAATCCAGCCACGCCGCTAAAAGGTATTGCGGGAACAAATACCACTTAGGCTACTCTCTGTTCCAGGAGTTCCAGATCAAGTGAACCGGCAACTGTTACGTTGGGGCCTTCTTCCGGAGCACTATTAGTCGTTTGCGCAACACTTAGAAGCGACGCCTCAAGTTCTATTATCTTGCGCATATGGATCAATGCAGAATAATAGTTTCCCGCGCTCAGCATATCTCGCAATGTTCTGACTAAACTGGCTCCGCAGGAACCGAACGCTGTTTCCAGATTTTCGCACTCAGTCTGGATTGCTGGCAGCACATTGCTTGGCTCAAGGTCACCGGTTATCAGAAGTTGGATCGCGTAAAATACCTGTTTCACAGGCGTATCTACATCTTTGGGATGCATGGCATCTGAGCATCTTAAAACCCGCGCGTCATTTGTTTTGACACGGATACGACATGGTTTGTCACCGTTTTCCAAAATTGCCCCGTTGACCATTACGGTCTCGCCAGGCGCTAAACTCAGAACCAATCCAGACATTATACTATACGCCGCCCCTAATTTTCTAAGCGTTTGAGTTTAAACCACCAATGACTGACTCATTTATTTCGATCAGTTCAGATATATTCTCCGCAGCACCACTCAACATAGAAAAGCTGGATTGGCGCACAAATTCATACAGCCCAAGTAAATTTGATTTTAAATCGTCCGGTAAAGCATTGTCTGGCGAGCCCAGATCCGTCGCAAATACCGTCCAAAGTTTGAGATTACGACTTATTGCGTCTGCTTTCTTTGCGGGTGACTTGTCTGAGGTATGTAAAACCTCCTTCAGCGCATCGGTCACCTGCTCCAATATTGCCCGTTCAATATCCCTTTCGCTAGCGGTACGCTGCTGGATATCCCCGTAAGCCTGCACAGCAAGATTTTGCAAATTTTCCTCCGAGTTAGAGAAAGAAACTGGCCCGCACCACCCCTGATGCGGGCCAGAAGCTTAGAATTACCGGAACAGAGCCAGAAGCTGCTGTGGCTGCTGGTTTGCAATCGACAGCGCCTGGGTACCGAGCTGCTGCTGAACCTGAAGAGCCTGCAGTCGAGCAGATGCTGCTTCAATATCAGCGTCCCGAAGCGCACCGACACCACTTGTCAGAGAGTCAGTCAGAGACTTCACGAACTCGGTTTGTGATTCCAACCGGGCTTGCGACGAACCGAAAGCAGCAGCGGACTCAATTGCTGTCTGAAGAACACCTTCGATCGCTGTCAGCGCCGATGTGGCTCCGGCATCGGTTTCCACGTTAATAGTGTTCAGAGCACTGAGGCCACCGGAAGACGCCGCTGCGACACCGTTGGCTTCAGAGACAGCGTTAATCGAGAGGTTTGCACCAGTCGTATTGTTGATTGTGATATCAGCGCCTGACCGAGAAACGCTGAAATTGGTTTCGCCAGTTGCAGCAAAGAACGTGTCAATCTGGTTTGCCAAATTTGCAGCAACAGATGCTTGGCTGTCGTCAGCGCTAGCAACAAACTCAAATGTTCTTTGACCAATGCTGTTTGTTGTAGCTGAATCGTCCAGAACAATTCGGAAACTGTCGCCATCGGCTACCGACTCAATGGAGATGGTTCGGGTCGCAGCTGCCGAAGCGGCTGCAGTACCGTTCGTTGCCGCAGCATCAAGGCTGATCAAAGACGCATCTGTAATACCAGTACCGTCGCCAAATGTCGCTGACGAAGCAGCGCCAGTTGTAGAGAGATCCTGACGTGCCACATCAATGAAGGAAGCGCTGACCCCACTTGCTGAACGGTTAAGGGAAGACAGGATTTGTACATCCTCAGAAGACACACCATTGATCAGATTCAATCCGTTCAACTGGGCTGAGTTAACAATAGAGCCGATTTGCTCTACTCGCTCAGCGACGTCTCTTTGAATACTCGCGCGGTCAACGTTTGATTCCTGCGCGGAAATAATCAAATCACGTATTTCCTGCACCTCGCCGACAATCTGCTCAGATGCTGAACGAGCAACGTTCACAGTTGATGATCCAAGGTTAAGCGAGTCGGTGATTTGCTGGAAACTCGCGCGGTCAGTATCAATGATCGTGGAGATAGCAAAGATAGCTGCGTTGTCTTTCGCCGTTGCAACTTTTTTACCGGTGGAAATTTCACTCTGGACGTCCTGAAGATTACGGTTGATGTTCCGTAGCGTTTCAAGAGCAACCTGAGCACTATTATTAGTAAGAATACTGGACATTTGAGTACCTTATATACGGACACAGATCAAACTGTGGCTGTTAAAATCAAATGTCGTCCTGACAATCGAAAAAACTCGACTTGCCACTCGGGGCAATTCCAGACGTATGGGCGAATATCCTTTATAAGTGGTAAAGGCTCAGGCCTTCTTCATATAGCGACCAGCCAGACTCGAGAACCTAACACCCTTGCCATGCTGATCGTATGCGCCGAGCGAATCATCGGCATCCAGGGCACGTAATCTTTTAACGATACTGCCAACACCATTTCGCAGGGCTGCAAGATAAGTCCCATTTTCGTCAGCAATCCGCTTCACCTCAGAGAGATCTCTCTTCGTCGTCTCTGAAAGATTTAATTGATCGGCTCGCCCTAGATTTTCCTGAATTACTCTCAATAGCTCCGCTTTTTTTTCCGCCAAATTTGTGGCGTCGAACAAACGGGCACGCAGCAGATAGTTGCGTTCTTCGGTAAGGAGCTCTTTAAGATCACGACAAGCGGTATCTAGTGTATGCATTGTTTCGGTTCGCTTTTACTGTTCTTGCACCACTTTATCATTCGCCGCTTCTCCAACACCAAAGGGGTGCTGTTCAGCAAGGTCGGCGGCCATCTCCTCTATAACAAACTGTGCAAATGAGGATGCGGATGCCGCCCCTTCAGGAATAATAGCATCTTCTATTCCGGCGCTTTTCAGCATTTCTGTCCATAATAGCTTTTCCAATTGATGATCAACGCCCTGACCTTGTTTTGTATTGGCATCAGCCGCTGCATCGAGCTGTGTTACTTGAAAAGAGTTGATGCTCCCAACAGGCTGCATTTTGATCTCCTTCGGGGTCATTTTTAAGGCGTAGCGCTCATCTTGGTATTTTAATATTTATTTTACTCAGTTCTCCTCATTTAGGCGGAAGATAACAACGGGGCGTTAACGCTGTGCTTGAACACTTGGATATCAACGGGCCTGTCCAGGGTCCTCCGAAGGTGCCAAACAAGAGTAAGCCTTCTAACACGGAACAAAACTCGTCTTTTTCTGACTTCATAGATCGAGCAGATAATCAGACTGGTGTGCCGGAAACGCCTGATGAAAATGAATCTGGCACAATACAACCCTTGGCGACTGAGGCAGACCCGGACATACCGACCAATCATGCGAAAGAGCAGCGTCCGCTCTTTGACGAGTTGGCACAACATGCATCTCTGGATTCACAAACAGCTAGGACAGCCGAGCCCACCGCGCAGTCGGACGAATACGCGGGTGCAATAGAAGCAAACTTGGAGACGTCGAGATCATCGCAATCTTCGACGCTCGACTCAGTCAGCGCTTCACCGACACAGACCGAGGCTGCCCTGCTGCGCAGCTCCGAAGAAGGCCGCGTCGATGGCCGACGAAGCTCTTCAGACACCGCCTCCGCCAATTCTCTCTTGACGACCTCCGAACCCCAAAGAAGAGACCTTTCTTCTGTAAATGCTTCGACATCGGGAAGCAGATCAATTTTGAGCAGCACGTCCTCCCTGAGCGGTGACGGTCTGGCGAATGATGGTAGGTTCGTCGATGTCCTCGATCCGCAAGTGGACGGTGCCGGCGAGGAGGGTGCTCTTGATGATCGTATTCTATCGCGCGCGGAGACCCGCGCCGGTTTATTTTCCGGTCCGCTTGGTTCCAGACTTCGACTGGGTCAAACTGGGAGTGCCGTTCAATCGATAAGCGACCTGTCCTTAACGACGATCGCCCCCCTCGCAGCGCAACCCGGTGAAGTTTTCGCGACCTTGGGCCCGGAGTTTCTGCAGACAGCCGCCCAAACCACGAACTACAGCTCTCAGCTTCAGCAAAGCATACTGCTGTCACAAGATGTCGGCTCTAACCCAAATCTACCCACAGCAAATAGAGCTCTGGATAGTAGCGGGGCGTCTCTTTTAAATGCATTTCAAGATATCCGTTTTTCCGGTCAGCAGGAGAAAGAGCGGGTCGTAATTCAGCTTGATCCTCCGGAACTCGGTCGTGTTTCCCTAGACTTCAAGTTCGATGGATCCACGGTGACAAGCATAAGCGTCACATCGGAAAACCCGGAAGCGCTGAAACGTCTCCGCGAATATCAATTCGAGTTGATGAATGCACTTGCCGAGAGAGGACTTTCTGGTGGCAATCTGACTTACCATCAAAACAGCAGCAATCAGAACTCGCAATCTGAAAACAGTTTAGATCTTTCTATCGAAACGGAAAAATCTACAGATATATATAATAGCCTTCCGGTATCCGAACAGGGTGCCAATACACATATACAGCCAAACAGCAGACATCTTAATTTAAGTCTATAGAGGTTTATGATGGATACAGTGAATCCCGCCGGCACAGCTGCTCAACCAGCAAGTAATGGAGATACATTTGCCTCCGCACTAAATACCTCAAGCCCTGGGACCGGTGATGAATTCAATAACTTTCTTCAACTGCTGACAGCGCAGGTACAAAACCAGGACCCTCTCTCCCCTCTTGATTCTACGCAGTTTGTTGAGCAGCTCGCCACATTCTCCGCACTGGAACAGCAGGTAGAGACCAATTCGACATTGGGAACTATTTCAGCGGCGATTTCAGATATTTACTCTCTATTCCAGGGCGAAGCGGCCGATAATGGAAATACAGATGAAAGTAGCTCTTAAACCTTGAGGGCAGTCCTAAGAATTTTGAATTGAGCTGTCAGGCGCGGTTCTACCTCGCCTGATATTCAGATTTCTTGCTTTGCGATATCAACTATCAAAACATTTTCGATATCTTGCGAAACTTTATCTCGAAGATTTGCCAAAACTACTGTTCTTATCGTTTCATAACTCTCAACACGCGTGGGCTCTTCGAGGGTTGAGCCATCATTGCTCAAACGTATCAGTGTGGACATAATATTGTCCCGCAGTTTGGGCTCTATAGAAAACAGTTTTGAAGATTCCGATGAGTCCACTTCCAAGTTCAAGTTGATAATAACAAGACTGGTAATTCGCCCCTCCGTAGTAAGGGGAATTATGAACTCTCGACTAAATCGGAAAAAGTCGACGTCGCCGATTTTCTTCCCAGCATCAGCGCTTTTCCCATGTTTCTCTGACTTCTTTTCGGACTTTTTCTTGTCGTCAGACATCGCATGCGCGTCATCCGCCTTATGGTCTTTGTCTTTTTTCTCTTCGGTTGAAACGACCTCCGTTTCTCCGCCGGATGACTTCATGATTTGGCCGCCATAGCTACCTGCCAGAATGCAGATGATCACGACCGGAATGGATAAAAGCTGCTTCACTGTTTTTCTCTAGAATGGGAGGACGGTATCTATCGCCCGTGGAATAAGGTTTCGCTTCATTGCGCCAGTAGCTTCGCCATTATTCACATAGGCAATTTGGGCGTCGGCTATGCGATCATACGTGACCGTATTGTCTCTGGTGATGTCCTGCGCCCGAATTACGCCAGCTATAGATAGGTACCGCATTTCGCCGCTTATTTGCGTCTGCTGGTATCCTTGAACGATGAGATTTCCATTTGGCTCTATGCCAACCACGCGCGCCGCCAAGCGAAATACAACCTGTTCAGCCCTATTAATCGTTCCGATGCCATTTAACTGAGATTCACGTTCCACATCAATTGCGGGTGAAAGTGTACTCCCTCCCGGTAGGAACGTTTCTGCCCATTCCGGCAAGCCAAGGAAGGCATTCAGGGTAACATCTTCACTTGCTTGTCTTGTCCTCAAAAGTGTGTTCCGTAAATTTGCCTGATCGTTCATGTTCACAACGACCGTCAGCAGATCACCAACTGCCGTCGCGCGCCGCATACTTAACAGCGCATTCGGATCAGTCGACCAAAGCGAAGACGACATTCCGGGGTGTTCATATTGCTGTACGATATTGGCTGCCGCAGGAATTGGGACATAATTCCCCTGGATTCCAACAGGTGGAGCAGGTTCATCATTGCTGGCACAGGCGGATATTATAAATAGAGCGATAATAGAAGGCGTGATTGATTTCGTCATTTTACGCGAACCCACCCCTCTTCGGTCACAAAACCCTCAATTCTTTTGCGGGAGTCCGTATTCAGTACAGAAATTGGATCGCCAGCACCGGCATCGCCCATTGCGCGACCCGTCAGGGAAATTTCCATACTCCCAGTCGTATATTTCACCGTCACCAACTGGTTACGAGACACCAGTTTTGGTGTCGTTGTATTGGAAAATCTTATAGGCTGACCTTTATAAACTGTCCGTCTGACCTCCCTCCCTAGGAGAACACTATCACTCTCAGTCACATTGCTTTCGGCTGGCACTGTATTCGCTGTCGTAATAGCATCACCAGACCGGATAACTTCCGTCGCGATGAGTGTTGATAATTGTGTTGCGGCTAGAAACGCACTTATGGCAAAAGATGTAAAAGCCATGGTGAATTACCTCAACTGTACGGTTGCTGCGAGCATCTCGTCGGAGGCGGTCACGACTCTTGAGTTTAGTTCATAACCTCGTTGCGCTTCGATGAGATCGGAGATTTCCTTGACCACGTCAACGCCGGATTCCTCCAGAAAACCCTGCCGCAGGTTACCAACGCCCTGAGTTCCTGGAACCAACTGATTTGGTTGTCCGGATGCTTGCGTCTGCCTATACAGATTATCTCCAACGGCTTCTAGACCCTTCTCATTTACAAAACGCATAAGCGATATCGTGCCGATTGGCTGTCCTTCGGGTTGGTCGCTGAAATATGCCACCACCTCACCATCTCGCCCGATAGATATACGTTCGGCTTCAAATGGAATTACGATCCGATCCGTAAGCGGAAAGCCATCCATTGTGACGACCTCTCCTTCAGGGCTTCGACTGAGTTTTCCATCTCGGGTAAACACGCTCTCTCCTGTAGGAAGCGTTACTTCAAGAAACCCTGGACCATCGATGGCGATATCCAACTCTCCGCCGGTCGCACGCAAGGCACCTTGCATAACGGAAACGGACACTGTCGATGGCCGAACACCTGTCCCGACCTGAATACCGGCTGGCACAATTGTACCCGTTTGGGATGTGACGGTTCCCGGTGTCAATATCTGCTGATATGCCAGATCTGAAAATTCTGCGACGCGGGGCCGATATGAAGCTGTGTTCATATTCGCGATATTGTTTGATATAACGTCTACGCGTGTTTGCTGCGCAGCCATTCCAGTTGCTGCTATATTTAATGACTTCACTCTTCCCTCCTAAATGTCCCTTTTAACGATCGCGAACAATTGCAACCAATTGAAGCAATCTATCATCCTCATTTTGCATCAGTGCTTGGCTGGCTTCATAAGCCCTTTGTACTTCAATCAAACGGGCGATCTCTTCAACGGGAGATACATTGGAGCCTTCCAAGGCACCCTGAATAATATTTGCGTCAGCCGTCGGTATGGTTGCATTATCCGATTGAAAATATACTGAAGTGTCCCGTGATATTTCCCCTCCCGGAACCACGAGCGCAATTCGATCAACAATGTTTCCGTCTGCTGATACCGTGCCGTCTGCTGCAACATTTATCGCGGTGACAGTTTCCGGCAGGGTGATTGGGTTTCCGCCCGCGCCAATTACAGCATTACCATTCTGATCAACAATCGTTCCATTCGCGTTCAATCTGAAATTACCAGCGCGAGTGATCCTATTTCCCAACTCCGTCTGGACTTCAAAGTATCCTTCCCCTTCTATGGCAAGGTCCAAATCTCCACCCGTAAATTCCAAGCTTCCTGGCCCGAGATTAAATGCGTGGGCTCCAAGATTACCGATGGACAAAGAATCTGTTCCAGCTCCCCTGCCAACGAGAAACTCTGAAAAAATGGCGCGATCCGATTTATAACCTACAGTGCTCGAATTGGCGATATTATTCGCCAGCACCTGCATTTCTCGCTCTAGGCCCTGTTGGCGGCCAATAGCTGCAATAAGACCGTCGCTCATTAATACAGCTCCGGAACTGATTTACTTAATATATCGGGGGCGAGTGTCGACAGGCCTGACGGAACAGGAATGCTTTCAAACGGCGACAAGTCACTCTCCCCTCGGAGTCTTAGCGCCCTTTCGAACCGATCAACGAGTTCGTCACTCAAATTGGTTCTATCAAATTCGTTGATCGTGTTCTTGGGAATGAAGGGATCGCCGCTGAGCGAATCCTCTTCCAAAAGTTTCACGAAATAGGCGTCGTTTTTCAAAACCAAGGGGATTACCTTGAAGAACTCTGCCTGCTGACGCTGCTGTATTGCGATAGAGGCGGCCAGATAGCTTAACTTTGCATCGTCGGGATGTGCTATGGCAATACGTACAGCCTCAACTAGATCCCCTCGACGATGCGCCAGCTCAGCTTCTGCATAATCGCTCTTGGCTTCTTGACCAATCCGGTTCCAAAAACTGGCAGCCAATTGGAAATTGCCTAGAGTTTTAGAAACCTGAGCAGCGCGCGAAAACATATCCTCACGGGCATCTGTGCCATCGAACATATCTGCGTACTGATGCAAGAAGCTCAGTGCACCCCACTGCGTTTCAAAATCGGGCGCGTCGAGATCATCGAAGAGCGTACCAATGAGCGTTTTGTTGATCTCTTGCTGTGCCTCTTCAATATTCAGCACCGACATGCGGCTAAGCTTTAAGAACTCCCCATAATCGGACGTATCTCGCAATCTATCGAGCACGAATCTCAAAGCTGCTGCATGTGTTTTAACGTCTTCAGCTCGAACGAGAATATCCAAGGCTTCGTCCAATTGTACTGTGTCACCAATACTCGGATCCTTGTCTATGCTACCAAAAAGAGATTTCAGAACGTCCTTTCGACGTGTTGGATCTGCGAGAGCGCCCTTTATCAACCCCTCGGCGTCGGTGCCAACACGTTGGAACTCATTCATTGCAATAATGAATTCAAGTCGCGGCGACATTTCCACTTCTTCGTCAGTGAAAGACGCCAGAAGTCTATCAATGAGATTGTCATTCACATTGTTGTTGGAGTCCTCAACCACCTGAATGGCTATAAATACCCGCATCCAGTAAGGGAGATCACGGAACACTTCGAAATTCTCACCAATCAATTTTGACCCGATCGCCTTATCTTCATTCAGAGACTGAACGCCTAGCCAGAAACGGCCGCGAACACTGCAGCCAGACAAACGCTCAAAGATCTCGGGGTCTTTCGTACCGGTCCCCTCTAAAACCTCTCTCAAAGAGCCGTAGACGCGGCTAGCCGCACTGGGGACATCAACAAGGGCGCCCTCAATCTCGGAAAACAAACCCAGTGACAGCAAAGCTTGTACCGAGGCCTGTTGCCTTGAGACGATAGCATTTTCGGTGGCTCCATAGTTCTCAGGATTATATTCTGATCTATTGAATTCGGTCAGGTCTGCGTATGATTGGAAGCCTCGGAACTGCGAGAAGTCTAACAAGTATTCGTATCTGCACGGATCAGCAAAGTCGTCTGGGAGAGAATCCGATGGCGTGGGTGTTTCCGCGCTTAAGGGCTCAGATGACGGGTCCGATCTGCCTCGAAGCAATCCACTTCCAACCGCGTCGCCGATAAATCCTTTCAGCTCCGACGAAAGCTCCGTCTTGTCTTTGGTAACCGATGTTTCCGCAATTGCGTAATCTCCACCGAAGGCAAGGAGCGCCAATGGCAGAGTATTTTGGACTATCGATTTCCAAAGCCCCATTATGCTGCGCCCTTCAGCCCCCTTATCGCTTGATCCACTTCATCAAATGACGGCCTCACGCGAGTTGGTGCATGACGACGGCCGACCTCAACACAGATGTTTGTCGGATTGTTGTGCAAGTTGGAGACGAGGATATCGCTTATCATCGCATAGAAATAATGCTCTTCCTTGCGCGTCAATTTAACCTTTGCTGCCAGCGGGCCAACAAACCCATAGGCCAGAAACACTCCGAGAAAAGTTCCGACGAGCGCGCCACCGATCATACCCCCAAGAACTTCGGGCGGCTTATCGATAGAGGCCATGGTTTTAATAACGCCAAGGACGGCTGCAACAATTCCAAGAGCCGGTAACGCGTCCGCGGTTGTCTGCAGAGCATGCGCACCATGCATCTTTTCTTCGAGTAACTTCTCTAAATGCTTGTCCAACAACTCTTCAACTTGATGAACATTATCGAAGTTCATTATAATCGACCGAATAGTATCGCAGATGAGTTCTATAGCATCATGGTCGCCGGTGATTTTCGGATATTTGGCGAATATTTCAGACTCTTTCGGGTTTTCAATATGCGCTTCGATATCGACCGGGTTCTCCCTGAAAACACCTAGGAGTTCGTGCATGAGGCAAAGCAGGTCCTGATAATCAGACTTCTTCCACTTCGGTCCTTTTATGGCCGCCATAAGATCGCTAGCAACGTGTTTGACAGTGCTAAAATCATTCGCCGCCAGAAATGCTCCCAGCGCGGCACCGCCGATCATCATCATCTCATAGGGCAGAGCGTGCAGAATAATATCGATCTTTCCGCCGGCTGAGGTATAGCCGCCGAAAACCATGACGATAATAATAACAACACCAATAAGAACAATCATCTAGCTACTCAATTATCCACCCTGAAAATTATTTTCGGTGCTTGCGACGTCACGCACAAAGCGTTCAAGAATCTGAGAATTTAGTTTTAATGCACGTTGCGTTTTCCAGACGCCCATCTCGCCATTTGCAATAATCGAACGACCGCTGAGAGTGTCCGCGGTGAGTTTTACTTTGCCGCAGCTCGCATTTGGAAGCTGAATTATGTCGCCTACCTGAAAACGCGAGCATTGAGCCACAGTGCAATTAATCTCTTCGAGAACGGCATTCATATCTATGAATGTCGATCGGACAGATTTTTTTAACGTTAAATGGCTCTTACCGAAAACCTTCTCTTTTATATTGCTTAGCGAGGGCTGTTGAAATTGTAACCGAAGAAGTTCGAAATTATATATTAGCCAGATTTTCATGGATTCCGCGTCACCGGACAGGGCCATGTCGACGATAAGATATGTTTGTTCCGGATCGAGCTGGGCACCTTTGTGGACAGCATCGGTGGTCGAGTTCGGTTCGCTAATAGTATATCTGTTGGCGGCCGGTGGTAGTGACGTTGATAGCCCCTGTACGGCGTCGCCAGCCATTAATTTGAGAAACAGGGGTGACGCTTCGCCGAGCTGACTTTCATTCTCTCCCATTCTCAACGCAGCGTTTGTGAGGAGAAAGGACTTTGAAACGGCAATCGCCACCAAAGACCGGCTGTCGTCGTGATCAAAGTCGAAAATAGTTTGTTCACTTAGGTTCTCGAGGGCGATTTTGCCCTTCACCGCTTTTCGAGACTTGATGGCCGGGCGCATCTCCATGGCCAGAGTGTCAGCCACCCAGGTCTCAACCGTATCCCGCAGCTCAGCCCAAAATTCGAGCTTTCCAAGCATGGACGGCGGCACCCCACTGGCAGCTTCTATTTTTCTTCGAAGGACAGAGGACACGGGCGAACCTTTTGGGGAGAAATTCCTTACCAACATCCTTCATATGCTTGGAGGCGGTTGATAAAAGGTTACGGGCCTGAACAAATTTGCGTCACTAGGCTTTGCGAAATAATTGCCTTCTTCAGGTACGTCTGATGGGAACGATCAGGTACCTATCATGTCGAACACCGCGAGAGCAGAAGCTCAGCCGATCATCATCAAGAAGAAAAAGGTCGTCCATGGGGACGGACACCACGGCGGTGCGTGGAAGGTCGCCTACGCTGACTTCGTGACAGCGATGATGGCGTTTTTCCTGCTCATGTGGCTTCTTAACGCAACAACTGAACAACAGCGTAAAGGCATTGCGGATTACTTCAATCCGAGCATTCCAATCAGCCGGGTATCGGGAGGCGGTACGGACGGTCTGAATGGATCGTCGATGTTTACCGAGCAAACCTATGCAAATATGGGAACCGGGGCGACTCAAAATCGCAAAGTGGGATCGGCAGGTGCGGAAAATTCCCCTGAAAACAATGATGAATCGGTCACTGCAAGTCTTCAGCAGCTAACTGAAAATCTTCAGGAATCTGAGGGAAAACTGACCGAGCACTTGATGGTAAAGCTGTCCCCGGAAGGCATCATTCTGGAACTGGTCGATTCCGAAGATACGCCCCTTTTCCCGCTAGGAACAAGCCAGCCGAGCACCCTGCTCAATGACTTGCTCACCGCCGTTTCGGACACATTCGACTTGTTTGACAACAACATAAAAATTGTTGGCCATACGGACGGTACAAAATTCAAGCGCAGTGAATCCTATAATAATTGGGACCTTTCGGTTGACCGCGCAAATACGGCCCGGCGCATGCTAGAAAGCAAGGGAATTAGCGCGGGCCGTTTGCGTGAAGTATCCGGTAAGGCCGATACAGAACCCCTGATCCCCAATGATCCATTGGCACCACAGAACCGGCGCATATCTCTTGTTATTCTAACCAACTGAAGCGCGGACTTTTTGAGGAGAAGTTTTGGGGAGAAACCCCTTATCGGCTTGTTAATGAATTAGGGTCAAGTTCCTGCTAAATCGCAGGAGCAATTTGTATGACCGTCTCATCCTCTCTCAATGCTGGTATTTCAGGCTTGACTGCCAATGCTACCCGCCTCGCCACCATAGCCGATAATATCTCGAATGCAGGTACGATAGGATTTAAAAGAAGCCAGGTGGACTTCTCCAACCAGGTTCTGCAGCAGACAAGTTCAGCATTCTCAGCTGGTGGTGTGCGCGTGGAAGCATTTCGGGATGTGGCGGCAACTGGTCCTCTTATCACCACGAATGGCGAGACGGACCTGGCAGTTGCTGGTCGCGGCCTTCTTCCGGTCACTGATTTTCAGGGCGTTGACCTAAATGCCGGTCAGCGCGAACTCTCATTGCTCCCCACAGGTTCATTTGAAGAAGACGAGAACGGGTATCTCCGGACAAGAAGTGGTCACTTTCTTCTAGGTTGGCCCGCAGATGAACTAGGTAATATTGGCAATATCAATCGCAGCAGCGGAACTGATCTGCAACCTGTGAATGTTTCAACCTCGCAATTCGTCGCTGCACCAACAACGCAGATCAATTTGGGAAGCGTGAACTTACCTGCGGAGCTTACAGAAAGTGATAGTTCAGGTACGCCGGTCGACTTGCCGATCGAGTACTTCGATAATTTGGGTCGCTCCCAGACGCTTACACTTCGTTACACGCCAGTTGTGCCTGCGACAGGTTCGAGCAATCAGTGGCAGGTCGAGATATTCGACAATGCCGGAGACCCTACCGTATCCATCGGCTCCCTGGACGTGACTTTTAGCGACGCAGCAGCTACTGGCGGACGTATCGATACGGCGACGGCAGCGGGTGGCGCGACCTATGATGCCGCGACAGGAAATTTATCCATCAACGTGGCGAACGGACCTATTGATATCTTTATTGGAACACCTGGTGGGACATCCGGTCTAAGCCAATTGGCGGCCCCGTTCTCCCCTGCCGGGATTACCAGAAATGGCACCCCGATCGGTGATCTCCAGTCTATCAATGTTGATGAGCGCGGCTTTGTCCAGGCTGTCTTTAACACAGGCTTTCGTCGTACGCTCTTTCAAGTTCCGGTCGCTGATGTTCCAAACCTTAATGGTCTGGAAGCTCAGAACGGTCAGGCTTTCTCACTAACAGGCTCAAGCGGAGATCTTTTCCTCTGGGATTCGGGAGCAGGTCCAGTGGGCACCATTGAAAGCTTCACCTTGCAGGAATCCAATACCGACATCGCAACGGAACTGACGGACCTTATCGAAACGCAGCGCTCATACTCTTCGAACGCACAGCTGATCCGAACAGTTGACGAGATTCTTCAGGAAACAACCAACCTCTAAGTTCGGTGTTCTAGAGGGGTAGGCACCGGCGATGACTCTCACTGGCGCAATAAGTTCAGCTCTATCCGGTCTTCAGGTCACAAGCCTGAGGGCGGATACGGTTGCGAACAATATCGCGAATGCATCAACACCCGGATATGTCAGACGATCCGTCATCGCCAGCGAGTTACTCGTTGGCAACGAAACCGCTGGGGTAAGATCAGAGGGTGTTGCCCGATCGCAGAACGAGGCGCTTACCAATCAGCGGCGGTCCGTCTCAAGCAACCTTGGTCAGGCAACAGTGCTTGCAAATACGTTTCAAACCTTGTCCACACGTTTGGGTGATAGCCTGGATGGAACAGGTTTGTTCGGAACGTTTGATGACTTTGAAACCGCACTCAGCGATGCCGCAATAACGCCGGAATCTGATGCTCAGTTAAGAGCCGTTTTCAGCACGGCCCAGGCTCTCGCTGGCGAGCTCAATTCCTTGTCGCAGCTGGTCGTAAACCAGCGGTCTGCCGTAGACCGCGAAGTAAATGACGCTGTTCAGATTGTTAATTCCAGCCTGCAAACAATCGAAGAGCTAAACGGCCGACTGGCTTCGAGCAAACCAAATTCAGAGGAAGCTGCCGCCCTGACAGATGAGCGCCAGCGCGCTCTGGACACAATCGCCGAGTACATACCGATACAGAGCCTGCCGAGAGATCGGGGTACGATCGATGTTATCACTCAGGAAGGCGTGTTCCTGCTCGCCGGTGAGGCAAGGCAAATAGAATTTCAACCGGCGGCAGCGTTCACCCCAGAAAGCTCATTGGCTGGAGGGCAACTATCAGGTCTGACTGTGGACGATATTGATGTCACCCCGGGTGCGAACTCTTTTGGTGCCATTTCAGGCGGTGTCCTTGGTGCCCTGTTTCAATTGCGGGACGATGACCTGCCTCAATTTGACAGACAATTAGACGCCATCGCCGAGGATTTGATCGCAAGAGTTTCAGACGATGCCATCGACCCAACGAAAGTGCCCGGCGAGCAGGGCATTTTCGTCGATCCCACGGCTGCAGGGGGCGTGGGACTGGCGAACAGGATCACCTTGAACACCGCAGTAGACCCCGCTCAAGGCGGAGATTTTTTCCGGCTGCGGGATGGCGTTGGTGCGATAACGGAAGGTCCGCCTGGAAACAGTACCATCTTAAATGGCCTGCTGGGCGCAATCACTGAAGTTCGACCGATTAATTCTGCAGGTATACGTGGCAGCTTTTCAGGTGTGGAACTCGCCGGCGAACTTTCAGCCATCATTGGTCAGAAACGTGTAAGTTCAGAATCCGTTCTCGCCGCGAGTACTGCCCAGTTCGAAATATTAGTCGACGCCGAAACTCAGGAAAACGGTGTCAATATAGATGAGCAATTGCAACAGCTTCTGATCGTAGAACAAGCATTCGCAGCAAATGCCAGGGTTATTGAAGTGACAGGCCAGCTGCTCAACCAGCTTCTAGAGATTTAACGATGACATCGCCCATTTCCAATAATGTTATCCCGCTTCCTCTGAACAGAGCCTTATCCGATATTCGCGAGCGATTAGAGGTCGCGTCGGAGGAAGCTGTAACAGGCCGGAAATCCAACCTTGTGGCAGATCTGAATGGCCAGGTCGATCGTGCACTTCTCAGCCAGAAAGCGGTCACCGATATTGCTACACAGCGGGATCAACTTAATCTTCGCGGGACAAGGCTTGAACTTGCTCAACAAAGTGTCGCGGTCATCCAGGAAGTGAGTTCAGGCTTCGATACACGGTTATCCACCGCGCTCGGCGTGGATGATGTTCCGAGCATCGAGTTTGCAGCCCTGGATGCAAGTGTCGCCATAGATCAAATATTCTCCAGCCTGAACATAAGGCATGGCGAGCGCTACCTGTTCGCCGGAGATGCGAGCGATACGCCCCCTTTCCCCGATGCATCGGTGCTGCTTGATGATATTCGGACAATCGCCGCCACAGCATTAGATACGGCAGACTTTTCTGCCCAGCTCGATTTATATTTCGACGACCCTGCCGGTCCATTTCAGCAGACCATTTATTCAGGGGCCCCAACCGCATCAGATCCCGATGCCGTTCTTGGCACCGATCCGGCCATTGTCGAACTCCTGAAGGGACTTTCCGTGCTCGCTCTTGCAGGACCCGACGAAGTGCTGCCCATTATTCAGGACGACCCTGATGTCCTGCAGTCCGCCGCTGAATCGCTATTTTCAGGACAGACGGCCATTGTTACGCTTCAGGCGGACCGCGGCATCATTCAGGAACAAATTGAGAAGACTCAGGAATCTCTGGATATTGAAGAAACCATCCTATCACAGGCTTTCAACGACATAACGGCCAGAGATCAATTTGAAGCGGCAGCACAGATAGAGGAACTCCAAGCCAACCTCGAAGCAGCACTGCTGCTCACGTCGCGTATTGCCAATCTGTCACTCATCAACTTCCTGCGATAAATATATTATGCTCGCACGCCTATCCATCTTTCTGACCATTCTCATACTTTCGGTCGTGGACATGCAGGCGGCGGCGCAAACGAGATTGCGGGATGTCGTCGATGTTGAGGGCGTAAGATACAATGATCTCGTAGGTTACGGCATTGTTGTTGGGCTGAACGGTACGGGAGACTCCGTCCGTAACTCCCCTTTTACAGAGGACACGCTTGCACAAATGTTGGAACGCCTCGGCGTGAATGTTCAAGGCGAAGAAATCCGACCGAACAATGTCGCCTCTGTAATAGTCACCGCGAGTCTTCCTCCCTTTGCGAGGGCGGGCTCTGCGATTGATGTGTCGGTTGCTTCAATTGGGGACGCTGCGAGCCTCGAAGGCGGAACGCTCATTCTCACCCCCCTCAAAGCCGCAGATAATCAAATTTATGCCGTAGCCCAGGGAAATATTATCGTCAGTGGAATTGATGTTCAGGCCCCGGGCGCAAGAGAATTACAAGGCATACCGACCGCCGGTTCCATCCCCAGCGGTGCGCGAGTCGAAAGAGAAATTGGCTACGAGTTTAATCAACACAGCCTGATTTCTCTGGCACTGCGGACACCAGATTTTTCCACTGCAGCACTCATTGAAGATACTATAAATAATCAGATGGGTCCTGGCATTGCTGCCATGAGAGACCCCGGCACGATCGAGCTCGATTTTTCAACGCTCAACAAATCGCCGGCACGCCTCTTGGCACAGATAGAAAATCTACCTGTTGTTGTCGCGACACCCGCGCGGATCGTCATTGATGAAAAATCAGGGACCATTGTGTTCAACAAGGATGTAACCATATCGAGTGTTGCAATCGCGCAGGGAAATATCTCGATTTCCATCCGCGAAGAACCCCTCGCCTCGCAGCCTAACCCATTTGCAGCGGGACAAACGGTTATCCTGCCCCAATCGAATATTGATGTCACACAGACACGCGATGCGAATATTGCTTTGCTGGCGTCGAACACTGCTTTGTCCGAGTTGATCGATGGTTTGAATGCACTCGGTGTCACCCCGCAGGAGATGGCGGACATCATCCGCTCAATGCGTGCTGCGGGCGCGATTCATGCAGAGCTCGTCATTAGATAATAAGAATATATAACGCGGCGATCTTTGCGTATTTCTAGTGTGCGCCTAAATGTATCGCTAGCCTTTCGCCACGTTAGCCGAGCGGCTCTCTTTCACAGCCAGCATACGAGCAGCCGTAAGGAACTGCCCGGTTAGGAAGCAAGTTTATAATGTCTGTCTATTCAATCTCGAGCTGGCCTTGCCGCTTCAGATTCATAAGGATCGACAGGTAATTCCTGATCTCGGCTTCCTGTTCCTCCGGAGAGAGTGGGTCCAGATCTTTCAATTCATCTCTTATCCCCTCGGCGACGCGGGAAGATATATTGCCCAAAAGAAATTCCGCCGTATCATTGTGGCTCGCCTGGATCGAAGCGATCAGCCGAACAACTGCTTTTGTGTCGAGCTCTCTTAGAGACGGAGCTACCACTTTCCGCGGGATGGTATCCGGCAATGTTTCGATCGTGAATATCGATTTTTCTATCTTGTCGTATTTCTCTTCGTGCTGCCCACGTAGAAACTCAACGACTGATTCCCGCCGCTCATTGGGCAAGAGGCTTAATACCTCGCCAACCTCCGCCAGATGCGCCGTATCGCCGGACGCATCATCCGCAAGAACATTTAAAAATTCAAGTTCCAAAGTTCTCTCGACAACAGAAACAATCTGAGGGCTGGCGTCGTCCGGCTGTATCAAATATTCCATGACCGGTATGAGTTTCTGATTATCCAGCCTCGCCAGCACATCGGACGAGAACGTATTCGGGACACGCCGAAGAACGAATGCAATAAGGTTTGGGGAAATCGTATTTAGATAATCGGCGAGTTTTTCTGCCGGTTGAGCCGCCAGTCGTTCCCAAACGCCGCCTAATACCTCGGCTTGCAATGCCGGATCGGCGTTTTCATCGAGCGCCACCGCTTCGGCTTGTCTCCGAGCATCAGAGATTGCTGGAACAATTTGCGACAGGTTTTTATGGCCATTCCGAAACTCGCTCGGAAACTGATTAAGTTTTATAAGAAACTGTCTTACAATTTCGGCCAGCGTATTCTGATCAAGTTTTGATATACTCTCCAATCGTGCCTGCACCCGCTCTACAGCATGATTGTCCAACCGCTCCATAATCGCCTGAGCTGAAGCTTCTCCGAGAAGGGAGAGGATGACAACAGCCTGTTCGGCCTCTGTTATTGGGGAGGCGCTGGGCGTGTTCGATGTGTTTCCGAGTCTCGGACTGGTGTCGGTATCGGATATTAATTCAAGCTTCTGCGCGACCGCCATCAATTATAGCTCCTCAATAGCGCTTCCGTAATCAACAACCAGCCATCGGCCAATACAAAGAAACCGAGTTTGAACGGCAACGATACCACCGTCGGCGGAACCATCATCATACCAACAGCCATCAACACAGATGCTACAACAAGGTCGATCACCATAAAAGGCAAAAATATTACAAAACCTATCTGAAATGCTCTCTTTATTTCAGACAACATAAACGAAGTCGACAATAGCGAGAATGAGGGATCCTCATCCGTAGGCAGAGGCCGTCCAAGGGCTTCCGACAACGTCATAAGGGTATCTGATTCAACCCGAGCCGACATGAAACTTCGAAATGGTGTCGTCGTCCTGATCCAGGCATCTGCTTCGTCGATCGCACCCGACATATAGGGAGACACGCCATTTGACCATGCATCGTTAACCACAGGCTCCATGACAAAGAAGGTGATAAAAATGGCGAGCGCCATGATCATCATATTCGGGGGGGCCTGCTGGACTCCTAGCGCTTGGCGCATGATCGAAAACACGATGATTAAGAATGGAAGGCACGTGACCATCATCGCAATGCCTGGTGCAAGACTTAGAAGCGTAACCACCAGGAACAGTTGGATAACGGTATTGCTAAGTCCGCCCTCACCGTCCTCAGGCAGAAGCGGAGTAATATCAGGGAGGGTATCCTGACCATGGGCAACGCCGCCAGCCATCATTGCAAAGCCCGCAAGGGCCAGAAGCAATGGCAGCCAGCGAAAACGATCAGTCATCCGTGACTTCCCCAATTTCCGTCAGTTTGAGAGCGAGTTGTCCCTCTTCGGTTTCGATGAGCTCACCCCGGGCAATTACCCGGTCCTCCACTGTCAAATCGACGGGGTCATCAACTCTGGCCGTTAAGGGCACAATCGAATCCGCTTCGAGATCGAGCAGCTCTGAAATGCTCATCCGCCTCTGACCAATGGAAACTGTTACCGTTACAGGCACATCATAAATAGATCGGCGATATGAGTTCGCCGCACCTTGATCACGGCGGTCAAGTTCATACTCTTCGGATTTCGCTTCCTGGGGTTGCGTCATCGACTTAGATCCTCATCACTACGTTCCTGATCCTGAAATTGGGACAGCAACTCCGTCATATTCTTATTGAAATCAGCGGTCGCACCGCCGGTTTTCCAGTCAATTCTTACGCTCGCCTCCGGAATATCTACGTTGGACACGAGAGTACAATTACTCGGCAGCTCCAGATCGCCCTTCACCGCATTATTTATTGCGAGCATCAAAGGCGGTGGCGCACTGATAGTGACTTGCGGTTCGGTCTTCGGAACCAGCGCACTAATATAATGGGCGATCTCTCGGCCGAAGAAGATGCGAGACAAATATGGAAATAATCGCTCGGATATTTCCAGAATGGATTTCGAAACCTGGCTTTCCAGTTTCGCATCGATATCCTGACATGCGCTGTCGAGCTTTTTCAACAGAGTTGATAGCTCGGCGATATGCTCTTCGCCAAGCGTATTCGGAGCCTCGACCAGCTCCTCCTCGACGACAGGAACCGTCTCCTCTGGCGGCGGATTGTCCGCAGCTTGAGGCATGGGTTCATCACGCGCGTCTTCCGACGACATATCAGTGCTCAACGCCAGCGCAAGCTCACCAGGCAAAGGCTGTTTTCCCGGCTCGTCGAACCTCGGAAGGGATTCGGTTACATTACTGGTCATTGGCAGCAGCCTTCTGATCCGTATTCAACCAATCTTGAAGTATGGCAGCGGTTTCATCGGGCTTCTCACTGCTGAAATTCTTCAGAAACTCGACCGGGTCGGTTGATGGAAATGCTGACTCACCGTCTGCCCCTTGCGATCCGCCTGCAAGTTGCGCGTTTGATGTTTTGAACATCGGGCGGATGACGCCAAACCCAAGCGCGAGGACGATTACGCCCACAAAAACCGTTTGAATAGCCTGCCAGAGATACTGTTCCATGAGGCGCTCCGCCATCCCCGGAGATGATACAAGGCCCTCCTCGTTTTCCACCGGCGAAAACGGCATAAGCTCCACGGTGACGGCATCCCCACGGGCAAGGTCGACTCCTGCAGCTATGGAAATGAGCTGCTCGAACTCACCAACAATGCGCGAGGCGTCTTCGGCGGGGCTCGCGGCCGCGGGATCGACAGAAAAAGCAGTCTCGTTAAGCAAGACGGCAATGGATATTCGCTGAACTTCACCGGGCATTCGCTCGGTCTCCCTCCTTACCTCATTCAGCTCATAGGAAACGCTCTCCACGGAGTTTTTGATGGTGCTGGATTGTTGTGAGGATGGGTTTTGTTCTTGTGGCAGATTGCTCGCCACAGTGACCGCACCGCCATTGCTTCCACCGCCCTCATTCGCTTCACTGGAATCATTTGTCGTACGTTGACGAACAACGCGCGATTCCGGATCAAATGTAACCTCAGATATTCTTTCCATATTGCGGGAAAGGTCGACAGAAACGGATACTCGAGCATTGCCCGGCCCGACACGCGCCTCCAACAAACGCTGCACCTTGGCTTCGATCCCGCTGGCAACATCATTCGCCATTAATCCGGGGGCACCGGCCCCGTCCGAGTTCGGCCCAGCGATTATCCCGGCTTCAGAATCGATAACTGCAACATCATCAGGACTAAGACCCGAGACCGCCAAAGCAATAAGATACTGGATGGCTTCTGCCTGATCTGCGCTCAGCCGACGAGTTGTCGATAAGGTTACCGAAGCGGTCGGAAGGGTGCGGTTACGGGTAAATCCGGAGCGCAGATTCGCCCCTATGTGAACCCGGGCCGAATCGACTCCGGGTATGGCCAAAACGGTCCGCGTTAACTCGCCTTCCTTAGCTCGCCAGTAGGACGCGTTGTACATCTCCGATGTGATCGAAAACCCGTTAACATTGTCGAGCAGTTCATAGCCCTGAACGTCTTGCCGGGGGAGCCCGTCCTGAGCCAGGGAGAAGCGTATCGAATCGCGCTCTCCCTTCGGCACGAATATGGATTCTCCCTTGATTTCATACGATATATTTCTCTGCTCAAGCGCTTCCATGATCTCGCCGGATCGCGCTGGATCAAGGCCGGAATAAAGCAATCCCATGGGCTCCTGAAGCAGCCCGCGCGCCAACACTGACATGGCAATTATCATGCCTGCGACGGCTGCGCCAAGCATAATCTGGCGCTGTACTGGCAAGTTTCGGAGGGTCTCCAGGAAACTCATTACCGTTCAATCTCGTTATCGGTTTACATGTCTTAACAAGTCCTAACATTGGGGAGAAAAACATTAATTCTTCCTTTACTTTGCGGTGATGTATCAAGGGAGGGCATGAAGCATCAGGGGCTCGTTATGGCGGATGACGCACCGACTTCGTCGGAGCAGAAAGGACAGTCGAAAAGTGGCATAATTGCCCTTGTCGCGCTTGTGGTTGTCTCAACGGGCAGCTCGTTTGGCGCGAGCTACTTTCTATCGCCAGGCGAGCCGGCAGAGCCAGGGGTTTGCAAACCCGATAGTGTGGCTAATCTAATTTCCACGGCATCCCCCGAAAAAGATCTTGAGTATACAGAGATCAGAGAGATTATTACGACGATCGGCGCAGCACCGGCGGACAAGTATTTAAAACTAAATCTCGCAATCGCCACGCCGCCCGGAAAATCGAAGCTGGTAACAGATTCAGAGCCGATCTTGATCGACGCGTTCATCAAATATCTGCGTGCGATTGAAACAAGCGACTTTGAAAACCCAGACTTCTACCCAAAAATGAGAGATCAGCTGTCATGGCGCGCCGAGTTAATCCTCGGAGGAAAAGTGTCAAAAGGTGTTCTCGTGACCGAGTTCCTGTTGAGGTGAAATATGTTGTCGTCCGTTGCTGATTTATCCATGATTATTATTTCCCTGACGGCTTGCACGTATTGTTACGTTCTCGGTCAAAGACTTAAGGGACTGCAAAACACCAAGGATGGCCTCGGTGCCGCGATCTCAGCTTTTTCGAAATCTGCAGATGCCATGACGACGACAACTAAGAATACAAGGGATCAAACCACTCAACTCGTCGAACATCTTTCCACACTCATGGCCGATGCTGGCCAGACGTGTAAGGAGATCGAAGCCTTAACCGAGAAAATGGAAAACAGACATAACAGGTCGCTGGCCGAGATATCCGACGCTAAGGCAGACCTTCAAAACCTCATCTCTAAAACGCTCGATGAATATAATCTCCGAATAAAGGAATTCGGGTCTATCGCGGAGCAAATTCACCGGATATCTCAGGTTCCAACAGAAAGTGCAAACTCTTCTGCACGGGTTAGCAAGCACAAACCTATTCCGCTTCGCACGGTGCAAACTGACGCCTTGAGGAGAAAGGTCTAGTGACCCGCTCCCTTTCCAGCCCTTCCCACGTTTTGCTCACGCTCGGTACACTGTTTACACTAACCGGGGTGTCGAGAATTATTCCGCCAGATTTGGATATAATGGATGACGCATCCACAGTTCTAACCGCACAACAGATCAAGGCAGACACACCGGACACCCATTCGGAAAATGACAAAATGGAGAAGAGTGTCGCTACTCCTGTGAGCGCAGATAAAAGCTGCTTTACGGGAGAAATGGCCGCTTCCCTTGCTGATGATTATTGGCTTTTCGAGAGCGAGAGGGATGAGCTTCGCAAAAAGGAACTGACACTCAAGGAGTACGAAGTCGAACTCAGGGAACGGCAAGCTCAGCTTGAGAACCTTCGAACCCAGCTCGATCAACGCTGGCAGGAAATGCAGGCAGCCGCTGAAAATGACATACAGCATTTGTCCAAAATGTATGGCGCGATGAAACCGGACGAAGCCGCGCAAATATTCGATCAGATGGATCCTGTATTTGCGGCTGGTTTCCTGCGTCAGATTTCAAGCGATTCTGCCGGGCTCATCCTGGCCAGCATGGAAGCATCAAAGGCCTATGAGGTTAGCTTGAGTCTGGCCGCGATGAATGACGACATTCGAAAAAGATAGAATGATATTTCAGTAGACTTATAAATTTACCGAGCAACACTTATAGAAGGGCGTCCAGATTATGGCATTTGAAACCTCTGTTCAGCACCAGCAAGAATATATTCGACTTGGAACCGATGTCGCTAACAGTTTTCAAGGTTTCCAGGATGCCGAACGCAGGGCTAATAAATGCATGCAAGAGGCAGAAGATATCGTTCTGCAAAACGCTGACCGCGAGGCTATCGATAAGGCTAATACTGAACTGGATAACGCTCTCGTCTCCTACCACAATGCACTTCAGCACTTAGCAGATACACCTGCCCAGACACTTGAAGATATACTGGTCAAAATGCAGGTCTGGCGCTCTGGCGTCGACACGAACGATGCCAGTCCGATGGAACAACTCATGATCGAGACCTGTGGGGACATTGAGCGCTTCATCGAAAGTGCCTCTTAAGAGAACCATGAAACGCGTGCTTCAAGAGAAACCGGTGAAACTAGGGCTTCAACAGTTGCGTCAGCGTCGACCGCGCGCGTGAAACCCTGCTTTTCATTGTGCCGACGGTTGAGCCGCTTAGATCAGCAGCTTCCTCGTAGGTGTAGCCATTCGCCAGGACAAGCAGGATCGCTGTCCTCTGCTCATCATTGAGCGTTCTCAAACCGTCGAGGATCGCGATATTATTGATCAATGCTTCGGAGGATGAGGAATTGTCACTTATCTCCGGCGTATCCTCTTCGCAGAAATCGCTGAGACGGCTATTTCGACGTAACATCTGGAGATATTCGTTTCGAAGCACGCGCACCAACCAGGGCTTCGGACAACGATCGTAATCAAAGCGATCGCGATATCGCCAGGCCTGGAGGCATGTCTGTTGAACCACATCGTCAGCCATGTCGGACGTCGCGCAAATTTTCAAAGCGACTGCCCTCATATACTTCTGGTGGTCTCTTAAAATCTTGCCCATCTCCGCTTCCGGATCAGGTCGCTTGAGCGCCACCACCGTGCCTGAGACGGCTGGAACTGCGTCGTCAATATCGGTGTTTTCAAATGCAGCTGACGCAGCAAGCGGCACTATACCCTCCAAATACACTGGGCGAAGAACCACTTCTCGCCCCTTCACTATAAGGGGAGAAATTCGTTAATTTAGTGTGCTTTTTGAGGGGTTCGAGCCGCTAAAAAGCCCTTCGAATGTAAGTTACTGTGGTCATTTCAGAATTGACCCGCTAGTACTACCCCGTTGTTGTTTGTGGGTAATCTGAAAATTTCTTGGAGAAGCTATGGCCGCTCAATCAAAGCGTTCCAGTGCGCCAACACAATTGGATTTGCGCGTTAGCGAAAGGGTAAGAGCGCTGCGGACCCAACGGGGTCTAAGCCAGGGCGCAGTTGCCAGTCATCTCGGCATTGTGCACCAACAATACCATAAATACGAGGCTGGGCTTAACCGCCTTTCAGCTGGCATGTTGATCAGGATTGCCGAAGTATTGGAGTGCACCGTTGCAGATCTTATCCCGCCCGAGATGAGAGGGACCGGTGACCTTGGTGACTCAATCCGGATTGATATGATCAAGCAAGAATTGGTCGACTATATTCTGCAGTGCGGGTCCGAAACACGACTTCTGGCGATCCGAACCCTGTTAATGTCCGATTAACCTGAATCCGTCCTAGCAGAGCGCCATCTGTCTCTACTAAAATCCGTCACTGCAGACGCGGTTGCGGCCCTCGGACTTTGCCTTGTAAAGTTGCATATCGGCCCGCATCACGAAGGCATCGGCATCCTCGCCTGCCTGATATTCGGCGACGCCAAAAGATGATGTCAGCCGACCCACTCTGGCAGCGCCGTCAGCGGAAAAGAACTCCATCTCTTCGACGATCTTCTTTATTTTCACCATCAGATTATGGGCCGAAAACAGTCTCGACTCAGACAGTATGATCGCGAATTCCTCGCCGCCATAGCGCGACACCAGATCTTGTCCTTTAACATTCCCATGAAGGATTTGAGCGAATTTTATCAAGACGTCGTCACCCGTCTGATGACCAAGCGTATCATTTACCCGTTTGAAGAAATCAATATCAACCAATGCGAGAGATAATGGCGTTCCCGCTTCCATCGCCAGTTTGATTTCCCTTTTTAAGGCTTTGTCAAAGGCGCGCCTGTTTGCCACATTCGTCAGTGGGTCTTTCAAGGATTGCGACTGAACCTCGTCCAACTCTCTATTCAATTTAGAAATCTGCTCTTTGCTCGCCGCGAGGCCATCATTGAGTGTCTGCGTAACCTTAATCATCTTCTCGTTTTCAACGATTAGGTTCTGCAAAGCCATCTTCATTTCTTGAGGGCTGTTTATCTCCTTAACATTCGCCTCGGCATCGCCTAATGCGCGTTCAAATGCCTTATTATTCTGAACACCGGACTCAACAAGCGCCGTGATGGAATTTAGATTGTCCTCCACCTGAAGACCTATATCTATGCTGGCGTCGTTCAACGCCGCGGTATCAATGCAAGTATTGTAAATCTCATGCAGTTCTCCTGCGTTTTGCAGTTCCGGATTGGCCGTAACTTCATCGACGCGCCTTACAACTTCAACATCGGCACCAGAAACGTAATTATACCAGACCGCGTAGACTTTTGGGTCCGGCGGCGTACGGTAACGTTCTATTAAGCCAAACGCCTCGCCGGACATTTGGTAAATACCCCGGACGTGGTTATCAATTTCACACTCTATTTTTTCTTTGGCTGTCACAGAACTCAACCCCTACTATATAGAACCGGCATTTCTTCCAATTTGCCAGTCGTCTCCGATCACTAGTAGTATGAAAGTAGAGGGCATTTGGTTCCAATGTTTCGACAGCACCATCGCACAAGGCTGATCTTCCAAATCACAGCGCTGGCGCGTATCGACAGTGTTAATCAAGGATGAATGTAGACTCCCCTATGGGAACAAGGCCGATGAAAGGTTTTGTAACTTCGACAGGTACAATCCAGTTACTATAACGCAGACAATGAACGCTCGATAATATCAAAACTGCGGTGGCATAGCAGCCAAGCCGTTCGTGGATAGATGAGTGATGACCAGAAAACCACACATTGCAAGAAAGAACATCTTGTACGGAACGTTTTTACAATATCCCGCATATTAGCTCGGTACTCAGGATAATTGTGGAGCATCTATGATCCCCTCCCCCGCATCAACCACCGACGGCCCGAAACAGCAGTTTGAACCCGCTGATAGCCTGGTCCATAAGGTTGACAGAATATTGGGAGGGCGGATCAGAGCGACACGGATAGCCCACGGGCTTCCAATCCTAGCAATCAGCCAAAAAAGCGGCATAGACCCAGTACGCCTCGACGAAATTGAAAGTGGTAACTGCCAGATCCTCTTTAGCGAAGTGGCGTTAATCGCGAATGCGATCAATGTTGATATTGGCGCATTCTTACCAACAACCGCGCAAACTGAAGCTGATCCGAAATCCGTTTTCTCTCTTCAATCTGAAATCAGAAACTCTATAGCGGCATGTGATGAGCCGCTACATTTGCGGATTGCTTTAGGTGTGTTGAAAAACGGTGGCGCGAAACACTAGCTAACTCATCTTTGAACGGAGTAGTTGCTGAGCGCGTAGTCCGAATGCAACTGGCTCATAGCAACCAATCTACTTTCAGCTGATTGCATATATTCCTTGGTTCTGTTTCGAAATTTTACAAATCGGCATTTCTTTTTCGATTTTTTGGAACCCTTCGGACATCCACCGCATATTGCTTATGGAGTCAGGTTCCGCCCTCTTTTTTACTCTGGCTCCCATCAAAGCAGACAGGTGAGCTGGTAAGATATCTGCCAGCTCACCATTTGCTCTCCCTCGCCACGTCTTCCATAGACCGAATGCGCGGAGGCGACGGACTCAATGCCCGGTCAGGCGGGGATATCAATACCAAGGCCGTCAAAAGTTACGGTTCGCCGCTCCAACGCCGCCCTTTGAGCGTTTATTCCCATGAGAACAGAACGAAGCCCGTCTTCCAGAGTGACGTCCGGACGACCACCAAAGTGGATCATCTCCAGGAATTTCTGGTGTTGAAAGAACGTCGACCCATGGTGGTCACCGGCTTCAACCAGCGCTTCATCAAGTTCGATTTGAACAGTTTGCGGTCGTTTGGGATTGCGGGGGCTGATCTCCAGTTCAGGATTCGGTGAAGGTCCGACGTCTTCAGGCCAGAACCTTTGAGGCCCCGGAACACGGCATTCGAGCATCCCCGCAGGGCCGATCGCGTGTATTTTTTCGTTCCAGGTTGAGCCGTCAGCGAACATGGCGAGTTCCAGCAATGCGCGGGTGCCGTTTTCAAAATCGAAAATGATAAAGCCACCGTCCCAGATATCCGACCGCTCACCGCCATAATCCTCATCGAGATGATTGGTCATCTGCCCAGCGGTTGCGCTGACGGAAACCGGTTCGGACCTCAATATGAGACGCATCAGATCAAAGAAATGGCAGCACTTCTCGACGAAAGTCCCTCCGGTGTAGCGGTTAAAACGGTTCCAGTGGCCAATCTTGTCGAGGAAGGGAAAACGGTGCTCCTGCAGGCTCAGCATCTTGATGCCGCCGGTCACCTCATCGACCTCTTCAAGAAACCTGGCAATGGGCGGCATATAGCGATATTCCATCGCGACCCAGATCGGCGCCGCATAAAAAGCCTGCAAACGGCGAATACGCTCGACATCTGCCGGCTCAGTGAACAGAGGCTTCTCGCAAAGTATCGGAATGCTCCGTAGGCTAGCGATCTTTTCCAGTTGATCGACATGGAGGTGGTTCGGGCTGGCGATGATCAGCGCATCGAGATCGGGCTGACCCGCAAGATCCTCAAGCGAGGTTGCAATCCTAGCACCCCCGGCTAGCGATGCACCATGATGCGCTTGCTCAGCAACAGGATCATAAATCGTGGCGATAGATGCCCCATCCAACAGCGCAATGTTCCGTATATGCTCAGCACCCATCATGCCGGCACCAATAAGGCCGTATTTTTTCGCCATCCCTGGACCGTCCCTAAATCTCTTTTATTGGCGCACAGTATACTGCGCCACGGTTTGGTCAAACCATGTTCGTGAGTATTCAGCTTGCGTGCCATCCTGAGAAAAGCCAATACGTTCAACGTATCCGCAGGTGTCACCCGGTTCAATTTTTAGTGAGAGATCGCCCCAGCCGGGAAGTCTGGAAACACTCACCTTGTCCTCAATACCGCTGATTATGAGTCCAAGTTCGGTTTTATAGTAGAGGTAAAGGGACTCGCTGAGATCACTCTTCTTAAGCCTGTCGGTGAACCGAGAATCCAGCCAAATCTCTTCCAACGCCACCGGCATCTCATTCAGATATCGCGTACGGCGAATGCGATGGGCATACCGGCCCGAACCGATGAAAGGCATGTCGCCCGGCTTCAACAAGCGCAGGACGTCGACAATCTCAGCGGACGGCAGACCCCCTCCTTGAAGGCGTTCGAGGCGGAAGAAGGCGTAGATGCTCTTTATGTCTTTTTGTGCGCAGACATAGTTGCCGGACCCCTGGACGCGCTTTAGCAGGCCCTGCTCCTCTAGATTGGCAAGGGCGCGCCGCAGAGTCCCAACCGCAATATTTAAATCTGCGGCCATGCGGCGCTCGGGCGGTAGCCGCTCTCCATCGGCAAGGCGTCCGGATGCAATCTCGCGGACCAGCATCTCCGTGACCTGCAAAGCTTTAGGCAAGGATTGGCGTGATGTGGTGGACAGAAGTTCGGACTCCAGCATAATTGATACACTATTGATGCAATATAGATCGAATGCTAGGCAAGACACTGCTTCTGGGAGTCCCGCGCAATGACAATTGTCCCGATTAAATCCGCCGATATTGATGGTGCCGAGGTTTCTTGGTTCTCGGCGCTCTGCTCCGATGACTATGAATTCCTGGGTGCCCCCAACGGTGAGCTTCGATCGAGCTGGGCGCACTGTCGCAATATTCTGCTGGAGGCCGAACGTCAGGGCTTCCGCAACATTCTCTGTCCATCTTCCTATCAGGTCGGGCAGGATACGCTGAGTTTTGTGGCAGGATGCGCGCCACTGACAAAGAGCATAAATATGCTTGCCGCCGTCCGCTGCGGTGAGATGCAACCGATCATGCTTGCGCGGACGATCGCAACCCTCGATCACATGTTGGAAGGGCGGCTGACGGTCAACATCATCAGTTCCGACTTTCCAGGGGAAGTTGCGGAAAGCGCCCATCGCTATCAACGCTCCCGGGAAGTGGTTCAGATCCTGAAGCAAGCCTGGACCCGGGGTGAGATCAATTTCGAGGGCGAGGTTTACCAATTCGAGGGGCTGACGACCGATCCAGCCCGGCCCTATCAGACTGGCGGGCCATTGCTCTACTTCGGCGGCTATTCGCCCCCTGCCCTCGAGCTTTGTGGCGAGCACTGCGATGTTTATCTGATGTGGCCGGAGCCGAAGGAACAGATCGCCGAGAGAATGAAGGCGGTGCACGCTGTGGCCGAGCGCTATGACAGGGTCATCGATTATGGACTTCGAGTACACATGATTGTGAGGGATACCGAAGCAGAGGCTCGCGAATATGCCGATCATCTCGTTTCGAAGCTTGACGACGAATATGGCAAGCTGATCCGCGACCGCGCCCATGACTCGATCAGTCTCGGCGTCTCTCACCAGGCAAAGGCGCGAGAGCTGGCGGACAAATTCGGCTATGTCGAGCCGCACCTCTGGACGGGGATCGGGCGGGCGCGATCCGGCTGCGGCGCGGCGCTGGTCGGTTCGACAGATCAGGTTCTGAGCGAGATCGAGGCCTATCAGAAAATGGGCATCAGGGCGTTTATCTTCTCCGGCTACCCGCACATTGACGAGTGCCGGTCTTTCGGAACCCGCGTCTTGCCCCAGCTGAAGACGATCTCGATGCCCCATGTCTATGGCCGTGTGCCGGAAAGCATGCCCGCCACCCCTCTTGGAACAGGAATACGCACCTGATGGAACGTAAAGAACTTTCGCCAGACCTTTCGGTCTCCCGGATCGTCTACGGCATGTGGCGGCTGGGGGATGACGAAGACATCTCGCCCGCCCATGTGGAAGCCAAGATAAATGCCTGCCTTGAACAAGGCATTACGACCATCGATCAGGCAGACATCTATGGCGGTTACGAAGCCGAGGAGCTTCTCGGTAATTGCTTCAAACAATCTCCCGGCCTTCGCGATCAGCTCGAAATCGTCACCAAATGCGATATCGTTGCGCCAACCGGCAGATACGCAAATGCGCGGGTCAAATACTATGATACGAGCAAGGAGCATATTCTAAGCTCTGTTGATCATTCGCTCCGGCTCATGGCCATCGACCAGATTGATCTCCTTCTGATCCACCGGCCAGACCCGTTCATGGACCATAACGAAACCGGCGCGGCGCTTGATGAGGTTATCGCCTCCGGCAAGGTGAAGACGGTGGGTGTTTCCAATTTCAAACCCCATGACTGGATACTTCTTCAGTCGGCCATGGAGGCGAAACTCGTCACCAACCAAATCGAAATCAGCGTTGTTGCCCACGAGGCTTTCACCAATGGTGATATAGCCTTCCTGCAGGAGCGCGGTATCGCCCCCATGGCGTGGTCACCGCTTGCCGGCGGCAGCCTGTTTGACGACAGCCGCGGCGCGCTGACAGCGAAACTCGCCGAGGTTGGCGAACGGACAGGCGCAGATGTTACGGCAGTGGCTGTGGCCTGGCTGCTCGCTCACCCCGCGGGCGTTTTGCCGGTCATGGGCACGAACCGGCTGGACCGCATTGCGAAATTCTCCGAGGCCCTGAACGTGCCCATGGGCCGCCAGACCTGGTTCGAAATCTACACAGCCGCGCTTGGGCATGAAGTGCCTTAGCTAGTGTCTGCTCGGGCTCCGGCGATGGCGATATAATGCACATAACATCCCTGGGTCCCGGATAAGTGCTACGCACTTTCCGGGATGACACTTTGGTTTTGCCTCCGGTCCGCTTCGCGGCCCATGAGGCCGCGCTCAAGGCTGTACGCACTCCGAAGCGAACTTTAGGGACAGATCCGCAGCCCTGAGCGCATCCCATGGTTTCGCTTTGCGAAACCGGGGACAACCTAAGAACTATCCCACGCTTTGAGCGCGGTTCGAAGCTCCACTTTCAAGGCTCCGTGGATGACGGTGAGTTCTGTACTCATCCCCCTCGGGACTATCTGTGGCAGGAGGATTGGTGCGGGCTCGCGGGCGACGCGCATTATCCGTAGACGGTGGGCCAAGCGCTTTGCATGGGCCTCCGGCGCATCGATAACCTTCCGTATCGCGAT
>JBCCUK010000031.1:0-43914 GCA_039196965.1 Pseudomonadota bacterium | reverse complement strand
GACTGGGTATAGAGCATCCAGCACGTCGGCCGATCCCATCTTTGCCCGGACATGCACGCACAGAGCTTCACGCGTGTACTCATCCAGCACAGTCAGCATCTTGTAGGGCCGGCCAGAGCTGAGCTTGTCGTGCACGAAGTCCACGCTCCAGATATGGTTCCGGTATTGTGGTCTAAGTCGGATGACAGAGCTGTCTTTGTGGTAGAGCCGTTTGCGTTTCTTATGACGGGCCGGAAGCTGAAGGCCTTCTTTTCTCCAAAGTCGTTCTACTTTCTTATGATTGACGCGCCATCCTTCAATCCGAAGCAGTCTGGTGATCTTGCGATAACCGTAGAATATCCTCATCAGAATGCCGCTTCCGAGCCATCAAAAAAACCCTCCTGAACCAGCAAAATCACTAAGTTAACAATGGCCCAACTTTATGGGGAAAGGACAAGGCCCTTTGTGAGAAGGTGGCAGGGGCCCATCCAGGATTTGAGTGTTCCAAACGGGTGTTCAACGGTTCGCCTTCGTATCGTCATGGCTTCAGGTAGCTCATCCAGTCGCCTCAACATATCATCGATGACGCCCTCATGCTCCCAGCGTTTGATCCTGCGGAACGACCCAGTCGTACAGTGCGGTTTCAGCGGACAGGTTTCGCATTTGGCATTGGCTGCGGCTCGCGCCGTCAATGAAATCTCTTTTTCTGATATCCCTATACTGTATGTTTTGCTTTGAAGACGGCTCACCGTGGAGCCGCAACGCATTAGGCAAGTAGTATTTCGATGCCTCGACGAAGAAACGTCTTGCAGACCACCTCGATAAGCGGAAGCATTGTCGGACTGGCAACGCTGATTATTTCCGCTTGTGATCAGTCCTCCGATACCAATTCTTCCTTTGATACGCAGATGCAACCAATACGCGCGAGCGTTGTTGATGTGAAAGCTGAGCAAGTCACGATATGGGACGAGTATATTGGCCGTTTCGAGGCTGTCGAACGCGTTGACCTTCGTCCGCGCGTATCGGGGTATCTTGAAGAGGTACACTTTGCTGACGGTCAGAATGTGGAAGAGGGACAGCTTCTATTCACCATCGATCGGCGTCCATTTAGCGCTGCGTACGCGCGCGCTGAAGCAGATGTAAAAAGCGCGCAAACCCAGATCGATTTGACTTCAGTTGAGTTACAGCGAGCGACGACGCTTCTTGAAGCCCGGGCTGGCAGTCAGGAAGAATATGATCAAGCGCTCGCCGCCAACCGTGCTGCAGAGGCAGCTCTGGACGCTGCGATAGCCAGTCGAAGTCAGGCCGCCCTAGACCTCGAATTCACGAAAGTCACGTCACCCATAGGGGGAAGGGTAAGCGATGCGCGGCTGGAGCGTGGCAATTTCGTTGCTGCCGGCGAAACACTTCTCACGACCGTTGTATCGGTCGATCCCATTCATTTCAGCTTTACTGGAAGTGAGCAACGGTTCCTAAATTATCTTCGGCTCGACCGTGCGGGTATCCGTGGTAGCTCCATAGATACACCGAATCCCGTCCGCATTCAGCTTGCTGATCAGGAGGATTTCCCGATCGAGGGGCAGATGACTTTCCTCGACAACACAATTGATCCAACAACATCCACAATACGTGCCACAGCTGTCGTCCAGAATTCTGACGGATTTCTAACACCGGGTCTATTTGGTCGTTTGCAGCTCTTCGAGCAGGAAACAGAAGCGATCATCGTACCCGATACTGCCGTACAGTTTGATCAGTCCCGTCGCTTTGTTTGGGTGGTTGGTAATCAATTGAAAGCTGAACAGAGAACCGTCGAACTCGGGCGGGACTTGGGTGGCGGCCGACGTCAAATCATCTCAGGCATCGAAGAAGGCGAGCAAGTTATCGTCGGTAATCTCTTTATGTTGCGACCGGGCGTGCCCATTCTGCCCGTGGCGCGCCAGAAAGACCAGAGCCGCGGCTGATGACCATTTCGCGTTTCTTCATAGATCGGCCGATTTTCTCGTCGGTCATTTCAATTCTTATCATTTTGATCGGAATGGTGGCCTATATCAACCTCCCCGTATCACAATACCCGGAGATCGCGCCACCAACGATACAGATCAGCGCGACATATCCAGGGGCGTCTGCAAAGACGATTTCCGACACGGTGGCTACGCCGATTGAGCAGGAAGTCAACGGCGTAGAGGGCATGATCTACATGCAGTCCCAAGCTACGGCAGACGGTGCGCTTACAATCACGGTCACTTTTCAGCCCGGAATAGATATCGATATTGCCCAGGTTCTTGTTCAGAACCGCGTTGCCAGGGCCGAACCTCGACTGCCAGAAGAGGTTCGAAGGTTGGGAGTGGTAACGCAAAAGGCGTCGCCGGACTTCTTAATGGTAATCCACTTGATTTCACCGGACAATGTCTACGACCAGCTCTATATATCCAACTATGCAACGCTACAGATTCGCGACCAGTTGTCCCGTGTCGACGGTGTCGGAAACGTTCTCATTTTCGGAGCGCGAGATTATGCCATGCGGGTTTGGATTGACCCGGAGCGCGCTGCAGAGCTCGACCTGACTGCAAGCGAAATCGTGGCCGCCTTGCGTGCACAAAATGTCCAGGTGGCGTCAGGCACGGTCAATCAGGCACCGCTGCCCAGCCAGGACGCATTCGAGCTGTCAGTGCAGACGCAAGGGCGTCTAACGGCTCCAGATCAGTTTGAGAATATCGTCGTACGCGGCTCTCCCACAGGTGACAGCGGTGTTATCCGCTTGCGCGATGTTGGCCGCGTTGAGCTGGGTGCCCAGAGCTATTCAACCAACGCCTATTTGGACAATCAGCCGGCCGTCGCTATGGCTGTGTTCCAGCGTCCAGGCTCGAATGCCATAGCGACATCGAACAGTGTTCTATCCTTGATGGAGTCGCTCTCAGCAGGATTTCCTGAAGGCTTGGCCTACCGGGTGATTTACAATCCGACGGAGTTTGTCGCCGAGTCTGTGAATGAGGTGTATCGAACCCTTATCGAAGCAACGCTCCTCGTTGTTCTGGTTATCTTCGTATTCCTACAAAGCTTCCGGGCTTCCATAATACCCGTTATCGCAATCCCGATATCTTTGATTGGAACATTCTTCGTGATGTCCTTGTTTGGGTTCTCCCTCAACAATTTGTCCCTGTTCGGATTGGTGCTCGCCATTGGCATCGTGGTCGACGATGCTATTGTCGTTGTTGAGAATGTTGAGCGCCAGATTGAAGCGGGCCTTAGTCCAGCAGAAGCCGCTTATCGGTCGATGGAGGAGGTCTCCGGTGCACTGATTGCCACATCGCTTGTGCTCGCAGCGGTTTTTATCCCAACCGCTTTCATTCCCGGGATCACAGGGGCCTTTTATCGACAGTTTGCCCTGACCATCGCAGCGGCTACCGCGATCTCGACGCTGGTCTCGCTTACCCTGAGCCCGGCTATGGCTCGTCTCCTTTTGAAGCCCGACGATCACAGCGTCGGGACGCGGGCTTGGCAGCGTCCGTTGGAAATCGCTTTTAACGCCTTCAATCACGGCTTCGATCGGATGACCAATCTCTATGGCGGGCTTGTTAGCCGGCTGGTCCGTATCAGCGCGATCGTCGTTGCGGTTTTTGTCGGCCTTCTCGTGCTGACCGGGGTCCAGTTCAACCGTGTGCCGGCTGGTTTCATCCCGGATCAGGATCAGGGCTACCTGATCACAGCGATCAATTTACCACAGGGGGCGTCCCTGGAGCGGACCGATGAAATCGTCCGCCGCGCCGCAGATATCGGCCTCAACGTTCCGGGTATTGCCCATGCGGCTGAGTTCGCTGGCTTCAATGGCGCGACCTTCACCAATGCATCCAATGCCGGCGCGATCTTTTTTACCATGGAGGATTTCGATCAGCGCGACGGGTATCGCGCCATCCAGAATAGGCTGCAAAATGCCTTGCGCGAGGGCATAGATGAAGCGTTTGTGCTGGTGATTGCGCCTCCGCCCGTGCGGGGGGTGGGCAATGGGGCGGGTTTCAAAATGATGGTTCAGGACAGGGCTGGGCTCGGCCTAGAGGCGTTGCAGCAGGCCGCCTTTCAGATGATGCTTGCCGCCAATGAAGACCCGATGCTGCAGAACACGTTTACTTTTTTCGAGGTCTCTACGCCTCAGGTCTTCCTCGATATTGACCGTGAGAAAGCAGAGCTGATGGGCGTGCCAGTCAGTGGAATATTCGAGGCGCTCGAGATCTATCTTGGCTCCGCCTTCATCAATGATTTTAATTACCTTGGCCGGACTTTCCGAGTTACGGCGCAGGCGGATGCTCGTTTCAGAGACGACATTGCCGACGTGGATTTGTATTTCACTCGAAACCAATCCGGCGGCATGGTACCACTAGGGGCCGTTGCAGATGCCCGGCGCATCACCGGGTCGAGTCGCGTGCTGCGATACAATCTGTATCCCGCAGCGGCGGTCCAGGGCGAGCCCGCCTCCGGCATTTCATCTGGAGAAGCACTGGATCGTATGGAAGCATTAGCGGCGGATGTGCTTCCCGACGGCATTTCCTTTGAGTGGACGGAACTCGCCTATCAACAGAAGCAAACCGGGAATACCGCTGGCGTGATATTTTTGTTGTCCATTCTTTTTGTCTTTCTGGTCCTCGCTGCTCAGTATGAAAGCCTTCCGCTTCCGTTTTCCGTGATTCTCATTATGCCGATGACGATCCTTTTCGGAATTACCGGAACGGCTATGGCGGGGCTTTCAAATAATATCCTTACACAGATTGGATTTGTCGTTCTGATTGCCCTTGCAGCTAAGAATGCAATTCTCATAGTCGAGTTCGCCAAGCAGCAGGAAGAACAGGGGGTAACCCGATTTGAGGCTGCAGTTGTCGCTGCACGGCTTCGTCTGCGACCTATCCTCATGACATCTTTCGCATTTATTCTCGGCGTGCTGCCATTGGTTCTAGCGAGCGGCGCAGGGGCCGAGATGCGTATCTCCTTGGGCGTAGTCGTATTCTCTGGAATGATCGGCGTCACCATCTTCGGTCTCCTTCTGACACCTGTATTCTACGTACTGGCGAGATGGCTGAGGCGGAACCCTGATACAGAGCGCGGCGATAAAATACACCAACCGGAAACGCCTGCGGCAGAGCCCGCAGAATGATCCGCCTCGTAACACTTTTCGCCTGTCTCACCTGTTTGTACGGTTGCCTCCATGTCGGGCCAGATTATGAAGCGCCAGACACTGCGCCCTTCACAGACAACGAGTTCGTCTATGCAGGTAACTATGCGAGCGAGACCCCGCTTAGTAATTGGTGGACGGCGTTTGAAGATCCGGTGTTGAACGATCTTATCGAGCAGGGAACCGCGCAGAATCGCACACTTGTTTCTGCTGCATCCAATCTCATTGCAGCCCGCGCGACCCTCGGTCTTACCCGTCAGAACAGGTTTCCCTTCGACACCCTTACCGTTACGACTCAGGAAACACGATTTGCAGCCGCGGCCTCACCCTTTGCTGGTGCCGAAGCCCTGCCTAATGTCAGTCTCGTATCTTTCGGTGGTGCGGCCAGTTGGGAGCTTGATCTCTTCGGCCGGGTCACGCGGACGATTGAGATAGCCGACGCCGAGAGCGAGGCCGCGTTTGCGCAGTTGGTGGACCTGCAGACGGTCATCATCGCGGACATTGCCGACGCCTATCTCGATCTTCGGGGGGCGCAGGCGCAGCTGGCCGTGGCCGAACAGAATGCCGACGTGCAGGCGGAAACGCTCGCACTCACGGAAACCATTCGCGATGCCGGTCGAGGCACCGACCTCGATGTGGAGCAGGCGCGTGCTCAATTGGAAACGACTCGCTCCACTATTCCACCCTTACGGAGCCGCATCGTTACCGCCGCAAATCAGATAGCCGTTCTGATCGGCGAGACGCCCTCCGCAGTGACTGAGCTTGTTGATACTGACGGACCTTTACCAACGATCGAAACTGCTTTGCCTATTGGAGATCCAGCGGAGCTCCTCCGCCGCCGACCCGATGTCGCGGCAAGCGAGCGAACGCTGGCAGCGGCATTCAATCAGATTGGATTGGAGGTCGCTGAGGCCTATCCTAAAGTTGACCTTGTTGGGGGTGTCGCCGTCGAAGCGGACGGGTTCGATGTGCTCACCTTACCAACTGCGCTCGCCTTCAATATCGGCCCATCGATCTCCTGGTCGTTGACAGACCTCTTACGCGCTAAGAACCTGATCGCCTCAGCGCGCGCTGGTGGAGATGCTGCGTTTGCCAATTTTGAGCAAACCATTCTCCTTGCCCTGGCGGAGACAGAAACCGCTCTCAATTCTCAAGCCCAGTTACAAGAGCAGGTCGTTCATCTTCGTGTAGCTGAAGAGGCGACGCTGGCCGCTGCTGAGCTCTCGCGTATCCGTTTTGAGAACGGTCGGTCCACATTTTTGCAGGTCCTCGACGCCGAGGGACGAGCTCTCGCAGCATCGGATCAGCGCGTAGCCGTGGAAACCGAAATTGCCCGCGCCCAAGTGGATGTCTTTCGTGCACTGAGAGCGGGGCCGCATTTCCTTTCTGAAGCAAAGTAGCGGTTCATAGGAAGATAAAATAAATTGCAGTCCTGATTCTCATCGCCGACCTATTCCCGTTGTAAAATTGATGCCGACATCGCGTAGCTGTCAAGTTCAAGCTTTCAATGGGCAAAGCATGTCGGGACAAAGGTTTTATGCGACCTTCGATCTTGGAGTCGATCAGATATGATGCAAGTGTAACAGGAAGCTTGGAGTTTTTTTGTCACACGTCTCCTTTTAGGGATTAGCTGCGGTGTCGCTAACTGGGATGTTAAAAGCCGACGCTCAAAAGGTAATTTGTTTGCCAGTTTTTCAGTCTTATCCAAGTATTATGAGGGCTTCTGCAATGAGCAGTCGGGTGCTGTCAGTCTAAAGCGAACTGGTCTCCATTTTTAGCGGTCGAGCATGTCTAAGGCGACGATCAGCTCGCGCCATTCTAGAAGGGCGGCGTTATGTTTCTTTTTGAAGTCTGATCTAGAGTAGAGATGAAGTTCTTTGTTGAAATCACTGTGTGCTGAAGAGTGCATAGAGGCGAACTTTGCAGATTTCGCACTCGCCTGAAGCGGAGCATGGCACCCTCCCGTCGTCGAAAAGGAAGGTGAGAATTTTCTGCTTGACTGTTCTTGTGTCGACAGTCTTCCCGGCGCTCCACGTTCCCGATCTCCTTCATGGCTGCTCCGTATGAGGCCAATCTATGGGTAACAATGACCTTCGGATTGCCATGGTGCCATGAGCAGTTGGGAAACGAAACTTCACTCTCAATGCCGAAGCGATTCAAACTGCTATGAATCTCATGAATGAAACAGCGAAAGATCGCCGATGGATTAGCCGTCACGCGCTGAAGGAATTGGAAAGCAAGAAAGTACGAGCGAGGTTCGAACAGTAACTTTCTGATCCTACGTCCTGTTGGATTTCAACCGCTTACGTCTTCCGCAACCCGAGAAAAAGAAGACGAAAGCAAAACTTGATAGCCTGGGGATGAGACCGGTCTATGCAATACTCATTATCTGCCTTTATGCAACAACGTGCCCAGCCTGTTCGGACCTCTTGTTGCGGTTTCGTTTGCGTTGATTGGGTCTACGGGCTGGTTTGCGTCCACTATGTGATCGTTTGCCTGTTGGCCGCCCACTGTTTCGCCTGCCAGAAGAGCCTTTCGGTCTGCGAATTCGGGCGTCTGGATCCGGTGTGGGCAGTATGACCGTTTCGCAACCGTCTGGTGCTGGCAGAACATCCACCTGAGTTCGGGTAGTCTTCTCCACTTCGCGTAGATAGTAGAGCTCGTCCTCCGCTACGAGTGAGATGGCAAGTCCCTCGCGGCCTGCGCGGGCGGTCCGTCCGATCCGGTGGACATATTGCTCAGGAACATTCGGCATTTCGAAATTGATGACGTGAGTGATACCGTCAATGTCGATCCCGCGCGCAGCAATATCCGTTGCAATGAGAACAGTACAGCGGCCAGCCTTGAAGGCCTCCAGCGCTTTCTTTCTTTGAGGTTGGGATTTATTTCCATGAATGGCTTCGGCGCGGATACCTTTGGCCATCAGTTTGCGTACAACCTTGTCAGCTCCGTGCTTTGTTCGTGTAAAGACCAATGCGCGGTCCACGACCGGGTCCCTAAGCAGGGCCTCTAGAACCTTCAACTTGTCGCCATTCGCGACATGAACGACGCCCTGTTTAACGCGTTCGGCCGTTGTGCCTTCCGGTGTAACAGACACTTTTACTGGATCATCAAGATAGTCGGCCGCGAGTTCTGCGATGGTTTTCGGCATGGTCGCTGAGAAAAGAAGCGTTTGGCGGTCCTCCGGTACTTTGGCCATGATCTTTCGAAGATCGTGGATGAACCCCATGTCGAGCATCTGATCGGCCTCATCGAGAATGAGTGTTTCAAGATGCTCCAGACTGATGGCTTTTTGGTCGATTAGATCGACGAGGCGTCCGGGCGTTGCCACCAACACATGACAACCTTTGTTCAGATTTCTGATCTGCCGGTGGATGCCCACTCCACCAAAGACCACCTGTGTCACGCAATCGGTGAACTTCGAATACTCCCGAAAGCTATCGGCGATCTGCCCAGCGAGTTCTCGGGTCGGAGCAAGAACAAGCACACTGCAGGAATTTGCTTTGCGTTTTTCGAAGCTGCGGACGAGATGGTCGAGGGTCGGCAGGGCAAAGGCAGCGGTTTTGCCTGTACCTGTTTGCGCTATGCCCAAAAGGTCACGCCCATCTAACAAATGCGGAATGGCTTGCGCCTGAATGGGGGTGGGCGTTTCGTAGCCCTGTTCGGTGACGGCTTTAAGCACATGTCGATGCAGGTCGAGGTCAGTAAATTTGGTCAAGTCTATCGTCTTTCAAATGACGGCGCGTGTGATTGAACGCAGCGCGCCGGAAGCCCAATACTTATTGGGCGGCTAGGTCGGAGCGGCCCGCGCGAAAGGGGACGCAGAATTCAAGCTGATGTCTGAAGGGGGAGGCTCTGACCGTTCGGCCATCCGAACGCTGCGACTCACGCTGCCAGCCCCATGCGCAAAAAATTGCTGCGCTGCGACAACGGCCATATGGAGGACAATTACCTAACCGTCAATGAACAGGTCCATGGAACTTCGCATCGATGTCATGCTCTAATGTCTAGTTTAGATAGAAGAGGGCGCAAAACCGGTCGTCAGAGATTACTTAAGTTTTGGCTATTTGCTCCAGTCCTCGTCGTTTAAGGGTTATGAGCATTGCGGGAGAAAGTGCGAGGACACCAAACGAAACAGCCAACAGCTCTAACATTCCGAATTCGACGAACGCTGCTGTCACAGCTGTGCCCATTGCCGTGAGCAAAAAGGCGGAGAAAAGTAACAGTCCGGCCGCTCGTGCCTCATTGCCGTCTGAAACTTGTAAAGCTTGATTGAATCCGGGAGGGCCGCGCATGCCCAGTCCAGCATTCACAAGTGTTAAGAGCGCGACATAAACATAGAACTGACCAACGCCAAACGCGGCTAGGCTCCACATGAGTAGCATTGCTAGCGCCGATAGCGACGATCCAACTAGGATAACGCCCTCAGCACTGAAGCGGGCAACAAGGTAAGTAGCGGTATTCGCACAAAAGATGAAACAGACTATCCCGATCACTTGCATTGAAATGAATGTAGACATCTTGAGCTCAAAAACATGAACCGTCACAGCAGGCATCCCGAATACGAAAATTAGTAGTCCCGACAGCGAGGCGGCCTGGCTAAGCCCATACCTCATGTACTGTGCGCTACGTATCAATGAGACGTAAGATCCGCGAGCGCCTACGACTTTGAGAGATGGATGGATGGTTTTAACGCCAATTAACGCGAGCAAAGTAATCAGCGCCAATCCGCCTAGCAGGTAAAATGAGCTGCTCCATCCGAACGAACTTAGCAGCCAAAGTCCGAGGATCGGCGCGAAAGCAGGTGTTAGCGATTCGAATGATGCAAGCATCCCGAAGGACTGCACCACATACCGCTCCGGCAGAACAGCGCGGATCCAAACCGGAGCAAACACAGTCGGCGCTGCGTCAAACAAGCCCTGCGCCAAACGACAGGTCGATAGAGCCAGGGTGTTTGGCATATAAGGACTGATCAGACTGACGAAGCTAAAACATAGAAGGCTGTCCATCATCAGCTTCAATTGATCGAACTTGGCACCCGCTTCACCCCATAGGATGAGACCGATCGATGTGCCGGCGATGTAAGCGCCCAGGATGAACTGCGCCTCGGCTTGCGTGCCGCCAAGCACGTCGGGGATTACGGTCACAGCAGGCAACACCAAATCTGTGGCTGCAAGTCCTATAATCGTACCTAAAAGCGCAATCAGAATGGCGATCATTGCCACGCCATTGATTGCCCTATCTGGTGCATCTGACATCGCAAGCCCCTTCGCAAAGCTGCGAGGAGGCGGTAGCAATCATACACAGCTTACGCGATGTATAACTTATACATTGGCGGGCATCAGTGATCGTTGACCAAGCGCGCAAATCCACCATTAGACAGCGGGACGCGAATAACTTTGCGATAGCCCGCCGTGATGCAGATTTCGTCGTAATCAGCTTTCGACGTACAAAATGTACGTTCCGAGTGCGGATCTTCGAACCATCCTGTTCCATGGATCTCTTGCTCGACCCGGTCTATCTCTTCTGTTGCGAAGCGCCATAGCGAGACCCCTAAAAGGTCATCGACGGGTTGGTGCCATTCAAGTGCTCGCTGCGGCGAAGCAGCGAGCAACTTATGAGTGACATCACAAATCAAGAAGAATGGCTCATTGGAGGTTTCAACTAATCGCGCAAGAGCTCGATCACTTTGATTGGAAGGGCGCGCTTCGATGAGACGTTGAATCGCTGGAATGTACTTTTGGTCCGGAACAGCACCGCGTTCCCACCGCGAAATAGTCACTTGGCTCACTCCAAAGTGCTCAGCCAAAGCGTCTTGTTTGATGGCATTCAACACTCGCCAGCGCTTCAGTGCACCGCTGAGGTTTAATTTTGATACCGCGTGACGCTCTCTCGATTTACTATGATCAGTCATGTCAGCGACTCGAACGTGTTGGATGAGAATAGGGGCGATCCAGGGTAGCTTCTCGATTCTCGGATGCAAAGCGGCCGGTTCTCAGAAGGGAGCAGGAGCGGACAAAGATATCTGGCTTTAACGAGCAGGACTCCGCTGAAGTCTATGTTAGTACTCAGGAATGTCACGTTCACCCCTTCGAATTTTGGTGCTTATCGCTCTCGCTTTAATCGCCATCAGCTTTTTAGGCGGCACGGCGATGTGGCGTGTATGGGGGTTCGGTGATGATCTAAGGATTGAAGGTCATGCGAAAATCGTTCGGGATGCGCCTTCAATATCGGGAGAGGGTTGGACCCGATACGGCGGAGATGCCGGTGGCAACCGGTATTCGTCAGCAGGTCAGATAGACCGAGGCAACGTCGACAAGTTAAATGTCGCCTGGACGTATCGAACAGGAGCGCTTGAGGCGCGCGCAGATGTTCGCCACCGCACCTCCTTCCAAACCACGCCGATCTTTGTGGATGAATCTCTGATCTTTTGCACTCAGTTCAATGAGGTGATCGCGCTTGATCCAGGTGCCGGCGAGGAGATATGGCGCTACGATCCGCAAGTGCCGACAGATGGTCGCCCGGCGAACGAGTTTTCCTGCCGGGGCGTGTCCTATTGGAAGGACGCAACTGCGTTGGAGACGGATGTCTGTTCGTCACGGGTTTTCATGGGGACCGTTGAGGCTCATCTTATAGCCTTGGATGCTCGAACGGGAGAGCCGTGCCAGGATTTTGGATCAAGCGGGGTGGTTCAGATTGAGCCGAGCCTGGCTTTGCGCTGGCCGGGCGAGTTTCAGATCACGTCTGCGCCGGCGATTGTTGGGGATGTCGTCATTACCGGTACGGCTATTGGCGATAATTTGCGGACCGATGCACCACTTGGTGTTGTGCATGCATTCGATGTGCTTAGTGGCGAAGCGATTTGGACGTTTAATCCAATTCCCCGAGATCCTGATGATCCAGCGCGGGCAAGCTGGCCGGACGGATCGGCGGATCGGGTCGGGCATGCCAATGTCTGGTCTACAATTTCTGTCGACGAGTCCCGAGGCTGGGTGTTCCTGCCGACCTCGACGGCGAGCCCGGACTTTTATGGTGGCGACCGCCCAGGTAATAATCCGCATGCTAATTCTGTCGTCGCGCTCGATGGCGCGACCGGCGATGTCATTTGGTCCTATCAGATGGTCCATCACGATATTTGGGACTATGATCTTCCTGCTCAGCCGGGGCTTTATCAGATCTGGCGCGATGGAGAGGCTCACGATGTTGTGGTCCAGGTCACGAAGATGGGGCTGGTCTTCGTGCTCGACCGGGAGAGCGGCGAACCTTTCCATCCTGTCGAAGAGCGCCCCGTGCCTCAACAGGGCGTGACAGGAGAGCTTCTGTCACCTACGCAACCTATTCCAACCATACCCGAGCCGATAGTACCGAGCAGGCTAAACCCGGATCGCGCGTTCGGCCTGACCCTTTGGGACAAGATGGACTGTGAACGGCAACTCCGCGCGCTTCGGGCGGACGGCCTGTACACACCACCCACTCTCGAAGGAACGCTGAACTATCCTTTCTCCGGAGGTGGTGCCAATTGGGGGAGTGCAGCGTTTGATAGTCGGCGCAATCTACTCATCATCAATATGAATAATGCAGCTCAAGCCCTCTATCTCTACCCGGATGTAGAAGAGCACGCCGAAGCATCGGAGATTCGCGATGGAGCGGAGTTTGCCCCTATGGAAGGTGCCCCCTATGCGATGAGCCGAGAGCTGATTGTCTCACCCTTTGGGTTACCTTGCACGCCGCCGCCCTGGGGCGTGATTGCAGGTATCGATCTCGACAGCGGTGAGATTGTCTGGCGGCATCCGTTCGGGACGACGAGGGATCTGGCTCCAGGTGGCCTTGCCTTGAATCTCGGAACACCGAGCTTTGGTGGACCGATTGTGACCGAGGGAGATATCGTTTTTATCGGCGCGGCCATGGATAATTATCTGCGTGCACTCGACGTTGAGACCGGACGGGGGCTTTGGAAAGGCCGTTTGCCGGCTGGTGGCCAGGCAACCCCGATGACTTACAACTGGCAAGGTCGTCAATATGTGGTCATTGCTGCGGGCGGACATAGCAAATCGGGAACCAAGTTGGGTGACCATGTTGTCGCGTTTGCCCTAACCGAATGATTGCGGGCTTGGAGTCTGACTTACAATTCGCGGCTCGTCCCTATACTGAACACTCGCAAAAATTTCCACCCCAAATTTTTTCTACGTCTCCAGGAGTATACCCCCGCAGTAGCAATTCTTCAGTCATGTTTTGCGCAGAGTCAGCTTCGGCAAATCCCTCAACGCCACCACTATGATTGAAATCGGTACCAATGCCGACATGGTCAATTCCAATTCGATCAACGATGTAGTCAATATGGTCAACCATGCGGGCGACATCTTAGCGACCGACAAGTTCGCGCATATTACTTAGAAAACTCAACTTCTCTTCTTCAGTCTCCAATTCCCAATAAAGCTCGTATGGATAGGAATAGGAATCTGGCAACCCTGTCTAGCCCCCGTCGTATAGGCCACTGATTGGGGTTTTCTCTAATAGTGTTTCCGTTACAGGCGGGCGACTTTTCAATGCCTGGTGTGGTCGGATGCGGTTTTACTGTTTGAGCCATGTGTTGATGACGGTCTGAGCCTGATCGATCGAAGTAAACCACTCTACATTCAGAACTTCCCGTTGAAGATGCCGAACCACCCATCCCGTTCGCACATATTGTGCACGCCGCCGGGCGTCGCACAAAGGGTTAGAAAATGAGAGACGACGAAGCAATTTGTCGAGACGCTTGGATCGCAGCGTCACGGCTAATGAATGCAGCTTTCGCAATTCAGCTGGAGTGCGAGAGAGGGGAGTAACCAGGTGCGACCATGACCGATCGGTCATTACGATGAACTGGTTTCGGTTCGGAGATGATCGACGGCACGTCTATAGGAGCCAAAAGATATGTTTCGAACTTTCATAGCAACGATCATGCTGATTACGATGGCTCCGCAAGCCGACGCTTGCCCTGAAACAGAAGCGCTCATCGAGCAGGCCGCATTTGAGATCGTGAACAAGGAAGGCGAGGACCTCGCCTTGGCCATATTAGATCGGGTCGATGTTCCAATTGTCGCGCGCTTCGTTTTGGGGCGTCACGCCCGCAATGAGACAACGGAAGCCTTGGCCAGCTTCGAAGAGCGATTTGAAAGGCACTTGATCTATAGCCTCACAGACCAAGCTGACCGCTTTGAAGGGGCTGACATTGACGTCCGCGGATCGATCGATCGCAATGACCGCGACTCTATAGTTCACACGCGCGTCAAAATTCCGGGTGAGGAAACTGTTAGCATGCGGTGGAGGTTCATCCAGCGCTACGGCAAATGGAAGGTCGTTGATCTAGAAGTTGTTGGGTTGTGTCTAGCGATTGAACAGAGGGCGCAGATAGCGGTCGTTCTTTCTGACCCGCGTGCGTCCGTTGAAGATCTGTACAAAGATTTTCGGGGCATCTGATTATGGTCAAGGCTTGCGAGCTGCGATGCTCTCGTGGCCGATTTTGCGATCTTCATCTGCGCAGCGCTTGGCTTAATCACCACTCTGTGTCTGACGACGGAGGGCATAGACGAGGACGAGCAGCAGGGTGATCGTCAGAAGAGTGAATATGAACGCATTCGCGTCCAATCCAAGGATTTGAGTTTCGACCCCATTGGAATCTACAAGTGCGCCGCTATAGAGCGGCGCTGTTAGGACCGCCAACCAGAACCCGGAGACAAATCCCAGTCCGATCATCGTTGGAAGAATGAGACTGTCGCGCACCCAGATGAAGTAGAGGCTAAGGGTGCCCATGAACGCGCCGAAAAATAGAAACCACGACCCGTGTAGACGGGCATGGGCACTCCATTCGGGATTTAAAAGATGTGTTTCATTCAGATCTGCGATGGCCGGGACGATACCGTAGATCAATGTTACTGCTGTCAGAGCGACTTTGGCGACAAGCAAGTATTTCGACGTCATGTCCGTCCTCTCAATTGGTGTGTTCTAGGTTGGCCGAAACAGCGAAGACGCGACGTGTTTCTTTAACAAGCACGTCTATTTGCTCACGTTGCATTGGCCGTCGGCGTATGGATATCCAGATCTGAGCCGTCCACGGTGTTGGGCGCTCCACCAGCGGGACGAGATTTTCGTTGTCTTCGGCAAGCAGGGTCGGCATGAACCCGATCCCTAGCCCTCGCTCGATCGCAGAGTTTAGGGCAGATTTAGACGTAGACCGAAAAACAATGTTGCGGGCAGGGACATGGACACGCAGCCAGGCATCTACATCGTCTACCCCAATATTGGGGTAACTGCAGACAAAGGCATGGTCTGCTAAGTCCGTTAGCGCTTTCAGCTTTCCGTGATCTCGAACATAGTCTGAGCTTGCATAGAGATTCATTTCTAATGTTGTGAGTATCTGCGCTGGGTGATCCGGCGTTGCGATGTTATGCAAGCCGAATGCGATGTCCGCGTTTTCAGCTGCAGTGTGATTCATACTGTTGAGGTCGAGAAACGAACACCAGAGGTCTGGATATCGACGTCGCAAGGGAGGGAGCGCGGCTGCGATGAGACACGACAGAGAACTGGGAGCCGCTATGGTGATAACCGAGCCAGGTGAGCGATTATCTGATGAACGGCGCTCAAAGAATGCCTGGATATCCTTATCAACGTGGCGGGCGACAGCGATGAGCTCTCGGCCGAACTCGGTCGGTAGGTAACCATCTCTTTTGCGTATGAAGATCTTTCTACCGACTTGCTCTTCAAGTGTTGTGATTTGCCGCATTAGCGTCGAGCGATGCACGCCAAGATGTTTTGCTGCTCGAGACAAGGTTTGAAGTTCTCCAACCAGATATGCGGCCCGAATCTCTGTCCAGTTCAGATCATTGATGATTGTGCTATGTATAGAGTTCGACAATGCCACACCTTTTTGCAGGCAATATCTTTGAATGGCTCCCCATAGGACAGATGCTCAAAAGAGCATCACGTGTGCGGTCCTGTCTGCAGTGCTCGTGATATTTGTGTTTCGTAGAGATAACAGTTCACTGGATAGAGTTTATGCATGTGCACAGATACGCAGCTATGTTGCACATCAAAACCTTCTGGTCCCTTCAATTTGCCGATGATGGAACTAGGCTGATTGAGGGTGGCCTTGATTTGAAGCGTTCTGAATAGAAAGCCGATCCATTGCGCATGCCGTCACCTCGTTCACCTCTGTCTTTGTTACGCGAGGACATCATGTCTTTGGGAGTAGAGCTCGCCGACTCCGAATGGGACGAGTTTGCAAGCGTCTGCACCGAAACCAGCTACAGAAAACGAGACACGATCTTTAGAGACGGTGTCGAACCTGAGTATCTGCTGTTTATCACCAACGGCGTATGCGCCGGGCAGGCCTCCCAACCTGACGGGCAGACGGTTGTGGCTCGTTTCTTCGAATCAAGAGATCTCTGCGCCAAAATAGTATTCACAAGACGCGGGTCTACGAGTGCGAACACGATCATTGCAGTCACGCCTGTCGAGGGCGTCCTGATTCCGATGGATCGCTGGCGGCGTGAACATTTGGAAGGTATGGGAATTGGAAGATATGCGCGCCAAAAGATGATTCGTGCCCATTACTTCGACATCGATATAATCCAGGTCAAAACGCTCAATCGGACAGTGGAGTCCTATGAGTTCCTGAGAGAACATCAACCAAACGTCCTGCAGGCTGTTCCGCAGAACGTCATTGCCCAGTTTCTTGGAATAACTCCTGAAGGGCTCAGCCGGTTTCTAAGGGCGAACCCCCAATATGCGGATCAATAAACAACCAGTAACGGCGGCTTCCGTCCTTTATTCGTCGAGCACGCGCTCTGGCAGATGAATGAGCCCAGATGTGAAGTCGCTTAGCGTTTCTAGGGGTGATCTTTGCTCAGCATTATTAGCGCTTTGAAGTGTTTGTTGAGCAAGCCTCGCTTGTTGCATGATGCTTATTAGTGTTGGGGATGAGGCAAATGCTGAATGCTGAGACCCGTCGCCAAGTTCAACATCTGAGAGGTCAATCACGGCAATGCCAAGCTGTTGAAGCAAGGGGATATGGAGCCCTTCACCGACGCGTGCATGCCCGCCTCGAAGCCTTTCGGAGAATTTGAGCGCTCCATCGTCAGACGCGACAAATACGATAAAGGGGTCGGGTATCGTAGAGAGCGTTCCAACTTGGCGTTTAAATACATCAACATCTATGTCTGGTGAGGCAAGGACGAGTGGCGAGACCATGTTAAGAATGTCGTCGCGCCCCACCAAGCTTAGCTGTCGCAATCCCTCCATAACAAGAAGGGTACCCATAGAATGGCCCATAATGAAAATGGAGTCGGCTTTCGATTCAGAGATTTGCACCAATAGGTCCACAAATCCATCGCGTGAGAATTGCACGCTGTCTCTGTCATAGAGATAGCCGAGTGTGTGCCCCTCGGACGGCCAGGAATAGTTAACAGGGACGGCGTCTGCCTCAAAGTCTGCCACTAATTGGCCCATGCGATAAACGCCATTTGAGTAAGGAACATTGTATCCATGCACAAAGACAAAGACTGTCTTGGAAGGACCGACCAGCTGGAGCCTTTCGTTTAGCGCATCTGAGAAGCTTGATCTGTCGAGGTCTTGAAACCCGGTAATCGCGAACTCTTTTTCAATGTTGGGCGTAGAGGAAGGATAGTTCACTGAGCCTGGGTTTCGATTGTCAGGCACCCAGATGGCAATGTCATTGTATGACAGGCTTTCGGCGCGACCGTCGCCATATCGTAGTTGGGGATTATCAATGGGTTGCCTGCTGGTGACGACAAGGACGTCATGACTCGCGCCAAAACTGCTGGAGGGTGCGATCAAGGGAAGTGAGGCAGGGACCGTTGAACACGCCGCTATGAAGACGCTGAAAAGCACAGTAAGGCTGGCCCGTTGGATCAAAAGATATGGAGAACCTCCTCGATCAGACCCGGACATTGCTATTGGTAATCTAGATCTAAAAACGAGACGGGGGGTCATCAGCAATCAGGTGGTCCGAGTATCGAGAGGATTAGGAACCGCGTTTGGCGTCACCAGGCCCGGCCTTCAATTATGGTCCTGAACATTGAGGGACGACAACTCAACTGAATGCACATCAGGGTATCACTGAGCGCACATCTGCAATTCAGTTTGGATGGTAGAAGTAGGGTCTGATGACATCCCCGCCCACGAACCCGTTGAAAGCGCGGTTGAGCTTCATGAGAGTAATCGTCCGGTTTCTTGTGCCTTATGTGACGGCGGTGTTTGTCGCGAGCGTTTCACTGGTGACCACTATGGTCACTCGCGACGCCGCAAGAAAGCTTCCGAGTAGCGAGATCTACCCGGCCCCGTTTGAAAGCGTCTTTATAGTCGCTCCTCTGATTGCGATGTTCGCTCTTATTCCGGCGATCCTTGCGACGCTCATTGTGCAAAGAGGTGAGCAAGACAAAGCAATATTGCGCCTTGCCTTATTCGGACTAGGCACCGGGCTGATCATTATGCTGGATTTTCTGTCCTGGCCTACAGGTACCGGTCAGTGGGGTCAGCTCATGGGGGAAAAACTGCTCAAGCACTCTTGGACGATATTGATGTTTGGGGTTTCGGGGGCTCTTGGGAGGGACAACGTACGGCCTTGCCAGAAAACAGATTTTGAGAATGATCTAACCTATTTGATGACAGTTTGCGGACCTGATTGTATCGCCACATGTTCTGTACCCTGTGATCCACACATCGAATGCGCAAACAGACCGCTTGTCGAGGCCAATACCGACAGGGTACTCAAAAAAGGATCGCTCTTTTCCGAATAAGCCGGACTCGCGATAGAAACGTGAGCCAAAGAAGGTCATGATGAAAATGTTCTTATCACCTGCACGATGGCAATGCTTGGTGGCTACCTTCTGTACTCTGCTCATTGGGGCAGGGTGCCAGGACACGCGTCATATAGGGGTGATCAGTATTGATGGGACCTCACAACGACCTGATGGAAGCCTTATTGAGTGGAGGCTTGAGAATGCCAGGCCGGAGCAGGGCAATAGGATCCTGCTGATTGCACATGGGTCGGGTTGCTCACCCGCTAGATCGAGCTCCAACATAAATCTGCTGGCTGGAGCCGCTACAGGTTTCGCCACACTCACGATCGAGAAATACGGCGTGTCGGCTGGTGTTGCAGCTTCGAACCCTTCTAGCGATTGCACCGAAGCTTATTTCTCAAATCATACCGTTAGCCAAAGAGTCGCAGATGCGCGTCAGGTGCTTGCCGACTTGGCCACTCGAGAGGTGTGGAACGGCGAGCTTTACCTGTTCGGCGGCTCTGAAGGTGGGGCTGTCGTGTCCATACTATCTCACGAGGAGCCGGAAACAGATGCTGTCGTTGTGTTTTCGACGGGTACGGGTCTGACGATGGCTGAGTTTTTTCCGATGGTAGTTCCCCCACCTGTTGCTGCTCAGATGCAGGTGGTCTTTGATCAAGCCCGGTCAAGCCCAGAAGCTGAAGGCGTTTCCGGTGGCAACTCCCTCAAATGGTGGGCTGACATACTTGACCGTCGGTTGTCTGACGATCTCTTACTGTCTGATGTGCCAATCCTTCTCGTTCACGGTGTCGATGACAAATCTGCGCCGGTCGCTGCAGCAAGAGCAACGCGGGAAGCTTTTGCGTCCGCCGGACAGTCAGAAAGATTGACCTATTGGGAGCTGGATGATCGCAACCATGCGATGATTGATGCGAGCGGGAATTCCCACATGGGGGACGTCCTAACCGGCGTGGTGAATTGGATTGAGCAATAGACGTAGCCTAATTGTTTCCATTCGCTGATGCATTCAATAACGACGGTCAAAGACAAGAGATCCTCGACAGAGGTTTGGCCGCGTCCAACACCCTCAGCCGAGCACAAACTTCGCAGGCTGGTGCCTTTTCGACGGGTATTCTTAGTCGTTTCGATGCGCACCAAATGTGCATCCAGATGACTTGCCGAAGGAATACTTCGCTGTGAGCATAAGCTTGAAACTGGATTTGCCGTCCAATGAACATAGGAATGTAGATGCCAAGAATTCTCGGCTTACCAGCAACAAATAGTGCGACCTCGATCAATGCTGCGCTAGTTCGGCACGCTATGTCGGTTGTCCTCGCGGAACTCGGCGAGAATGCCGCGTATCCAATCCTACGTCTCGACGATTTCGAGATGCCGATCTATCGACCGGATCGAGAAGAAGCACATGGTGTTCCAGATCTCGCGCAGCGTTTCCTGGGTGAATTTGGGTCGTCAGACGGCATCATTATCTCTTTCGCCGAGCACAATGGGAACTACACGGCGGCATTCAAAAATGTCTTTGATTGGGCGAGCCGAATTGATCAGAAAGTATATCAAGGAAAACCACTTCTTTTGATGTCGACATCCCCAGGAAAAAGGGGAGGTGCCGGCGTATTGGAGGTCGCCGCAAAAGGTGCGCCATTCTTTGGCGGCGACGTCTGCGGGATCTTTTCCCTTCCGAGCTTTGGTGAGACCTTTGACCAGGACAAAGGATGCATCCGTGACCAGGCGAAATCTGAAGAGCTATCGAGCTTGTTGACGTCGTTCGTGGAGAGGGTGGTCGGCACCAATGCGTAAAGCTTTCACGGCGCGACTGTTAAAAAGGGCAAAAGCATAATTGGAGCGAAGAGGTAGTTTGACTAGTTCCCCAACAAGCCAGCGCGTCTCCGCGATCAGCTTGCTCGTCTTCTTCGCAATGGCTTGGCTCCCTGTAGGCCAGCAATCTTTCATGGTTGATCATTGGATGAAGATAGGTGCTTTCCTAGCGCCTGTTCTGATCTTCTTTGGATTCAAAACGCGCTTTGACAGCAGGTTGAGTTGGACTTCGGATGTCTCACTCGTCGCTTGTCTGCTGACGGCGTCTTACCTGGTGCATCAAGTAGAGGAACACTGGGTTGATCTGCTTGGACGTCAGTATCCTCTCTATGCATTTTTAAACGGTTTGATCGCGTCTTTCTTTGGGGAAGACAAATATGGAATTCTAACGCGAGAAGGGATTTTCTATATCAATGCCGGCATGGTTTGGACGGCGGGCTTTTTGGCTATCCTGACGAGCCCGCGGCACGTTTTTCCGTCCGTCGCGATGGCAGGCATTATGCTCGTCAATGGCATTGCTCATATCTTAAATTCTGTCATCGCCTTTGAATACAACTCAGGTTTAGCCACCGGTCTCGCTCTTTTTCTGCCACTAAGCATCCTCTTCTACAGAGCAATGTATACGTCGGGCACGGTCAGGGCGCGCCTTATTATAGCCGGCGTACTTTGGGGGCTTGTTGGGCATCTTCTATTGTTCGGCGGCCTGTTCGCCTCTCATGTGTTCGGACTCATTCCAGTACCGATATACTATGTTGCACTTATCGCCTGGGGCGTCGTGCCTTCGCTCGTTTTTCGATCAACATCGTAGCAAGACGCTCTGATATCCCCATTTTGGTTCTCAATCGCCAGTCCAGGACGAGGGGCAGGGTGCCTCACCGTTGCCAATCCATCCTCGGCGATATCTGCGCTGGCTATCAAAAAGTCTGGCAGACTTAACCGACATCAATGTTGGTGCACGGCGCATGTGCAAGAGTGCAACAAGAAGAAGGGTGGCTTCATTGTGCCGTGAAACGGCGCGCTCTAATCTATCGAGGGGATAGTGGAGATGGAGAACTGGACAGAAGTAAAGACGGCGTTTCTACTCGGGCAAATGGGAACGGTGTCGGCGACGGCTGATGCAATCGGTGTGCACAGGGCTACCGTTATTCGCAGAGTGGAGTCCCTTGAAGCACAACTTGGCGGTAAACTCTTTCAGCGTCATGCAAAGGGTTACACGCCAACCGAACTTGGATTGGAACTGATCCGCGTCGCTGAAAAATCGGACGATAGCTTCAGGTCTCTCTTGGTGAGGGCAAAGTCCCAAGATGACGACCTTCGCGGAGACTTCGTGGTGTCGTGCCCGGAGATCCTTGATTACCACATGTTCTTCGGTGTGAAGACATTCAAGTCGATGCACCCGGACATCTCAGTTCACTTCAAGCCGAGCGATGAAGTATTGAAACTGGAATATGGCGACGCTGATGTTGCTTTGACACTGGGCCGCGCGCCTGATCACCCTGATTATATCGTCCGACATCTGATGGACATGCCGATTGGCTTGTTCTGCTCCATACTCAAGTCAGCCCATGAGTTGGGCGATGGGGAAGACGACCAATCACCTTGTCATTGCAGGTTCGTACGATCAGAGAAGGCGGTCTATGGTGATGTGATCGAGACGTGGATCGAAGAAAACATTCCTGTCGATCAAATTGTTCTGACGTCGGCAACGACCAGCGGGGCCAATGACGCCGTACTCTCAGGTCTCGGAGCAGGATTTCTTCCTTGCTTTTATGGGCGTCGTATAGACTCTCTTATTGAAGTCATGCCGCCGGCCCCTGATTGGGTTGTTCCGATCTGGGTCGTCACCCATGTCGACCTTCATCGCAGCGCTAAGGTTCAGAGCTTTCTATCTTTGATCAAGAACCTCCCAAACCTTCAGCGTGAACGCCGGTCGCTTCCGATGAACACAATCCAAAAGGAAAGCCCTTGCGCGACGTGCAGTGCGTTTTGCTCGAGGTACACGCGCTAATACTTTTCTCGTTTGGCATTTAGAAAAGTATGTTCAGATTAACTGTGAGTTCCCAATCATTACTACCCTCTGGTGCCTCTACGAGCGCGTATCCGCCGACTTTGAGTGTTGCCGCTTGTTTGGATGGCAAGATGAATGTCTTTCCGACAGCAGCGCCAATAGGTACCGTCCAGGCATCACCACTATCTGCTGACCAGTCATAGGTGATGGAATTATTGTATCCGACGAACCAGTCGCCAATGCCTGGGCTTTTGAGGTTGTAGAAGACGATTGGTTGAACAGTCGTGGTGCTGAAATCGTCCTCGCCCCAAAGGTGGTTGACGAGTGCGCCGTATGAGAGTTTGCCCGCAAATCCAAACCCAGCAGCGGCGATGCCTCCACCCCAGCCTGAAGACTGCGTTTCATCTTCTGTATGTGTCGACACGGAGAGCTGCGGGCCAATCGCAAACGTTATGGGCCCTCTTTGATTTGACGGAATGTAGAAGGCTTGAAGGATCGTATCGCTGAGCCCAAAGTCCGTGCTCAGACCATCTCCGCTTTCATTGGGAGTTGGCACACCCAGAATGGGAATAACCCCTCGTAGGATAACGTCTCCCCAGTCCTTTTGAGCCACGGTTGCAATCGGCTGAACTTGCAGATTGTAGAACGTGTCGTCGCCCGTCGGTCCGAAGCCAGATGAATTGCTAAAGAAGACACCATTGACAGCGGCTGTTGGGTCTTGGGAGTCCCGGGTTGCTTGACAAGTTTCATCGCACTCATCTGGAACAATGTCCTGGGCAATCGCCTCCAATTGCTCAAGACATATGAAGACAAATACAAAGCTCAAAAGACTATGGGCGGCTCTAAACATGACGGACCCGATATTGCTATGGTGTTCATGAGATCAGCCAATATCTGACGGGACAATTGACAGAATTTGTCGACCACATGCGCGATAGAGATACACTATTCGTTGCACCCCTTCGGCGTCTTTGCGCCGTCGCACATTGCAACATGCCGCTCTGATCAAGACGGGGTCACAGCGTTTGGATCGCGCAGCCAGTGCGCATTGTAGGCACTTATCTTTTCCGCCAGATCGACCACAATGATGGTGTCGCAACAATAATCATTTTAGCGAACGTACCGGCGGTCCATTCGATTAATCGGATATTTTCCCTCCCCCGATCCGCACATTGAATGGACCGCACACCGAGCGTCATGTTTTTCGACGTGATCGATGGCCAAGACAGGCTCGGTCGGTATCGATGCCATTCAATGCATTGGAACAGAATTGGTCACCACACGGAGCGTGATTGGGCTTCCATTAAAACGGCACCCCGTCCAACGTCCCCATTTCTCCTGCCTGGAACCGCCTGTTCGCATCAGCGAGAGCTTGTTGACTATCAAGGACGAAACTCCCACCAAAAACGAGAGGTTGAGGCGCGGGTGCGCCTCCAAGCAGAAAGATCTGTGCTTCGGCCCCGTCATTGGTTCTAAACTCCAATTGTTTGCTGGAGCTTTCAAAGCGCATGATCGACCCGGCAGAGATCTTATCTGACCCATTGACCGTGATTGGTTCATCACCACTGATTATGTAGATCGCATATTCGTGGTCAGTTTCGGTCAGCGGGATCTCAGCATGAGAACCGCCAGGTAGAAAGAGATGAGACATAACGGACGGTAAGGCGAGCTTGATAGGACCTTCGTGGCCATCCATTACCCCCGAAATGAGTCGGATCCGAACGCCGTCGGCTATCCATTCTGCCATCTCGTCTGACTGATAGGCGCGATAGTCCGGCGCACTTGCTTGCTCTGAGACAGGGAGCCGCGCCCAGATCTGCAGGCCATGCATGATGTCCGAGCGGTCCAGCAGGTTTCGCTCTGTGTGTAGTATGCCGCTGCCGGCCTTCATCCATTGGGCACCGCCAGCATCAATCTGACCAATGTTTCCGAGACTATCTGTGTGTTCGTTCGCGCCATCTAGGAGGTAGGTCATAACCTCGATACCAGCATGTGGGTGTGCGGGTAGTTTCTCTCGGGGGGCTGGTATGGGACCGAAGTGGTCGAGCAGTACGAAAGGCCCGACGGATGGAACTGATTTGGTGGGCAGGGGACGTCGAACAGATACCGGTCCGACCATGGACGTGTCTGCGTCCCAGATCAGGCGCTCGCCGTGACCAGTCGTCGACATTGCATGCTCCATTAGCGACCTCTTTAGTGATACTTATCATGTTCCGTCCTCAAAAGGGCCACGCCCGCGCACGGCATGTGCGGTAGTTCATCTTGTAAGCCACAAGATTGCTAGAGATCATTGCGACCTCATGAGTAGATGGTGGGAATGGCGAACTCACACTCTGCCGGTCATTTGCGCCCATCAAGAATTCAAACTCACCGTTTGTGGAGGATCGATATGCCAGAGTCCTATGGAGCCCTGAAGCTCTATCATTTCCCGGGCGCATGCTCCCGCGTCACTGTTACGGCTCTCATCAAACTTGGCTTGGAGTATGAGAGCGAGATCATCGACATCACAAAGGGGGAGCAAAAATCTCCCGCCTATCTGGCGGTAAATCCGGACGGCAAGGTGCCTACGATGCTAGTGGGCCAAGACATTCTTACGCAAAATGCCTCGATCTTGCTTTTTCTACACCATCTGCATCCAACAGGTGGCCTCCTTCCAAAGGTAGACGGATTGGTGAAAGAAGCTCAGCAAGTATCAGACTTGATTTGGGTGGCGTCGACGGTTCACCCCATGGTGAGACAGGTTCGTGCACCACACCGATTTACGACGGGTGATACAGCCGGCGTTGAAGCCGATGGCAGGGCAAAGATATCTGGCTTGCTGGACTTGTTGGAAGAGCGTTTTGATAGTGGCGACTGGTGGTACGAAGCTGAGTGGTCGATTATTGATGTCTATCTTCATTGGTGCCTCAGCACCGCCGTAAGCGCTGGTGTGGACATCCAACCCTATTCGAATGTTGTTGCCCATTTTGAAAGCGTGCTCGCTTTACCTGAATACGAAGAAGCTTTGGCTCGTGAAGCTTCAACGCTGAAGTAACGTCGCAAGAGTTCATGTTTTATGTCGTCCGTTTCCTCGATGGTCATCCGATCACCATGTTGCTCAATTGAGGTGTGGAACGTTTACGCTTTAGCGTTTGATTTGAGGAACCGGCTTAGTCCTTCCGGGGTAATTCCAATGAACTGAGCGACAGTCTTTTGTGGTACGTTTTTCAGGATGTTCGGCTGATACGTCTTCAAAAAGTTATAGGTTTCTGCCGTCCGGTTGAGGGATCTTGCGTGCGAGATGGCGGCGTTCAATAGATATCCTTGAAACATTTTTTGCCGAACGAACTGCCCAAATGCATTACCCTCTAGGTACTCGCGGTGCCAATTTTCGAGGGGTATCAACACGCCTTGGACCGGTGTAATCGCAATAATCTCGCTCTCGTCACCGATGATGCTGCCGCCTTCAGTGGTTATTGGGGTGAGCTTCGGTAAAGGTGCGCTGATATCCCCAGCTTCGTGAAAACGCGGTATGACGCGTTGGCCGTCATTTCCGGTGATCTCCGCGGCGGTTATGCCGCTGGTAATATACAATATATTTTCAGAGGAGATCGGAAAATCGCCATTCACGCGTCTTCGGCTGATGACCTCTTTTGGTCGGAACTCGCATTCGCTATAGCCCCCGAGACACGTTCTCAACTCAGAGGTTGAGAGGGAAATGCCTGCTTCTTCTATGTTTTTGTGTAGGATGGAAAAGGGCGTCTTCATTAGTTGCTGTCTTTTTTAAACGATAGGCCCTGTGACCTGACGTATTCAAGGAGACAGTGGGTTTAGAGCCTTTCGTTGACAACGTCATGGTGTGTTTTTCCCATGAAGGTACGATGTAAGCGAACGAAATTTTGTGAGGTTCCCGACCCGGTCGGTTTCTTTCCGAGATCGGTATCGTTGCCCAAAGTTTAGGGGCAATTATCCCAATAATGACGTCCAGCCATAATATTGGACTCAACGTTTCTCTGGGTACAAGAAGGTCACCGGTTCAGATGTTACTTTGCTCGGTCGGTTCTCGTTTTTGTGCTCGAACAGGTCGCGGGCAATTCTGGCGACGGTCTGAGGATCCTCGGTGTGGATGAAGTGGTTTGCGTCTACAAACACAACTCGGCCATTCGGCAGAAGATCTGGCGCATCAAAATACTCTTCGGGGTGTTGCCCTGGGTCTCTTATTCCCTGCAGGATGACGATGGGCATCGTCATATTTGGGATCGTGTTTTCTAAACGAAAGTCACGTTCGATCTTGAAGCTCGTTCCTTGAAACGTCCGCGCGGCCGCTTCGGCTGTCCCTGGAAACTGGAACTCCCATTCAAGCCGAGCGAGCTCGTCTTCGGGGACATGCACTGAAACATAGTTGCTGTCATAGATCCCTCGAACGACATTGCCGCCTTGCCACTCGGCGGTGGCCATTTGTTCATGAGCAGGGCGTGGATATCCGTGGGGTTTGTCAAAGGATTGCTGCATGCGCAGAAAAGCTTGAACACGGTCCGGCATGCCATCGGCAGCGATCAAATGATCGCTGATGACGCTCCCCCGATCATGCGTGATCAGATTGAAGTCGGTGATGCCGATATTGTCGAGAAGTTTGATGAAGCTTTGTGCAACGGCTGCGTAGCTGACGTCTATTTCTGGTCTCTTGTCCGACTGTCCGTAACCGAGCGTATCGACGGCGATCACATAATAGGTTTCTGCGAGCTCAGCCATCACCTTGCTGTAAGCGTACCAAGTGTCTGGATGACCATGAATGAGCAGCACAACCTCATCTGCCGGATCGCCTGCGCTCACGAAGTGCCATACGGCGTCGTTCGCATTTACGAACCAATGGGCACCAAAGACCCCGTTTCCGAGATACTCTAGCTCACCATGACGGTTTACCGTCCCAGCTGGCGGTTCAGCCGATGGATAGCGATCTTCGTCCTTAATAAAGTAGGGAAGGGGGTATGGCTCGTGGGAGTATTCTGTCCAGGTCTGAGCCTCGGCATTATGGCGCTCATTAATCTCGGCAGAAGACGTACAAGCAGCCAATACCGCCATCGAAATCATAATGACGCTGCATCTAAAAGTGGCATTGATGATCACGGGATCAGGTCCTTTCCAAGGTCGTCAAGGGTCACGCTTCTTTGCCCACTGGATTGGTGCGATTACTTTCAAACGGTCGCACGGAAGGATTGTGATAAACAGAGATTGCGGCGCGCATGGTCTGCGCGCAGGGTTAACTTAGACGCCGAATGACACGAGTGGGGGTGAGCGAGTTGGTGCAGAAGTTTCGACTTTCGACACCTAGAAATCAAAGCGACCGACGAGCTCAATACGCACACCTTCACCATCTGAACCATCAAACGTCTCGATCGTATTGTAGATGCCTTCCAGCCCGAATGTGACGCCGTCAATCGGGGTATAGAAGAGGTTCGCACTGATGCGTTCACCGCTGGAATAGTCGAGATCGCCCGAGCCGGCTGGTCCATCTAAATCGAAGAAGCTTCCAGTAATCGTTGACCGCCATCGATCAGTCCAAAAATGTTGATACCCGATAAAGGCACCAAGCACTTCGGTTGATTCAACTTCCCCATCATCGGCGATGATCCCAGCCAAACCGCCAACGAAAGAAGAAAAGTAGTGTGTGAAGCCCGATCCATATTGGGTGCCGAAAGAGATGTTGTTTTTCTCAGATCCTGTGAAAGGCGTTTGAACTCGTCCGGAGAGGTGGACGCCGCCTGTATAGTCAGTGTCCGTATCAGACTTGAGCTGAACGCCTAGGCCAGCGATACGAAGATATCCCCAGTCACGTTTCAGCTGGGCAAAGGCGACCAGATTCGGCACCGATTCAGACGCCAGAAGATCTGTCGCACCTCCGAGATCGGCGGCTGGATTTTCTATTCCGATCCCCCAATTGGAGCCTTGGCGTTCCCCGCGAACATAGTAGATGCCGGGGTTTCTGAGGACTGGGACCGCCAGCGGTCCGCCTGGATCGGCCGTTTCTGGAAACGAAAATACATCGACAAATCCTGACCAAAATTGTCCGATCTTCAGCGGACCCAATTCTGCGGCGGCATGGCGCAATCTCAGGTCAAAGTCGTTGGTGAATTCATCGCCGTCGCCAAAGAAATCAAACTCAACAAATGTACGAAAATCGCCGAGCTTTGTGAGGGCTCGAAAGTCAAAATTGACCCTGCTGTGACGCGCATGAATCGCAAATTGATCCGTACCATCGTCGACTGTTCCGTCTAAGGGGATTGTGGGGGGCGTGCCAATGAACTGAAAGCCGGCATTATCGGGATCGAAATTAGCGTTGACTTGAACAAGACCGCCTACTCGAAAAGATCCCCCGGTTCCTGGAACTGTGATGGAGCGATCAAAGTCTCCAGCCGTGACGAACGCATCATCTGGAAACCGGCCAATTGGCTGACGAGACGCGACTACGCGCGAAAGAACATTCTCTTCTGGGTCAGTTTCAGCTTTAGCTTCAGTAGGCGAGGGGGGCCTCCCCGTCGGCACTCTCACGATCGCATCGGGGTCTATATCTTGTGCGCTTGAACCATCGCCAGACTGATCGGCTTGCGCACCAATCAGGGTTTCGACCAATGCTCGCAACTCTTCGACCTCTTTGCGAAGCGCTGTCACCTCGTCATCATCAGTTGATTGAGCAATCGCAACAGACGGGCTGATCACCAAGAGGATGGTAGCCAGCGAGATCAGTCTCGAAGAGTTTGTGCTCGGACGGAGTATCGACATCAGCCTTCTTCGCTTCCCTTGGTTTGGCGAGTGGACAGGCTAAAGGTCTGACTGCAGCGTATCTGTGGCTCAAGGCGCTGTGGTGCGCATGTGCTGTGCAAACCAGAATTGTCGGGCCGATACGCATTGGGATGATTGGTAGGCTAGACCTGCATGATAAGCCCGCATCTGAGGTCGAAACCGCTTCATCATTTTAGGTGGTTACCCGGCGCGCAGCGCGTGTGCATTCGTGGACCTTTGAGCCTCACCCCAGCTACGCCAACGTGCCCTACGAGATTGGGATCGAACGGGCTCGCAACGGATCTCCTCCGATGCAGGGGTTGGATGGTCAGTCTCATCAAAATAGTCAGCAAGATGATGTGCTCAAAAGAAGGACCCTCTTATGAAAAAGCTCTCCAATCATACGATATTGGCAGTTCTGCTTGGGGGCCTGCCATCGCAACTTAGCGGCTGTGCTCAAACACCAGATACCACGCGCCCCGCCATAAGCACTGTTCCTCAATTGGCCGACGAGGCGTTCGCGCCACCGACGAAGTCTCAAGACCAACAATTGGATAAACGGAACACCGTTTCAAAGGACTTTGAAACTCACATAATTGTAGCAGACGAAGCTGGCCGCGCGCGGGCAGAGCGGATCATGGAGCTCTACGAAGTATTCGCGACAAACCCGACGGGTGAAACATTACGGCCTTTTCTATCAGATCGATACATCCAACATAGCACCGGTGTTCCGAATGGGCGAAACCCGATCGCAATGCTGTTTGCCTCTTCGGTGGCTCAGTACGATGTGAAAATCGACGTTCATAAGATCATTGTTGTCGGTGATTGGGCCATGGCTCACGTCAACTTCCGAAATGTCGACAACGCCGAGCCTGATGATCTCGGAACTGCAGCGGTTGATATGTATTTCTTTGGGCCTGACGGACGCGTCGAAGAGCATTGGGATGTGCTGCAACAGGTCCCTACACATTCTGCAAATACGAACGGGATGTTCGTCAAATTTTTCCAAGGGGAATAAGGCATGAAACGCGTTTCACTCCTTGCTGCGTCGTGTCTAGCTGGTCAGACACTTTTCGCCCTTTCCGCATTCGCTCAAACACCGCCACCTCCGCCGGCGCAAGATGTTGAGATGCACTACTATGACCGTCACAAGATCGATGTCAGCAATCTCAGAGACTTCTATGAAAACCTCCTGATCGCGGACGCCATGATCCATGCCGATGCGATGTTCGATGCGGAAACAAAGTGGAAGCTAACACTCTACCAAATGATCCGGGCCGGGAGTAATCATCACCAAGCTCGCAGCGCCTACCAACTCTCCCTACTTGGCCTACCTCGCGACGAAATTATCGCGCTCTGGTCGCCCGATTATGTAACGTCAATAACCAACACTCGTATCCGTTCGGCTTTTGAATATTTAGATGCGGCAGCAACCCTTCCAACGCGGGTTACGGCTGACACCCATGCCGCTTTGAGATTGCGCTTTCCTGATCGTCAGATTGTCGAGTTGTTCGAGCTGACCGGCATTAACGCGGCTATGGCGGTTCATGATCAGATCTTACCGATCGCAACTGACCAAGAGACGATAGATTGGGCAAATGCCAATCTCGCGGGTGTTGGGTGGACTGCCGGTCACAATACAGCATCCCCTGAGGAGCAGCGAGCCAATCCATTTGTTGGAGGCATGATTGAGGCTCTTCACGATGAGTTTGTTGCAGATTGGACGCCCCGCGATCTCACCGCAAGGGCACCAAAACTGACGACGGATTTTCTCAATCAGATTACAGGGTACGGCGTTTCTCCGCTAACCTTTGATGGAGATCAGGATGGTGTCGCGGAACCTTTTGACTTCTATCCAGCCGAATATCTTCGTTGGGAAGACCCTGAAGCAAACGCTGCCAACCTTCCTCCCGCTGGGACACCTGCATTCAATGTGTCGGCTTACGACTATGCGTTCTTCGCGCCTGCTTCCGTTCCAGAAACGACCTATCCGTTCAGTGAGCGCCATAAGCTCGACAATTCCTGGAGCAGAAAAAGCGGTCTCGGAACTCTCGGCATGGATGCGTATTTGCTGCAAAGGGACCGTGCCATTTCGTTAGAGATGAAGTGGTCGCTTTTCTTCGTCTATCAATTGGCGAGCGGCTGTGTTCACTGCCAAGCGCACGGTGCGTACGGCATCTTCCAAGAGATAGAAGACGACTATCTTTATGATGAAGTGCCTCAAGCTGAGCTTCCTGCTGTTGCTGCCAAAATCAGATCACTGATGGATTTTGAGCGCGCAGCGCATTTGTCAGATAGCGAAAAGGCGGCGTTCCGTCTGGCGCGCGACGCCGGGACGTCGCCTGGTCGTACAACTGCGGCTCATATTGAAGAGCTCAGACGACATTACTCAAATGAAGTCATCCAGGAGATCATCGCGACGCTTGTCCTTACGCCATGGTTGTCTACGGTCATGCAATCGCAGGCAACGGTCACCGACCAGAGAAGTATGTCTTGGACGCTGAGACACCTTGGACCGGCAGGGTGGAACGCGGGCGTACATACCGGTTTGCCGAACGAGCAACGCCCTTATCATATGAGTCAGTTCAATGCGTATATGGCTGGCGAATTGTTTGCCGGAGATGTTGCTGATGGCATCAGTGAATGGATTGGTGTCCATGTACCCCTTGCCGTTGATGCTGATGGTGATGGCGTCGAAGATGCGTTCGATGGTTTTCCGAACGATCCTACTCGGTGGGCAGATACGGACCGAGATGGAATTGAAGATGACGTCGATGACGATATCGACGGCGACGGTATCGCGAATGCGCAGGAAGTCGCGGCAGGGACGTTTCCTTATAAATCCGACTCTGATGGCGATGGAATATCAGATTTAGCAGAAGTCCAAGCAGGTACAGACCCGGTTGATCCAAGAAATCTCTGAAGCCCTGTAGGCTCGTGTGTCGTTCAATATCTATGCCCCGTGCAGGGGCAATTGCCCGCATTCACAATGGCTGCGTGTCGGCTTTCTGCCAACCAAGATGGGGGTGAAAGACAATGGTCAGACATCTGACCCTCGCATTGGCAGCGTATGCGATTATGGGTCCGTGCAGTTTTGCCGAGATTAGTCGCGACCCACTGAATCTGATCGGCGTTCTAGACGTTTCAGGTCGTTACAGTGGCGAGCCAATGCCAGCACTGGGTGTCCCCAATGATTGGTTTGTCGCGGCCTGGGGAGAAGAAGAAGCGTCACCGAAGCTCTACACTGTCGGGCAAAGAGTGAGCTCTTCTGGAGTTGCCACCGACATGGCGGAGCAGAGCATCGCGCTCTCAGATTTCCTGATGGTCGAAACTGAATATGAGCAGCCGCATATAGCTGTATTTGAGAAGCGAGGCTCCTGGCTTGAGGTGCGGGTCAATCAACTACCGATCTGGATTGGAATGAGCGCTGAAGACGAATTTATTCCTTACACGGCTCTGATCTCCAATGGTCTCAATTACTTAACTGCTTCAACAATCTCATTCGCCGACACACCCGGTGGACCAATGAGCGCATTTCCTTTCAGCTCAACCATGCAGGGTATAGAGAGCCCAACAGAATCATGGGGACCCGACATTACGGTTTTAGACATCCATCCTAGCGACGCACGCGAAGATTGGATCAAAATACGTGTTACGGATCTGCCCCATTGTAAACCATCACCCAAGCAGGGCGAAGCGGTGATCTTCGAGGGGTGGATCAGATCCCACCGACCAGATGGGCTCGTATCAATCTGGTTTCATTCGCGGGGGTGTTAGGCCTTTAAGGGCACCAATACAGTCGTTAGAAACTCAAGTTCGCAAGGAACTTTCTCCAACCTCAGTGATTTTTCTTCTTTCGCGGTTTTTTACTTCGAAGCGCTGCCTCTAGGGCTAGTTTCGTCCAATGCTGCAATTTGTCGTCATCATCAAAGATGTCTTCTGGCGCACGATAATAAGGTATCGGAGATGGCTTGCCCTTCATCTCAAACATGTACTGTTCAGCGCCGATCTGCTCGAATTCCGTGCGCGTTGTATCGTCGACCTTCAGCCAAAGTTCATCACCTGCGACAATCGCGAAGAACAAGTCATCACAGTATAGCCCGTCGACGCCAAACATCTTTCGGGTGGAGATGACACCAAAAGAGGCAAAGAGATCTTGGTAGAACTCAATCTGCATCTTTTGCGCCTTCGGATATGACGTCGAGTTTGAGCTTTATCAGCTCGATGAGCATTCGCGCTTTCTTCCAGAGCTCATCAGCGTTTTCGGTTCCCCGTGCATAGGCCCATAGCCCTTGAGCTGAAACTGTCAGCAAACCAGCTAACTCAACAATCTCCGCGTCTGATGGAGATTGGCCGACTTCTTTAGCCAAAGCGCACGCAAAGCCATCGGTCAATCGGTCATAATGTGTTCTAACGACTTTCGCCATTTCGGCATCATGAGCGGCCAGCTCGGTTAGCGTGTTGCCCATCATACAGCCTTTTGCTGGCAGGCCGACCGATGCGATCTCCGCCACACCATCGAACAAATAGGTTTCGATGGCGGCAAACCCAGCATCTTCTGCTTCCACCACCAGGAATGCGGGAGTGACCGCAGCATCGCTGAAGTGTGAAAGGCATGCCAGGAATAAGTCCTTCTTACCACCGAACTCCGTATAGATCGCCCCGCGCCCGACGCCAGTGGCTCGCACCAGGTCTTCCATCGAAGTCGCTTCATATCCGCGTGCCCAAAACTGGCGCATGGCGTTTTCAACGAGCGTGTCCCGCGAGAGTGATCTTGGTCGAGGCATATTTATCTTGTATTAGAATGATCATTCCAATACAAGATAAATATGCACCTAGTTCGGGGAACCGCTGATGATAGATCTATACACCGCATCCACGCCGAACGGCTGGAAAGCCTCAATCTGCCTAGAGGAGTTGGAGCTAGAATATGAGACAACGCATCTGGACTTTGCGAAGAACGAGCAAAAGCAAGACTGGTATCTCCAGATTAATCCCAACGGCCGAATCCCCGCGATCATTGATCGGGGCAACAGTGACTTTGGGGTGTTTGAATCGGGTGCGATCCTCATTTACCTAGCCGAAAAAGCTGGCAAGCTTTTGTCCACGAACAAAGAGAAGCGTTCGATCATCTTGCAGTGGCTCATGTTTCAGATGGGGGGGATTGGGCCGATGCAAGGTCAAGCCTTGGTCTTCATAAGAAACGTGCCCGAGAAAATGCTTTATGTGATTGATCGATACTTGAATGAAACCAAACGCCTCTATGGCGTTCTCGACCGCCGCCTAGAAGCAGAGGAGTTTCTGGCGAGCGAGTACAGCATCGCTGATATTGCCCTTTGGCCATGGATTTACTGTGCAGAATGGACGGGTATCGATCTTCAGGACACACCAAATCTGTCTCGATGGTTTGATACGCTCTCTTCTCGCCCTGCAATTCAACAAGGGCTTAACGTTCCTGAGCCTTTTGATATAAAGGCACTCATGGAAAATGGTGACGAGGTCAAAGAAACTGAGCAGCGTTGGAGAAACCTGCTTAGTGAGAACAACACCCATACACCCTGAAGCTCCGCGTGCTGAGCTTGCACTGCTTCAGTCGCTTGGCGTTTCCGAAAAGGGCAGACACCTGTTAACCTTCCAACTATTCCGCCTCGACCACGCGCTCTTCGGACCTGGGATTCATGTACCAAATTGGAGAGGACCAGGCTCTCTCTTGGATCGTCGTCGGTAGGTCAGATCTCGGCGATACGCCAAGTTTCAGAGCGTCCCAGGTTGACCACCGACAAGTTGGGTTTTCGAGTACGCGAACATAGTAAAACGCATCCTGCATTGGGTCGAACTCTGGATCGCGCCAAAGTTGGATAAGCTCATCGGATCCTCGATCGTTGCTTATCGAACAGTCGGTTAGATCAACCCGAGCGCCATTGTCAGCGCATCTGTGGGTTTCTGGATCTGGGATCACTCCGTCGGAGCAAACAACGTCATAAACCGTTTCAAAATGCTCGCCGTCGCGAACATATCCTTTGATAATTTGCACGCGCTGAAGAGGTGCACCCAGACTGTCCCGAACAGCCCAAACCAGGAAGCTTGGGTGCTTGCTGTCTTCATTCAGCAAATCCCCTCCCATCGGCACACCCGACGCATAGGCATTCGAGATGAGGGTCGTGGACTGGAGCATATCCTCTTTCCAATCGTGTCCAGCAAAGAAGCGAACTTTGATCCGTGGTCCTGAGGTTGCGAAGGTCTCCTTCCGTCGAAAGGCATCATAGATGGCCTCGCGCGTGTTTTCCTCGGCCCAGACGCCTGCCAATCCAGATGCACCCCACTGGTCGTAACCGCGTGCGGCAACATAGCTTCGCCCATCTATTTCTTTTGTAAGTGAGGGCAAAAACCGATTGGCCAATCGTTCTCGAATACCAGTGAGCGGAACTGAACCTCGATCTGCTGGATTAGAGTCCAACACGCCAACCTTTGCGTGGTAGGTCTCTTCATCCAGGGACGGTGCAGCGACATGTGTGTCAGACGATCCGATCAGTCCAAACTTATAAGGATTGAGTACACCGTCCTCTTCCAAGGTGAGACCGCGAAGATAGGCGTCCCGGACATAACTGCCTTGCGGTTCACTCTCTAGGACTGTCGCAACGCGAAAGGGCATAATCTCAAAGTCAGCCCATTCATCCCTTGTTGAAAGGAGAGGGTGGGTATCGGAAGTCCCCTTAACTTGGGTGATCTCTACCAAGGGCTCGTTTCGAAGCCTCTGCTCGGCATACTCATCATCCAAGGGATTACCGGCCCAGTCTTCCAGTTTGAACATTTGTCCGTTCGACCCATTGGAATTGTGGGGGATTGCGAGGCTCTCAATACCTTGCGCGCGCAAGCCGTCCATCCAATCCCAAAGGCCTTCGGGGTTTTGAGAATGAAATCTGGAGAAAGGCTCTTTTGGAAGATTGTCAGACGATCTGAAGATCACGTTGCGGTGCAGGTTCCCAAAGTCGTTGCTGGATGTGGTGTATTCGTATCCGACAAAGGTGGTGAATGTTCCGGGCTCGTAATAGGTGTCAGCGGCGCTGATCGTGTCGGCCCAGGCGTCTTGTGTGATTTGGGCAACCTCCTGGCGATCGACTGATCCATCGCGGATGCCTGCAATCATTTCTGGTATGAACCGCGCAAAGGCCAAATAGCGTCTGGACTGGTCAGTCCAATGGTTGCTGCCGTCGCTATTGATATTGTGGACGTAGGCCGAGATTTCGTTCTTGGAGAACTCTGTCGAGGTGTCGGCCGCTTCTTGTACAACACCTAGAAACATCGCGTGATCCGTTACGCCGTAAAAATCGAGCGGCCGCTCCAATTGCATGTCAAAACCAGACGGGTGGCTGATAGCTTCACCGCGGGCAAATCGATAGGCGTCCGATGGTGACGCTGTGGTTCCAAATGCGTATGCGTCAAACGACAGAGCGGTATGTACGTGGAGGTCCCCGAAATAAGCGTTGCGGTCGGGGTTGGCACGGCCTTGATAAGCATTCTCGGATCTCGTGGAGCTGACCGACATCACGTCCTGATTGACGTCTAGAATTCTCTCAGGAAGATCAGAGAGCGGGATCGCATCATCGCGTAGTTCCTGCAATTGCTGATATTCGCGTAGCGTTGTCAGGTAGGGTGAACTGATATGGAAGCCGATGGCGACCAATGCCACGAGAGCTCCGATCAGTATGTAGCGCTTTTTCACCATTTGCGTTGCTCCCGCTTCCTCTTCTTATCGCCCGAATTCCATCATTGTGCCATCGTGTTCTCAAGCTAAAAGTGCGACCCGCTCGATCGTCCAGAACGCGGCGTAGCAGCCTGTTACACAAACGACGGTGCGCTCCAGATAGACATTTCTTTCTCTCAGAATGGCGTACCCGATCGCGCCAATCACCCCTAAACCGGCGACGATGATAAGCTGCCCAGCTTCGATGCCGATATTGAATAGAAAAAGGGCTGGGAGAATTTGATCCTTTGGCAGTCCGATCTCACCCAAGGCACCTGCAAATCCAAATCCATGCAATAAGCCAAAACCGAAGGCCATAAGCCAGGGTGCACTCTTTGTAAGTTGGGAGCGCTTGGCGTCCGGGAGCAGATATTCTCGACACAAGAAGAGAATGGATAAGGCGATCAGCGCCTCGACCGGTCTTTGAGGCAAGTATGCGATCTCGAGGACTGACAGCCCCAAAGTCAGACTATGCGCAAGCGTAAAGGCCGTAAGCGTTTGTATCAGCACGATCGGTGTTCGGACGAATAAGAACAGGCAGATAACAAACAGGACGTGATCGATCCCAAAGATCAGATGCTCAATCCCAATTTTGAAGTACTCTAGAGCTCCCGACCGAGCATTGTCAAAATCGATACTTGTAGATCCTGATCGCAATAGGGTGCTGATGGGGGCGCGATCTATCAACCGCACATCAAGAAAGATCTCCTTTGATGTTCCTGATAGGCCGCTGAACTCTAGTTCCAGTATCGCGCTCTCACATTTGAGCGTCCAAGTTTCTGATCGAGATTGATTGTCGATTGACATTAATGGCGCACTGGCAACCGAACAATCTTCTGGGATGATCGGTGAAATACGGGCGAGGTCGTTCGCATCTGTCGAACGTCGCCACACGAAATTGTACTCCAGCGGCTTAGTCTCAGTAATCTGCAAAAAAGCGGGCCGAGCCTCGTGAGCGATAGCCGGGCTTGCACATACGAGCAGGAAACAAAAACTGGCGATCAGTCTCCTCATTCGACCACCACATCATATCTGTTCATAAGATCATTGAAGAGTATGTCTTTGGCAGTGTCCCGTCGCTTGGTTTGAAGATCAATCACGACTTGCTCATAGGCCTCGTCAAAGTCCTTCGACCGGCGAGGAGTGTGCGCTTGAATCTGAACAATGTGGAATCCAAAGGACGACTCAAACGGGCCTTGCCAGGTGACGTTATTTTGAGTGCCGAGCGACAAATCGCGAGCAGCCTCCGTCAAACGCGTAGCGAACTGCGACCCGAAGACTTCGCTGATCTGTCGATACGATTGTCGATTATAGTTTCGATGCTGGATGAATGGGTCATCGGCAATGTCTAAGCCGGAAGATAATTGGGTAAGTGCACCCTTCGCATCCTCTTCCGGTGTCTCACGCCGCTCATTGCTGAAGAAGTAGTGTGTGAAGGTAAACGTAGCAGGCTCGGTGTAGAGTGCAGGGTCTTTTTCATAATGCACAAGGACGTCTTGATCTGTTATGTCCTGAACTGACCGCTCTTCTATGAGATAATTCAGTTTCTGGATAAGGCGTCGGCGTATGACGGGGTCGTTGCGATCTAACTCCAACAGTTCTGCTTCTCGAACGGCGAGCTCGTCTCTGATCCACTGGCTCGCAAGCGTATCAAATTCCGATTCAGTGGGGAGGCGGTCGAATTCGTTTTGCCAGCTTCGGACGAGTTCAATTTGATCTGCTTTGGTGAATACAATCTGGTGTTCAGCTCCGGATCGAAAAATACTTGAGAAGAAGAACAGCAGACCGCCTGCTAGCAAGAAGTAGAAGAGCGGATCTCTTACGCTCTGTATCAAGATTGATGGCTTCGGCATTGCGCACCTTTATCTAGCGACGAGCTTACGTCGCCTCTGGTTCACCTCTCTTGTGACATGCGAGTTGAGAAAGGGACAATTACCGTAGCTGCGGTCGTCTCGTAGCCGCTTTGTCCGGACGGTGCATCGAACAGTTCGTTTAAACGATTGCCAGCGACATCCTCTAAGAGAGGATCCACGACCAATGAGTATTCCGCATCTTGCCAGGGAGTGCTAGGTGTGAAGTGCCACTCGCTTTCTCCAATACTGACACTTATGCGCCCTGCGACTTGATCGCCGGAAAGGGTTTGAACCCGAACTCTGTAGGCAAGTGACACATGATCATGGATACCGTCCAACCGAACTTGCAGCTTATCCCTGCTTCCAGAAACTGGCGTTTGTAATTCCCAACGCATCGGGGAGGGGGACGCCGTGTCAGCGTTCGTTGCAACGAAGGATTTGGAGAAGGGGGCTGACATCCCGCAGCCGTCTGCGGACAGCACACCGGTACCCACTGTAAGGTTGTAGCGCCGGTCTTTCTCGAGTGCATTGCCGAACTGCTCGTTCGCCGTTATTCCAGTTTTGACGCGCCCTGGATTGAGTAAGAGTGTTAGACGGCGGCCGTCGCGCGACCACAAATCGTAGCGGTTCTCCAAAAATACATCGTCAATGTCGTTTCCACCATCATCCTTGAGCTTGATCTCCGGGAACACGGTTTCCGTCTGCATGGGCGCATCGAAGTAGATGTAGAACCTTAGAATGTTCGAAGGGATGGAGTTCGCTGTTGGATAGATCTCCGACACCTGGACGGCCGGTTCAGTTTCGCACGTTCCAGCAATCGTCGACGGTTCTGCACACGACAATAGCAAGAACAGAACCGACGAACTGAGCAATGCGCGCCAGACCATAGCTAGCTCCGTGCAACTAACGCCTCACCAGCTCTGGGTATCCTTCCATAGGTTTCACCATGTTATGGAAGCCCAGTGTTGCCGCCTGGCTTTCTGGATAAGTATAGTCTGGAAAATTGTACTCGCTGACGAAGTCCGACAAACGAAAGTACGATCCCTTAATTTGTGAAATGAGTTCTATCTCGCCACTGTCGATGTTTCGGCGAAGGACCAGAAGGAATTGGCCATCTTGATTATCCGCCTGTATGACGCCGCCCATAGGGTGGCGCGTATTTTCAACACCCATTGTATCGCCTAATCCTTGGAACGCTGTTGTCAGGCCTGGGCCGGTTGCAGCTTCTGCGAGGTCTTCCATGCGGATAAGATTGGCGCTCATCTCGCGATTAATAACTAAGACAAAGTCTTCAAGCCCCTGAGTTTGCGGATTATAGGAGGTGAAAGCGAGCACCTCGACCGGCACATTCCCGTAGCCAAGTTCAGCCACTGTCTTGCCCATCACATGCGCGCCATCGACGAGGCTCGCAGCTGGAATGGTGACGAGGGGTGTACATGTATACGCTGCGATAAGCGTCGGTTCCCCATTTATGGACGCCATGGCCATAGCACGGATTGGTGCGCGAGTTTCGTTCTGGTTGTGCGCTGTATGGAACATTTCGATGCTTGAAGAGCGCGCGGCTTCTGCAAAAGGATAATCTAATTGGCGCAATGTCGAGGCGAACTCGCCGGTGGACAGTCCAGCAACCAGGAGCTTGCCATCGCTATACTCTAAATCGGTCACAGTGAGAGAAGCTGCGGGAACATCGCGCCAGAAAACGACATCCGTGGTCGCGGGTTCATTTAGCTCTACACTCGTGACCTCCAGCGCATTGATGTCAACCAGGGAAAGGGTGCCACTCTGCCTGACCTTTATAAGGGCCGGCTTATCGCCATCGGGATGTCTAACTGTGAGGCTCAGAAATGCCGCCGTCGAAAGCGGATGAACGACAAGATCGTTGTAGGTGATATCCAATGGTGAGACGCCTAGAAACTCGGAAATCCGGGAACCGAAATTCTCAAAGTTGTAAGGCCTCGGCTCATCAATCGTTTCGTTTGCGTCGTCCGGGTCAAGCTTAAAAGCGTAAACGCTACCGTCATCATTGCTGGCGGCAAATAGAAGGTCTGGACCGCCGAACTCCAACGCGTTTAGTGATGGTCCTGAGGTAAGTTTTGTCACAGAGCTTACGTCTATCGCAGCAGACGTATTCTCTGGCGATGTCTTTACATCAGTAGAAACGGATCCCTGAGAACACCCTGCGATGAAACATAAGCTCGCGGCTGCCGTTAAGAGGATGAAATTGCGCATCATTTCTTGCTCCAAAGGGGGGGGCAGATCTTTCCCAATAGGGCTATAGTGTAGCGCGAGACGTGCAAGTTCAGCGATAGATGAAGGGGATACCTCGGCGCGCATGCGCTGTGCGAATGGGTCCCTCAAAGGCGAGCAAGCCTGTTTTCGTGCGCAATCACCAAAACACTTTTGCTACCCTGAACGACACTGCCGTCTTTCCACTCGGCGGTCGCGATTTGACCACGAGCCGGGCGTGGATATCGTCAACCAAATGAAACAGTCGCACCTGTAGTGCTTTGAGCCCAATTTCTCAGGGATCGCGTGAATGATCAAACCCTCTCAGACTTGCGACGGCAACGTGATCTTCGCGTTCTTGAACATCGATTTTGCCCGCTCCGTGAAGTGCGGTCGCAGGATCGATACGATTTGTTGGATACCCTCTAGACGATGCTGCTCCACTTTGCTTCCGACATTGTTGCGCACGCGGGAATAGTCGAACCAGTATCGCCCGATGATTACACAAGATGCTGCAAGTGTTGCCGCATCTATTTCAGATAAATCTAGCAGACCTTCTTCGGCTGCTGCCGTCAGTCTCAGTTTTGCCTGCTCTTCAACCGAGGTGTATGCGCTCTGCAGGCGCTTGGCAAAAAGTGGATCTCTCTGCAGGTCTTGGAGCGGATCTCGTAGAAGGTATCGGAAATCCCAGAGGACATCGAAAACTCCGAGAAACTGCTCGACGGCAAAGGGATGATCGCTGGTGTTTGCCGTGTCGAACTGGTCCTTTAGGCTCTGCTCCAAAGCAATCAGATGAGCTGAAACAAGGTCTGACTTTGCATTAAAATGATACCATAAGGTCCCGTCCAGAACGCTAGCCGCTTCAGCAATCCGCGATGTGGTAACGGCATCAAAACCATCAGTATTGAAGAGGGTTAGACTGGAATAAAGGATCTTTCCTTTGGTCTTCTCCCCAAATGCGGTTCTCACGCGATTTGATGTATACTTTATTCGGGTCAAAGAGGTTCGCTTTCAACTCCAGTTCCGTGTCTCACGCTGACAGAGTCCTTTGTTTTTGTCGATGTGGTGGTTGCCTGGTCATAGAGCCGGTCAGCATGGGGATGCAGCGTCCCGTGCAGCCTGTCCCAGATCACGGTGTAGAGCCCATAATTGTATTTGTAGGCGCGATGATGCTGGTTGTGATAGGCGGATTTATTCAACCAATATCCAATGGGGCTGTTGGCAATGATGCGCGGCATTACCTCGTACCCGAGGTGTCCATAAACATTGAAGAGCAGCGAGATGGCCCCCACCGTGATTAGCGCAGGCACGGCCATTGGAACGAGTATCACCAACGGAACAAAAATAGCGATCTCAAGCAGGGCTTCTATTGGGTGAAAGGCGAAAGCGGCAAATGCGCTGGGATTTGTCGAGAGATGGTGCGTCTTGTGTGCACGCTCATAGATATGAGGCAAGTGACACGCACGATGCATCCAATAGAAATATAGATCTTGTATCAAAAGCGCGACTGGGATTTGCACAATGAACCATACCCAACCAAACGCTGCTGGATCGCTGTAGATTTTGGTCCATCCAGCCTGCGTCATCAGGATGATACCACCGATCACCAGCGTAAACATCAGTACACTGGATATCGAATGAAGAAATTCTCGCCTTATCTGTGCAAAGGTGAAAGGGGTCTTTTGCAACCTGCGCCATGGCGAGATTTTATCGACGAGCACACCGGCACCGAATGCCACAGCGGTGAACAGGCTATATCGCAGCATGACGAGACCCGCGATGAATACTCCGACTATGAGAAATTTTGCGGGAACCGGCCAGTCTGAGAGGAGCGGAGCGAGCCAATTTGAGATCATTATTGCACCTTCACATTTGGGTAAATGCCCAATTTGGGTAAGTGCCCAAAAATGTCAATGCTACATATTTGCGCACGAAGCTCTTTTCAAATTCGGCAATGAGAGTTGGGAGCTTGATCGAACGATTTGATAGCTCACCTCCAGAAGCAGTGCTTTGGCTTGCGGTAGATCAACCTTTTCTTTGATGTGATACGAATTTTTCGTCTGCAGATTCTGTTTAGTACGTCGTGAAACGACAGTACTTTGTCGTTTGCCGATACAATGCGGAAACAAAGACGCTGTACGAGATTGAGTCGGCAAACATTCCCTTGATCTTGCGTTCAACGCAACATCATTCCCTGAATTGGTTCGACGCTGTATTCGAGGCTAGAACCCAATATCATTCAATTTTGGGATACAAATTGGGAATCAAAATGGGATACATTTAGCAAGTTTGGATACCTTGGTCTGCTCGAGAAAAACTGGCGCATAGTTTGAGAGAGGATCGGCTCTGATATGGAGTTGGGACATGGGCAAAAGAGCCAAGCCTGAAGAGATCATTGCAAAACAGCGCGAAGTTGAAGTGCGCCTGAACCAGGGCGTGTCTATCGCATCTGGCGGCGTGAGTGAGGAGGATCAGAAATTGATCCGGGGGATCAATTTCCGGACGAACCTGAAAGTCCCACAGAAACAACCCAAACGTGGTCGGCTCTGGCTGAACGATGGATCATGCGTTCG
>JBCCUK010000030.1:0-44783 GCA_039196965.1 Pseudomonadota bacterium | reverse complement strand
CCGGGATGACAAGTCTAATAAGAGCAAAACCTGCAGCCCTGAGCGCGACCCATCGCGAGGCTGCAGGCCGACGCGGGGGTCAATCAAAGAGCAGCCCTGAGCGCGTCTCATGTGAGCGCCGAAGGCGCGATACGGAGACAATCAAGGAGCAGCCCTGAGCGCGTTCCATGTTTTCGCATCGCGAAAACGGGAACAACGAAAAGTGAGACTCTCACTTTCCGCGCGCTGAGAGGCTCATAAGACTCTGTCTGCTGAGCTGATTGTCGCGCCAATCATGCGAAGGGGCCTGTCACGGTTGTAAAATGGGCCTTAACCCCCTTTTCAAATTACCGGTTTTGGCCCATATCCCGCGGCGATGCTGAAACTTGAAAATATTCACGCTAGCGTGGGCGAGGACGATGAGGCTCGCGCCATATTGAAGGGGCTCTCCTTGGAAGTCCCTGCTGGCGAAGTGCATGCCATTATGGGGCCTAACGGTGCAGGAAAGTCGACCCTGTCCTATGTGCTGACCGGCAAGGATGGCTATGAAGTGACCGACGGGACCGCCGATTTCGACGGTGAGGACCTGTTCGAGTTGGAGCCGGAGGAGCGGGCGGCCCTCGGGCTCTTCCTGTCATTCCAGTATCCTGTGGAAATACCAGGTGTACCGGTGATGACCTTTGTGCGCACGGCGATCAATGCCCAGCGGGCGGCGCGGGACGAGGACGAGATTTCGGCACCGGATTTCATCAAGAAATCACGGGAGATTGGCGGAAAGCTAAACCTTTCCAATGATATGCTGAAGCGGCCGCTAAATGTTGGCTTTTCCGGCGGTGAGAAGAAGCGGCTCGAAATTTTTCAGATGATGATGATGGAGCCGCGTTTTGTTGTGCTGGATGAGACCGATTCCGGGCTCGATATCGACGCGTTGAAGACCGTGGCCCAGGGCGTGAACGCGTTCCGTTCGCCGGATCGCGGCATGGTGGTGATCACCCACTATCAGCGCCTGCTTGACTATATCAAACCGGACAAGGTGCATGTGCTGGCCGACGGAAAGATCGTGACCACGGGTGGGCCGGAGCTCGCCATTCGCCTTGAAAAGGAAGGCTATGACGGCGTCCTCGGAGAGGCGGCTTAGATGGCTCTTGTGCGGGTATTCAAAGAAAAAGAAATGAATATGAATTCAATACATGAGGAGATTGAAGCCACATTTACAACATTCGAGCGCGATGGCCGCAAGTTCTTGCAAGTTGATACATATGGAAAATCGACCCGAGATATGCCGGGTAAAAAAAGTCAATCTATTCAGCTGGATGAGGTTGGTGCAGAACGATTTTTCAGTATTTTGAGATCGCATTTTGGTTTCAATGACTGACCTTCGTGATCTCATAAAAGACCCGACGGCGGCTGAGCTTGCCCTTGTGGCGGCCTATGGCAACCTTAAGGAAGATGCCCGCCGCGAGCGGGCGTTTTCGGCTTTTGCCGAGAATGGCTTGCCGCACCGGCGGATGGAAGCCTTCAAGTGGACGGACTTCAAGCGGCGTTTGCGGACGCTAAACGAAGGAGCTGGTGCCCGGCCCGATCCTTTCAAGAACGTTGGAGGCCATAACATTGTGTTCCGGAATGGTCGGGCCGATGGGCTGGAGGACCTGCCGGACGGGGTAAAGGCCTTCACGAAAACCGATGGCCAGGCTTTTGCCGCCGCCGAAGACGTACCGCTCGGCGCGATGACCGCCGCGCTGACGCCGGAAACGATTATGGTGGAGGTCACCGAAAAGGTGACGACGCCGCTGAAGCTGATTTATGTCAATGCCGGTGAGGCAGCTTTCGCCCGCATGGTATTTGTCATCCGACCGGGCGCTGAAATCGATGTGGTCGAGAGCCATCTCGGCGGCGCGGGGCTAAACGCCTCGCTTGTCTCATTTGGCCTTCAGGCCGGAGCAAAGGCGAGCCGAACCCTTATCCAGCCACCGGCTTTAGAGGAAGCCACCTCGATCACTGCGGAAGTGCACCTTGGGGCCGAAGCGGAGTATACCCAGACCGCGCTCGCCTTTGGGGGCAAGGTGACCCGGATCGAAACGCGCCTTGTGTTTCAGGAAGAAGAAGCCCACGCAACGCTGAATGCGGCCTATCTTGCGGGCAAGGACTACCATGTCGATTTCACCTCCCATGTGCGCCACGGCGCGCGAGCTTGTGTCACCGAACAGCTGACCAAGGGCGCTGTTATGGATGGCGGCGAGGGGGTCTTCCAGGGCAAATTCTTCGTGCCGCGCCATGTCGGCCAGGAAACCGATGCGGACATGCAGCATAACGCCCTGCTGCTGGAAGATGGCGCTGTGGTGAATGCGAAGCCCGAGCTGGAAATCTATGCCGATGATGTGGCCTGTGCTCACGGGAATACCTGCGGCGCGCTGGACGATGAAGCGCTGTTCTATATGCGGGCGCGAGGCATTCCGGAGCTGGCGGCGAAGGCTCTGCTGACCGAGGCGTTCATAGCTGAGGCACTGGAGTCAGCCTATGAACCGGCTCTGGAGATCATGACCGATACGGCGCGCGAGTGGTTGCAGGCATCGGCCCAGAAGGCTGTGGCTGCTGACTGATGGGCAGCCATGGCTAAGGCTGCTCCCCCAAGCTTGAGCGACGCGGACACCGCATTCGTGCGGGGTCTTGTGATCCATGAGGATAACGCGGTCCTTGCCTTCGACAAACCATCGGGCCTGCCGGTTCAGACGCGGGGCAATCGCGGGCGGTGCCTCGATCAGTTACTCTGGGCCTTTGCCCGATCGAACGGGAAACGCCCGAAGCTTGTGCACCGCCTGGATACTGGCACGTCAGGCGTCATCGTTGCGGCAAAGACCAAGCCGGCTGCAGCGCACCTTTCGGAGAGTTTCTCCTCCCGAAGGGCGAAGAAGACCTATCTGGCGCTTGCGCAAGGGGTACTTCCGGAAGCAAAGGCCGGGGACATCGACCAGCCGCTTTTGAATTGTAGGGGCCAGCGGGGATCGCCGCCCATGGTGGCAAGCGATGCGACCGGCGCGGTGGATGCGAAAACCCATTGGCGAGTTCTGTCGCGGTCAGGGCGGACGGCTTTGTTCGAGCTGCATCCGAAGACCGGACGCATGCACCAGCTGCGGGCGCATCTAAAATATCTCGGCTGTCCAATCCTCGGCGATCCGCTCTACGGAACGGGAAAGCTCTCTGCGCCGCGTCTGATGCTCCATGCCGCGCGGCTCGCGCTCACCCACCCCGACGGGTCTGACATCACTCTGGAAGCACGCGTGCCGGAAGATATGAGGGGCGCAATCCTGCTGCAGGCAGGGCTGGAGGTTCCGGGCGTAGACGCGTAAGACGCCGCCCATGAACGGATTCCTTTTGGTCGGGCTCGGTGGAGCGATTGGGGCGAGCCTCCGCCATGGCGTGGGCCTCGCGGCCATACGCCTGCTGCCGGGGGGCTGGCCTTGGGGAACATTTGCCGTGAATGTGGCCGGCAGCCTCGCAATGGGTGTGCTGGTGGGGTGGTTGGCGCTGAAAGCTGATGCGACCGGGCAGGGCACACGGCTATTCCTCGCCACCGGTGTGCTCGGCGGCTTTACGACGTTCTCTGCATTCTCGCTCGAAATCGCCAATATGATGCGCACCGGCGCGATGGCGCGGGCAACGAGCTATGCCGGACTGTCGCTGATACTCGGTGTGGCAGCTCTGTTTCTGGGGCTCTGGATTGCGCGGAGGCTCGTGGCATGAGCCGGAACGAGGTCGTGACCGAAACCGTTTCTCATGAGGAAGCAGGTGCGCGGCTCGACCGCTGGGTGAAACGCCGGATCAGCGTCAGCCAGGGCGAAGTGGAGAAATTACTCCGCACCGGACAGATCCGTGTCGATGGCGGCCGTGCGAAATCAAACACACGGCTGGAGGCCGGGCAGGCCGTGCGTCTGCCGCCGATTGGCAAGAAACCGGCGCGTAAGGATCAGGACATAAAAGGCCAGCGCCGGGGTGGCGATGAAGCCTTCATGAGGAGTCTTATCATCCATGAGGAAGATGACTTCTTTGTGCTGAACAAACCGGCGGGCCTTGCCACCCAGGGCGGCACCAAGATCAACCGCCACATTGACGGCATGCTGGGCTATTTACGGGGTTCGAGCGAGCATCGTCCAAAACTCGTGCACCGCCTCGACCGGGAAACCTCCGGCGTGCTTGTGGTTGCCCGCCACCCAGCAGCGGCGGCGAATCTTGGCAAGCTCTTTCGCGGCCGAGATCTCGACAAGATTTACTGGGCGGTGACGGTAAAAGTTCCGCAGCCACGCTCCGGTCAGGTGCGGTGCTGGATGGCGCGGGGCGATGGCAGTGAGGATCAGGAAGACCGTGAACGGATGTATCGCTCTGCTCAGCAAGCGGACGGTGCGCGCCATTCGATCACGGACTATTCAGTGATTTCGACGGCGGGCCAGCGGGCGGCCTGGGTGGCGTTGAAGCCGGTGACGGGGCGGACGCATCAATTGCGGTTCCACATGTCCGAACTCGAGACCTCGATCCTGGGTGATGAGCGCTATGCCACCCGCAAGGAAGTGCCCCAGGGGGTCGCGGCGGGGCTACACCTCCATGCCCGGGCAATCATTTTGCCGCGCAAGCGCGGCAAGCCTTTAACGGTCACCGCACCGCTGCCACCGCATATGGAAGACACTTTCAAAACGCTTGGCTTTCTGGAAAGTGAAGCCGGGCGAGAGCCTTTGGATCCTTTTGCCTAATGACTTTGAAACTCGCGATTTGGGATATGGACGGCACGATCGTCGATAGCCGGGACGTCATTCAGACCGCTATGGTGCGGGCATTTGAAAATATGGATTTACCGCCACCGGCTTATGATGCGACGCGCCAGATTGTCGGGCTTGGGCTTGATGAGGCGTGCCGGAGGCTCGCTCCGGATGATTTCAATGAGGCGAAGCTGCCCGATCTTGTTGAAGCCTACCGCCAGGCGTTTATCTCACGGCGGACCGATCCGGACTTCAAAGAACCGCTCTATGAAGGAGCGCTGGAAACGCTGAACGCCCTGAGGGAAGACAATTGGCTGATTGCCATGGCCACGGGAAAATCCCATCGCGGCATCCGGGCGATCTTCGAGATGCATCCGCTGGAGGAATATTTCGATACGATCTGGTGCGCCGATGACGGGCCGGGCAAGCCCCATCCTTTCATGGTCGAGGAAGCGATGAAGGCGCTTGGCGCTGAGACGCATCAATCGGTCATGATTGGTGACGCCGTGTTTGACATTCAGATGGGCCGGGCAGCGGGGGTTGAAACCCATGGCGTGAGTTGGGGCTTCGGTACGGCCGGGGAGTTGAGCGCGGTTGACGCCGACTATCTGCATCACGACTTTGGCAGCCTGAACCATGCGCTGAAGTCTTTTGCTGAAAAACAGGCCGCCGAATGAAACGGTTTTACAAGCAGGCCGAGGCGATTGAGCGCGATGGCCAGTGGGCAGTGGCGCTCGACGGCCGCGTGATCAAGACGCCGGCGCGGGCGGATCTTGTTGTGAACGACCGTTCGATTGGTGAGGCGATCGCAGCCGAATGGAACGGGCAGGGCGAGACAGTCGACGTTGCGTCGATGCATGTCACGCGGCTCGTGAATGTCGCTATTGACCAGACACCGGCGGAACGGGACGCAATGGCCGACGAGGTCGCCCGCTATTGCGAGACCGATCTCCTCTGCTTTCTCGCCGGAGAGGATCAGCGGGAATTGCGGGACCGCCAGATCGCGCTCTGGCGTCCCATCCGGGAATGGGCGGGCAAGGCGTTGGGGATTGTATTGCTGGAGGCACCAGGCGGTGTGCTGCATCAGACGCAGCCGCCTACATCGCTTGATGCCGCCCGCGGTCATGTTTCGGCTTTCAACGATTTGCAGCTGACAGCGTTTCTGTTTGGAATGGGTATTTATGGGTCAGCCTTGCTGATGTTCGCCGTGGAAAAGGGCAAGGTTTCGCCGTTTGAGGCCTATCAGCATTCGATACTGGATGAGATCTGGCAGGCGGAGAAATGGGGATCCGATGATGAAGCGGAGGCCCGTCACGAGGCCCGCAGGGTAGAAATATCCATGCTCGCAGATATTTTTTTAGCGCAAAACTAGCGAAAAAAATCAAATAAATCAGTAAAAGTGAGCGCTAACTCACTTTATGAACGGAAGATATCGGCGCACTCAGGCTGGGTTGCAGGTGCCTGTGAGAGAGTGCATCCATGATGAAACGCATCATGAAAACCGGAGTGGTAGCCGTTGCGTTGGCTGCGTCTGCTCTTCTCGCTGCTCCTGCAAATGCGCAGGTAAACAGTTTCAACCGGGGCGGGGTGAGTGCGGCTGAATTGCGCGGAGGCCCAGGCTTTGCCGGTGACTTCCGAAGAAGTGGTCATGTAACCCAGGCGAAGTTTGGTAAGGCGATCCATGTAAACGCTTTCGGACAGACGCCGCAGGAGGTTCAGTATCTGATCGACGATGCGATCTATCAGTGTGACTGTCAGTTGCAGCTGGATGCGAGCTATCAAGGATTTCGCGCCGCTGAATTGCGCAGGCCCCGTGTCGAACAGATCGGCAAGCAGAAATTCGTTGTCTACAGCAAGGCGAGACTGCTTGATGGCCGGAAAGTCGACCGCCAGCCCTATGAATGTAAGGTTGCCCGCGGATCTATTCGGGCGTCGACGGATCTCTACCCTGCACGGTTTGCCGGGTTCAGAGGCCACAACTTCCGGAACCGGGGCATCACCCTGTCTTTCAATACTGGCTACTAGCCGCCTGAAAATCCCGCAAATGGAGCGGCGGTCCGTCATCGGGCCGCCGTTTTCGCGTCTGGCGTGCTGATCGCTTGCCAAGCCCGTAAATGGCTTTATCAACGCGTGGGCCAGATAACGGATAAGACAGGGCTGACAGACTATGCAGGAAATCCTCGAGCAATTGGAAGCACGGCGCGCGCGGGCGCGGGCAGGCGGCGGCGAAAAGCGCATCGAGCGCCAACACGCCAAAGGCAAGCTGACGGCGCGGGAGAGAATCGCCGTTCTTCTCGATGAAGGCTCGTTCGAAGAGTACGACATGTTTGTCGAGCACCGCTGCAACGATTTCGGCATGGCGGATCAAAAAATACCGGGCGACGGCGTGGTGACGGGTGCTGGAACAATCAATGGCCGCCTTGTCTATGTGTTTTCCAAGGATTTCACCGTATTCGGGGGGTCGCTCTCCCTCGCCCATGCGGCGAAGATCGTGAAGGTCCAGAAAGCTGCTGCGCGCGTCGGCGCGCCGGTGATCGGCATCTTCGACGCAGGGGGTGCGCGGATTCAGGAAGGTGTGGACAGTCTCGCAGGTTATGCCGACATCTTCATGGAGAATGTCCTGTCCTCGGGCGTGATACCGCAAATCTCCGTGATTATGGGGCCTTGCGCCGGTGGTGACGTCTATTCGCCAGCCATGACCGACTTCATCTTTATGGTGAAGGATACCTCCTACATGTACGTCACCGGGCCCGACGTTGTGAAAACGGTGACCAATGAGGAAGTGAGCCATGAAAGCCTTGGCGGGGCGTCGGTCCACGCCAAAAAGTCCGGTGTGGTTGATGGCGCTTTCGACAATGACATCCAGGCCCTGACCGAGATGCGGCGGCTCGTCGACTTCCTGCCCCTGTCAAATCGCGAGAAGCCACCTGTTTTGGAAAGTTTCGATGATCCGGATCGTGTTGAGATGAGCCTCGATACGCTGATACCGGACAATCCCAACGCGCCCTATGATATGCGCGAATTGATCGAGAAAGTTGCCGATGAGGGCGACTTCTTTGAGATTTCTCCGGAATTCGGTGGCAATATCCTCTGCGGCTTCGGGCGCATTGAAGGCTCCACTGTGGGCTTTGTGGCGAATCAGCCGATGACACTGGCCGGCGTTCTCGACATTGATGCAAGCCGTAAAGGTGCGCGGTTCGTCCGCTTCTGTGACTGTTTCGATATTCCGATCGTCACATTCTGCGATGTGCCGGGCTTCATGCCGGGCACGAAGCAGGAATATGGCGGGCTGATCAAACACGGTGCAAAACTGCTCTTTGCCTTCGCTGAAGCGACCGTGCCGAAGGTGACAGTCATCACCCGCAAAGCCTATGGTGGGGCTTATGATGTGATGAGCTCGAAACACCTGCGCGGCGATGTCAACTATGCCTGGCCCAAGGCGGAGATCGCGGTGATGGGAGCAAAAGGCGCGGTTGAGATTATCTTCCGGTCCGAGCTTGGCGATGAGGAAAAGATCGCTGCGCGGACAAAGGAATATGAAGAGAACTTCGCCAATCCCTATGTCGCTGCCACCAAGGGCTATATCGACGATATCATCATGCCGCACTCAACGCGGCGGCGCGTGGCGCGGGCTCTGAAACGGCTTAAGGGCAAAGATGTGAAAAATCCCGCCAAGAAGCACGACAATATTCCGCTTTAGGGACTTATGGCTCTCTGTTGAAACGCTGCCGCTGACGTTCACCCTGTCTTTGGTTCCGTCTCTGGCCGCGCCGCTCCATACCCTCGGCAATCCGTTCGCGGGTTTCCGGGGACACATCGTCGAGTCGGCGCATCAGATCTGACTGGATCGTGGTGCGAAGCTCGCCTTCGGCTTCGGCGAGGGCTTCGATGGCGGCGATAGCGCGGGCCTCGTCATAGGGCTCGCTGCGGATTGCAGCGGCAATTTCCTTGCGGGCTTCGGCAATGCGTCGCCTGAGCGGCGCAGTTTCTCGCCAGCTCCGCCTCAAATCCTGACGAACGGCCCGCCGGTCAGCCTCAGGCGTTGCCGCGATCAGGGCGCGTGCCACTGCCCGTTCAGACCCATTTGCGGGCGCACCACTCGGCCCACTGGACTGAGGCGGCGGCGGTGGGTCCGGTCGGAGCGCAGCCCCTGCAAAGGCTCCAATCAGCAGCAGATTAATGCCCACGGATATGGCCGCGATAATCAGGAGGGTTCGGCTATTCATCATCCGTCGATATCATCTTCCAACGAATAGAGATCGCTATCGAAAAGCGCATATGTGAGAGCTTCCTCGAACGGATCATAATCCGTCGTGCTTTGCAGAGGTGCCATATAGCCGACCGCCAATCCGAGGGCGAGGCAGGCCGTGGCAAAACCACCTGCCCAAAGCCTGATCTGCCAGAGCGGACGGACCAATGCTGATGCGCCGGAGCTGACCTCCCTGATCGGTGCTGACGCGATCACGCTTTCGATCAAACCATCCGGCAGGCTGACGATGGGAAGTGCGCCCAACTCATCATCCATCTGCCGCGCTTCGGCGATGGCGTCGGCAAATCGCTCCGGATGGGCGGCAAGCAGCGCTTCGGCTGCGGCGCGTTCCTCTTCCGGCCAGCTGAGCGGCTCCGCGCCATAGGCGGCGAGGATGTCCATGAGGCGGCTTGCTGTCATCTCCGTCATATCCCGTTCCTCACATCTTCGCTGAGGATCTTGCGCAGCTGCCGACGCCCCCGCGCAAGCAGGCTTTCCAGAGCATCGACGCTCACGTCCAGAATCTCGGCTGCCATCTTGTTTGTGTATCCCTCCAGCGCGCACAGCGATAGGGCAGCCTGTTGCCGCTCCGGCAGCTTGGCAAGCGCATTGTGCACGCGGGCCACATCCTGTTTTCGCGAAAGCTGGCCATCGGGGCCAGGCCCCTCATCGACCATGTCGGGCGGCTCAGCCATCACATGCTCGCGGCGTTTTCTCAGCCGGTCGTAGCAAAGGTTCAGGGCGACTCTGTGCAGCCAGGTTGAGAGCTTTGCCTTCGGTTGCCACTTTGGCAGAGCTTTCCAAGCTCTCAGAAATGTTTCCTGGACGACTTCTTCAGCGTCCTCTGAAGATCGCAACATGCGAAAAGCCAGCGCGTGTAACGGTGCCGTGTTGCGAACGATAATCGCGCGAATGGCCGCCGGATCTCCTCCGGCGGCCCGCTTGATCTGATCCGCTTCGCTATCTGCCGTCATCCGGGCGATGGGACGATGCTTTTGCGACAGGCACAAGACATGGGCCACAGCAGATGCCGTATTGCCTGTCATCAGTTCTTATCCGGCGTCCGGAGCGCCGTCTGGTCCAGGTCCACGACGTCCGCCGCGCCGCTTGCCGCGACGCTTTTCGCCTGCAGCCCGGGCTTCCTCTTCTGTGATTTCACCATCTCCATCGGCGTCGATACGCTCAAAGCGTGCCTCTGAGGGGGCTTCGAATTCGTCTGCGTCGATGAAGCCGTCTTCATTGACGTCGAGGCGGTTGAAGCGGCGCTCCTGCCGGTTGGCACGTCTTTCCTCTCTTTCAGCGGTCCGCAGCGCTGTCAGCTCGTCAGACGACAGAACCCCGTCTCCATCAGTATCTCCGGTCGTAAATCGCTCTTCCAGAGGTGCCTGAGTTTCGTCGAGACTAAGCGTTCCATCACCGTCGATGTCGAGTTCGGCAAGGCGCTCGGCCCAGCGTTCTGATTGGTCTGCCGGGGTGGGCGGCTGTGCGATGGCAAATCCGGCCATAAGACCTGCCGTGGTCAGGGCGGCAAGTGCTGTAAGAGCTGCGAGTTTTTTCATGGGAGGGGCTCCTCTTTTTGGTTGTGAACTAAGTGTTTCAACGGTGGAGCTGCATCTTCCCGTCGCGCGACGTGGATTTTTGTACAGCGAGAGGGCTAATCCCCCGATTTAAGCGCAATTCCGCCTTTTCCTCGCCCCTGCAATCCCTGTAGGAGTGCGCAATGGACAAGCTTGTTTTGAAAGGCGGAAACGCCCTCTCCGGCAATATCAAGGTCTCAGGGGCGAAGAATTCGGCCCTAAAGCTGATGGTTGCGTGCCTGCTGACGGAGGCACCGCTGGTGCTGACCAATATGCCGAACCTCGCCGATACGCGGTTTCTCTCGCAGCTGCTCGCCTCTCTTGGCGTAGATGTCTATTGGCCCAAAGGGGCAAGTGAATGTCATCTCAATGCAGCGGACCTGACCTCTACCATCGCGCCTTATGATCAGGTGCGGAAAATGCGGGCGAGCTTTAATGTGCTTGGGCCACTTCTGGCGCGGGTCGGCCATGCGACCGTATCCCTGCCCGGGGGGTGTGCCATCGGCGCGCGGCCCGTGGATCTCCACCTGAAAGCGTTTGAGGCCATGGGGGCCGATCTCGTCATCGAGGAAGGTTATGTGAAGGCTGCGGCCATTCGCGGCTTGAAAGGGGCGCATATCGCCTTTGACTTCCCGTCCGTTGGGGCAACTGAGCACGCCATGCTGGCCGCCACGTTGGCGGAAGGAGAGACCGTGCTCGAAAATGCTGCGCAGGAGCCGGAAATCGTCGATCTGGCGAATTGCCTGTCCCTGATGGGGGCAGAGATCGACGGTGCGGGGACTGATACGATCCGCATCGTCGGTCAGAAGAGGCTTTCCGGAGCGACGTATCCGGTCATGGCCGACCGGATCGAGGCGGGCACTTACGCCATGGCGGCTGCCGCTGCGGGCGGCGACGTCGTCCTTGAAGGCGCTCCGGTCGATGCGCTGAGCGCGCTGATCGATGCGCTAAGGCAGGCGGGCATTGAGGTTTCCACTGAAGACGACACCATACGCATCCAGAGAAACGGGACCGCTCTCAAAGCCGTTGATATCGATACAAGCCCGCATCCAGGGTTTCCGACGGATTTGCAGGCGCAATTTATGGCTCTTATGGCGACAGCGGAAGGCACCTCCACCATCCGCGAGAACATCTTTGAAAATCGATTCATGCATGCGCCGGAGCTGTCGCGCCTCGGGGCGGATATTACTGTTCGCGGTAAGGAGGCTGTGGTCAAAGGCGTTGAAGCCCTGAAAGGTGCCCCGGTCATGGCGACAGATCTGCGCGCATCCGTGTCGCTGGTGATCGCAGGTCTCATTGCCCATGGCGAAACGGAAATAAACCGCATATATCACCTCGACAGGGGTTTTGAGCTGCTTGATGAGAAACTGCAGAAATGCGGCGCAGACATCAGGCGGGTCAGGGCCGATGGCGAATAAGGTATGGTTCAATGGCGACACCAAAACCACTTCGGCTGATGGCCGAAGACAGTAACGATCTGAAAGTGATATCGGCGGCATTGCAGGATGCTGTCTCGAAGGTGGGCGGGTTTCGCTATCAGGCCAAGCGTCGGCGGTTCTCCCTCGAGCTCAACCGTTTCCGCTGGGAGGATGTGGTTCACGATGGCGGCAAACCGGCCCGCGCGCGGGCGATTCTCGGCGTTGACGGCGTAACTGGCGTTCGCGCAAGGGGCCTGACCAAGTCTGACCCGGAGCTGGTGATCTCGTTTCTTTCGGCCGAGTTCGTCACCGATGATGAGCCGCCGGGCGGCAAGCTGAAGCTGCTCTTCGCTGGCGATGGCGAAATCGAGATTGATGTCGAGTGTCTCGACGTGACGCTGCTCGATTCCGATACGATCTGGAATACGCGTCATACCCCTGACCATGAAAGCCGGAGTGGCAGGCGGTGACACGGCGCTTTCGCACATCGGATCGGGGCTTCGAAGAAGACTTTCTTGCCTTCATGGCGGAACCTCGCGGTGGCGGCGAGGCCGACCTGACCGGCTCTGTGCGGAACATTATCGATGAGGTGCGCCGCCGGGGCGGCGATGCTGTGGCTGACTTCACGGCGACCTACGACCGGATAGTCGTTGATCCAGAGTATCTGTCTTCGGACGATGTCGATCTGGAGCAGCTTGCCGGGACCTGCCCGGATGATTTGAAGGCCGCGATCGATTTCGCCCATGGGCGCATTTCGGCTTATCATGAGAAACAGCGACCTGCAGACCATACCTATACGGACGATCAAGGCGTGACCCTAGGCTGGCGCTGGGGCCCTGTCGATAGTGTTGGCGTTTATGTTCCGGGCGGCCGGGCGAGTTATCCGAGCTCTGTCCTCATGAATACCGTACCGGCAAAGCTCGCCGGCGTCGGTCGGGTCGTCATGACTGCGCCGGCCCCAGATGGTCAGCTCGCTCCGGCAGTCGCCTATGCTGCGCTGAAAGCCGGTGTGGACGAGTATTATCCGATAGGCGGTGCCCAAGCTGTCGCAGCGCTTGCCTATGGTGCAGGCCGGTTGCGGCCGGTCGATAAGATTGTCGGGCCGGGTAATGCCTGGGTGGCAGAAGCCAAGCGGCAAGTCTTTGGGGTGGTTGGCATAGACACAATTGCCGGGCCATCGGAGATTTGCGTGATAGCCGATGAGGCGAACGATCCAGCCTGGATCGCTGCGGATCTTCTCAGTCAATCCGAACACGATCCATCCTCGCAATCCATCCTCATTACGTTTGGCGATGATTTCGCCAGTGCTGTCGAGAAGGCCGTACACCTGCAATTGAAAACGATGGCAACCGAGGAAGTGGCGTCGGTCTCGTGGGCCAATCATGGCGCGATTGTTGTTGCGGATAGCTTGGAGGAAGCGGTGCGCGTGTCGAACATCATCGCGCCGGAGCATCTCGAGCTTGCAATTGAAAACCCGGAGGCGGCCCTTCCGTTGGTACGCCATGCCGGGGCGGTTTTTCTTGGCCGCTGGTTGCCCGAAGTGCTCGGCGATTATGTGACGGGATCGAACCACGTGCTGCCGACCTCCAGGGCAGCGCGGTTTTCATCCGGTCTCGGACTCTACGATTTTTTGAAACGGACTTCGATTCAAGGTGCCGGACCTGAAGGCTTTGCGGCGCTGGCACCAGCGGCGGTACGCCTAGGCGAGGCTGAGGGTCTGCCGGGACATGTCCGCTCCCTGACCATTCGCTCGAATGCCGCGATGGCGAAAAATGACTGACAATAATCGCCTCATCTCGGTCGAGATCGACCAGGACAGCCTCGCAGCTCACGGGCCCGACGTGGAGCATGAGCGGCGTGTGGCGATTTTCGATCTCCTTGAAAAGAATGTCTTTGTACTGAACGGCCATGAAGCGGGCGGCCCCTATGCGCTTTTTCTGGCCGAAGCTGACCGGAAGCTTGTCTTTCATATCCGCTCCGAAGCCGGAGAAGAGATCTATACCTACATCTTCTCCCTATCGCCGTTTCGCGGTGTGATCCGAGACTATTTCATGATTTGCGAGAGTTATTATGAGGCGATCCGCGGTTCGACACCGATGCAGATCGAAGCCATTGATATGGCCCGGCGCGGGATACATAATGAGGGCTCTGAATTGCTGCGTGAGCGGCTTCAGGACAAGATTGAAGTCGACGTGGAAACATCCCGCAGACTTTTCACGCTGATATGCGCCCTCCATTCCGGCGCAAAAGGTCCGACGGGCTGAAGGCGGCAAAGGCCGTCTGAACGAGGCCTAGAATCCGCCGCCGGTTCTAAACCCGCCGCCCTTACTACGCCCGCCACGCCGTTTCTTCGGAAATGATCGCGGCGGTGCACGCCTGCGGGTGCGCCCTGATGACCAGGGTGAGCCGCCATAGCGTCCGGCGCGGCCCGCTTCTTTCGCAACTTCCCAGACCACATCTTCGAGAATGTCCGGCAGGCCCAGCGTGTCGCGCCGCTTACGCCCCCAAAGCCGCGATAGGTCTTCCGGTTATTGCGCCGCACGGCCCGGCTGAGATTTCGCAGAGCCCTGTCGGCATCCATATCGCCGCGCATCAGCTCGCGGAGGATTGAATCCACCGTGGAGGCTTTAAAGGTCGCAAAAGGGCTATCGAGCCGGTCCCGTTTGAAGCGCCGCCGTAGACGCTCAATGGTCTCAAGATCACTGCGTCGTCTTTGCGGCAGCCTGAAATTGCGCTCCGCTTCAAGTTCGAGGGACATCTCTTCAGCTCGCAGCTTCACGAGGGCATCGACGATCCGGTCATCCTCAAGCTCCAGTGTTTCCGCCGCCAGAACACGCAGATCTGGAAAACTCATGGATTTGAGACCTTCTTCAAGAACTTGCCGCGCCTGCTGCGCGGGGCCGGTTCCGTTTTCGAGGGCGCTATCATGACGTTCCGCTGTTTTCAGATGATCGGTCTCAGCTGCTTCAATCTTGGGCTCAAGTGCGTCTAGTTCGGACCGAAGCCTGTCCGATGCCGCCCGCAGATCATCCGCACCGCCTTTCGCAAGGGCTTCGGCTTCCGCGGCTTCGAGGGCATCCACAGCTTCACCGTGGGCCTCGGTGACCTGTTCGACATGTTCTGCGAGGCGTTCCGGCAATTCGGTTAGGCGGGCATAGTTTGCCCTTGCCTTGTCATATCCGCAGAGGCCCGCGACCCAGCCATCAAGCATGCGGGTGAGCGATCCTGCCTTGTATTCCGGTGTGCGGAACTTTCGTTCCCATAGATACATGAACAGGCTGTCAGCCTGATAAGGGGCACCCTTCTCCCGGCGATCCTCGCGGGCGAGCGACAATTTCTGTTCCGCACGAGAGACAACGGACGCGCTTTCTTCGGCCGCTTTTAGAAGCGTTTTGTAGGCGGATGTTTCCGAAAGCTCGGCCTCGATCTCATTCACCCGGACTTCGTAGGCTTCAATCGCTCTGTCCAGATCGCCCGCGAGTGCCATGCGCTGGGCTTCAAGGTTTTCAATTGTTTGCGCCGTTGCCGCCAGATCGTCCGCCGTCTGTTCGACAAAATTATCCTGCTGCTGAATAAGTTGTTCAGCCTTGCGGTGAATGTCGTCGATCTTGTCGGTTTCCGGATTGCCGGTAAGCAGATCAATTCTCAGCCGGGCCAGGGCCCGGTAGGCCTCGACCTGTTCCTCTCGCACCTCGGCGCGCCGTGTATCGGCTGCGTCATTATTGGATATGGCGTCGGCGAGCGATTGGCGCGTTTCCGCGATCATCATATCCAGACGCTGAAGCGTATCGCGACCTGTCAGAATACGTGTCATAACGTCACCATTCGAGGATGGCCCCGCCCGGCGTCTCAACCGTATAGGCTGGTTTGAGCCGCCCGGACGGCTTTGCGCCGATCACGTCATTCTGGATGATCTGGTCATCCTGTTTGTCTTCAGCGACACGATTGAACACAGCCTGGGATACGCGCTGACCCCATCTGGTTGCGCGTCTTTGGGTTTGGCGCTCCTCGTCAAAGATCGGCACTTCAATGAGGTTGCCACGCGGATCGACAGCTTCGACGATGAGGTAGTAATTGCGTTGACCCGGACGATTTTCCGGTATGCGAAACACGCCGGACCGAGCCCCGTTGGCGTACCGAACCCTAACTTCATAGGTGCGGGCAATGTCCGCCTTGAGTGTTTCCAGCTCCCGGATCAGGTCTCTGGCATCATCGGGCTTATTGTCTTCAAGCGCGGCAAGTCCGTCCTGATACAGCGTCTCTGCGAGGGCATCGACATCTGCTTCTGCTGCAATATCCTGAATCTCGGCGCGCAGGGCATTCAACTGGTTTGGCAGTGTTTCTGTTACCTCTATACGGACGTCTTCAGCGCGCAGTCGTTCCGGCCTGGCAACACCGAACTCATATGCACCGAGGGCAGCGACTAGCGCCGTGACAGAAACGACGACCGGCTTTATCCAGCGATCACGGGCGATGTAGATGCGGGCGAGGCGCACAGGCAGGGAGTTCCTTGGCGGCGTATAGGCAAAGCGTTGCTCTTTCAGGGCGGCGACACCGTCTTTCAGAATGCGTTCAGGGACTTCAATGCCCTGGGCGACGTATATTTCCTTCAGTCGGCTGAGCAGTTCAGCCTCGCGCTCCTCTTCATCAAGTTCTCGGGCCACCATTTTTTCACGGTGGCGCAACGTATCCACCACATCCATGGCAAGGAGGACATCATCGAGTTTCTGGTCCTCATGGTCCGCCGGTGTGGCAGCAGAAGATGGTGCGGAGCTGTCCGTCACGAGCTCGCCGGTAGCAATGCCGAGGCTGCACCTTGCTCAACAAGGCGTGTGAGCCGTCTCTTGCCGTCTTCAACAGCCTCGCGAATTTCCTCGGAGTTTTTTGTGGCGAGGACGCGCATCTCTTCGATAATCTGTTGGTTGCGCTCCTGATACGACACAACCGAGTCGACGAGCGTCTTCACGGCGGCGGCAGAGACCGTTGGTCCATAGCCTGCGCGGGTTGCCGCTTCCTGAATGTCGGCTCCGATCTCGGCCAGAACCTCCAGGCTCTGATCAACGCCTTTCTTCATGGCTTCCAGTGTCTGGGTGCTTTCATGCAGGCCATGCATGCCAGTAAAGCTGGCGGTGAGCGCGGTCAGCACGATTTCATTGGTTCCGAAGAAGCTTACCGATTGGGCGTAGATCCGTTCCTTGGCATTGGTCGTCTGAACGAGCCGCGCCATGATCACTTCCGAGGTGTTATAGCCCACGGTGATATTGTCGGAGAGATCCTTGGCGACCTGATAGCGCTTCTCCTCAGCCTGTAGGCCGCGAAGAGCTTCGTCCCGCTTCAGCTCCAGCTGGGCGCGCTCAGCGGCATCATCTCCAGCGAAGGCCTCGACGATCGCCACGGCTTCATTTACGGCTTCTCTGGCTACTTGCAGTTTGCCTTCGCCGGTTTTCAGCACTTCGAGTGCAAGGATTTCAGACTGCTTCATAGCTCCGCGAAAGTCGAGATAGGCTTCGAGAATTGCCTGCTCCCGCTCGATCTGGTTAGCCGTCTCCGACTGAACCTCAAGATAAAGATCCTTTATCTTGCCGAAGCGGCTGGCGATGTCGCCGCGGGTCATCTTCATCCAGACATTCGAAACCCGTTCCATGGTGGAGATTTTGCCGTCGGCATACTGATCAACCATGGATTTCGCATCATCGCGGATCGAGTTGAAGGCGGTGGTAATTCCTTCATAGCGCTCGCCAACGGTCATCCCTGCCACATTCTCGCGGACGATATCATTGAAGTGAGATGCCTGATCCAGGGTCCGGGCGATTGCGGCGACTTTGTCCGGCGCAAGATCGGAAATCTGGTCAAGCAGAGCGACGATCGGGGCGGTCCCGTCAGACTTTTCAGGCACCAGACCAAGCTCGCGTAAACCGCCCATGGCACGGTCGAGATATTGCAGGGCGCTGGGGCTCGATGTGTCATCAGTCATTGGATGTCCCTCCTTGTTGGTGGCAATCCATCTCCCCCGGATCGCCAGACGAAAGCTAGCAGATACCCCGTCAGGTCTCCGAGGCGCAAGGTTGAACTCACAACCCGATAAAAATTTCGATCAAATTTGAAAGATCTGTCTACCGAAAATTTTAGAGCCTTAAGGTAAGTACGGAGCTGGATATGAGTGCATTCGGGCGGATTGGCACTCAAGTGAGGGAAGCGATGAGCAAGTCACGCGAACTGTCGGCGCAAGTGAAAGATCTGTTTGCAATTTTTCGAGCCCCCCGGATCATGGGTGACCTCGCTGGCCATGTCAGGGCGAAACAACTCGAAAGCGTAAATAGCCTTATACCTGCAACACTGCTTGCACAGGTTTTGAATGGCGCGGTGGTCTTGCTGGCTTTTCGGGCCGGCGGCGCAGATCAGATCCTCGCGCTTTGGGCAACTGTCCTTTGCTTCATGTGCGGCATGACCATGCTCAGGATCTTGCGAAACAATCGGCTTCGCATTCCCACCAGCGTCTCCCAAAGAGCTCTTGAACGGGTCATTCAGGCTGCGGCCCTGTCGGGTACGATCTGGGGTCTTACGCCCGTCATTGTCATTCCTTATGCGGGATCTGCCGGCCATATGGCTCTGGGCATCATACTGGCGGCGATGGCTTTTGCGGGAGCCTTTCTGCTTGCCCGTATCCCATCGGCAGCCATCGCGTTTATTACGCCTGTTCTTGGCGGTTTGTTTGTTGGTTTGCAATTAAATCCGCTACCGATTTTCGACCTCCTGTCGATATTGATCCTCGTTTATGGTGGCCTTCTCGTTGCTTGTGTGCAGTGGTCCCACGCTCGCCATGTTGAGCAGTTGATCAATGAGGCCGCCCTCAAGGAACAGGAGCAATTGATCAGCCTCCTGCTAAGGGACTTCGAGGAATCGACATCTGACTGGTTGTGGCAAACAGATGAAGATGGTTTCATTTCGGGCATTCCCGCCGGGCTACAGGGCGAGAAAGTTCAGTACGATGTCATGCGCTCCGGCGCTGCGCTGGTCGATCTGTTCGATGAGTGCGAAGCACGGGATGTATTGTATCAGAACCTTAAGCGGCGTCAGGCGTTCCGCGACTTGATCATGCCGGTTAGCGGGTCCACCGGGAACACCTGGTGGCGGATAACCGGTAAGCCTGTCATTGAAAACGGCTTTTTCGCCGGTTTCAGAGGTGTCGCTTCAGATGTGACGGCGTCAAAAGAAACAGAAGATCGCATTGCGCATCTTGCCCATTATGACGCTCTGACCGGGCTTCCAAACCGTGTAACGCTTCTTGAAACGTTAGAACGTCTCGCTCGCAAGAGACCCGTCATGGGACGCCAGCGGGCCCTTCTCTGGCTCGATCTGGACAATTTCAAGTGGGTCAATGATACGCTTGGACATCCGGCTGGCGACGAGCTTCTGAAAATGGTGGCAGACCGCCTGACAGAGGCTTGCGAGGAACAGGACACCATTGCACGTCTTGGCGGGGACGAGTTCGCTGTCTGCATTGAGCGCAAAGGCGGTGCAGCTCATATCGAAACGGTTGTAAAAGACCTGACGGAGATTCTCGCCAAGCCATATAATCTGCTTGGCTCGTCTGCCCGGTGCAGTGCGTCCATAGGTGTGCGCCTGTTCGATGCCTATACGCCAGACGCTCAGACACTTCTTCAGCATGCGGATCTTGCCCTTTATAAGGCGAAGACCGATGGTCGGGCTCGTTGGTGCATCTTCACACCGGATCTCGAAGCCAAGGCCCGCCGCCGCCGAGAGTTGGAGGAAGATCTTCAACGCGCCCTCGATAACAATGAGCTTCTGGTCTATTTCCAGCCACAGATCGATGCGCGCACACGAAAAATGATTGGCTGCGAAGCCCTTCTCCGCTGGGCACATCCGACCAAGGGGCTGATCTATCCGGGGCACTTTATCGAGACGGCTGAGGATAGCGGTTTGATCACGCGGGTCGGTGACTGGGTGATCCGCGCGGCTCTGGAACAGGCCCGCCGACTGCCCGAAGACATCCGCATTGCTATCAATATATCCCCGCTGCAGATACACAGCGCGAATCTCTTCCCGACCATTGTCAACGCGCTGGCAACCAATCAGCTCGATCCGTCGCGCCTCGATCTGGAAATCACCGAGTCGGTTCTGATGACCGATACTGACTTTACGCTCGATCGTCTGCACCAATTGAAAAAGCTCGGTGTACGGATTTCTCTTGACGATTTCGGAACTGGTTTTTCATCGCTCAGCTATTTGCGGAAGTTTCCGTTCGACAAGATCAAGATCGATAAGAGCTTCATCAGCGATATGGAAACCAGCGAAGACAGCCGCGCAATAACGGTTGCTACGCTCGGCCTCGCCAAAGCTCTCGGCCTGCGTTGCACCGCGGAGGGGGTCGAAACGGAATTTCAGTGCAAGTTCCTACAGGATAATGGGTGTGATGAGCTTCAGGGCTTCTTTATCAGCCGCGCCCAGCCTCTGGAAAGCCTGACATTCTTTGTCGACGTAAAGCCGGATGCCGTCGAACCGACAAGTATTGTGAACAAGGCTGTACCGCTCATCAATCCTGACACTCAGTCGGCTGCCGCTGAGAAAATGACCGAGGCGCGAAGCAACGTTACAAAACTACGGTCCCGAGGCTAGAGGCCGAGGGCGGGCAGAACCACCCTGCGCACATAGCCCTCAATGCTGCCATCGACGCCCTTTGGCCGTCTGAATGCTGCGAGGGACAGGAAGAAGCGTACCGCTGTTTCTGCCTGCTCATTGGCCGCCACTTCATTTTTCGGGGGAGCGTCTAGCAGATCCGCGAGCACCTGCTTTGCGGCATGGATACCTTCTTCGGGAATGACGTCTCTACCGTCGTCACTGATCGCGAATGACATTGGCGTGCGCAGAACGTCCACCTTACCAGCGAGCTCTAGCGTATGCTCGAACGCGGCGACGACACGGTCTTCCTGTGTAGTGAATTTCTTGGCGTGACCGGCAATCGAGGCGCAAAGGAGCCCTGTTCCCTTCTGGATCGCTTCGATGATCAACTCGTCGAGATTTTCGAAATGGGCATAGACGGTAGGCCGGCTCAAGCTCGCCTGACTGGCGATGCTAGATATGTTTGTGCGGGATGGGCCGAGCGTGATGATGCACAGCATTGTGGCGTTCAGGATTTGATCCCGCGTAGACTGGGCTTTCTGCAAGGCCTCGAAGGAATCGGTATCCGACATGGCCCTATATTTACCTGTCTCGGCTGTTAGGGAAAGCTGCCAATCGCGTTAGGCGAGTTTTGAGTTCAACACTTTTGGTACGACGCGGCCCGGGTTCATAATCCCAAGAGGGTCAAGCGCTGCCTTAATGGCCACCATGGTCTCTGTAGCTGCAGGCGACCGGAGTTCAGCAAGTTCATCACGTTTGAGACGGCCAACACCATGCTCTGCTGATATTGATCCACCAAAACGGAGAGCCGTTCGGTGAACAGCGGCTGTGATGGCATCAGCATGGTCAAAGAGTTGCGACGGCTCCTGATCTTTGGCCTCGCAGGCAGAGTAATGGAGGTTGCCGTCCCCAACATGTCCGAAGGCAACGATCTCGGCAGATGGAAGCACTTCGGCGACGGCGTCTCCACAGGCGTCAAGGAAAGCCGGTATCGCTGAAACGGGCACGGACACATCATGGGCGATTGCGCGAGAGAAGGCACGTTTTACGAGGGGAATGGTTTCCCTGATTTTCCAGAAGTCGCTCGCCTGCTTCTCATTCGTGGCGATGAGTACGTCTTCGGCGAGACCTTGTTCAAGCCCAGCTTCAAGCGCCTTTTCAAGGCGTTGCCGCGAGTCCTCCGCATCACTTGTGGAAACCTCCGCAAGGACACGCCAGGGTAACTCGCTTGATATCGGGTCCCGCGTGTCCGGAGTCTCTGAGCAGACCATGGCCACGGCATTGTCCGGGATCATTTCGAAACTCGTTACTGTGTCTCCCGCGCTTGAACGGACGCAGGCGAGGAGTTCTGTCACTTGTTCAGCGCTCTTGCAGGTGATCCAGGCCGTGGCGGTCTGCACCGATGGGAACAGCTTAAGAGTTGCTGCAGTGATCAACCCGAGGGTGCCCTCCGCCCCAGCGAAGAGATGTTTCAAGTCGTAGCCGGAATTATTTTTCCGTAGACCGGACAGACCATCCCAGACCTGTCCGGACGGTAGCACGACTTCAAGGCCGAGAAGTAGGTCCCGCATCATGCCGTAGCGGAGCACTGCCACGCCGCCAGCATTCGTAGAGATCAAGCCGCCAATCGTCGCTGTCCCTTCCGAACCCAAGGACAAGGGGAACAGCCGGTCTGCATTAGCCGCCGCCGTTTGCGCGGTCACCAGCGGCGCGCCGGATTCGATCACCAGCGAATTGTTCAGCGTATCGATGGCGCGCACTTTATTCATCCGAGTCATAGAGACGCAAATCTCGCCATGGGGAATGCCGCCATCGACGAGGCCAGTATTGCCGCCCTGCGGTGTGATCGCGACGCCATGTTCAGCGCATAGCTTCACAAGTGCGGCGGTCTCTTCTGTGTTTGCCGGTCGGGCGAGAAAGGGCGTATGGCCCGGATCGCCCCACCGCCAGGGGGTCGCGACTTCGGCAAGCGTATCAGCATCGTCGCTCCAACCCGATGAACCGAGTAGATCCTTGGCCGCGCTCAGAAAAGTGGATGAAAGAGTATTACTCATGATGCCACCCTAGTCCCGTTTTGCGGCGCGGGCGAGACGATCATTTATCGCAGCGCCGATTCCTTCTGACGGGATTGGCGCGACCGCAATGCGATCATGTTTTGAGTCGAGCTCCCGCATCATGGCGAATAAATTTGACGCTGCTTCTATAAGATCGCCGGATGGCGAGAGATTTAGTGTTCCGGTCGAGTGGCCAAAGGCGAGATAGGCTTCTCCGGTTTCCGGCGCTGACGCGTTCAGGCGGAGGCGTGCCTCGGGTGCATAGTGCCGTGCCAGCTGTCCCGGCGATGACGGCGCTGCTTCGTCTGTCGAACCTGCCTGAAAGGCGGAGGCGTCAAAGCTGCCAGGTCTCAAAAGCGTTGGCGGGTTCGTCAGGCACGAGATGATCGTCGACTCGATGCCCGCTTTGCAAGGGCCGCCATCAAGAATGAGATCCACAGCATCGCCCATATCGGTGAGGACGTGGTCAGCCCGCGTGGGACTTATCTTTCCGGAAGGGTTCGCGGATGGTGCGACCAGCGGTCGACTGAATGCTTTCAGCAGCTCGCGCGCCACGGGATGAGACGGGGAGCGCAAGGCGATGCTGTCGAGTCCCGCCCGGGCGAGGTCGCAAACTGAGTGGGCGTCTGCGACGGGGACCACCAGGGTGAGCGGACCCGGCCAGTGCGCCTTGGCGAGCTCCTCCGCTGTGGTTGAAAAAGTACCTTCCCTTTTTGCGGCGGGCAGATCTGTAATGTGAGCGATGAGCGGATTGAAACTGGGCCGGCCCTTGGCTGCGTAGAGCCTTGCTACGGCGTCCGAATTTGCCGCATCGCAAGCGAGGCCATAGACCGTCTCTGTTGGGATCGCCACAAGGCCGCCGTCCTCCAAGATGCTGACAGCGTTGGCAATGGCTTTGTCTGAGGGCTGAAGAATTTCGGCGGCCATGGAGCGCCCTTAGCACGACTAATTGGCCGACCGCGAGGCCTTTACCGTGACATTGATACGGACCTCATCGGCGACCCAGCTGCCACCCGGATCGCTTTGTTGACCGAGATCGAGTGCGCTTCGCGAAAGCGTCGTCTCACCGGTCATTGTCGCGTCGTTGCCATTGATCTCCAGCGTGAAGGCGAAGGGCACTTCGACAGTCAGCTCTTTTATGGTGAGAGCTGCAGTCGCACTGTAGCCGCTATCCGATTGCGCAAAATCCGAAAGGGCGACTGTCGCTGTCGGAAACGCGCTGACATTGAACCACTCGCCGCCGGTGAGCGTATTGTCATAAAGCGATGTGCCCGTTGCCGCTGTGGCGGTAGGGACGCTGACACTGGCCTCGCTCGTTTCCAGTGCGTCGGGATCGAACGTGATGTCGGCCGTCCAGTCTGAGAAGGTCCCGGAATAAGGGTTGCCATTATACTCGCCGGAAAAGGCGATTTCCGAAGCCTCGTAGTCGACGATCCAGTTTCCGGAGGCCGCCGAAGTTGCTGACGGCTGAACGGAGCTACCCGAAAAGGACTGGGCGACAACTGGGCCGCCAGCGATGATGCCAAAGAAGGCGGCGGCACTCCCGAATGCCGTCAGTGCGCCTCTGGCAGGCGCGCGCGGCGGTGATGTTTCTCCAAAAAGCCTGGGCACCATGCGTTTGATCACGCCTTCTTCGTCGGACATTTCATGTTTGATGGCTCCGGCCACATGGAAGATGAAAAGCGCGATCAGAATCCATGAGAGAATGGCGTGTATCTCCTCCATGTTGGGGTAGATCGCTTCGCGGGTTTCGAAAGCGAGTTGTGGCAGAAACGGCAGGTGTGGCCAGCCGACCGTTCCGTAGAGCACCGTGGCAATGGCGAAGGGCGATACCGACACCATGACCCAGCCGGACAGCGGGAGGAGAATCATCAGAGCGTAGAGCCCGATATGGACCCAGTGGGCGGCTTTTTCCTCCAGAGGCGTCATGCCTTCTGGTAATTCAGGGGGTGGATTCAGGTGCCGCCATGAAAGCCGGGCAATGACGAGGATCAGGATCGTAATGCCGACAGATTTATGCAGCTGATAAAGCCATTCTATTGGTCGGCCCTCGGCATCATACATGTTTTTGCCAATGGCAATCATTCCACCGAGGGCGACGGCAAGCAGCCAATGCAGCGCTATCGCGACGCCTGTATAGCGCGGCGATGGCGCGTCAAAGGCGCTCGTCTCAACCTTCAGACTGGAGGAACTCGGCTTCAACAATGATGTTTACCTCATCACCGATATTCGGAATGAGGGCATCCATTCCAAACTCGGAGCGTTTTATAGTGGCGGTGGCGGAGAACCCGATCACGTCGCGGCCATTGTACCACGGAGGAGTGGTTACGCCGTTGAATGTCGTGTCTAAAGTCACGGGCAAAGCGGTTCCTAGCAAGTTGAGATCGCCGATAATCAGACCGGTTGTGTCACCCGTCGTCGTTACATCCGTCGACGTGAACGTGATCTCTGGATACTCGCCGGCATTGAAGAACTTCTCATCCGTAGCGAGTTCGGTGTCCCACTCATCGCCGTCGGGATGATCGGTACGAACTGATGTCGGATCTATGGTGACGCTTAAGGTCGAGGCTGCCGGATCTGCCGGATCGAAATTCAATGTGGCGTCGAAGGCAGTGAAGCGTGCCGTATAGTATGACAGACCATTATGGCTGATTTTCCAAAGCAGAGATGCGTGGCCCTTTTCAAGGTCATAAGAGCCCGCGCTGACCTCGGCGAGGGCGGTTGCTGATGATGCCTCATCTGCGGTGGTCTCCTCAACAGCGACATCGCTCGCGGCGATCTCTGCTTCTGTTGTCTCATCGGTCGGTTCCCCGCCTCCACAGGCGGCAACAAGGCTACCGAACAGAGCGACGATCGCCGTTTGCTTTGGGGCTGTTGAGATGATCATAAGCCTTACTCCTGCAGGAATTCCGCTTCGATGATGATTTCAACCTCATCACCGATATTGGGAAGCAGGGCCGTCATGCCGAAGTCGGAACGTTTCAGGACACCGCGGGCCGAAAAACCGATGAGATCTTTCGGACCGAACCAGGGCGCGTTGCCGGTTCCGTTATATGTGGTCTCCAGCGAGACGGGGACAGTGACACCAAGCATGGTCAGATCACCTGTCACAGTCCCGGTGAATTCTCCAGTCGCCATTATTGCTGATGAAGCAAAGGTGATTTCTGGAAATTCGTCGCCATTGAAAAATCGGTCATCGGTGGCAAGCTCGCCATTCCATTTTTCGCGTTGGCTCGGATGATCAGTTTCCACTGAGAGCGGATTGATCGTGGCGGTAACGCTCGATTCGATCGGGTTGTCTGGGTTGAAGTCGATGCTTGCATCGAACTCCGTAAATCGCGCGGTATATTTCGAAAGACCATTATGGCTGATGCGCCATGTCAGAGATGCATGGCTCTTCTCAAGCTTGTAGGTGCCCGTAGCGGCTTCGGTGAAAGTCTGTTCGCCGGCAGTGGCACAGGCGACAAGGGCGGCAGCACTGAGAGCTGCTAAGGTCGTGCGTTTCATATTTATAATCTCCGTGCGCGGCGTTTTCACTGGAATCGTGCTCCATCGAGAGATAGAGTTTTATTATGCAAAGCAAGTAATTTGGAGTCCTTGATCATGCCTTATGATGCACCTGTGAACGATCTGGTCTTTGCCCTTGAGAAAATGGCAGATCTTGGGCGTTTGGACGGGTTGGATGGCATGGGTGCCTATGATCCCGATCTTGTCGGTCCCATTCTGGAAGAGGCCGGGAAGCTCGCAAGGGATGTTCTGGCACCGCTAAATCAGGAAGGCGACAAGGTTGGGGCCGTCCTGTCCGATGAGGGCGTAAAGGCCGCGCCCGGTTTTGCCGATGCCTATAGCGCGTTCCGTGATGGCGGATGGATGGGACTTGCCTTTCCTCAGGAATGGGGCGGGCAGGCGTTGCCTAAAGCTCTCGCACTCGCTGTCATGGAAATGGTGCATGGCGCGAATATGGCTTTCGGGCTTTGCCCGCTACTGACGTTCGGCTCCATAGAGGCGTTGCTCGCCCATGGAACAGACGAACAGAAGCAGACTTACCTGCCGAATCTGATCGCCGGGAACTGGACCGGCACCATGAATCTGACCGAACCTCAGGCCGGCTCGGATGTTGGTGCCCTTAAAACCAAGGCGATTCCAAATGGGGACGGTTCCTACGCCATCACCGGTCAGAAGATTTATATCACTTGGGGCGATCACGACATCGCCGAGAACATCATTCACCTTGTGTTGGCGCGGTTGCCGGATGCGCCGGAGGGCTCCAAGGGCGTATCGCTTTTTGTCGCGCCGAAGTTTCTTGTGAACGCGGATGGCTCGCTCGGTGAGCGCAATGCGTTGAAGTGTATTGGTCTTGAGAAGAAGCTCGGCATCCATGCCTCGCCCACTTGCGTTATGGAATATGAGGGCGCGAAAGCCTGGCTTATCGGCGCAGCCAATAACGGGCTTGCCTGCATGTTCACGATGATGAATTCGGCCCGGCTGAATGTGGGTCTTGAGGGCGTTGCGGTTGGAGAAGCCGCCTACCAGACGGCGCATGCCTACGCCCAGGAACGCAAACAGGGCAAAACGGAAGGCATTAAAGGGCCTGCACCGATTATGCACCATGCCGACGTGCGCAGGACACTGACCACAATGCGCGCCCGTGTCGCCGCAGCGAGGGCGATTTGCTATGCCTGCGGGGTCGCCGCAGATCTTGCGGAGACAGCTGCCGACGAGGAGGCGCGTGCGGAGGCAAAGCTGCGGGAGGACCTGCTGACCCCCATCGCCAAAGCCTGGTCGACGGATATGGGTGTGGATGTGGCGAGCATGGGTGTGCAGGTCCATGGCGGCATGGGGTTCATGGACGAAACCCTGGCGGCCCAGCTCTATAAAGATGCTCGTATCGGACCGATCTATGAGGGGACAAATGGCATTCAAGCCATCGATCTTGTCGGGCGTAAGCTGTCTATTGGCGACGGTGTCGCCATGGCGCGCATGATCGAGGAGATTGATGCGACAGCCCGGGAAGCCCGGGAGACAAATGATCCACAGCTGGTTCAAATTGCCGAGCGGCTGGAAGGCGCGTCAACAGCATTGAAAGACGCGACGGATTGGATGCAACAGACCATGAAGTCTGACCGCGAAGCAGCGCTTGGCGGAGCGACGGCCTATCTGGACCTTGCAGGCGATGTTATCGGGGGACATTTCTTGACCCGCGGCGCTCTTGCAGCGCGGAGCGGAGACGTCATGCGGCGCGGCCAGCAGCTGGCCCTGGCGGGCTTTTTTGCGGAGACGGCTTTGGCGGAAGCGCCGGGCCGGGTTGCCGGCGTGACGCGGGGCGGCGATGTCTTACAACAATACACGGATGCCCTTTTCGATATGCCCGTTACCTAGGACTGTTCGTCCGGCGGGGTATTCATCCATTTGAACAGTGGCCGGACCGGAATGACCCAGGCAAATCCGACGACAATGTAGAAGATTAGCTGCACAAACCCGTTCGTATCGGTGATTTGGCTGCCAACGGCACCAGCGATAACGATATAGATAAGCATTCCCGTCAAAAGAATGATCATGGCGATGATCTTGCGCATGTTTCTACCACCTGTTTTCGCAGCCTGCGTCACCGTGCGGGCTTGAGATGCCAATGTTTCCAGTCAAATAGAGCGTATGGTGTTGCAAGTGAACAGTGATCAGGCGAGGGGCTGGATCAGGGCATGGCTCCTGATTGTCGGTCTCATGGTCTACGCCATGATCCTGATCGGCGGCGCAACGCGGCTTACCGATTCCGGCCTGTCGATCACCGAATGGGACCCGATCAAGGGGGCCCTGCCTCCATTGTCCGCCGCCGCCTGGATCGAACTGTTCGACAAATACAAGCAGACAGCAGAGTACCAGCTCCAGAATAGCGGTATGAGCCTCGGCGAATTCAAATACATCTTCTGGTGGGAGTGGGGCCACCGCTTTTTCGGCCGGATGATCGGGCTTGTCGCTGTTGGTGGGTATGCGCTTTTCGCGATCAGGGGGTGGTTGAACAAGGCCCTATCGCGCCGTCTCCTGCTGCTGATTGCCCTTGGCGGCCTGCAAGGCTTTATAGGCTGGTGGATGGTGGCGAGTGGCATTGGTGAGACCACCCGTATCGATGTTGCGCCTTACCGTCTGATGACTCATTTCTGCATGGCGCTTCTGATTATCGGGATCACGGCCTGGACTTGGCTCGATCTTGGTGATCGCCGCGACGAGACAATGAAACAGAAGGGCTTCAAAGCCGCTCGATGGCAGGCCGTCGCCCTATTGGCGCTTGTGGCCGCACAGCTGGCGAGCGGTGCGCTTGTGGCCGGGCTCGATGCGGGGCGCAGCTATAATGACTGGCCGCTCATGGCGGGTGAGGTCTTCCCGTCGAACTATGTGCAGCACGATCTTGGGGCGAGAAGTCTGTTCGAAGGGCAGGCCGCAACGCAGTTCAACCACCGTTTTCTTGCCTATCTCCTTTGGGCGCTGTCGATCATTTTCTGGTTCCGTCACAGGCAGGGAGCGATGGGGGCAGGCTTCGCCACCCTTGCGGGGCTGATCAGCCTGCAAGCGTTCTGGGGCATTATGACGTTGCTCAACACAGCGCCGCTTGGCCTTGCTTTGATGCATCAGGCGCTTGGCGTGGTTATCCTTCTCGCCGCTGTTCGCCTGACCTGGCAGGTGAAAAGGGGGCCGATAAAGGTTACCAAACGTGCAAAGACCGCCGAAATGATTCCCGCAGAGTAGGGCGCTTGTTCAACCCCCGACCGATCTCCTGTCCACAGATACATTTGCGCGGCAGAAAGGTCCCAGCAGCGGCTTAGAAGCGACGGTTTTTTCCAGTTATCAGACTGGGTGCCTTTCGACCGATTTTGGGTCAATACACGCCAAGGCGATCTTGAAGCATTGGCGAGGTTTTGGCTCGTACTCCAAGCAAAATAATTGGAGCCAAATTGCGCAGCTCACCATCGTATTTCGGCAGACGCAAACTCTCAGTCAGTAAAGTCAAGGTTGGGAGCAATTACGTCAGAGTAGTTTGAGTCAAAAAGGAAGTTCGCCAGAAGCCACTCAGAATCACTTTTTCGAAGAAAGTCTATTCTTAAAAATATCCAGCCGTTCCCGCCTAAAAACGCGTAACCATAATACTGGCGAAGCGAGTTACCAGATTCAACGACTCCGATGAGCTCAGTCCAACGTTGTTCGGTTTCGTTCTGAGTTCCTTCATAAACCGAAATTGCCGCCTCCGATTGGGGGGTGTTCAAGCCCATACGTTCAAACTTGTCGCGTATGCTGGACATACCTTCTGATTCTAAATCTTCGAGCACGCTGCGCACGTAGTCATCTGGTTCACCTGACACTACAAGATTCAGGTTTGCTTGCGCTAAAGAAGCGCTAGGGCAAACAGCCGTCGCCAATCCGATTGAACAAATCCAAAATGCAACAATACGTAAGGTATTAATCATCCGTGAACCCCGTTCTTGACGCGCGAAACGAACGTGGATTCAATTGTTTGTCAACAACCAATTCCGCACTGCTCTAACCCGCGCTCAAGATTTCAAACCCAGATCATTGCAAATCCCCAGAATGGATATCGCAAGTCCGCAATGCCGCCGAAATCTACCTTGGCTAGTTTCGCACTTCTAACGGCAGCTTTTGGTCAGATCCAGACCCGGGAAGAAGCCAACGAGAAATCACAAGCGGACCGACAGACGTCGCGGCTGAACGATGAGAACCGCAGATCCCTTGGCAGTCTTGTCTTAAAATAGGAAAGCTCGGGGCCGCACCCTACTTGGCACGACCGTCGGTCGTGACCTTTATCGACTCGAGACACTTCAGAAGCAACTGTCTGCGTAGTTTCTGTTGTAATTCTGGTTCATGCATCCATATCTATTATCGGAAGCACGCCGCGCTCACTTGGAGCTGAGCGGCAAAGATATGATCCGTACCCAAAGCACTAACTAGATTTCTGTCGTTGGAAACTGCCACAGTTTTCCATGCGAATAACGTCTCATGTTGGCATTCAGAATGCTAAGCAAGAAGAGGAGACCAAGACGCAAACGCGCATCAATAAAAGGATGGTGACATTTCAACACCCCTTTCGCCTCAATGATGTGGATTCCGAGCTTCCTGCTGGAGACTACGTTGTAGAAACTGAGGAAGAGCTCGTCGAAGAGATTTCATTCGTTGGGTTTCGTTGGGTCTCAATGACCCTTGTATCGCATTCTTCCAAGATTGGGCCGGGCGTGACACGGTTTTGGCCTGTCAGGCCTGAGGATTTGGAAGAAGCATTGATGCGTGACGCTGAGACCACTCAAGAAGCGCCGGGGCCACCAATCGGCGAGTATTATCAAGCAAATAAGATGAAGGGGGAGAGCACCAATGATTGAGATGCTTAAAAAAGTCGCCCTATTAGCGGTCTTAGTGGTCTTTGGACTCGCGTCTATCTCAACTGATGTCGCTGCTCAAACAGATGCAGCATCACCCATCCCGGAAAATGCAACGGTCGAACCCTATGGATCCGGTTGGACGTGCGACGACGGGTATCGTGAAAATGATGGCTCCTGTTTGAAAATAAGCGTCCCTGAAAATGCCTATCTTGATGGTCGGGCTTATGGAAAAGGATGGAGTTGCAAACGAGGCTTTCGCGATACGAATGATGGATGTGAAGCATTTGCAGTCCCTCGCAATGCGTTCTTGCGAGCCAATGGAAGCGATTGGCAATGTGAACGAGGATTTGAAAAGTCTGGCTCCAGCTGCTCACAGATAATCGTACCGGAGAACGGATTTCTGACCGATAGCTCCTATGGATCGGGCTGGGACTGTGAGCGTGGTTATCGCGCAACGAATAGGAGCTGCGAGCCAATAAACGTTCCCGAAAGCGGGTATTTGACATATTCCACGTATGGGTCGGGATGGGCTTGCTTTAGAGGCTTCGCAAAAGTTGGTTCTCGCTGTGAAGCCGTGACCCTGCCGCCAAATGCGCATCTTAGTGATTCTGGCGATAAGTGGGAATGTGATCCCCCCTTCAGAAAGCGTGGAAACGGGTGTGTCCCTTATTCAAGATAACCATCGATATTTTGCTCAGCACCAATTTTTAATCATCATCTTCGCGTGCCAGGACCAAGGGGTTCCGCGTCACCTAATTTGAAGTAATAGCAAGCCGGAAAGTTCCAATTATGGCATTTTTGAAAGTTCGAAACCTGGATCGCGACATCGATGAGCATATCAACCCGCAGTACATTTCCAGAATTCGCGATACCCAGAGCAGAGGGGAAAAGAAGTGTACGATCGCCTTCAGTTCGGGCGAAACTTTAACGGCACTCGGCACCGCGGATGACGTTATTGCATCAATTACTGATATGAAAACGTAAACGTATAGATCGGCCAAAGCGCGAAACCCTTGTGGATAAAAGTTCAACTGTCTCAGTCCCCGAAAGTTTCCCGGCACCCAATTCGAGAGGCCATCCACACTCAGCTAACGACTGATTTTGTGCCATTTCTGAAGTGACGAGAGTCTTTTGAGGGGCGACTTCACGAGGCACGCTCACGTCCCCTCCGCCGCCGGGAGCAGACATCCCTGACGTGTCTATTCCACAAACAATGGTCCGGGTTCGACGAACGTGATGCGGTGGTCGCCGGTTTCCAGCTCGCCGCCGAGAATGATCACGCCGTTCGGATAGCCGCCAAAGCGCACATCGGTGAGCGCAGCGAGGGAGGAGGGCGCACTAGGAGCCCTGACGCTTATGCCATCATTAAGGATGATGGCCTGAAGTTCACCATCCGCCGCGCGGGCGGTGAGGTGGCCGTCCTTATAAAGTACAATATCGTATTCAACACCCGGCTCTCCTATGCGGGCCAGGGTGCGAACGTCGGAGCTTCTGGCGGTGGTGATGTCGAGCCCGAGGATACAGGCGGCAATAGGATTTGCCTCGCCGTCTGATGGCTCGGTGGCGGGAATGACCGAAAGCTCACCGTTTTCTTCTACCACGGCGAGGTGGATCAATCGCTCCGGGGCGATCGGGGTCCAGTAGGCGATCTGCATGAGATCGTCCGGTTGCAGTGGTGGCCCGGCACAGAGGCCGGCGGCGTTCGCGGTGGGCAGAAGTGGAAGCGCCACGGGCGCATCGAGCACCGCATTGTGCGCGTAGACAAAAATGCCGCCAGATTCGTCGAGTCCGGGAAACAGGGTCAGCAGTACATCGCCGAGAACAACTGTTTCGCCCGAGGCGATGGCCGTTGCGCCGAGCTCGGTGGGCGCGGTTAAAACCGCTCCATTGAGGTCGAAAAGCTGAAACAGCCCGCCCTCCATGGTGACCGCGAGACGGGGGTCTGGCCCTCCGGAGAGACCAAGATCAGTGATCGCGGCGGTCAGAGATGTTGTGTTCCAAACCGCCGGCAAATCAACGCTTTGGGATCTCTCGATCTCGATAGTCTCAGATGAGTTATCCACGGGCTCTAAAGCCCCGTCTTCCCGATTGTCGGAACACGCAGAAAGAAATATCATCGCGGCGGCAAAGCTCACATTGACAAGGCGATTCATGGGGCTTAAAGGCACGCGCTTGAACAACATCTGAAAAACTCCCGAGAAAGAGGGGCTTTCCGTAGCCTCCCGCAGAAGATGAGGCAATGAAAAGTACTTTGCTCAAACCCGCCGATGTCGAGCCTAAATGGGTTGTCATCGATGCCGAAGACGCCGTTGTTGGCCGTCTCGCATCTTATATTGCCAAGCGCCTGCGCGGCAAGCACCGCGCTGACTACACGCCCCACGTAGATTGTGGAGACTTTGTTGTGGTCGTGAACGCCGAAAAAGTGGCGTTTACAGGCGCAAAACGCACCGACAAGGTCTATTACCGCCACACAGGACACCCTGGCGGTATCAAGTCCACAACGGCTGAAAAAGTTCTCGATGGGCGGTTTCCCGAACGGGCCCTGTCGCTGGCAGTTAAGCGTATGCTGCCCAAGGAAAGCCCGCTTGCCCGCAAGCAGTTTTCAAAGCTCCGTATCTATGCCGGGTCCGAGCATCCTCACGAGGCCCAGTCTCCTGAAGTCATCGACTTCAAATCCATGAATTCCAAAAACAAGAAAGCGGCCTAATCGATGTCTGATACCGATACCGCACAATCCCTAGAGGATCTCGGCAAACTTGAGGGCGAAGGCGGCGAAACCGTTGTCGCGCCAGTAATCACGGCCGATCCGAAAATCGATGAGTTTGGCCGCGCCTATGGCACGGGCCGCCGCAAGTCGGCTATTGCCCGTGTCTGGATCAAGCCAGGCAGCGGCAAGATCACAATCAATGGTAAGGATCAAGAGCAGTATTTTGCTCGCCCGGTCCTCCGCATGGTGATCGCTCAGCCGCTGATCGAGGCAGGCCGCGAAACCGAGTTTGATGTGATCTGCACGGTGAAGGGATCTGGCCTTTCCGGTCAGGCCGGCGCTGTCCGCCATGGCATTACCCGGGCGCTCGTGGCCTATGAGCCAAACCTGCGCACAGTCTTGAAGCCACACGGCTATCTTACCCGCGATCCGCGTGTGGTCGAACGCAAGAAGTACGGCCGTGCTAAGGCGCGTCGCAGCTTCCAGTTCTCAAAGCGCTGATACCACGCAAGAAGGTTTTTATAACAGATGGGCGGGCGCTTCGAACAACGGAGCGCCCGCTTTTTGTTTGGAGAGAGGTTGATGACACCTACTGTCTTTATCGATGGCGAAGCTGGCACCACAGGGTTGCAGATTCGAGAGCGACTTGCTGGCCGCACGGACATCGAGCTGATCTCTATCGACACAGGCAAACGGAAAGACCTTGAGGCGCGCCGCGAGCTTTTGAATGCGGCGGATGTGGCCATCCTGTGCTTGCCGGATGAGGCGGCGCGGGAAGCCGTAGAGCTCGTCGCTAATTCGGACACGGTGATCATAGACGCTTCGACTGCCCATCGTACGCATCCAGATTGGACCTACGGATTTCCTGAAATGGATTTCAAACAGCGCAAGGCAATTGCCACGTCCAAGCGGATTGCCAATCCTGGCTGCTATCCGACAGGGTTCATCGCGCTTTTGAGGCCGCTTGTGGAAGTCGGCCTGTTTCCGGAGTTTTATCCCTATACGGTCAGAGCCGTATCCGGTTATTCTGGAGGCGGAAGATCTATGATCGAGGAATTCGAATCAGGTAAGGAAAGCTATCGTGCTTACGGTCTTAACACGCCGCACAAGCACTTGCCGGAAATGCAGCTCTATTCCCGGATTGCCAATGCTCCCGTCTTTACGCCGGCGGTTGGAAATTTTGCTCAGGGCATGATTGTGGAGGTCGCTCTACCGCTCTGGTCTCTGCCCAAGCATCCGAGCCTTGTAGATATATGGTCGGCCCTCTTTACCTGGTACGGATCAAATTCCGACCCGTCCGGCGACACATTCATCCAGCTACACCCTCTGGAGGTCACCGAAGACATGACACAGATCGATCCCGAGGCCCGGAACGGCACCAATGTTATGGACCTGTTTGTGTTCGGCAACGATGAGCAGATCCGGTTGATGGCGCGCCTCGACAATCTCGGCAAGGGAGCGTCAGGGGCAGCAGTGCAGAATATGAACATCGCACTCGGCTTTGAGGAAGGCGCTGGCCTCAATGCGAGAGCTGAGCGCCCTGGTTTGCCGCCCGGTCATGATCATTATCACTGAATGAGCGAGGTTTAATCCAGCAAACCTCGCTCCTCGCGGATCTCTTTCAGCCGGCGCTTTACATAAGTGCCGGGCGCATCGCCGAGGCCGACATCCTCCGGCATGCGCGCATCAATGCGCTTGCCGGACTGTTTGCGCAGCCAGGTGAGCCAGGTTGGCCACCATGAACCGGGCTTCTCCGTTGCATCTTCAAGCCATTCATCCGCTGTCGGAGCAAGCTCCGGATTGACCCAGTGTTGATACTTCTTCGCATCGGGGTGATTGACGACGCCAGCTATATGACCTGACCCGGATAAGCAGAATATTGACGGCCCGCTCATGGATGTCGCGGTTCGGTAAACTGACTCATAGGGACAGATATGATCGTCACGGCTCGCCTGAACGAAGACCGGTATCTCGATATCTTGCACATCGACGCGTTCGCCGAGCACGCTGAGATTACCCCGCGTGAGCGCATTCCGCCCGTAGAGTTTCTTTATGTAGGTCTTGTGGACGTGTTCCGGGATATTGGTCTGATCGGCATTCCAATAGAGGAGGTCGAAGGGTTTTGGCCTTTTGCCTAGCATGTAATTGTCGACAACATAGCGCCAGACCAGATCAACGGGACGAAGCCAGTTGAATGTCTCACCCATGACTTCACCTGGCATGATTCCATTGTTCTGTTCGATCACCTGATCGATCCGATCGAACCCGTCACCATCGGTAAAAACGAGAAGATCGCCGGCGAGTTCGAAATCCATCTGCGAAGCGAAGTATGTGGCGGACCACACGCGTTTGTCACCTTGCTTGGCCATATGGGCGAGCGTTGAGGTGAGCAATGTGCCGCCTATACAATATCCGACCGCATTGAGATTTTTAACGTCAGCAGCCTTAGTGGCTGCATCAACCGCAGCATAGATGCCTTTTTCGGCATAATCGTCCCAACTATAGTGCTTAGTAACATCATCGGCTGAACGCCATGACACGACAAAAACCGTAATGCCTTTGTCGCGCAGCCAGCGGATCATCGAATTCTCTTTGCGGAGATCGAGGATGTAGAACTTGTTGATCCAGGGCGGAAAGATAAGAAGCGGACGTTTGTAAACGGTTTCTGTCGTCGCCTCATACTGGATGAGCTCGATCAGATCATTGCGGAACACGACCTTGCCAGGAGCGGTCGCAACGTTTTCGCCGATTTTGAACGGCGTTTCGTCGGTCTGGCTTATGGCGAGGCGTTCATTGCTTGACTGCACATCTGCACGTGCCTGACGCAGACCCTCCAGAACCGAAGATCCGCCGGTCTTAAGCATGGCTTTCAGGACCTGTGGATTGGTGGCGAAGAAGTTGGTGGGCGCGAAAGCATCAATTGTCTGCTGGGCGTAGAAGCGGGCTTTCCGCTTGTCGGCATCTGGCAGGCCGTTTGCCCCGTCGATCAAGGACATCATCCACTTTGTATTGAGTTCGTATGTGCGCCGCATCGCACCGAAGATGGGATTGACCGACCATTCAGGATCGGAGAAGCGACGATCGCGGGATGTATCGTCGGATTCCCGGCCGAGCATAAGATCGGTCCAGGTTCCCACCAATCCCTGCCATAACTCCATATTGGCCTGCATCAAGTGCATAGGGTTCATGGCGAGGGACTGACCAAGGCGCATAAAGCTCTGGGAGAGCTCCACCGGATCATGTTGCGGTTGGGAAGGATTTGATGCCCCGAGCTGCATTATGTCAGCCATCAAGCCCTGGCTTTCGCGGGTCGCTTCCGCCAGATTGGCCATCAAGGATTGCAAGTCCTCGGGCTTTTGATGGGCAAGTATGGTTTTGAGGCTCTCAGTCGCCTCACTCTTGCCGGATTGTGCCGTCTTTGTCGCCATCACATGTATTTTTCGTGTTTTATCGCGGTATTTCCAACTATAACCAGAAATAATAAGCAAATCGTACCTTTTCAGGAAAAAATGTTAATGCTGAAGCGGGTTTGGCCAATATTTTTATTACTCGGCGGCTGTGCCTCGCTAAACGATGTCGTTGGTGGCATTGGCAATGCGCCGGAGTGGTTTAGGGAACGCCGGGTTGAAATACGCGGTGAAGGCTATCCGCAGCTCAGGAATGTTCCGACAATTTCTGACACGGAAGAGAGCTTTGAGCGGATGGAAGACAGCACAGTCAGTATAGAGATTGCGCAGCTCTATATAGATACCCATCCTCGGGCAGAGCTGACCCTGTTCTCGCCGCAACAGATCCTCGCACCATTCGAGCCTATGCGTGCCCAATTGCCAGATATCGAGCCTGCTCCGGAAGAAATTATCTCGAGAGAAGAGCTCGAATCATTGCTAGATCAACTCAATCCGCCACCTGCAAGATAATGGTTAGCTGCTATGTCCGGAGAATTCTATAAAATCAGGCGTTTGCCACCCTACGTATTCGAACAGGTTAACCGAAAGGCGGCGGCACTGCGATCCGAAGGCGCGGATGTGATAAACCTCTCAATGGGCAATCCGGACATGCCAACCCCATCGCATATTGTCGACAAGCTCGTCGAGACGGCGGGAAAACCGAACGTGCACGGATATTCCACGTCTCGGGGTATTCCGGGGCTGCGCCGCGCTGTCCGGGACTATTATGCACGGAGGTTTGATGTCTCGCTCGACATGGACCGGGAAGTAATCGTTACGCTCGGCTCCAAGGAAGGGTTTGCAAATCTTGCCCAAGCGATCAGCGCGCCGGGCGATATCATTCTTGCCCCCGACCCATCTTATCCTTTGCACCATTTTGGCTTTATTATCGCAGGAGCGTCGATCAAATCGGTGCCAGCGGAGACGCCGGAGGGCTATCTCGCCAATCTCGCCCATGCCGTAAAGTATTGTAATCCGGCACCGACAGCGATGGTGCTGTGCTACCCGTCCAACCCCACAGCGCAGGTCTGTAGCCTCGATTTTTATCGCGAAGCCGTTGCCTTCGCGCGGAAGCACAATCTGCTTATTCTGTCGGATCTTGCTTATAACGAGATTTACTTCGAAGAGCCGACCCCTTCAATTCTGCAGGTTGAAGGTGCGAAAGACATTGCTGTCGAGTTCACCACCATGTCCAAGACCTATTCGATGGCTGGATGGCGTATAGGCTTTGTCGCTGGGAATGAGCGGCTCGTATCAGCGCTCGCCCGCGTTAAGTCTTATCTCGATTATGGTGCGTACACGCCCATACAGGTCGCAGCGTGTGAGGCGCTCAATGGACCGCAGGATTGCGTTGACGAAGTGCGGGAAGTCTATCGCAGCCGCCGCGATACGCTGGTTGAGAGTTTCACGCGAGCTGGCTGGCCGGTGCCGGAACCTAAGGCATCCATGTTTGCCTGGGTGCCGATCCCAGAGCCGTTGCGCCATCTTGGCAGCTTGGAGTTTTCATTGCAGCTGATTAATGACGCTCATGTGGCCGTCTCACCCGGAGCTGGTTTCGGCGAGCACGGAGATGGTTTTGTACGTGTTGCCATGGTGGAAAACGAGCAACGTATTCGCCAGGCCGCGCGTAATGTGCGGCGGTTTTTGCAAGATCGCGGGTTTGGCCGCGAAGAGCCGGTAGCTGCGGCGTGAGATTCAAAACAAACGAAGGGGCATAGCCTTGGGGGCATTGAAACTGGGAATTGCCGGACTCGGCCATGTTGGTTGCGGGCTGATAGAATTGGTGAACCGCCAAGCGGAGTTGAGGCTCCCGGGGGCGGTCGAGGTTGCGGGTGTTACCGCGCGGAGTCGGTCGCGAAATCGGTCCGTTTCCATCGACGACTATGACTGGTTTGACAGCGCAGAAGCTCTTGCGCGAGATCCCGGTATTGATGTTTTCGTCGAATTGATGGGCGGGTCAGATGGCCCTGCAAAACTGTCGGTCGAGGCGGCGCTGGAAGCTGGCAGACCCGTGGTCACGGCGAACAAGGCGCTGATCGCAGAGCATGGAACCGAACTTGCTGCGCTTGCCGAGAAGAAGGGCGTTGATCTGCTGTTCGAGGCGGCTGTGGCTGGCGGTGTGCCCGTTGTTCGGGCGCTGCGGGACTCGCTCTCCGGAATATCGGTCAGCCGTGTCTCAGGTATTCTAAACGGCACTTGCAATTTTCTGACAACAGAGATGCTCGGCACTGGCCGATCCTATGAGGATGTGCTCGCCGAGGCCCAGCGGCTCGGCTATGCCGAAGCTGACCCTACGCTCGATGTGTCCGGTACAGATGCGGCCCACAAAGCTGTAATCCTTTCGGCCATCGCGTTTTCAGCGGATGTCGATTTTTCCAAAGTGGCGATCTCGGGCGTCGATGGTATCGAACTGCAAGATCTCGTCTTCGCCGAGCGCCTTGGCCTGATGGTCAAGCTCATAGCCGAGGGCGTTCGCACCGATGCGGGCATCGTCTGTCGGGTCGAGCCCAAGGCGCTTGCCCTCAATCATCCGCTTGCCCAGGTCCATGGCAGTTTGAACACGGTCCGTATCGAAGGCGATCCCTTAGGAGCTGTGGTTTTGACGGGCCCCGGAGCTGGAGCTGGGCCGACCGCCAGCGCCGTGATGGGAGATATCTCGAAACTCTTTCGGCCGGGCGTGAGATCTGCTTTCGGCCGGGCTGCCCATCATAAGCAGTATACGTTTGTCGAGCCCGGAGGCGAGGAGCGTTCGCCCTGGTTCCTGAGCGCTGCCCTTGCCGACCGTTCCGGCACTCTGGCTCTGCTTAGCGAAGCGCTCGCGAGTGAGAGCGTATCTATAGACAAGCTTGTACAGGATTCTGCCGGAGAAGACGGGACATCTCCAATTGGAATTGTCACCCATACCTGCAGTGAAGCCAACGTGGCACGCGCCGTGAAAACCTTGCAGAATCAGGAAACTTTGATCGGCAAGCCGCGTCTTCTACGTATCGAAACGGGGCAGAGCTGATCAGAACAGCACGTTTAGGGGATTATCATGACAGATAGACAGATTTCCGCAGCCATTGCCGATGCAATGGTCCACGTGACCGAACTTGCAGCAATCGCCGCGTCGAAGGAGGTTGGCCGCGGCGATGAGAAGCAAGCCGATCAGGCTGCTGTCGATGCGATGCGGACCGCGTTGAACGCCGTCGATATGCAGGGACGTATCGTTATCGGGGAGGGCGAGCGAGACGAAGCGCCCATGCTTTATATCGGCGAGGAAGTGGGTACCGGATCCGGACCGGCTATCGACATTGCCCTGGACCCGCTGGAAGGTACTACGCTGACGGCGAAGGCGATGCCGAATGCCCTTGCAGTCCTTGCGATTTCTCCGCGTGGCGGTCTCCTGCATTCGCCCGATGTCTATATGGACAAGATAGCAGTTGGACCTGGCTATGATGCTGGGATTGTCAGCCTGGATGCAACGCCGGCAGAGAACATTACAGAACTTGCCAAAGCCAAAGGCGTCGACGTTTCAAACGTGACCGCGTGCGTACTTGATCGCACCCGCCATGGCGACATCATTGAGAGCCTCCGTTCGGTCGGCGCGCGCATTGCGCTGATAACCGATGGAGATGTAGCCGGCGTTATCAACACGACCGATCCTGCCACTGGCATCGATCTCTATCTTGGTCAGGGCGGAGCTCCAGAGGGCGTCCTCGCTGCGGCGGCTCTGAAATGCATAGGCGGTCAGATGCAGGGACGGCTTGTATTCCGCACTGATGAAGAGCGCTCCCGCGCAGAACGGGTCGGCATTACGGATCTCGACAGGCTCTATAGCCTCGACGAGCTTGCATCGGGAGAAACCGTCTTTTGCGCCACGGGCGTTACGAATGGTGGACTTCTGTCAGGCGTTGATCTTCAGGGCGGATATTGCAACACTGAGACCCTGATCATGACATCTTTCGACGGCATGGTTCGCAGGGTTCGCTCAAAGAGGATTGTCGCCTAATATGGGGGCATGACCCATGCGATTCTCGCCCAGCGCGATCAAACTTCAGACCATTTTTTGGATGTTTCTTCATCACTCGGCGGCCGGCACTGGGCGCTGAAACCCTATGACGAAGCCCTTGCGCGGCAATTGTCGGCGAAGCTGAGCGGAGATGACCTTTTAGGCCGTCTCCTCGCAGGACGAGGCATCAGCCCTGAAAATGTGGACAGCTTCCTTGCGCCGACATTGCGAGAGTTCTTCCCGGATCCCTCGAGTTTCGCAGACATGGAGACAGCGGCCGAGATCACTCTCGACGCCATAATGGATGGCCGAAAGGTCACGGTTTTTGCTGACTATGATGTCGATGGCGGGACTGCGTCGGCCATTCTCACGAGATATTTTCGGGCCTGGGATCGGGAGTTGGGGCTCTATGTGCCCAACCGGCTTACAGAAGGCTATGGCCCATCGCCGGAAGCGTTTCAGAAGTTGAAGTCAAGCAGTCAGGATCTTGTCATCACCGTCGATTGCGGGGCAGCAGCTCGCGATGCACTGGAGGAGGCCGAGCGGATTGGTTTGCCAGTCATCGTTCTGGACCACCACCTTATGCAGGGGCAGATACCGCCCAGTGCGGCCTTGGTGAACCCGAACCGGCCTGACTGTCCATCCGGCGCAGGGCATCTTGCTGGTGCCGGTGTGGCATATGTTTTCGTGGCGGCGTTAAATCGCCTTGCCCGTGAAAGGGGCGTTACGCCGGAAAGCGGTACATTGCCGGATCTGATCGAGTGTCTGGATCTTTGTGCGCTTGGCACGCTCTGCGACATGGTTCCCTTGAAGGACGTGAACCGGGCCTTTGCGATACAGGGGCTCAAGGTCATGGCTCGGGGCGGAAACTGTGGTCTTCGCGCGCTGGCGGACGTCTCCGGCATCGGTGAGATAAGTTCGGTCTATCATGCGACGTTCGTCCTCGGGCCTCGTCTCAATGCTGGCGGGCGGATCGGCGATCCGGTACTGGCCGCCAGACTGTTGGCGACTGATGATCGGGGGGAAGCAATCTCCATCGCTGAACGGCTGCATGCCATAAATGATGAACGGAAGGCCATCGAGGCCGCAATCCTTGAACAGGCGAGCATGCAGGCTGAACGAATGCTCGCGGAGCGTGCAGATATGCCTGTGATCATCGCATCGGGAGAGGGGTGGCATCCCGGCGTGATCGGTATTGTGGCGGGCCGGCTAAAGGACAGATTTCACTTGCCAAGCATCGTCATCGGTTGGGGAGACGGTCTGGGTCCCATTGCTAAAGGCTCCGCAAGATCAGTCAGAGGCGTCAATATCGGCGAAGCGATTGCCGAGGCGGCCCGTGAGGGCTTGCTGATGTCCGGAGGCGGCCATGCAATGGCCGGTGGCTTAAGCGTTGCTCCCGATGGCATTGATCGATTTGCCGAATGGATGTCCGCGCGCTTTTCGAATGTTCGTGAAGGCCTGACCGAGGCTCGAGCGCTCAGTATCGACGCTGTGCTTGCCGCAGGTTCCGCATCGCTGGATATTTACGATACAATCTCAAAGATCGGACCATTTGGCGCAGAAGCGCCAGAACCTGTTTTCGCCATGGCGAATGTCGAGATCGTCCATGCGCGAGCAATTGGCGAAAATCACCTCAAATTCACCGTTGAGGACCAGACAGGCCAGGTGGAGTGTCTGGCCTGGCGGGCAAGGGATACAGCCTTGGGAGACGCCATAATGGCGCGCGGCCGACTGCATCTGGCGGGCCGATTGAGGCTGAACGAATGGAATGGTCGCAGGCGCGCTCAGTTTGAGCTGATAGATGCTGCAGTTGCCTAGACTAAAGCGGCTTGCGAAGCCGTGCGGCTGCCGCTATATCGCGTACTTCAATCAGTGCGGTCCCTTCGTCTATCGGTTAGGACGCCAGGTTTTCAACCTGGAAAGAGGGGTTCGATTCCCCTAGGGACTGCCAAAACAGCAATCTCATCCGAATTACACCCGAGGTGGACCTCGAGTGATGACAGGACCGCCTAAAGCTCCTATCACTTATAGGTTAGGGGTTAGCTGATGAGTGTTCCGATACCAAAAATGGATGACGATACCGATTCGGCCAAATTGCCGCTGCGCATAGCTGGCCACGTAAAGTGGTTCGACCCCGCCAAAGGGTACGGCTTCGTCGTCGTGCCTCCTGGAAAGTATCCGGAGATCAACGGTGACGTTCTTCTCCACATTAGCTGTTTGAGAAAATATGGGGAGTCGACCGCTGATGAAGGGGCAGAGATTACTTGTGACACGCTCCAAAAGGATTCCGGCTGGCAGGTGAGTGAGATTGTCGAGATGGCAAGGCCGCGGGCCGCTGTTCTCAAGGAAGCCAGCGAGCTGATCCCGGAAACCCTTTCTGTGAAGTGGTTTAACCAGACCAAGGGATATGGATTTGTTCAGAGGCTTGGTGCTGAAGAGGACATATTCATCCATATCGTGACACTGCGCAGAGCCGGATATGAATCCGTTCAAACAGGTGAAGAGCTTCGCGGTGTTGTGGAAAATGGAAAGAAAGGGCTGCACGTCGCTCTGATCGTACCGTCCGAGTGATGGTCTGATTTGCCCTTGGCCGTGTGATCCGTTACGCCTGCGCGTATGAACTATCTCATTAAAAGCCCCGTTGTGGCGGCGCTGTCGCTCTTGGCTGTCGTAGCCTCAAACGCTCAGGAGCCCCTGACCATCAAATCCGGGGAAACAGAGCATAGCTTCACCGTGGAAGTTGTCGCGGAAGAAGAAGACATTGCCCAAGGTTTGATGGAGCGCGAAAGCCTTGATGCGAACGCAGGCATGTTGTTTGACTTTGCCGGTTCTTCGACATCGGTGGATATGTGGATGAAGGACACGCCCTTGTCTCTGGACATGCTGTTCATCAATGATGACGGAAAGGTGTTGGCGATTGCCCGGAACACTACGCCCAATTCAGAGCGCCGGATTGGTACGGGCATGCCGGTGAGGGCGGTTCTGGAGCTGAATGGCGGCAGGGCGCGCGAGCTTGAGATCGAGCCAGGCTCAACCATTTCCCATCGCCTGTTTGAAGATACAGAATAGACTCGAGCCTCGTTTATCCAGATTTATCTCGCCAAATTGCTGGGGTGCACATTTGTCACTGTAATCGGGTGAAAATCCGCTTGTTTTCGGAGGGCGTCCCGAGTAGATCGGTAGGCCGGAGCGTGGCGCAGCCTGGTAGCGCATCTGGTTTGGGACCAGAGGGTCGGAGGTTCGAATCCTCTCGCTCCGACCATTTATCAGACAAATACGCTGATCGATCTGTTCGTCGTTTACGTGGTGCGTCCGTCGCGTTTAACCGTTCAGTGAAACCCGTTTAACTTCAAGCTAATGGCGTGATTTGAACTTCTGTCAGCACGGATGCTCAGAATGCTTCAGTGCAGGTGGTTCCCATCAAACACATCTTGGCCTAGACACTGCGTTCAAATTGGCCCCGTAGCTCAACTGGATAGAGCACCGGACTTCTAATCCGACGGTTGCAGGTTCGAGTCCTGCCGGGGTCGCCAATGAAAACAATGCACTAGAGGTCATTGCTTATTCTCGCTGCCGACCGGTTTGTCATCAGT
>JBCCUK010000029.1:0-45312 GCA_039196965.1 Pseudomonadota bacterium | reverse complement strand
TTGCGAGATGGTCTCACCCTGGCTGAGGCGGACTTCAACTTCTCGCAGCTTTGCGATGATCTCTTCAGGCTTGGCTCTTTTGCCCATGGTTCAACTCCATATCAGAGCCGATCCTAACTCAAACTATGCGCCAGTTTTTCTCGAGCAGACCAGGAGCGCATTGTTTCCAGAAGTTCGCATCGACATGCCCAATGACCAGCCTCGGCTTTGTTTTATAATGGAAGTCCGTCGTGCCACATCAGAATATCACCCTGGATAACCTGGCTTGATTTTGTGGAGATCTAAATGGTCACTCTACGTTCGTTCTTCCGTTGGAGGCAGCTAACAAGTCTTTAAGTAAGAGAAGCGTGGCGGTCCCGACAGGATTCGAACCTGTGACCTCTGGCTTCGGAGGCCAGCGCTCTATCCAGCTGAGCTACGGGACCAGAAAAACGCGTTGCGCCTGACTTATCGCCCTTCTGCACCATGGCCGCGGATTTGTCCAAAGCAAATTCAGATGAGCTGCTGTATGTAAGCCTTCGGTGCCGCGCTAAGGGTATCTAGTACGCTGTTTATAAAAAATTATTTAGGGATTCCGGTTTGCTGCGCGTTAGCCCGACACATATGCTCAATTGAGCTGTCGGTCCGTTCGTTGCCTGCCCCTCGCTGTTTGCATTTTCTCTATTGGTCGCTTGCGCGATGATCCCCAAGCCGCCAGTCTGCCTCGTTGCATATATCTTGTTTTCTGGAGGGATTTTATGCGTTTGATTTTTCTGACTCTTGTTTTTCTAGCTTGTGATCTTGCCATTTCGGCGAGCGCCCAGACCTTCGATCAGGGCCGTGTTGTCGAAGGTGATCGGGCAGTGCTCGATGCGAGGTCCCGTATGGCGACGGAGAATACCATGGTTGCCGAGCGGTTGGAGACACTGCTCCCCGCGCTGATGGATGAGACCGGGCTTGATATGTGGCTCGTCATTAATCGGGAATATGCCGAGGATCCGGTTTACTTCACCCTTGTGCCCCAGCCGGCCTTCGCAGCGCGGCGGACCACCATTCTGATGTTTCATCGAACGAAAGAGGGCGTCGATAAGCTCACGGTAAATCGCTATCCCCTTGGCGAGCCCTATGAATCTGCCTGGGAAGGTGGTGATCTCGATGCACAGTGGCAGGCTCTGGCCGAACTGATTGAGGAGAAAAATCCGCAGCGCATAGCGGTCAATGTCTCCCGTGACTGGCCTGTAGCTGATGGCCTGACCGAAGCGCTGCACGAGCGGCTGAAAGATGTATTGCCGAGAACTTTGGATGTGCGGCTTGTATCGTCAGAAGACCTTATCGTGCGCTGGGCCGAGACACGCACAGAAACCGAACTGGAAGTATACGGACATATCGTAGCTCTCGCCCGCATGGTGATTGGCGAAGCGTTTTCAGCAAAGGTTATCACACCGGGGGTTACCACCACGGACGATGTTGCCTGGTACATCCGCCAGCGATTTGAAGATCTGAACTTGCCGCCATGGTTCATGCCGAATGTGAACCTCCAACGGGTTGGAACGGATTGCACTCTGGAAAATCCGTTTTGCAGCGAAAAGGGTGTTATCCGGCGCGGAGACGTTCTGCATACGGATGTCGGCGTCTGCTATTTAAAGCTCTGCACCGATACCCAGGAAATGGGCTATGTCGCACAGCTGGGTGAAACCGGCGTTCCGGAGGGCCTCGTCTCCGCGCTTGCCATCGGCAATCGCTGGCAGGATCATCTGACCTCATCCTATGAGGTCGGGCTGACGGGGAACGAAGTTCTGGCCAAGACGATTGAGAAATGTCGTCAGGAGGAGATGATCTGCAGCACCTATACGCACCCTATAGGTTTTTTTGGTCACGCGCCGGGGCCGACAATCGGCATGTGGGACAATCAGGGCGACACACCTATTCGCGGTGACTGGCCAGTCCACGCCAATACCTGTTATGCTATAGAGGGAAACATCAAAGCGCCGGTGCCCGAATGGGGCGATCAGTTCGTACAGATCAAGCTGGAGCAGGATGCCTGTTTTGATGGGGAGACCGTAACTTATCTCGCGGGCCGTCAAACCGAGTGGCACATTGTACAGTAGTATCGGCAGGATAAAAAAGGCCGCGCAGCTTATTATTTCGCGCGGCCTCTTTTCATTTGCAGGCGAACCTAGAAAGGCAACTTGTATGCAAAGTTGATGCGCCGTCCGGGCCCTTGAACATTCGAGAATTGCGAATTGAAGGCCTGGTTGACGACCGGGACGTAATCCTCATTGAAGAGGTTTGTGATCCCCACACTCAATACGCCCGGGCCGACATCGAAGGTCGATTGAATATCGACCAGCGCATAGTCTTCGATGTCGACGCCGCCGCCAAATGTTGTGGAGTTGTTGGACTGGTCTCCTGAATAGAGAAGCTGTCCATGCAGGGTCCACCAGTCGAGCGGCGAATAATCCGCATACACCGTGACTTTTTCCGGCGTGATGCGTGTCGTCGGCAGGTCTTCGTCGAACACCCCATCGTCGTCGAGGTCGACCTCGCCATCAGCATAGGAGAAAGTCGATCCAATGGTGAGGTCTTCGAATGGTGTCACCTCAATCAAGACCTCGATGCCTTTGATCTCTTCAGGCTGGGTGATGATGTTGAGCTCGTCGTCAAAAGTCGTCCCGTTATTGGATTCAGAGAAGAAGCCTACGACTTCAAAGCGGCCAAAATCGAAATTGCCTCGGATGCCGCCCTCGAAATTGTCCGTTTGGACAAATTCTAGTTCGACGTCGTCGGTTGTTGCAAATGAGCCATCCGTGATCACACGAAGAATATCGCCCGGCGAGAAGGACTGGGAAAATCCGCCGAAGAGGGTGAAATACTCAGTGACGAATATGCTCGCCGACGCGTTGAAGAGGACATCGTCGCCAGACACTTCGCCTTCCGGCATCACGCCTGAAACGTCAATCGAAACGTCCTCGAAGCGCACACCGCCGGTTAGGATACCAAGATCACCGATCGGAATCTCAATCTGAGCAAAACCAGCGATTGCATCCTGATCGCCTGTGGCGTCGGCCGCGCCCCCAATATCGAACTGGCGTGTTTCATCTGTGAGAAAGTCTACACCATAAGTCAGATCGAAGGGCAGCGGCTCAAATTTCACGGGCGTGTTTGCTGTGAAGCGAACGCCAAATTTCTCCGATTCAATAGCGGTCTGCGGGAAACCAGGGAACAGGGTAAAGATCGTATCGATCTGTTGGTGATAGCCCTGGACCTCGATTGAGGTGCCGAGAATGTCGTCATGACGGTAGGTCAGATAGGCATTGATGCTTTCATTGCCGGGTTCTTCTTGTTCCGCATCACCGAAGACCGCTCTTTCGATTTCCACCGGTGGCAGGAACTGGAAGACCGGGTTCGGATTGAGCAGCGATGATCGCAGGCCAAAATCTGCATTTTGCTGGAAGTTGAAATAGTTGAAGCTCGCATCCAGACGCTGGTTCTCGGTCAGCTGATACCCGGCCTTGGTGAGAATATTGTACTGATCGACCTCATCCAGACCGCCCTGAGCGCCGACGGGATCAACTGGACGCCGATTGCCATCGGCGTCGAACGTATTGTTGCGGTTCACATAGGTGCCGCTGACGAGGTAATCGAATTTGTCGAGCCGGCCGGAGGCTTGAAGATTTGATTCGAAGCGAACGGAATCGTTGACGACATTGGTATTGAATCCAATGCCAGCTCGGGCAGAGCCGTTGAACTCGCCATCATCCGGACGCCGCGTGATATAATTGATCAGGCCGCCATCGGCCCCGAAGCCATAAATCGCCGTTCCGCCGCGGATCACTTCGATCTGTTCGATCGCATCGACATCGATAGAGGCAAGGGACCGCTGACCGTCGCGCAGGGGCGTGTTCTGGGGAACGCCGTCAATCAGGATCTGGAAGTTTCGGCCCCGCAATTGCTGACCGAAATTCGTTAGGGCTTCGGTCGATTGGCTGAAGCCGGGCACTGTCTGTGCAAGTATCGCACCCACGGACCGATTGAGATCGGCCTGGAGATCGAGATCTTCCCGTGTGACGACGGAGATCGACCGGGTGATGTCCGATACCGGTGTTGCGACCCTGTTTACCGAGGTTACGACGATCTCATCGAGGACCACTTTGTCCTCATCTCCACTAATCTCTGACTGGGCGATTGCCGGTGCAGAGACGCTCGAAAGAAGTAAGGCGAGACCCGCAAAGCGAGTGGACTGCATGATACCCTCCATTGCAGTTTTTGGATGCCCGAACCCCCGGTCGTTTGGGACCGAACGTTAGTTGACGGCGCGCGCCTAACACTATCCGTATCGCCTGTAAATGCGAATAATTCGCAATCTCTACTGAGCTTGCAAGCCTGTTGCCCGGAAGCTACAGAACAGCCGAGGGAGAAGGGTAATGTCCGTGTTTTTTCCAGCAGTGATAGCGCTTGGTACCTTTGTGCTATGGCGCAGTTGGAAAGCGCAAAAGGAGTGGCATCTTTCACTTATGCTGAGCGGGTGGATGGCTATCGCTTTCGGCGTCATCGGATGGACATTCGATTTCAAGGATGTTGGCACGGCATTCGCCATTGTTACGGTCAGTCTGACCGCCCTTTCCGTGATCGCGTTTATCGCCTATCGGACATGGGACGGAAACAAGGATGGCAAACCCTCGAAACCGAGGCGGCAAAGGCCCCAGGCCGAAGAAGATACAGGCACCGCGGCAATCGGCGCTGTCAAAACGATCGCGGCGACACTGCTCGCCGGTCCGATTGCCGGTATCCTTGCCATTGCTCTCTGCATTGGTGCCGGAAGGTTCGTCCATGCCAATGGCTGGAGCGAGGCAGATAAGCTCGGTCTGATCTATATTGGTGTTCCGGCGCTATGGGCGATCATCTCCGCATATGTCCTAATGGCCAGAAGTTGGGTAAGACGAATCGTAGTGACTGTCGGATTGATTGCATTTGGTGCCATCTCACTCGTGGCAACGGCGTAGAAGGGAACGCGAATATGGCAGGTAAATCGATCTGGCCAAAAGCATCTCCGCTGCGTGTCGCAAAGGCACTGGAAGCCCACAGCGCTTTGGCTCTGGCCTTCAGCGGTCTGATCTATCTCCTCTGCATCAGCGGCGTATTGTCGGTGTTCAATCATGAGCTTCAGCGCTGGGAACAGCCCCGCATCGAAGAGATGGCTACGATTTCACCAAGCGCGATCCAGACGGTTTCCGACGCCGTGCTTGTGAAAGAGGGGGCCGAGACCTCGCATTTCTACATCCAGATGCCGACCTGGGATATGCCGCGTACCGTTGTCTCGACCGACACCCAGACTCTATTCGCGAACAGTGACGGCACGATCGGCGAGGTCGAAAATCATCCGTGGACGCAGTTTATTTTAGATCTTCATTACTATCTTCATTTGCCTCACACAGCGGGCCTGATCGTCGTCGGCATATTGGGGGTCATGCTGCTCGCCCTTGGTATTTCGGGTATGCTCGCCCATCCGAGGGTGTTCAGGGATGCATTCCAGTTCCGTATCGGGCGGAATGAGCGCCTTACGCAGGCTGATCTGCACAATCGACTAAGTGTCTGGACAAGTCCTTTCCTGATTGCCTCGGCACTAAGCGGTGCCGTGCTTGGCCTGGCTGGACTGATTTCCATGTCGGTGGCGACGGCTGATTATGAGGGCGATGTATTCGCGGTTTATGGCGCTGTATTCGGAGAGGAGCCGGAGGAAAATGACGCCCCAGCGCCGCTCGCGAACATCGCTGCCGGGATCGAATATGTCTCCACGAATTATCCTGAAACCGAGATCACCTATGTAATCCTGCACGAGCCTAAGACTGAGGGTCAGTATCTTCAGATACTTGCCGAGCACCCCGACCGTCTCGGCTTCGGCGAATACTATGTGTTCGATGCCGACGGCACCTTCGTAAGAGAGGTCGGCATGACGAGCGGCGAGATCGGACAACAGATCGCCGCCTCTGCTTACAGGCTGCATTTCGGCTCCTATGGCGGTTTGCCAATCAAGCTGGCCTATACGGTATTTGGTGCCGCCCTCGCATTCATCATCGCGGCAGGACTCAACATCTATTTTATAAAACGTCGGGAGAAGGGGCGGGACGCTCCGCGCCTTGAAGCGATATGGGCAGGTCTTGCATGGGGCGCGCCAGCCATGCTCTCTGCCTGTCTGGCCGTCTCGCTCTTGTTCCCATCGCTTCACGCGTATGTCGTGGCGATTTTCTGGTGGTCGCTCACCGGCGGTCTGGTTCTTTCAGGGATCGCGGCAGAGAAAAGTCTCGTTGCAGCTGTCGGACGCAAGGTCTTTTCGGCTTTCACGGCTCTCGCCATCATCTCCCACGGTGTAAAGTATGGTGGAGAGTACCTGTCGAACCCGCTTTACTTTGCCGTTGCGCTGGCGGCGCTCGGCTTGGTCGGCATTGTGATGCTCTGGGATTTCCGCGCAAGCCCGACGCGCATAGATATCTCGCGGTGGGTCACTATGCTAAGACGGGAGCGCGCTCTTTAACCGGCAGGTAAATTGCTGCGGTTGTGCCCCGGCCTTCCTGGCTCGACAGGGTCAGCTTGCCGCCATGCATCTCCGCGAAGGACTTTGTGAGCGCTAGTCCTAGGCCTGTTCCGTCGGAGTTACGGTCCGATGTATCTGCTACCTGTTCAAATGGATTAGCGAGACGAGGCAGGGCGTGCTCTGGAATCCCAACCCCGGTATCGGTAACAGCAATCCGGATGTAATCGTCGCGCTTGCGCACGGTTACGGAAATTTTGCCGCCGGGATCGGTGAATTTGATGGCATTTGAAACCAGATTCAGCATCATCTGACGGATAGCCCTATGATCGGCCGAAATCTTCGGCAGGTCTTCCTCGGCATCGAATATGAGCCGTATCTGCTCATCTTCAGCCTTGCGCCCGATCATCCTTATAGCAGCGTCAACGGGATCCACCGGGTCGATCATATCGCAGCTGATATCCATACGCCCGGCCTCGATCTTCGCCATGTCGAGAATGTCGTTGATCATGTCTAGCAGGTGCTGACCGGAGCTTAGAATATCGGTGGCATAGCCTTTGTAACGCTCGTCGCCGAGCGGTCCGTAGAGCTCCTTTACCAGGATTTCAGAAAAGCCATTGATGGCGTTGAGAGGGGTGCGCAATTCGTGGCTCATATTGGCAAGGAAAGTGCTCTTTGAGTGTGCCGCACGCTCTGCTTTGTCTTTCTCTTCAGAATACTTCCGCGCAAGTTCTGCGGCGTGAGCCTCAGACCGTTCCAGCTCGATCAGCGTTTGCTTCAACTTCTTGCTGTGTCGGTCCGCCTGATTAGCATTCTGCGTGGTCTCCGTCACATCGACACCGACCGAAATTAGACCGCCTTCCGGGGTTGGCCGCTCAACGAAGCTGATCCACTGGCCGCTTGTCAGTTGTAGGAGCTGACTGTTGGGTTGGGTTTTCGAAGGTGTTTCCTGCCGGATTGCCGGGGCTCGTGCCAGGGCGACCGTATCGTGACCCATGCCGTTGCGCAATTCATTCGTCAGATTGAAGCACCGGGCATATGCTGAATTCCAGTAGAGCAGGCGCTTGCGATGATCCCAGATGGCAAAGGGGCCATCATACCCTTCTAAGGCATTACGCAGCCGTCGTTCGGCATCTTGCAGCTTGCTCTCGTTCCGCTTGCGCTTCGAAACGTCTGCTGCAATTCCCGCGCATCGCATACCCTTGCTATCGGGGTTTTGGATCTGCTTGCCTGTCAGTTCAATCCACCTGCTCCCGGCGCTTCGGCTGGTGCGAAAGATCACCGAGATCAGGCCGAGAACCTGACATCTTTCTAAAGCAACGAGGACTGCGTCTCGATCCTCTTCATATACATCATCAAGGAAGTCGTCCCAGCTGTATATGCGGGCGTCTTCAATACCGAGCAAATGGCCAAACCGTTCCGATATGACGATTTTCTTATCTGCTATCTGGGTTTCCCAGTATCCGGCATCGGCTCCCTCCATAACGAGATCGAAGATCTGCGCCGAGTCCTTTTCGACTTTCAGCGCATATTTGATACGGCGCGCCTTGCCGCTGAGGGATGAATACAGGCCATAGATGGCAAGGGCGGGTGCAAGAAAGAGAAGCCCATAAATGACAATGCGCAGCGCATCTGCCTGACCGAACAGCGGGCGCGGCGCTATTGCGCAGAGCGCTGCAATCGCTCCGGTGGGCTGTGCACATCCCACTGCCGCCCGGGGAAATCCTTCGCTCTGGCGGAAAAAAGCGCTCCCTCCATACGCACCATTAAGGGGCAGGGAGGCCAGTTCCGTATTCCCGTTGCTGAGCCCATCGGGACCTGTGAAGGCAAATGCCCAGTCACTGGCGGCTTCCGGAAACCAGGCGGAGGCAGGTCCGAGAGCCAGCATCTTTATGCCGTCCTGTGTTCGATGTATCACCGCGACATCGCCTGAAGATACTGTAAAGAGACTTGTATCTGAATCATCGATACGAAGGGCCACGTCGGCTGCGAGCCTCAATCTGCTGCCTGCTGGCGCGCTGGAAGCTTCCCGCAGCGTTGCGATATGATCGATGCCGGGAAGAGCGTTTGCTTTGGTGGCATTGCTCTGGGAGGGAGCAGACGCTTCCAACACTGCGGTGACTGCAGTGATCTGACCCGTGATGCGCTCGCTTGCAGCTTGAGCGGTGCTCTGCAGAAGTGCCAGTGCGGCGATGTCAGCAGACTGGCGCTCTTCCCACGCTTTCAGACCGAGGGACATGGCCTGAACGATGACAAGCGCTATCAGCCAGCCAAGCGGCAGGCGGGTGGTCTCATTACCATCCGACGTCTTGCTGCTGTTCTGCCCCAAAACGAACGACCTCTTTGACCGTTAAAGGAAAGTTACCCCGACCCATTATTCTTCAGGTGTAATCCTTGCTCAAAGGTTAATTTTTGGCAGATGCGAATCAGCTGAGCGCGCGCAGAACAATATCGGCCGAGTTTCTGGACAGACCCGTTTCTTTCAGTGAATTCAATGTGCTTTCGGCGCTCTGCCTGGCCTTAGGTTCCAGTGAGCGCCACTGTTCAAAAGAGGTTAATAGCCGAGCAGCAAGCGCCGGGTTTCTCGTGTCCGTTTTCCGCACAATATCCGAAAGGAAAGCGTGCCCCTCGCCGGACGGATCATGGAAGCCTGCCAGATTGCCGATGGCAAAGTGAGCGGCAAGCGCTCTTACGCGGTTCGGATTTCCAAGATCAAAATCGGCGTGCTCCGCCAATTCCATTGCGCCAACAGCATCGGTGGCTCGTGCTTGCAGGGCAAACCACTTGTCGACGACCAGCGGAGAGGTTTTCCATTGCTCATAGAATGTTTCAAGGGCTGATGTTGCCGTCTTCGCTGTGATCAGTGCACTCAGGGCATTTTGCTGTTCGGTCATTGAGGTTGCGCCGGCAAAAAGATCGGGCAACACGCTTTTCGTATCCTCGCAATGAGCGGCGAGGTCCATTAATGCAGCGCGCAGGGATCGTATGCCGGCCTGCTCTGCATCGGGCTTGAAGGGCGTAGGCGCAGACTGCGCCAGCCGATCTAGGATATCCTGCGCCATGAGTTTGGCGAGTTCGATCTTGTGTGCTTTGCGGGCATCCGCTAGCGCAACGGGGTCAGCAGGGGTTTGCTCCAGGAACAGTTCGCCGACATCGGGCAGGCGGAGCAAAAGCGCTGCATAAGCAGAATCGCTATCTGCTACCTGACGACTGGCATCGCCAACGGATTGCAGAAGGCCGGCATCTGGCCCAGCTCCTTTATATGCGGTGTTCAGCAGGCTTTCTTTCAGAAGAGCCTGGAACAGATCCCATCGATTAAACGGATCGGTCTCGGCTGCTGCGAGCTTCAACTGGTCATCCTGCGTCAGGTCCCTGTCCACCCTTATAGGTGCGCTGAAGCCACGAGCGAAGGAAACGAGCGGGCGCGCCGATTCAGCTGGCAGAGTAACACCGAAGGTTTCACTCGCCGTATCGAGGGTGATCGGCAGATCCTGAACGGTCTCGCCGTCTGCCGATATCAGCGATGCGGCAAGCGGCAGGGGCACAGGCCTCGGATCATTCTGTCCTTCAATGGCTCGTGTTTCCTGAGAAACTGTCAGCGTGATCTCGCTGGCGTCTTCGTCCCAGGTTTCCTCTAGCGTGACGGTGGGTGTTCCCGGCTGAGAATACCATTGACGGAAATCGGTCAGGTCTTCTCCGCTCGCCTCCTCGAAGCAAGCATAGAAATCTTCGATCGTTGCAGCATCACCGTCATGACGCTCAAAATAGATATCGAGCCCCTTAGCGAAAGCATCATCGCCGATAAGTCGCTTCAGCATACGGATGAGTTCTGCGCCTTTCTCATAAACGGTCGCCGTGTACAGATTATCGATCGAGCCATAGCTGTCCGGTCGCACGGGATGGGCGAGAGGACCGGCATCCTCGGCGAATTGCCGGGCGCGCAGGCGGATCACATCCTTGATCCGCTGTACCGGCCGGGATCTCATATCGGCCGAAAATTCCTGATCGCGGAATACAGTCAGCCCTTCCTTCAGGCAGAGCTGAAACCAGTCCCGGCAGGTGATCCGGTTTCCAGTCCAGTTGTGGAAGTATTCGTGGGCAACAATGCTCTCAATCGCCTCGAAGTCGGCATCGGTGGCGGAGGCCTCATCAGCCAGCACATAGGCGGAGTTGAAAATATTTAGCCCCTTATTTTCCATCGCGCCGAAATTGAAGTCGCGCACGGCGACAATGTTGAACACATCAAGATCATATTCTCGGCCGAATGTGTCCTCATCCCATTTCATCGAACGTTTCAGGGAATCCATGGCCCAGGCGGCCTTGTCTGCTTCGCCCTTGTCGACATGGATCGCAAGCTCGACCTCGCGGCCGTTCATCGTGGTGAAACTGTCCTTGTAGATATCATAGTCTCCGGCGCAGAGGGCGAAAAGGTAGGACGGCTTGCGGTGGGGGTCTTCCCAGCGGGCACGGTGGCGACCATCGCCGAGGTCGCTATGGCCCATGGGCGATCCGTTCGAGAGGAGGATCGGATGAGCGTCTTTATTGGCCGTTATTTCCACGGTGTATCGACTCATGACATCCGGCCGGTCCGGCCAGTACGTAATCCGGCGAAAACCAGTAGCCTCGCACTGCGTGCAGAAACGACCGCCAGAAATATAGAGACCGGACAGGGTCGTATTCTTGATTGGAGCTATCTCGACCACCGTCTCAAGCTCGAAGGTGTCCGGCAGAGAGGTGAGGGTGAGGGAGTGCTCTCCGGTTGAATAATCTGCTGCTGACAGGCCCTCACCATTCACACTGATCGCTTTCAAGCTCAGCTCTTCACCATCCAGTTCGAAGGTTGCACCTTCATGACCGTCTTTACGCCTGACTTTCATCTTCGTCGTGACGATTGTGGCGTCTGGATCGAGGTCAAAGTGCAGCAAGACCTGATCAATTTCGAACGGATAAGGCTCGTAATCGTCCAGGCGAACGGTCTGGGGAACATCTGTGCGCATTTGGGAGGAAACCTTGTATGACGCTGGCCGGACACAATGCGGCCTTAACAATTCAAGAGTATCTGGGGCCTGGAGTGTTGGACCGGCAAGAGCGAATATGAGAAAAGCCGCAAAAAAATTCTGGGAATTCGGAGTATTGGTCGCTCCAGCGGCCACAATCCTGATCGCGTTGATTATTGTGGTGCTGTCGCTCGTCCCACCTTCAGGCGCGCCCGGCGCAACTCTGAACGATAAGGTCAATCATCTGCTGGCTTACTGGGTGCTGGCGGGCACGGCGATAATTGGATTTCACTGGGTTAGACGCACCTATCTCGTGCTTGCCCTGATCGCGTTCGGATGCATCCTGGAGATATTGCAGGGCGTCATGCCCTTCGGGCGCGAGGCGAGCATTTTTGATGTCGTGGCTAATACTCTTGGAATTACTGTCGGCATAGCGACGGCTCAATTTACGAGAATTTTCCTGGAAGCATAGAGCTCCGCGGACGATTTCATTCGGCCGCCTGGGGATGTTCCACGATCTCGAATATATGGCGGAGGATGCTGGTTGCACGTTTGGCAAGCGGCATCAGTTCTTCCGGCATATCCTCGGGATGATTGACCGCATGTTCCGCGAATTTCCGCAGAAGCCGTGTCATATGCGGGGCATTACAGATCATGCGAGCCTGATGCTCGATCCGGTTAGGATCGCGGTCATACTCCGCGCCGGGCACGCGCCAGCCACCCCAATCCTGGTCATCGGTAATGACGACGGGGAACGTGCCGGGATAGGGGTGGTTTTCCCCGCCTTCCTGGCCCTGCCACCTGTTCCGCATCCTATAGACACGCCAGTTTTCAAGCTCGAGTTCGTCCTCACCTTCGTGGCTGCCCCGGCTTCGCATGGAGGACTCAGATACGATTTCGCCGGCTGTAAACTCTCGACCTAGGCCAACATCATAGGTCACACGGAGGGGCTCATCGACATCCTTGACCCAATGAGGAATGACCTCCTGAACCAGCGCCCATGTTCCGACAGGCTTGATGTAAACGCGCTGTCCCTTGTGAAATAAAGCTTTTGCCACGCTCGGCGCTCCTATGCCCCGTTGCCTATGCCCTTTACACCTCATCTCATGATCGCCTTGGTTTCTGGTGTATTCGATCAGTCAAATTTGATCATTTTCAGTTTCCGTTGGGTGACGGGTTTCCGTTGACGTAAAGTGCGCTATTGTTTGGAATTAAAGGCAGCTTGCCGCAAGATGCAGCGCGAAAATAACGGCAAAGGGAGGCCACAACGGATGAATTTCGATTTCTCCGAAGACCAGAAGTTCCTCGGCAACGAGGCCCGAAAATTCCTTGAAGCGGAATGTACGAGTGAGCATGTCCGGGACATCCTGGACAACGCGGATAAGAGCCACCATGCCGATCTTTGGCAGAAGGTGATCGAAATGGGTTGGCTTGGTACGGCTATCCCGGAGGATCAGGGCGGCCTTGGACTTGGGATGCTTGAGCTTTGTGTGCTCGCAGAAGAAATGGGGCGCGCGCTTGCCCCGGTGCCTTTTGCGTCCACAGCCTACTTCTTTACCGAGGCAATCAAGCTTGCTGGCTCTGAGGAGGTGAAATTCTCCATTCTTCCCGAAATTATGGGCGGCGGCGTTGTTGGCTGCTACGCGACCTCAGAAGGCCCCGGCAATGTTGATCCTGCAAAACTAAAAACGAGCTTTGACGGAGCGAAAGTTACCGGCACGAAAATTCCTGTAACGGATGGCGATGTCGCCACCCACGCTGTTGTTCTTGCGAAAGAAGGTTCAGGTGCGAGTCTCGTGCTTGTCCCGGTTCAGCAGGACGGCGTGAAAATTACGCCTGTCAAAACCCTTGAGCCGACCCGTAGCCATGCTGAAATCGTCTTCGACGGCGCGTCGGGTACGCGCATCGGCGCAGCAGGTGAGGGCGCTGAGCTTAACGATCAGGTGCTGAACCGCGCGGCGGTATTACTCGCGTTCGAGCAACTCGGCGGTGCTTCCCGCTGCCTCGAAATGGCGAATGACTATGCGAAGGAGCGCCATGCCTTTGGACGGCCCATTGGCGGTAATCAGGCGATAAAGCACAAGCTTGCTGATATGTATGTGAAGAACGAAGTGGCCCGCTCTAATTGCTATTATGGAGCCTGGGCGCTCTCTACGGACGCTGCCGAATTGCCGGAGGCGGCCGCTGCTGCCCGTATTGCTGCGTCGGAGGCATACTGGTTCGCATCCAAGGAAAATATCCAGACCCATGGTGGCATGGGCTTTACCTGGGAGGTGGATTGTCACCTCTATTACCGCCGGGCCAAATTGCTCGCCGTACAGGCGGGTGCGCCAGGCGTCTGGAAGGAAAAGCTCGTCAGGGCGCTGGAACAGAAGAACGCTGCATAAAGAGGATCAGAAAGAATGGATTTCAACGACACCCTAGAAGAAGCCGAGTTTCGCGCCGAGGCGCGCACATTTCTCTCGCAGCATCTTGAGCCGAAGGGCGATAAACCCCTCCGTCAACGGATTTCTGGTGAGGATTTCATGGCGCGTGCGAAAGACTGGCAGGCGACGAAAGCCAAGAATGGATATGCGCAGATCACCTGGCCAAAAGAGATTGGCGGACGTGGCGGTACGGCCATGCAGCAGGTCATCTGGAATCAGGAAGAGGGCAAGTTCGATGCGCCCACCGGCCCGTTCACCATTGGGCTTGGTATGTGCGTCCCGACAGTGATTGCATTCGGTTCGGATGAGCACAAGAAACGCTATGTTGCGCCATCACTCACCGGTGAAGAAATCTGGTGCCAGCTTTTTTCCGAGCCCGCAGCAGGATCTGATGTCGCCGGTGTGAAAACCCGCGCCGTGAAGGATGGCGATGAGTGGGTCATCAATGGCCAGAAGGTCTGGACTACAGGCGCTCACTTCTCCGATTATGGAATTCTCCTTGTAAGGACAGATCCGAAAGCGGTGAAGCATAAGGGCCTCACCATGTTCATCGTGGACATGAAAGACCCCGCCATTGAGGTTCGTCCGATCCACCAGGCGTCGGGTGGCCGTGAGTTTAACGAGGTTTATTTCACCGATCTCCGCGTGCCGGATTCCGACCGCCTCGGCGAGGTTGGCCAGGGGTGGAAGGTTGCCATTGTCACGCTGATGAATGAGCGCCTCGCTGTTGGCGGTTCGCCCGGTCCGGACTGGGGTGAGATTATGGACTTCGCCCGCGATCAGGGCACGCTATCAGACAGCGCTTTCCGCGAGAAACTCGCTGACTGGTATGTCGCCGCGCAAGGGTACAAGCTGACCAAGTTCCGCACACAGACAGCTCTTTCGCGCGGTGAAACACCGGGTCCTGAGAATTCGATAGGTAAGATCATCACGGCAAATCACCTGCAGGATATCTGCAACGCTGCAATCGAAATGCAGGACCATTACGGCATCATGTCCGATACGGAAACGATGCCGTCGGATGCTATTTTCCAGCAGAGCTTTATGTGGGCTCCCGGTCTTCGTATTGCGGGCGGCACTGATGAAATCCTGAAGAATATTATCGCCGAACGGGTTCTTGGTCTGCCGCAGGATGTCCGTGTGGATAAGGATGTGCCATTCGATGAGCTGAAACAGGGGTGAGATACCGGTTCAGCCCCGCTGAAATTTTTGGTCCGGCGGACCGAAAATAGGTTTCGGAAAGCTCTGATGGCGGCCCGCTGATGCGCGTAGAATGAGCTTTGTGCCAATGGGTCAAAGCAAAGGGGACGTTAGCCATGGCAGTGGCCGGCTAGTGTTATATCTTTAAGTCTAGGCTGCCGCGGCCCGGCGCGCTTTCAGGATGCGTTCCGTACGTTCGAAGTCGCCAGGATTATCCACATCGATGGGTGCATCGGCATAGGGCATGCGAACGGCACCGAGCTTAACCCCCCAGCGCCGGGAGAGGTGCCCGGCAAGCCCGTCCAGCGTTGCCAGTTTAAATTTGTATTTCAACATAAAGCTGATGCCGAACGCCTTCGCTATGCGTTGCGGCCGCTTGCCGAATTGCCCACCGGTCTCGAAGGCCTTCGCTGCTGTGAGGCTTTTCGACGTTTTCAGGCCATACATATTGCAGCTCGACCAGCCGCCATCCTTCAACTCGTGAAAAGCCCGCTTGCCATCTGGATAGGCTTTCAGGATCACCTCTGCCGGTGTCATGGCCACGATGATATCTTTGTTGGTGGTAACGAGTTCCTTGCAGAAGAAGTTCACCATTTCCGTTGTGTGGAGAGCATTATCGCCGGTGGAAATCAGAAGAGGATATCCGTCTTCAATGCTTTCTGCTGCATGGGTGATCGACAGGAAGAGATTGTCCTTGCTCGGGATAAATTGGATATCTCCCGCATTGAAGGCTTCAGCCAGATAAGGCGTTTCCTTCAGAAGATCCTCGCTCTCGATCGACACGAAAACCCGGCCGATATGCTCGCTACCTCGGATTTCCCGGATCACGCGTTCGAGCATCACCATACCGTCTATTTCAACGAGACACTTATGACTTACGCTTTGCAGCTGCGCCACGGCGTCCTCCGGTCCTTTCCGGCTCGCCGCGAGTATCAATGCTGTAACCTTCTGCATTCTCAGACCCTCATGATTCCCTTCCGCCAATGTGGTGTCTAACTGGATTCGAGCAAGGTGGTTAGATTGCGAACTGGGCGGTCCTTTTCAAGACCGGAAAGAAAAGCCCTTATCTCCTGAGCATTTGAGAGTCCGTTTGTCGCTGAGGCACATCCATCGAACTTCTGCCAAAGCTGTTCATCTGTGAGGGGGCGGGCCTTTGATCCAACCGGCATTTCAAGCGCTGTCGAAACCGTCGTACGGTTCTTCAGCGTCACATGCACCTCGGTTGGAAACTCGGATTCCAGTTTCTCAACATAGTCTTTTCTTATCTTGGACAGAAGCGCGAGGGTGTCCGGCCGCGCGATCGCATCCGGCTCAAAGTCCCCGAGCGAGACCTCGCCCTGCAACAGGCCCACGGCCAGATTGTATTCAAGGGAGAACTTCGCTTCAGCCGTGGTTTCAGGATGTGTGTACATCAGGTTTCGCAAATGAGCCGCCGGGGCGCGGACGAGTACGTAGTCCACAGTCTCAGCGGTAAAGCCGTGGGCTTCGCGGAGCTCCAATAATCCATCAAGGGCGCGGTGTACGCTGCCGCAATTCGGGAAGCGTTTGATCTTCAGGCTATGGTGAGAGACATGGAGCGGATCGCCGACATCTTCATCGCGAAACGTCACGGTCTGGCCGTGCTCGGCCTTGCCTTCCATCGACGCAGCCAAATCTTCGACGTCCGGGCCGACCATCAGTGCGCGCAGACCATTCGCTCCATGCAGGGCTTCTGCCCCAGCTGTAATTCCGGCGCGTGCGAATAGAGCTGCTTCGACGCCGCCGCTAGCAGCAAATCCGGCATGGATCGGTTTTGTGTCGGTGCCGAACTGACTCATAAAACCCGCCGCCCGACTAGTGGACAGTGAGATGGCATGGGCCGTTTGTTCGGTGTCTAAACCAAGCAGTCGTGCACATCCTGCTGCAGCGCCGACGGCCCCAAGCGTTGCTGTGGCATGCCAGCCTCTGCTCCTGTGAAACGGGTTCACGGCCTGACCGACGCGCCCCATGATCTGCAGGCCGACAATGTAGGCGTCGATCAGGGCATCCGTGCTGATGTCTTCCTGATCAGCGATGGCCAGGAGCGCCGGTATCAGGACGGCAGTTGCGTGGGCCTTCGCGGGGTCGAAATTGTCGTCGAAGTCCTGAGCGTGGGCGCTGGTGCCGTTCACAAGCGCCGCCATCGGGGCACTCAAAGATTCCGGCTTTCCGACCACTCTAGCCGGGCCTGCACCCCAACTGGAGACGACGCCATAGACTTTGTCTACGACAGGCTCCCTTGATCCTGGTAGCATGCACGCCACCACATCAATGATGGCTCGCCGGGTCACAGCCAATGCCTCGTCCGGCCAGTCATGAGGCACCGATGAGACCCAGTCAGCATAGGCATGGAGCGGATTGAAAACCGGAGCGTCCTTCATCGTCGAAAATCTCCCTGATTTCTTTTGTTCGGGCTTGCAGACATCGCACTGGGCCTGCATCAAGCCTTGCAGACATTTACCAATATAGGAGCCTTCAGGAAATGAGCATCTCCACCGGACTTTTCGATTACAGCGACGGCACGAATACGTTTGAGGGCTATTTCGCCCATCCGGGCGATGGAGATCGGGCGCTTGTGATGGTCTGCCATGCCTGGGGCGGGCAAGGTGACTTCGAACGGAATGTCGCTGACGAGCTTGCCGGCAAAGGTTATGCCGCTCTGGCGGCAGACGTTTACGGAAAGGGCATGCGTGGTTCTTCGCCAGAAGAGAACGAGAAGTTGATGAATCCCCTTGTCGGCAATCGGGCTGAGCTTCAATCCCGCCTTGCAGCGTCCCTGAAGGCTGGCCTTGGACGAGATGGCGTCAACGGCAAGGCAGCCTCTCTCGGTTTTTGCTTTGGCGGGCTTTGCGTCCTCGACATGGCCCGGGCCAGCCAGGATGTGCATGGCGTTGTCTCCTTCCACGGACTGCTTGGTGGCGCGGACAATCTGCCGAGCCCAAAGGTTTCCGCGAAAGTCCTCGCCCTCCATGGCTGGGATGATCCGCTAGCAACGCCTGAAAACGTTTCCGAATTCTCCAAAGAGATGGACGGAGCAGGGGCCGACTGGCAGCTTTATGCCTACGGCGGTACGTCCCACGCCTTCACGAATCCCGAAGCCCAGGACGCTGATAATGGTATGCAGTACCGCGCCGACATTACCCGCCGCGCCTGGGCGGCTTGCGACGATTTGCTTGCAGAGGTGCTAGGCTAGAACGCATCAATCGCCAAAAGCGCCCGCACTATTACATCGGCTCCATTGGCGAGATCCTGAGCGGAGGTGAACTCCTCCGGTGAATGGCTGATCCCGCCCTTGGAGGGCACGAATATCATGCCGGTCGGTGCCACACCGGCCATGTCCTGAGCGTCATGGCCCGCGCCGGAGGGCATGAATTTGTAGCTGAGCCCCAGATCCTCGGCGGCAGCCGCGATCGCGTCGCGGATCGCTGGATCCGTCAGCGCCGGTTCGGATGCCAGCTCCAGCCGTTCAAAGGAAATCTCAACGCCGCTCTCTGCGCTGATCGCATTGGCTCGTGCTGTGATCTCGTCATAGACCTGCTCGATCCTCTCGGTCTCAAGATCCCGCACCTCGAGGCTCATTTCCACCCGGCCCGGGATCACATTCGGTGCACCGGGGAAGGCCTCTATCCGCCCGACAGTCGCGACCTGCCGGCCTTCCATCCCGGTTGCCACTTCATTTACGGCTTGCGTCAGTTTCGCCGCTGCCAGAAGGGCGTCGCGCCGCCGGTTCATAGGGGTCGTGCCCGCATGGTTCGGCATACCGCGCAGCGTCACATCCCACCATTCAATGCCGACAATACCCTGAACAACACCGATATCGATGTTCTCTTCTTCCAGAAACGCACCCTGCTCGATATGCAGCTCGACAAAGCCTTTGAGATCACCCTTGGAGATGACATCGTTTGCCATCTGGGACAAATCGCCGCCAATACGCTTTGTCCCTTCTTCAATTGTGTAGCCGGAATCGCTCACCACCCTGAAGGCACCCGGTGACAGTCGACCTGTCAGGGCAAGGCTGCCGATCAGTCCGCCTTCCTCATTGGCAAAGACAATCAAATCGAGCGGGCTGCGTGTCGCGATGTCCGCTTCATTCAGTAATTCCACCGCTTCTAGCGCTGTGAGCACACCCGCCGGGCCGTCATAGTTTCCGCCACCGAGGACCGAGTCGATATGGGAGCCGAACATGATCGGCTTGGCATCGCCATCCGTGCCTGCCCGACGGCCAGTAATGTTTCCACCGGCATCGATGTGAATGTCTGCGAGGCCAAGCGCCTCCATCTCGCCCATGATCCAGTCCCGCCCTGCGAGATCCGCATCGGAATAGGCGACCCGATCGACACCACCATCTTCATTGGCTCCGAATTGCGATAGCGCTTCGATCCGGCCTTCCAGCCGTGCCGCGTCGGCTCTGGGCAGAGCAGTCTGGGCGCAGGCTCCGAGGCTCACGGCGGCGACAAGCCCGGCTAGGGCAACAAGGCGATGGGTCATCAGCATATTCTCTTTCGACCGAAGGTTAGGTGAGGATAGAAGGCAATGGAATAGGTCCCGACGCCGGCCTTTCGTGAACAGAAGACGAAAGCAAACGATTTAGGAGCATCAGCCCCCTATAAGGTTGATGCTCTATAGTCTCGAGGCCAGGTTTGCCTGGGATTGCTGCTGAGTTCCTCGGCTATTCGACGCCGCGATCAAAAAATCAAATCGCAGTCGGACAGCCGCAGCTGGGAGGGCAATTGCAATTGTCGCAGGAACAATTGGTGCCACAGCAACAGTTGCCAGCTTTCAGACCGACTCCAGGACAGGCGCAAGATGGTCCGCAATTGCCGCATTTGCATGAGTTATGATTTGTCATCGCTCATTTCCTTACTTCTATTTCTAGGTGACCTTGACATGTAGAGTGTAGCGCAGTGTTGCAACCTTCGGAACCCGGATTTGGAATGTACTGACAGAAGCTGCCCTGCCGCCGCCTTTGGTGAGGAGTGACCCAAGCCAGCAGCTACTTAAGCGAGGTGAATTTTGGGTGTTCGATTTTAGCTCAAATTGACTTGAAGCTAGCCGATTCTACGATGGCATAATGCGCATTACATGGCAGCTGGTATAGGGCGGGCTTTGTTCAGCTTTGTGCCTTGGGAAAACGAGAGAATTGATCTCGAAATAATGGCACGATTGATAGACTCGGCACGCTCTTCGGTTTGAGCGCATTTTGCCTTCCCAGAGCTGAAAAATTGAAAGTGCTCGGTTTTGTCGGATTCACGATTACTGCTTCAGGCATTGCGCTTATTACGGGTGTCGACGGACAAGCATTCGGTATAGATGTTTATGGCGCAGGCACTCTCATCATCGGTATTGGTTTAATATATTTTCTGCCGCTCTACTGCTTGCAGGAGAATTTTGAACCGGCTTCTTGAGCCACCATCTTTGGACATTTTGGACGCGGTTATTTCAGCGCGAGTTGTGCTCTATTATTTGACACCTTTATCCAGCAGCATTTGGCACCCGGCACTCGCAACAATTCCGAGAGGAGCTCGAGTGTGTCTGACCAACCAACTGTCAGTGCCTTTGCAATTGTTCCAAGCAACGACTTACTAGCAGCTGTAACTTTCTGGGAACGACTGGGCTTCGAAAGAACTGGAGGAGCTGGCCAGTACCTGATTATGACGGGTTGGGACTGCGAAGTGCATCTTACCCAGGCCGGAGGTGGACCTTGGCAGGTACCGGCAGACCATAACCCTTTCGGTGTTTTTATTCGCACGCCACATGTGGAAGCAATTGCGATACGGGCAGATGAGTTGATCATTCGTCCCGGAGGCATTTTAAGGCACCGGGAATGGGGGTTATATGAGGTCGGAATCAACGCTCCAGATGGCCTTCTCCTCCGAATTGGCTGGCCCTCTCATTTGATCAAAGACGCTTAGCGTTGTGATAAATACCGACCCTTTCATCCTGGTCTGGGAATGACCTAAGCTGCGGTAGCTTGGAAGATGAACTGCCTATTCGTAACCCTCAAAAGTCACCACAGGTCTGCACCAATTGAAGCCCCAAAGGCAGCGATGACCAGAATGGTGCGCGTCCAGTGCCAACTGGACCAGCGTAACAGTTCGGCACCAAGGTTACTCTCTGCCAAGCTATGGTCCGCGAAGGACGCATTCGCCTTTCGGAAATAGATAAAGAAGATCGCCAAGGCCAGCATGCAAAGCCCTGCTGCTATGGTTCTTAGTGTAGTGGGGTCTGATGTCATGGTGGCCGCCAGGATCGCCAGAGTCACCGCGATTGCGGTGAGCGGTGCGAAATAGCGAAAAAGGCCGGGGCCGACCTCGCCATGTAGCCGAAAGAAATCTGCGGGTGCCATCCGTCGCCAGTAGGGCACTAGGATCATGCCCTCCGTCAGGAGGCTTCCAGCGTATAGGCCAATTGCCAATGTCGATATCAGGTTAAGGGCTTCCATCAACGTTCTCCTTAATTTATTATACGCGTATAATAAATATATTGCTTGAGTCAATTCAAATGGCAACTTGAACGCAGGGAACGGACATGGCCAAACCGTCAGACATGAAAGCTGCCAAAGAAAAGATGTCCCGGGGCCGGCCTGCAATGTCCGCTGCAAAGCGCGATGAGATGCGCCGCCGAATCGCGGATGCCGCTCACCGCCTTTTCAAGGCAGATGGCTATTCGAAGGTATCGATGCGCCGGATTGCGGCTGAGGTCGGATGCACACCGATGGCGCTTTATAACTATTACGATTCCAAGATCGATATCCTGCGCACTCTATGGGACAGCGTCTTTGACACATTGTTCGCTGAGATCGCCGCTTTTGGGTCAGATACCGACAAGACGGCGTACCTGACCCGAATCTCATCGGCATATGTGAATTACTGGCTTCGAAACGAGGACCATTATCGCCTTGTGTTCATGGCTGAAGGTGTCACACAGCCGGATGTGAGCATCTTTCTCGATGGTCGAAAAAGCCTGGAGCGGTTTGCCATTTTTGCCGAGGCGCTCATCGATGCCAATGATGCACCCATGGATTCAGATCAGTTGAAACGGAAACTCGATCTTCTGATTTGCCTGCTGCACGGCATTGCTCACAACCAGCTCACGATCAGTGGGTATCCCTGGACCGCTGCCGATATGCTTATTGAAGACGGTGTTAAGGCGATCATTGGAGGATAGCAGCTCTCTTATGGCTATCGTCGGTTGCCGACAGGCCAACTCATTTTTCCATTGCAATTACAACTGAACTGCTTCAGATTTTTATCGATAAACGGAAAAATCTGGAAATGAGTATGTCAAGCCATTCTAGTTATACGGGCGCATTGTCCTTGAAACCTGCGGCTCTAATAGCGGGGGCTGGACTGCTCATAATGATGTTTTGTGCACCGCTTGCGCACTTCTATTTCATGCCGCAAAGCCTCGTGGCCAATGATGCTGCAGCGACGGTGGCGCGCCTGCGGACCAATGGTACGCCGTATATTATTGGCAGTCTTCTCCTCTTCCTGACATATCTGATGGATATCCTCGTCGCCTGGGCGCTGTACTGGTACTTCCGCCCCGGAGAACGTCCGCTTTCCCAATTGGTGGCGTGGGCAAGGCTTGTTTACACCGCGCTTGCATTCATCGGGCTTTGGGCCAGCATCTCGGCATACGATCTGGCCGTCTCAACGAAAATGACAGAGCAGTTGACGGATAGCGCGCTTGCGGAAGCTGTTTCCGTCCAGCTCTCCCTAGCGACAACCATGGAGGAGATGGCGCTCTTTCTGTTCGGTCTCCACCTATGCCTGCTGAGTGTCCTGATCTGGCGATGTCGGTACGTTGCGTCCTGGGTCAGCATCCCAGTTGGATTGGCCGGTCTATCTTACATCGTCTCATATTTGGCGACGTATTTTGCCCCTGAAAGCGATGTCGGCTCACTCTTGTTGCTGGGCATAAGGGAGCTTGTCTTCATGGTCTGGTTATTAGCGGTCGGCTGGCGGAAACAGGCCAATCCGTGATGCCTTGCGGTGTCGCACTTCATTTTAGATCATCCACGGTGGTGTGAGTGACTGCGGCGGCGGTCCTATTCGCCCCATTGCTCGAAAGCCTGCCACAGCTTAAATCTCAGCCCAATGGATACCGTATCGATCCTCCAATCTCTTGATGCCCGGGCGCGGAACATCTTTCGGGAAATCGTTGAGAGTTATCTCCAGACGGGGGAGCCCGTCGGCTCGCGCACCCTTTCGAAAAGCGGAATTGATCTTTCTCCAGCCTCGATCCGCAATGTTATGTCGGACCTTTCCGAGCTCGGCCTATTGGATTCTCCTCATATCAGCGCCGGGCGTGTGCCTACCCACCAGGGCCTTCGTCTTTTTGTCGATGGCTTTCTTGAGCTTGGTGAGCCGTCCGAGGATGACCGTGCGGCCATCGATGCGCGCCTTGAGGCCGCCGGGCGGGACTTTGACGCCGTTCTCCATGAGGCGTCTGATATTCTTTCCGGGCTCGCCGGTGGCGCGGGGCTTGTCTCTTCGCCGAAGCGCGATGCGCCGGTGCGCCATGTGGAGTTTGTGCCCCTCGGCACAAAGGAGGCGCTCTGCGTCCTGGTGACTGAAGACGGCGACGTGGAAAACCGGCTCTTGACCTTGCCCGATGGCGTGCCGGCCACGAGCCTGATCGAGGCTGGAAATTATCTCAGCGCGCGGATGAAGGGCTCGACCCTGGCGGAGGCCCAGTCTTCAATTCGCGCAGAGCTAAACGCCCGCAAAGCGGCGTTGGATGCTGCCGCAGCAAAGCTTGTCGAGGCGGGGCTGGTGGAGTGGTCCGGCGAAGCCCCAGGGCAGGGGCGCTCGCTGATTGTGCGGGGACGCGCCAATCTGCTTGAGGATGCCGCCGCCGAGGATCTGGAAAAGGTCGGAGCCCTGTTTGAAGCCATGGAGCGCGAACAGAGCCTGCTGGAGGTGCTGAACTCCACCGAAGACGCACAAGGCGTGCGTCTGTTTATCGGCTCAGAGAACAGGCTTTTTTCACTTACGGGTTCAAGCGTGATTGTTGCCCCCTATATGAGCGCGCAAAGACAGGTTATTGGAGCGCTTGGCGTCATTGGTCCGACGAGGATCAACTACGCTCGGGTGATACCAATGGTTGATTATACGGCCAAAGTCGTCGGTGACATCATCGGCGGCGGCTCTAAAGGATGAGAAGCGGGCATGATGAACGAGACTGAGGCGAAGGAAAACGAAGGCACCGAAGAGACAGTATCGGAGACGGGGCAGGCCACCGGCGAAACGGTTGGCACAGCTGACAGCGACAATGTTGTCGATCTGTCTGACGCCGAGGGCACGGCTATCGAAGACCCTGGAGCTGAAACAGAAGAGCCGGTTGATCCGCTTGTCGCCCTGGAAGCGGAAAACCTTGAACTGAAGGACCGATTCCTCCGCGCCGTGGCTGAGACGGAAAATATCCGCAAGCGCTCCGAGAAGCAGGTGGCCGACGCCCGAACTTACGCCGTGGAGAAATTTGCAGGCGATTTGCTCAGCGTAGGGGACAATCTCTCCCGCGCGCTGACGGCGCTCACCGAGGAGGCAAAAGCCGATCTTTCTGATCCGGGCAAAAGCCTGCTTCAGGGTGTTGAAATGACCGAAAAGGAGCTGATCGTCGTGATGCAGCGCCATGGTCTGAAACCCGTTGAGGCGACACCCGGCACCGAATTCGATCCGAATGTGCATCAGGCCGTCGGCCGGGTGCCCTCCGATCAACCGGAAGGCACCATCGCCGACTTGCTTCAGGGGGGCTGGCAGATTGGTGAGCGCACGCTGCGAGCAGCTATGGTTACGGTAAGCGCCGGGTCCACGGACTGATCGTACTGCATTTGCGCTCACGCTATGGAACACCCGCGTAACGGGTGGTCACGTCGCGGTGAGCGACCTTCATTTGACCAAGATCGCAACCTACTCTCTGGCCATCGGCGCGCTGTAAGGCGGGTCAGTCCACGCACAAAAACCAGGAGTAATAGTGATGCGCAAATTTGTAGCCTTTTTTGCGGCGGTCCTCGCAGTGTTTGCCTTTGCCGCGCCGGCCAATGCCCAGTTCTTCGGGGGAAAGAAGGACTTTATCTATGAGAAGAGCGGATACGCCATCGAGGGGTATGACACCGTTGCCTATTTCGATCTTGATGCTGCTGCACTTGATGCCGACGGCTTGCCAACTGTCTCCGCTGTAAAAGGCGATCCGCAGTATTCTGCGACGTATAACGGTGCGACATGGATTTTCTCGTCTGCTGAAAACCGCGACAAATTCGAAGCCGATCCGGCAAAATATGCACCGGCCTATAACGGCTACTGTGCCTATGCTGCTGCCCAGGGCAGTCTCGCTAAAACCAATCCGAACGCCTGGCGTATTATCGACGGTCAGCTTTATCTGAACTTCAACTCGAAAATTCAGCGCCGCTGGGTGAAAGACATTCCGGGCCACATCGAGCAAGCAAACGCCAACTGGACAGATCTTGCCGGGAAGCTGAAAGCACCAGGTGCCTAATTCGCGGCTATCCTGATTTACCAGAAACGGACGCGTCGGCAGAAATGTCGGCGCGTTTTCCGTATAGCGATAAGGGAATGCAAGGAATTTCCGCTTGCCTCTTGCGAGTAGCTGTCGCAACACCATATCGCTTTCGAATGGCGAGGCTACGGGAGTGCCACGCCCCCTTAATCTAGTGGAGCTACCGGTTTCTGGTGCTGCTCAGCAGGCCTAAAATAGGAATTGGCGGCCGCCGAACGACGAGGAAGACAAAATATGGCTAAGATCATTGGTATTGATCTCGGAACGACCAACTCATGCGTAGCTGTCATGGAAGGCGGCAGCGCAAAGGTGATCGAAAATGCGGAAGGCCAGCGGACCACGCCATCCGTTGTTGCGTTCAACAAGGACAATGAGCGCCTGATCGGTATGCCCGCGCGCCGGCAATCGGTCACCAACCCTGATTTCACCTACTACGCTATCAAGCGCCTGATCGGTCGCATGTATGACGATCCGACAGCCCAGAAAGACAAAGAGCTGTCGCCATTTGAAATCGTCAAAGGCCCAAATGGTGATGCCTGGGTCAAAGGTCGCGACAAGGACTACGCGCCCCAGGAAATTTCCGCTTTCATTCTCCAGAAAATGAAAGAGACGGCCGAGGGCTATCTTGGCGAGACGGTCACTCAGGCTGTCATCACCGTTCCTGCCTACTTCAACGATGCCCAGCGCCAGGCGACGAAGGATGCTGGCCAGATTGCGGGACTTGAAGTTCTCCGCATCATTAACGAGCCAACGGCCGCTGCGCTCGCCTATGGCCTCGAAAAGTCCGAAGGCAAGACGATCGCCGTCTATGACCTCGGCGGCGGAACCTTCGATGTCTCGATCCTCGATATTGGCGACGGCGTGTTCGAAGTACTTTCCACCAATGGTGACACGTTCCTCGGTGGTGAGGACTTTGACCTCCGGATTGTTGATCACCTAGCGGAAGAGTTCAAAAAAGACACAGGCATGGACCTGAAGGCTCAGAAGGATGCACTCCAGCGTCTGAAGGAAGAGGCCGAGAAAGCGAAGAAAGAGCTGTCTTCCGCATCCTCATATGAAGTGAACCTTCCCTTCATCACCATGGATATGGAAACGAAGGAACCGAAGCACCTGACAACGACACTGACACGGGCGAAGTTTGAAAGCCTCGTCAGTGACTTGATAAAGCGCACCATCGACCCATGCGTCAAAGCATTGAAAGATGCCGGTAAATCGACATCGGATATTGACGAAGTTGTTCTCGTTGGCGGCATGACCCGCATGCCAGCCGTGCAGGCGGCTGTTGAAAAGCATTTCGGTCGCCCACCCCATAAGGGTGTGAACCCGGACGAAGTCGTGGCCATCGGCGCAGCTATTCAGGCAGGTGTCCTACAGGGTGACGTCAAGGATGTTGTCCTTCTCGACGTGACCCCGCTGTCCCTAGGCATTGAGACGCTCGGCGGTGTGTTCACACGACTGATCGATCGCAACACGACGATCCCGACGAAGAAGTCCCAGACCTTCTCAACGGCCGATGACAATCAGCCGGCTGTGACCATCCGGGTCTTCCAGGGTGAGCGCGAGATGGCCGCGGACAATAAGGAGTTGGCTCAATTTAATCTTGAGGGCATTCCGCCGGCACCGCGCGGCCTGCCACAGATTGAAGTGACCTTCGATATCGATGCGAACGGCATTGTGAATGTATCCGCGAAGGACAAGGCGACCGGCAAAGAGCAGCAGGTCACTATTCAGGCGAATGGCGGTCTCTCTGATAATGAGATCAACGATATGATGAAGGACGCGGAGGCGAATGCCGAGGCTGACAAGCAGCGTCGTGAACTCGTTGAGGCCAAAAACAATGGCGAGTCGCTTATTCACCAGACCGAGAAGCAACTCGAAGAGCACGGCGATAAGGTCGATGCTCAAGTCAAGACCGATATTGAAGCAGCCTCGGCTGAGCTGAAGACGACGCTGGAAACCGAAAACCTCGAAGACATTCAGGCGAAAACGCAGGCTCTGATGCAGGCAGCCATGAAGCTCGGTGAAGCTATCTATGCAAGTCAGCAAGAGGCAGCTGCCCATGCTGATGCAGCTGCCGATGCCGCTGGAGACGGAGACGATGTTGTCGATGCTGACTTTGAGGAAGTCGACGACGAGAAGAAGAGCGCGTAAAAGGCTCTCGTTTTCAAGAGATCAAAGAGACCCTCACGGACTATCCGTGGGGGTCTTTTCTATTCGGCCAGTCGTTTGAGCGCTGAAATGACTTCCGGATTCTGTAGAATGGTTTCCGCCGTATCAAGCCCTGCGGCGCTGAGTGTATCGCGCTCATTTCTGTCATTCAGGAGACGGATGATGTGTGATGCGAATTCGGTTGGGTCGCTTGCTGTCTGAACACATCCGTCAAGCGCGGTGCCGTAGCCTTCGATCCCGGCAGGGTAGGCAACGATGGGAAGCCCCATGCCAAGATACTCGCCAACCTTAATGGAGATGCCACTCATCAACCGCGTTGGTAGAAGGCCGATCATGTCAGGCCCGGAGAAATCGGTGAGATCGTCAACCCGTCCGTGGACAATGATTCCATCCGATATCAGATCATTTGAGAGCGTAGGGCCAACAGGTCCGACAATATTGAGCTTTGCGTTGGACAAAGCAACTTGAACACGCGGCCAGATGTCGGTGATGAAGTGGTAGATCGCGTCCCGGCTTCCCTGCTGATTGGCCCCGACGTAGAGGAGTTCTGCCTCTGTGCGAGTTTTCAATCGATCTCGATGGACGGGTGCGGTTGGTCGAAACCATATATGATCTGATCCCGGACCAAGCGTCTCAAAATCCTGAAGCTCTCTCACCGAAGCGTGGAAGATCACATCGGCTACGGCCATGCGCGCCGCCTCTTCCTCATAGGTCGGCGTGTTGGGGTAGTCGGACGGTATGCCGCGTTGCTGGAACAGTTCGGCCCGGGCCGCAAAAGAATCATGGACCAGAACGGCTTTGCCCATCACGTCCGGTAATGCGCCTAGGATAGGGCCGAGGGAAGAGTACTCAACGAGTACAGCGTCCGGCTTCAGAGCCATCAGTTCCCAGACGATACGATCGAGCTCTGACTGCGGAGGAATAGTGGCGAGATTGGACCACGGTTTACGCCAAGCCTCTGGTCCGAGGTTTAGTTTTTGCAGAACTTCTTGAAGGGAGCGGATAGCAAACCGGCTCCATACGGATGGTGCCAGAGTGATATATGTCTCGCCGAGCTTGAAAGTCTCCGGCCAGATAATTTCTGCAAGATCTGAAAAGGCTGGATCGACAGAGCCCCAGGGTCTGCTGCTGAAGGGTGTTTTTGGCAGACAAAGTATGGTCAGTTGGAAACCGGCCTCACCTGCCAACGCCATCATGCGCTGCAAATAAGTCTTCGATCCAGACCGCTCTTCATCGATCCGGCGATGTGTCACGATGACGAGATGTTTCGTTGCGCGATCCATGGTCCGCAGCTTGCCTGGCAGATCTTTTTATTTCTTAACCGATTGAGGTCTCTTCGGTTAAAGCAAGCGGAATGCCAAGGGTGTCAGGTTTTGGGCAACAGGCCGAAACGTTGGCCCATGCCGCGATCAACCAAGCGTTTCGGCACACGCTGGGCAATCGTATAATTAACGAGCTTGTCTGGCCCGAGAGCGTAGTGAGCTTTCGGCGAGGGATCGGACAGCGCGGTTTCGATGGTCTGGGCGACCTTCTCTGCAGGCCAGCCTTTCTCGCCGGCTTCCAGGAACATCTCATTGTATTTCCGCATCGGCTCGGCCCAGATCGTACCGGCATAGGGATCTTTCTTTTTCTCTTCCTCTGCCTTGTCCCAGATCGGCGTTTTGATCGCACCCGGAGCGACAACGATTGCATCAATGCCGTAGATCATCAGTTCCCGACGGAAGGAATGGGTGAGGCTTTCGATGGCATGTTTGGCCGCGCAATAGGTGCCGAGGAAAGGGGAGGCGAGCCGGCCGCCAAAGCTCGATATGTTGACGATCCGTCCGGGATCTCCCGTTCGTTCTGTATCCATGCCGAGGAGTGGCAGGAAGCCTTGAGTAACAGCGACCGTGCCCAGCACGTGTACATCGAAATGTAGGCGCACAGTTTCCATAGGCTGAACGGCAAGCGGGCCCATAATGGCAATCCCCGCATTATTGATGAGGCCCGCGAGTTTTTCGCCGTTCAGCGCATCGGAGACCGTCTCCACCGCAGATGCGATTTGCTCCTCCTTGGTGACGTCGACGATGATCGGAACGATGTTCGGCTGGGCTGCGACAAGCGGCGCACCATCGGCCTCTTTGCGCACCCCTGCAAAGACCCGCCAACCTTGCGATGCAAGGTATTCTGCCGTCGCCCGGCCAATGCCTGTCGACGCGCCTGTTATAACCACTGATTTCATGAAGTATCCTTCAATCGCGTTAGCACTGACTGACGCCTGCTTTTCCTTTGCCCAAGAGCTAACCCGATCCTATTGGGGGTCAACCAGTCTGATTTCAAAGAGGTTTGGCCAGTTCTTGCCCGTGACAAAGATCCGCCCGCTATCGGCGTCATAGGCAATTCCGTTAAGCACGTCGTCTTGCGGTGCATTACGCGCCTCTGCCGGAAAAAGTCCCGTTAAATCAATCTGGCTGACCACACGACCTGAAGCTGGATCGATCATCATGATCCTGTCGCTCTGCCAGACATTTGCCCAGATCAGACCGTCAATCCACTCTAGTTCATTCAGGCGTGCCAATGGGCGTCCGCCATAGGTAACTGTGAAGTCCCCCGTCTTCTGAAGGGTGTCCGGATCCATGATGCGGATGACAGGGCTGCCATCGGACAGGAAGAGCTTCTCGTCATTATCGGTCAGGCCCCAGCCTTCGCCAGAGTAGGTGAAGGATTTTAGAGGCTTGAAGGTTTTAAGGTCGAAGACAAAGCCAGTTTGTGAGCGCCATGTCACCATAACGATCTTGTCGCCTATGGGCGTTGCGCCCTCCCCGAAGTATCGGGCGGGCAGATTGCGGACCTGAACCGGATCGCCCGTTTCGAGGTTGACCTGGCGCAGGCTCGATGTGCGATACCGTCCGGTGCTTTCATAGAGCTTGCCGTCATGAACGAAGAGGCCCTGGGTGAAGGCGGCGGGATCATGTGGATAGGTCTCAACGACTTCATATTCGAGAAGGCGGGGCTCGCCTGTCTCCGCATTGGCGTCCTGGGTTTCAACTTGCGGAGGCTCGGACTCTGCAGGCGCGGATTTCGCGCAGGCTGCCAGGGCGAAGAGGCTTGCGAGGATGTAGCGGCTCATGCGCCGGTCTCGTCATCATCCGTTTTCACAAGCCTGAGATCGGGTTTTGGCCGCGCTTTTCGAGGCACGGCGGCCTCACGGGGAGGCGGCGATGCGGGCGTTTCGACCAGTCTCGGCTTCAGCCCTTTTGGAGCGACCGTAGCCTCTTCTTCAACATCCTCGTGGATGTCCCGGCTCCGCGGTGAGAAGTTCTGTTTGGTTTTGCTTTTGAATGAGGACCGCTTGAGGCCTTTCCCGCGTGACTTCTTGTCGATTTCACGGAGCTTCTGTAGCTGCCGCTGCGAGAGAGGTTCGGCTAAATCACCTTTCTCCGGATCGGCAAAAGCGGAGCCGTACTTCTCGACCCTTTCCTCCACTTCGTCGACAAATTCCCGTTCCCAATCGGAGAGGCCTGGTCCCCCTTCAGACTCGGCGCGCTTGGCGGCCTTGCGAAGTTTACGCAGGGCCTTGCGCTTCTTCTTCTCGTCAACGTCCCGAGCCATTATTGCATGGTCGTCCTATCCGAAGCCAAGATCAAGATATCTCTATCATGTCACAGGGGCCAGTGCTTCCGTTTGCCGTGGGAGTCGCTATGACTGGCGGTCAAAGTACCTGAATATGAAAAAAGGACCTTTCCATGCGCGGTGAATATAAAATCCCTGGCGGCAAGCTCGTCACGGCTGATCTGGAGGTCGTCGATGGCAACCTGTCCGGTGTTCAGATCGCGGGAGATTTCTTCCTTGAGCCAGCGGAAGCTCTTCCGGAAATCTGCAAGGCGCTGAATGGGTTACCGATGACCGCCAGCGTTAGCGATATCACCAGTGCCATAAAAGCCGGTGTTCCGCCGGAAACCCAATTCATTGGGTTTACGATGGACTCTGTCGCCATTGCATTGCGCCGTGCCCTTGGCGTCGCCAAGACCTGGCGGGACTATGAGTGGCAGATCATAGACCGCGAACCGTTGCCGCCCGCCATGCATCTCGCCATAGACGATGTTCTTGCCAAGGAAGTGGCGGCGGGCCGCCGCGCGCCGACGCTACGCTTCTGGGAATGGGACAGACCAGCGATTATTATCGGCAGTTTCCAGTCTTTGCAGAACGAAGTCGATGTCGAAGCGGCCGAAGGCCATGGCATCACGACGGTGCGCCGGGTCACGGGCGGCGGTGCGATGTTTGTTGAACCGGGCGCAGCGCTCACCTATTCGCTCTACGCGCCGGGGGATCTCGTCGCTGACATGACCTTCGCAGATTCCTATGAGTTCCTCGATGGCTGGGTGCTGGCAGCGCTGAACGGTCTCGGTGTTGATGCTTTTTATAAGCCGCTCAATGATATTTCGAGTTCAAAGGGAAAGATCGGGGGCGCGGCCCAGAAGCGCTACCATGGCGGCGCTGTTCTGCACCATGCCACCATGGCCTACGACATGGATGCTGTGAAAATGATGCAGGTTCTCCGCATTGGCCGGGAAAAGCTCTCAGATAAGGGCACCGCGAGCGCGGCCAAACGTGTAGATCCTGTGCGCAGTCAGACCCAGATGGAGCGGCTCGACGTCAAGGCGCATATGAAACAGACCTTCCTTGATCTCCATGGCGGAACGGACGGGGCGATCACGGCAGAAGAGATGGCGGCGGCTGAGGAACTTGCATCCGGAAAATTCTCTTCAAAAGACTGGCTGGAATACATTCCCTAGGCAGATCGCCTGAAAAGACCCTCATCGCGGCTGCCATTCTGGACAGGTCTTTTTGCATGCAACATACTTGGTCGCAGCTGATTAAGTTGCTCGCGAGGTTCCTATGCGACTGATCCGTCTTCTTTTGATCGCGTCAGGACTGACACTGGCACTCGCTGGTTCACCGTCCGTAGCCCAGCAGACCGATAACAACTCAGACGCCGCTGCCGAGTTTACGTTTCCGCCTGAATGGGAAGAACACGAAGCCATCTGGATGGGGTGGGAGGACTTTGTTGGCGAGCAGGAGGCGTTCGCAAATCTCTGGGCCGAAATGATCTCGGCGCTCAGTCCGCATGTGAACGTAAAGCTGATTGTGAAATCCGAGGAGATTGCCGAGACTGCGCGCAGTCTCCTGGAAGAACGGGAAATTGGTATCGAACAGGTCGAATATGTGATTCAGCCAAACACTGACATCTGGCTGAGGGATTCAGGCGGCCTCTTCATCACCGATGGTCGGGAGCTGAAGATCGCGGATTTCAGCTGGGACACCTACGGGTTTCCCAGCGTTTATATAGATTCCGAAGATCTGGAGCGAGCCGGAGTCGACGGAGATATTGCCGAAGGAATGGGTCTCAAACGGCGGACCTCCGAGGTCATTGCTGAGGGCGGAGGGCTTGAGGTCAATAGAGACGTTCTCGTGACCTATAAGGACGCCATGGTTCACCGAAACCCTCAAATGGCCCTCGCAGAGATTGAGGCTGAACTGCTCCGCCTCTACGGCAAGAAGAAACTGGTCTGGCTCGACCGGGCACCGATATCCGACCGCGTCTTCATCGGTCCGAAAGTCGCGAATTTCTTCGGCTGGGGCGCAAACGGTCATGTCGATGAGTATGTCCGCTTCGTAGATGAGACGACGATTTTTGTTGCACAGGTTTCGCCCGAGGAGCGGGACCGGAATGCGCTTCTTCAGCTCGATGATGAAATCCTGAAAGAGAATCTGGCGCAGCTGCGGGCGGCGACCGATGCCGATGGCAACGCGTTCAATGTGGTGCCGGTGCCCATGCCGGATATCACAGCCCTGATGACCACCCACACGCTGACGGAGGACGATTTCGCCGATACGCGAAATGGAAAGGATCTAAGGTCAGTCTACCGCGATTTCGATATTGGCGATGAGGTCCATTTTGTCCCGGCGGCGAGCTATCTGAATTACCTTGTCACGAATGGCCTGGTCCTCGTTGCCTCGTACTGGCAAGAGGGGTTGCCCGAACAGCTGAAGGAGACCGACGAGGAAATGCGGCGTCTACTCGCAGAGCAATATCCCGATCGACAAATCGTTCAGATCAATCCCATGGCAGTGAACTGGATGGGCGGTGGCATGCACTGTATTACCCAACAGGAGCCGAAGATTGAAATGGCGGCCGATCCGTCCTGACGCTGGGTCCTAGTCCAGATCCCCAACCGCCAGCATGTACACGTCGAGAATAGCTTCCTGTTCCTCGCGTTCATTGCGATCGATCTTGCGGATGCGGATCAGCTGACGAAGAGCTTTTGTGTCATAGCCGAATGACTTCGCTTCGCCGTAGACTTCCTTGATCTGGTTTGCCACTTCGGCCTTTTCCTCTTCCAGACGCTCGATCCGGGCAACGGTTTGGCGGAGTTTTTCGCGGGCTGTTTCGGTTAGCTGTCCTGGCGCAGCATCATCCATGGGCTAGTCCTCTGGGGTTCGGTTGATCGATATCGAGCGGCGAGGCTTACTCCGCCGTGTCCACCATGGCCAGAGTGCGGATGGTGCCCGCAATGGCTTCGCTGTGGATATGATGTGGCATGTGTCCGCCGCCCGGCAGGTCGACGACCTCCAAATGGGGCACCTGATGCTGCAACTTGCCGACATGGAGCGCCGGTTTGATCACGGTATCGCGGTGGCCATTATAAACGGTCACCGGCATTTTCAGTTCATCATAGCGCACCTGCTGGGCAGCAAGTTCGCCGCGCAGATTGGTAACATCCTTGGCATTGGCCCGGAAGGTTCGTGGCCGGAAGAGGAGGGGAACGCTTGCTTTTTCGAGATATTCGGGCGGAGCGGCTTCTGGGTGAAAGACGCCATTAATGCCGCTTGAGAGCCGTCCCGGCCCGATGATCGGAATTAGCTGGGTCAATGGCGCACCGAACACCGGGTGTGCGGCATACTTGTTGTACCAGGCCTCGCCGCCCCCGCCCCAATCATGGGTCACCGGTGCCAGCAGCACGAGCGCTTCGACAAGGTCTGGCCGGTCAAGGGCCAGCCGGAGGGCGACCGCACCGCCGAAGGAGTGACCGACCACTACGGCCTTTTCACCGCCGGCCCGTGCTTCCAATATGCCAGCCATTTGAGCGGCCTGGGTCGCTAGCTCATCGCTCGCGCGGGGCCGGCCGGAATATCCATGGCCCGGACGGTCTGCCATTAGTACCCGAAACTCATCCTCCAGCAGGGGAGCGAGGGTATGGGTGAATTCCTGGGCGTTCGCGCTTGCGCCATGGATCATGAGGACAGGCGCGCCCATCTTGCCACTTTCGATAACATGGGTTTTCGTCCCATTGACGTCGATCAGGTTGCCTGTGGCTGGATAATTCGCCTCCGCCCGCGACGTATAAATCGCGCTGTGGACACATGCCGAGAGGACCGGCAGCGAAACGAGCAGGGCGGCACTCAGCATTTTCAGCCTCAAAGTGCTGTTCCGGTCGTGTCGCGTGTCAACCGGGCTTTGCCGCGCTTTGCAGGCACGAGATGGGGATGAATTTCCAGCGCTGCCTCATAGGCTTCGAGGGCTTCTTTTCGCGAGCCGAGTTGCTCAAGAATGTAGGCAACGCCCGTCCAGGCTGGAAAATGCCTCGGTTCGACGGAAAGGGTTTCATTCATATCTCTCAGCGCTTCCGAATAGTTCTCATCACGCAAGAATAGCGCGGCGCGGCGATACCAGCCTTCAGAATACTCAGGCGCAACGATCACAATGCGGTCATAGAGCGACCTTGCCAGTTCCTGGTCGCCCGCCTGTTCAGCGATGCCTGCTCGCTCCATCAGGAGATCGACTGTGCCGGATCCGCTATCGGTCCAGGAAGCAACGATGTCTGCTTCAGCCTGGGCGGCTTCCTGCTCTGTTTCGGCCGCTTTCAACCTATCGAACATTTCGTCCGGCGGGCCGGAAATCAGCAGAGCTGCGATGAAAACACCAAGTTTGAACATGTCAGAGGAGATTACGGTCAATCAGGTCGGTTTCAAGGCGCTGAGCGGTATTAAAGGTGTGGACCTCGAACCCGAGCGCAGCCGCAGCGTCGGTATTGGTCTTGCGGTCGTCGATGAACAGAACCGAGCCAGGATCAGGATCGCCCATTCTTGCGAGCGCGATCTCATAGATCTTCCGCTCCGGTTTTACGCACTTCTCATGGCCGGAGACGACGATATCCTCGAATTTGTGGAGATGCCCGAATTTCTCAAGCATGCCGGACCAGTTTTCGCCTGGGACATTGGAGAGCGCATAGAGCGGATGGCCATTTGCCTGTAGGCGGTTGATCAGCTCAGGCGTGCCATCGACATATCCGTGAAACATGTCGAACCAGCGGTTTCCCCAGGCAAGGATTTCCCGCTCGTAGTGAGGATACTCGTGAATCAGATGTACAGCATTGTCCGCAAAGCTCACACCTCGATCATGATTGGTGTGCCATTCCATGTTGCAGACATCACGCAGGAACGCATCACGCTCCGTGTCGTCCGGAATCAGTTCTCTATACAGCTTTGCCGGTTCCCAATCGAACAGGACATGTCCGAGGTCAAACAGCAGAAAGCGGACGGCCATATCTCAGGTCCCGTCCGGCAATTTCAAGCCTCAAGCCTGCTTTGCTTTAAACCGCGGATTGGTCTTGTTGATGACGTAAACGCGGCCCTTCCGACGCACAATTTTGCAATCGCGATGGCGTTCCTTCAGCGCTTTCAGTGAGGATCTTACTTTCATCGCGGAACTCCGCCTCTATACTGCGTTGCTAAGTTTCTAGTGTGCTCGAAAGCGCGGGTGATATAGGACCGGCCAAGCCAAGTCAACGCCCGCAATGACAGCCGCCAAAATGGGCAATTCGGGGGGATGGAGAGTGATCATGGTATCCAACTCGAAAACACACGTGCGATTTGGGATTCTAGCCTCAATTTGCGGGGCTTTGGCGGCCTGTGCAGCCGGCCCATTGCCGGGGGGAGGAGATCCACAAATTGTGCCCCCAGCGGCCCGTTCAGACGCACCACCTGCGGCCCAATCTACCATTGTGTCGATTCCCCCTTTTGAGACGTCCGGCCTGGCGGCGTTCGATGCATGGCGGAACGATTTTGCAAACCGTGCCATTGCAGGAGGGCGCAGCCCGGTCATTGTCTACGACACATTGCGGGACCTGAAGCCGCTCGATCTTTATCTCGCTCCGAGAGTGGAAACGGCCACCAGCCGGTCGGCGGCGACGGAGCAGGCGGAGTTTTCCAAGCCGATCTGGGAGTACATCGAAACGGCTGTCAGCGAGCGCCGCCAGCTGAATGCCTTGTCACAGTCTAATGAACGCGCTGCCCTTTTCCAGCGGATTGAGGCCGAATTCGGCGTCGATGCCGGAGCGGTTATTGCCATTTGGGGCATGGAATCGAACTTTGGCGGGTTTATTGGGGATTTCGACGCTCCGGAGGCCCTGGCCAGTATGGCGGTAGAGGGCCGCCGCCGCGACCTTGCCGAGCGCGAGCTGCTTGCCATCATCCAGATTCTCGAACGCGGCATTGCGAGGCGAGATCAGTTCGTGGCCGGCTGGGCGGGAGCCATGGGCCATACCCAGTTCATGCCTTCAACCTATCTCCAGCATGCCGTCGATTTCACCGGCGATGGCAATATCGACATTTGGACGACTGAAGCCGATGCGCTCGCGTCGGCGGCGAACTATCTAAAAGCGTCCGGCTATGTCGCCGGTCAGCCCTGGGGCGCAGAAGTCATTGTGCCCGACTATTTCGATTACTCACTTGCCGATAATCGAACTGAAAGGTCAATTTCTGAATGGCAGGATCTTGGTCTTCTGCCGGAGGAGGGCACCGCTTTTCCTGCCGATATCAACACGCCGGGCCGCATGTGGCTGCCCGCTGGAGCCAGTGGCCCGAAATACCTTCTCTTCAGTAATTATGATGTGTTCCTGACCTATAACCGGTCGAACTCCTATGCCTTTTCCGTTGGTTTGCTCTCAGACATCGTAGCCGGCCGGCCTGCACCGCGCACGCCATGGCCGACCGATGTTGCGAGGATTTCAGTTGGCGAGACGAAACGCCTTCAAGCGGCGCTGAACCGGATAGGCTATGATGCTGGTGTCGAAGACGGGATTGCCGGGACCGGCACCCGAGTGGCTCTGCAGAAATTCCAGAAGGCCAATGGCTTGCTCGCCGATGGCTATCCCAGTCGTTCTGCCTTTGGATATGTGATGTCAGCCGATCAGACTGAAGTGTCTGCCGCCGGAGCTTCTCGCTGATCCGGCAAAACGGTGCGGGCAAATACTGCGAGACCGATCAGAAGACCTGCCGCCAGCAGGAAGGGCAGGGCCGGATGCACGAACTCGTAGATGAACGGCCCGAAGAAGGGCGAGACGATGAAGCCCATTCCGTTCGCCGCAATCACAAGCCCGGCCACATTGCCCTGTAGTTCCGGTCCCACCGCAAGTGAAGCACCGGCGGAAAACCCCGGCCGTGCAAGGCCCTGACCAAGGCCGACCAGGAATTGCGCCGTGACCAGGACAGCAAACGCGTCGGTCGGAACGATCAGTACGGCTCCCACAGCGAGCATTGTCGCGCCGGTCACCATCAGACTTCGATTGGTAAAGCGAAATCGCGGAATGATGACGAGCTGCGCAATCAGCGTGCCCATGGCACCGACCGAGAAGGCAGGCGCAGTGAACTGAGCGGCCGCTGCGCCGGAGACATCCAGCTTGTCCATCACTGCAAAGATGAAGGTCTGGGTGAGAACGCCAGTGATCAGAGAAAGACCGACGGCGAATATCAGATAGGGCAGGACCCGCGGATCACGCCAAAGACCCTTGGCTTCCTGGTTTTCCGCGCGGCCTAAAGATGCATCCGATTTTGGCGCGCTCTCTTCCGGCAGGCGGGTAAAAACCAGATATGACATCAGTGCCGCTGTGAAGAAGGTGAAGAAGACCGGGCTCAGCAATCCGAAGGTTGCCACCATGGCAGCGGCGAAGGCGGGTCCGGCGATGGCACCGACGCTGAAGCCCGATGTTACAGATGCGATTTCCTTTGTCCGTTCTTCCTTGGTTGTTCTGTCGGCGACATAGGCCTGGGCTGAAGGGGTTGTGCCCGATCCAACAAGGCCGAAGAAGGATCGCGCGAAAATCAAGCAGCCGAATATCAGAAATATGCCTTCGATATGTCCTTCCAGGGCGAGCCAGGCGAAGGTGCCAAACAGCAGCATCGAGAAGGAGTAGGCAGCAAGTCCCAGGGCTGCGACCCTCCGCCGGCCCCACTCATTTGATTTCCGACCCCAGAAGGGGCTTGCAATGGTCCAAAGGGCGGCTGACAGCGAAAAAATCGCCCCGGCCATCCAGTCAGGCATGCCAAGCTCGCGCGTCGTTGGCGGCAGCACGGCGGCAATCAGCATTGTGTTGCCGGCTCCTATTGCAAGCAGGGAGGCAAATAATAGGGAAAACGCGCCGCGGCGATCCTTATTCGGATCGGCAGGTTTCGGAGTGGGAAGGGGCTCGAGCGGCGAGGCGGTCATTCCCCGTAATGGGAGCGCCCGTTAATTGGCGCAAGAGAAATCGGTCAGAACTCCGATCAGCTCCGCCCGTTTGTCGGCTCTGGATAACAATCGCCGCTCCAGGGCTCGATTTTGCTGTCTGTGATCGACCGGTTGGAGTACTCCACACAGGCCCGACCATATTCCATGACGCTTTGCGTGACCTGATCTTCCGCCCAGGCGTGGGCGCAGGCGGCTTCATCAGGCGCGGTGGATGTCGCGTCAGCGCCTGGGCGTCTATAGGAATTGATGAAGGCGTTGACGCAGTTGCCATAGGCTGCGACGTCGGATTTGAAACCATTCCGTTCAGCCTCGGCCAGCTTCAGATCATTTATCGATTGTATCTGGCCTGCTTCCAGAGCCGGGCGGGCCACGCGGCCGCAACGCTCTTCCACGACACGAATGCCCCGTTCGGTCTGATCTGCAGGACAAACCCGGTACTCGTTGGCGGCGTATTGCTGGGCAGAGACGGACAGGCCGCTGATGAGACTGGCCGCAGCCATGATTGAAAATCTTATCACTCTACACTCCATCATATCCGATAGGGTCTTGTCTCTGACCACGACCATATAACCCCCGCAGCTGGCCGGTGAACAGCGGTGCCCGCATGACTCTCCCGTTTTTAATGCAACAAGTTGGCGGGAATTCGACCTTGTCGCCGATCGGGAAGGGCTTGTTTACCAAGATCGCGGACACTTGCGGACTGTTCGTGCCCCCGTTTGCCTTGGAGATTGCCCCATGGTGCAGATCATCGGATTGTTCGTCCTCTGTGTGCTCGTTTTTGGCGCATTGATGATGTCAGGTTCCGGCATTGCCGAAGCGCTTCCGTTCGAATTCGCCTTGATCGCCGGAGCTGCCATTGGGGTGCTTTTCATCGGCAACGGCCCTTCGACGGCGATGACCGCTTTATCCGGATTTTTCAAGGCGGTACGTGGCTCGAAGTGGACGAAAGCTGACTATGTTTCCGTGCTGGTGTTGCTCCACGGATTGATTGCGAGGGCGCGCCGCGGCGGGATTGTTGCCATCGAAGATGACATTGAGCGGCCCGAACAGTCCAATGCATTTCAGCTCGCCCCATCCATTCTGAAAGATGAGGACGCCCGAAACCTTATCTGCAATACGTTCCGCCTTATGGGGCTCGACCTTGCCGATCCCCGCCGTGCTGAAGATGCGATGGTGCGGCAGATAGATGTGCGAAACGATGCAAGGGCGAAGTCCGTGGATGCGCTCCATACTGTGGCAGATGCTCTGCCGGCACTCGGTATTGTGGCCGCCGTGATTGGAATTATCCGGGCGATGAGCGTTATCGATCAATCGCCCGAGGTCATCGGATCAAGCATCGCTGCCGCATTGCTCGGAACGTTTTTGGGGGTTTTCCTTGCCTATGGTGTGGTCAGCCCGGTGGCGACGCGGTTCGGACAGGTCCTTGAGGAGGAGGATGCCCTGATTGAAACGATCCAGCAGACCCTGTCTGCCTATGCTGCGGGACATCCGCCGCGAACGTGTATTGAGCTTGCCCGTCTCGGCATTCCAGCGGCGGTTCAGCCCGGGCCGGATGAGCTTTCCCAGGCCATGCAAAGACAACGTTTTGCCGCTCAGCGTCTTACCGCCGCAGCATGACAACCTGATATACACGCTTGAAAAAATGGGATAACGGCAAAGTTTCAGCGGTTCGATACCGCAAAAATCTGCTCACCGAGCGAGGGCCTCAGGAGCAGGCGCGAACCGCAAAATACTATCGAAACAGGTTACAATATGGCGAAATTCGACGAACTCATCGCGACCGTGGAAGCTTATCAGGAGCTTGCGGGTGAAAATTACGATCGTATTCGGGGCCTTGCGGAGAGCCTTAAAGACGGCATGTGCGATTTCATGGGATCGACCACGGGTGTCTGTGTGCATCTGGTCCCGCCGACCGGCCAGTTTAAGCCCAAGGCCCATGGCGATGAGGCTTTTTCCATCCCGCCGCGAGGGTTCCGACCGCTCGGCCCGGTAGCGTTCGGTCTCGCGGTTCGGGTGAGCAGCGGCACCGATTGGCTGCGTGTCACCATGGAATGCCACAAGGTTGGCGACGTCTTTTCTGTCAATATTCTCGGCGGAGAGCCCTACAATTTCAGTATGCCGCTTGCCGAACAGGATACGCAGCCTTTCTATCAACATGTATATGACCATGTGCACAGTTGGTTTCAGGAGCATATCGAACGGTATAAGGAGGGTGACTATGGCAGCCGCGAGATCGGCTTCGACTTCGCGGAAGATGCAGAGGCTGCGGTCTAGTTGACGGTAGCTCAGTTGACGGTCTGAATTTTGTTGATGTTCGAGTATCCCATCTTCCTCGCGGGTGGTGACGACACGCTGATCCTGTCGGTCGCGCTGATCGGCACGTTGGGTCTTGGGGCCCAGTGGCTGGCCTGGCGGCTGCAGGCTCCGGCCATTGTGCTGATGTCGCTTGCTGGCCTGACTGTGGGACCCCTCTGGACAATTGTCACCGGTCAGCCCTTGCTCAGCCCGGAAGAAGAATTTGGCGATCTTCTAAGGCCGATCATCTCCCTTGCCGTTGCGGTCATTCTGTTCGAGGGCGGGCTCGTCCTCAAATTCGATAATCTCAAAGATGCCGGTCCGGCGGTGCGGCGTATGGTGTTTGTCGGCGGCCCGCTTGCCTGGGGCCTTGGTGCGCTTGCTGCCCATTTTGCCGCCGGGCTCGATTGGGCGAGTTCAATTGTTTTTGCAGGCGTTATGGTGGTGACCGGGCCGACCGTGATCATGCCGCTGCTGCGCCAGTCAAAGCTCTCTGGTCGCACCGGTGCTGCGCTGAAATGGGAAGGCATTGTCAACGATCCGGTCGGCGCGCTGTTTGCGGTTGCGGCTTTCGAGGTCGTCCGAGTGATTTCCGGCGGCGGCAGTCCGCTGGTGACGACGATGTGGGTGCTTCTAGCCGCCGCTTTCGGTGCCGGGTTTGGTGCCGCTTTCGGCTTTATCATCGTTCGATCTTTCCGGGCCGGGTGGACCCCGGAATATCTTAAGGCTCCACTGATCTTTGCCAGTGTCATCCTCTGCTACGCCATAGCTGAAGAGGTCGAGAGCGAAATCGGTCTTGTCGCCGTGACGGCCTACGGGATGACTCTCGCCAATTCACGCCTCGCCGGCCTCGTGGAACTGCGCAAGTTCAAGGAGGATATCGCGGTTCTGCTCGTCTCGGGCGTGTTCGTTATTCTCACCGCGAACCTCACACCGGCGACCATCGCGGCGGCCTTGAACTGGCGAACGCTCGCATTCCTCGTCTGTATGCTCTTCATCGTCCGGCCGCTATCGATCTGGCTATCGACCTACGGCACGCTTAATCGAAATGAAGCGATCCTCCTCGGCTGGATTGCGCCGCGGGGGATTGTGGCGGTGGCCGTCTCCGGCCTCTTCGCTCAGCTCCTGATTGAGCTTGACCGCGAGAGCACATTCTCATTTCCCGGCGCGGAGATGATCACCCCGCTTGCTTTCGCCATGGTCTTCTCCACTGTCGTGCTCCACGGTTTCACCATCGGCCCGCTTGCGCGCTATTTGAAGCTCTCCCGCGCCGGCAAGCCCGGCGTCCTGATGATCGGGGTTAATCCCTGGAGCGTGGATCTTGCTCGTACGCTCAATAGTGTCGGCATCGATACGACCCTTGCTGACAGTTCCTGGCGACGCCTTAAACCAGCCCGGGATTCCGGCATGGAGACCTATTTCGGCGAGGTGCTCTCAGAGGAAGCCGAGCTGCGCCTTGACCATGCCCGCTTTGATACGGCGCTCGCTTTGTCTGCCAACGAGCCATACAATGCTTTGGTCTCGGGCCACTTCGCGCCGGAGCTTGGCCGCCACAAGGTTTACCAGCTGTCGGCTCAGGAGGATGAGAAGGAAGACCCGAAGACGATCAATCTTGGTGCCCGGGGGCGCACTCTGATCCGTCGTGGTCGATCCTATGATGCCCTGATCCGCGATCTCTATCGCGGCTGGGCGTTTTCGAAAACCCAGCTGACCGAGAAGTACGATCTGCGGGAGTTTCGCGCCGACAGGCCGGAGTCTGACCTCGTCGCGGAGATTCGCCCCGATGGTGCGATCGTCTTCCTTGGCCCCAACCGCGAGCCGAAGGGCGGGGAGGGCGTGACCCTGATCAGCTTTGGTCCTCCGGATGCTCTGAGCGAGTTGGAAGCGGCAGCCGAATAGGTTGCAGCAGCGCGGCAACTTTGCTGCTAGCTAACGTTCAATCACACCGGTTCGATCTCTTTCGGTGCTGAGGTTTTCTTCGATTTCGCCTCGAATTTTGGTTTCGGAAGAAGCCTGAAGCGCGTTTGGCACCAGGCGAATTCCACACCAACATCGAGAAGAGCGTCGGATCGACCGCAGGGGCAGGCAAACGGCATAACGCCAAAAACCCGATAGGTCTCACCAGCAACCAAAGGCACGGGTTCCCCGGTTACATGGTTGGGGGCCGCATTTACACAGAGCACCAAATCGCCGGAACCAACATCATAGGACATAGCTGGCTTCTATCACGAACTGTTCTTAGAGCCCATTCAAATCCTTTCGAGGGGGAAGGTGAGCGCTACTCCGCGCTTGCCTTTTCCGCCTGAAGTTTATCCATGGTCCGGTGCTCGAAATCGCTGGCATCATGGCGCTCTGGCAATTGGCTCGACGGCTCTCCGAAGACGCGATTCACCATGCGGCCGCGCCGGGCGGTGGGGCGTTCCGAAATTTCTTCGGCCCAGCGATTGACGTGGGTGTATTCATGCACTTGCAGGAACTCGGCGGACTCGTAGAGGAGGCCTTTAGCGAGGGCTCCATACCAGGGCCAGGTCGCCATATCTGCGATCGTATAGTCGGATCCGGCGAGGAACTGGTTGTTCGCCAAATGCTTATCGAGGACATCTAGCTGGCGCTTCACTTCCATGGCGAAGCGGTTGATTGGGTATTCCATCTTGAATGGCGCATAGGCATAGAAGTGCCCGAACCCGCCGCCGAGATAAGGCGCAGACCCCATTTGCCAGAACAGCCAGTTGAAGGTTTCTGTCCGAGCCTCGCCCTCGGTTGGCAGGAACTCACCGAATTTTTCAGCGAGGTAGAGAAGGATCGAGGCGGACTCGAAGACGCGCCGGCGCGGCGTCACTGAGTGATCGGCCAAAACGGGAATTTTGGAGTTTGGGTTCAGCTCGACATAGCCGGAGGAGAATTGATGCCCCCCGTCGATATTGATCAGCCAGGCATCGTATTCGGCACCTTCATGCCCCTTGGCGAGAAGCTCTTCGAGCATGACCGTGACTTTCACACCGTTTGGCGTGCCGAGGGAGTAGAGCTGCAGCGGATGCTTGCCTACGGGCAGCTCTTTGTCATGGGTCGACCCGGAAATCGGCCGATTGATGTTCGCAAACCGTCCGCCGCTTTCGGAGTCCCAGGTCCAAATTTTCGGTGGGACGTATTCATCTTGTATGTCGTTCATGGCCCGGCTCCTCTGTGGTTTTGTCTATCCTTTTTTTGCCTAACCCGGCGCTGAAGCTAAGGCCAGTATCGTTTTCTTGATCATTCCCCGCGTCGGCTTCGCCTCGCGATGGAAGGCGCTCAGGGCTGCTGCCCTGCTCTTTGTTGTCATCCAGGAATTTGCGCCAGCAAATATTCGGGACCCATTGCAGCGCCCGGAAATTGATCCGGTGGATCAATTTCAGCGGAGATGGCCACGGCAGTAGCGGATGCAAAGTGCATAGAATTTCCTGGGTCCCGGATACCCCGGCTGCCCTTCGGCACCCGGTGTTCCGGGATGACAAATCGACATGGCTGGCAGCACTTTTTTCCGGACAGGCGCTTGCCTTCCGGTTCTGCTTTTTAGCGCCCCTGCCGGGGCCTGTTTCACCTTCATTTGATCCACTGGATCAAATGATCGCTTCGCGACCGGTTTCACAGCCC
>JBCCUK010000028.1:0-45444 GCA_039196965.1 Pseudomonadota bacterium | reverse complement strand
TGTACCGTTATTGCCAGTCGAGCCGTGGCTCGTGCTTGTAACTGTCAGGCTATCTCCGTCGAGATCATTGGCAAGCTCCGACACATGGAAATCAAGCCGATCACCGGTTTGGGCAACACGAGAAACCACATTCGTGGTTGGGGGGGTGTTATTGTCAGGGGTAGATACAGTTTCCAGTCGTTTGCCTTCATGACCTGTGGTTTCTGATATTAGATTTCCGGTTTCATCGTATTCATATCTAATGTATTCGCGTCGATATTCGCCGGCAGCATTGGTTTCCGATTGCTCATACACCTCTGCGAGTTGCCCGGTATTATAATATTCATAGTTGAGGGTGCTGCCGTTTACTATATCGTTGGAAAGGCGGCCCGCAGTATCGTATCCGTAGGTTGTCACATTCCCGCCAAGATCATTTTTGTATCGGAGGCGACCGAACTGATCGCGTTCCTCGGTGAGTGTCCTGCCGTTTGCGTAAGTCGTCTCCTGCCGCCACCCGGAGTGACCAGCTGCGTTGTTTAGATCTCCATCCCAGGTATAGGACATTGTTGTGATGTCACCGCCAAAGGCACGTTGCTCAGTAATACGTCCCTGCGCATCGAAAAATGTGAGCGCTTTTTCGCTAGCGCCATAATGGCTTGTCCAATGCTGGGTGCGTTGGCCAAGTTCATTATACGCGAATTCCTCAATTAGCCCGCCAGGCCGATCAATCCTGATGAGACGGCCCATACGATCGAATGTTTGTCGTGTAATGCGAGTATGAGATGAGGTATCGTTGAAGTTCTCGACGGCTAGTCTATCACCTCTTGCAACAATTCTGGCATCACCGAAAACGTCATAACCTGTTCGGACGCTTGCATCGTCTGCATATGTCGTTTTTGCAATGAGCGCTTCTGAACCATTATATCCAGTACCAGACAGCAAGTCCTGAATCGTCAGATTTCCATTTGCGTCGCGACTTGCAACCAAGCGCCCGGAGACATCAAAATAGAAATGCTCGGTCGGACGTTGAGAGCTGACGGATCCATCTTCGGCAGTGACCGATACCAATGCAGCCTCGGATTTAATCCTGCGGCCAATCGCATTATATTTATAATCGAAAGAGCTGTTGCGGGCGTCGGTTTCCTGAACAACTTCACCAAAGGCATTATAGGTGCGGCTGGTTTCCAGGTCTTCACGTGTTTCGGTCGAGAGTTCTCGTTGGACTTCAACAATATCTGTCGCCAATCCGCGATTATCAAATTGGGTGAGGGTGACGGACAAGCCGTCCACAAAACCGGTCCCGAGTGCGGCAGCTGAGCCGTATTGATCACGCACCCAAGTCAAGGTGCGGTTGTTCAGATTTGTCCCATCAGTGGTAACGACGAGCGTTTGGTTCCCGTTATTGTCGTATCCGAAAATTTTCCAAACGCCGTCGCCTGAATTGGTCCGTACCAAGCGACCTGCATTATCATAGATAAAGTCTTCGAGGTATGTCTCGTTCAGACCACGGGCTTCAACCTCGCTGAATGCATTGTAGCGTGTGTCAACAGTATCAAATCCTGAATGGGTCCAGTTGTTACCGATCTTAACGAGCGCTCCTTGTTTCAGAACACGTCCTTCAAGATCATATGTGGTCCCGATGCCTTGTTTTTGGCTCCCGCCATTTGCGTCGGTCAAGTCATACTGTTCGCGTACAACACGGTCAGCGGCATCATAGCGGTACGTCTTGGTGAATTGCCGAGTTGCGTCCGTTGTGGAGATCAACCGTCCTGCGCTGTCATAAGCGTTTGTGGTTATGCGATTGTCTGGGTGACCTGTACCGTTCGGCTGACCGATGGCATTTACCGACGTTTGCGTGGTTTGCGTTAGATTTCCAAGGTCGTCATACTGGTAAAAAACAGCTGCGGCGACGTTCTTACCGTCATAATCTTCGAATGTGCTCCGCGTTTCGCTCAATAGCCGGCCACCGCGGTCGTAGTCGTAGGTGATGTGATCGCCCGTTGCCTCCTCTCGGAAACGAACTTGTCCAAGCGCGTTATAGAGAAAGTTAACCGTCGCGTCCTGAACCGTATGGCCGCCAGTTCCGTCATGCACGAGCACGTTTTGACGAGTTTCCGTTAGGCGATTGCCATTCTGATCATAAGTATAGTCTGTGATCCGGTCGGCATATAATTGTGACAGGGCCGTGGATGCATTCTCTGATGGAGGGTTCCAGTTGATCGTTCCGAAACCGGTTACCGTCACGGGCCCTGATGGTTTTTCCGCAAAACGATATTCTTGCTTAACATTTCCCTGGGCATCATATGTCCAGCGTGTAAGAAATCCCTCGCTATCGACTTCTTCGGTCTTGCGCCCGATCGCGTCGAAATAGGAATGAGTACTCTTACCGTTTGGATCTGTTACTTTGACCACATTTCCAAGTGCGTCGTATTCATAGACGGTAGCGATGGTTTGGGTCGCGATTGAGACAGTGGACCCATTATAGTTCGTTGTTTGGACGTTAATAACTTCCGATCGCTCAAGCCTGTTCAGATTGTCGTAGTCAAACCGCGTTGTACGGACACTGCCGCTTCCATCAGGTGGAGATTCTCCTGGGGTAGCTGGAAGCGTGACACGTGTTTCGTAGACCCGTGTCTCTTTCACATTGCCATTATTATCGTAGAAATGACGCGTGAGCGTTCCTGTTGGACTAATTTCATGTGAAATGCGGTTTAAAGTGTCATAGTAGAACAGCGTTCGGGCACCAGCGGCGTTTCTGCTTTCAATTATGTTTCCACGGCGATCATAAACCGTAACGTCAGTAGGCGTAATCGTAGACGCGGTATCATCTTCGCCACCTGAATAAATACTTACAGTTTCACCGTAAGTGTGTGTCAGCCGGTTCAGGTCGTCGTAGTCAAAGGTTGTAACCCGTTCCTCTGGCTGCCCGGCAGCTTCAGTCAGAACTTCCAGATTGCCGCGAGAATCGTACGCATAGGTGGTTGTTATGACTTTGTCGTCTGGATCATCCTCTCCGATTTTCCGATCTTGTTGTATGAGACGCCCAAGCTTGTCGAATTTGTTTGCAGTAATTGCTCCAGCGACATCTTCGATTTCCTTGGTTTCTCCATATCCATTATATGTATAGTCAGTGTGGTAGCCGTTTGCATCTGTCTCTCGCACCACGCGCCCAAGTTTGTCATAGACAAAAAATATTTCAGCATCTTTTGCGTGATCGGCGGTGATGCTCGGGCGATGCGGGTGTTGACCTAAAAAGGTTACCTGTTGTGCATATCGACGTATTTTATGAATCTGACCGAAGCTGTCGAATACAGTTTCAGTGGCATATCTCTCAGCATCGACGGTGATCGCAGTCTGGCCTTGCATATTATAATAAGTGTAGCTTGTATTATTTCGTGCGTCCGTTGCGGCTATAACTTCGCCGAACGCGTTATATTCGAAGCTTGTGGTGATGGCCGTGTTGCCGTCATATCGGGTCTCGCTGATCAATCGGCCGAGCGCGTCATAATCATAGTCGATTTCATTACTATTTGGATCGGTGGTCTTCGTCCGATTACCGAGACCGTCATAGGTGTAGGTTGTTGTTGCGGCTTCCTGCGTGCCATTGCCATCTGTTCGAGATTTGATACGCCCGGCCGCATCAAATGTGTATTTGATCTGTGCCGCGTCGCTCGTCCCAGATGCTATGGTCTCGGTGTCAATGAGGCCGTTCTGACGGTATACGGTTTTCGTTATGGTTGCATCAGGATCGCGGCGCTCTACTAGACGGCCCAGGTGGTCGTAGGTGTAAGTTGTTTTTATCTCATCGCTGCCGTTGAGCGCGGAATCAACGTCGCCTGAGGTCCAGGCTTCGGCGGGGGTGAGTTTGCGAGCATAGCGCGTCTCGCTCTTTAGCCGACTTTCCTCATCATAGGTAAAGCCTGTTGCATATCCTTCGGCGTCGATTGTGAAGAGCACTTCACCGCGCTCGTTATGATAAAATCGTGTCTCTCGATAATTATTTTGCAGGGCGCTCCAGATTGCTACGTTATACAATGCTTCATCGTCTTCTCCAGGAATGTTACCGGGGGCCTGGGCGTTGAATTCTGTCTGTCTTATCTGACGCCCAGCGACATCGTATTCATATTTTACGACGTGCCCCTCGGCATTGACGATGTATTCTTGCTGACCCCTACTATTATAAATGAAGTGTGTCTGCCGATCATTGCTGCTGCTCAGATTCGAGACCTGATTATTGATCATTTTGAATTTGAAACTGCTTGGGCTGGTCAGCAGCGTTTCATATTGGATAGTGCCGCGGACGTCGCCATTGGCGATCCGGGTGTCATCATTGAAGTAGAGGGTTTCGGTGACGCGGTATTTGATCTTGTTCTGAGTGTTGTCATAGCCTGCTGCTTCGAGAGTGAAGCGCAAAAGGCCCTGACCATCATAGACATATCTAGTGACACGGTCACGATTATCGATCTTCGCAGTATTGTTTCTTAAGGTAGATAGGTTGCGGGATACACGATCCTGAGGCCGGGTAGCATTATAATAACTGATCTCCTGGATCAGGCGGCCGGCTTTGTCATAGATATTCTCGGAGAGATACCCCTCACCGTCGAGACTTGCGATGATGCGGCCGTCGCGGTCATAAAAAGTTCTGGTAACGTTGTCATTAGCGGGATCTGAAGCGGGCGTGCCGACATCATAAAATGGATCATCGTACAGTTCGTTCCGGACAGTAGGGTCGAGGACATTAGCGTAGGACGTAGTTCTGATCAGCCGATCCCTGCGGTCATATTCATAGGTGACGACGTCACCGGTACCAGAGATCTCTTTTACTACGCGGCCTTTGCGGTCGTACTGGGTCCAGTTGTAGAGATCGAAGAAGCTTCCTTCCTGGGGACGAATACCGTCTATGGTAATGGTATTGTGCTCATTCGAGAAACCATCGGTGGAGACTTGGGTGTCATAGGCAATCGTCGCAATGACCCGCCCGGCTTTGTCGTAGATGTATTCACGAAGCTGTCCATCTTGACTTATATCAGCTGTCTTCTGGCCGACATCATCGTAGAGAAAGTAAGTTGTGCGACCTGTGGCATCGGTGCTGATCCTAAGTTGACCGAGATCGTCATATTTATAGGTGTCCGTGCCTGTTGTGGTATTCGCTCCACTCTCATGAACGGAAACGAGGTCTCCTGCTTTGTTATAGACCGATGTCGTGGTCAGGTCGCCGGCACTGGTCACGGAGGTTGAGGAGCTTTCATCGTTGAATGTTATGCTCGTTGTGCCACCATTGAGGTCAGTTGAACTGATCAGGCGGCCGAGACCGTCATAGGTGAAGGACTCGGTGCCGTAGGGGTGGGTGGATCTGCTTAGCAGTCGTCCGGATTGGTCGTATAGGAACGTAGTTTCAGAGGTGCCTTCTGTGTTTAGGGTGTTGCCGCCCCCGTCGGCCGCACCGAAGGTTTTGGTCGACTGTAGATTACCCCGGGCGTCATAGGTATTCTGGACGATCTGTGTTGCGCTCTTGTCTGACAGACTGTTCCGCCAGTTATTAAGTTCTATGTCGTTGAGCAGGGCTGACCCAACGGAATAGGAGGCGTCCGTATAGGTGTTGGTTTCTGTCAGCTGGCCTTGGGTATTATACTCAAACTCTGTGACGTAGCCCTCGGCGCTGACAGAGTACCGCAGATCTCCTGCATCGTCATAGACGAACCGCGTGTGAGAAGCATCGTTCAATATGCTGCTGGACAGGCCAGCGATAGCCAACGGATCGCTAATGGCATCATTCGCAACGGCAAGATGCGACCAGTTTTGAGGTGTGACCAGCTCAGGTGCCGGATCCGTCGTGTCTGTAATGTTCAGACTGGAGACCTGATCTCCGAATGGACCCCCGAGGAACGCAAACTGCTCGATGTTCGAAAGGACGTCACGCTCGCCGGTCGGATTATGTATGGCGCTTATCCTGCCATCTGGGTGGCGCAGGAAAGTGTAGTCTGATTTGCGGCCTATGAGGTTAATCCTGTCCCAGCCGGCACCTCCATCGATATGATCATTGCCTGCGCCTCCGTACAGGAGATCATCTCCGCCACGCCCTTCAATGAGTTCTGCCGCCGATGTGCCGACGATCACCTCTCCGGCATTGGTGCCTTCTGAAACGCCGAAGAAGTAAAAATCACTGTAGTCGCCGGAAACACCTGTGAAGCGAAACGCTTCAACGCTGGAGACTTTGTCCACCTCACCGGTTATATTGTTGGTAATCAAGCGGTCGCCATTGGCGTCCACGGAGAAACTATAGTTCTCATAGTGCCCGTCGAGCACAAGAAAATCGTATCCGCCATTGCCAATAAAATGTTGATTGCCTGTCGTGTTGGTGAACAAATCCGCGCCGGATGAGCCGTTGACGTCGGTAAAGCTGATCGAGGCTGATGCCGCGTCCACGGTGAGCGTAAATGTGCTCGCTATGCTTGTGGATGCATCCATCGCCGTGATGGTGACGGTATAGGTTCCGGCGTTTGCCGGTGTTCCGGTCAGGCGACCATTGCTCAGTGTTACGCCATTGGGCAGTCCAGCTGCCTGATAAGTGAGTGCGTCACCGTCGGGATCTGTAAATGCAGAGGAGAGCGCCAGATCAATGTCAACTGCCTCGCCCGCAACCAGAGTTCGGTCAACAAGTGGTGAAGCAACCGTCGGCGGTGTATTGGTCGGTGTCGCTTCTTCTACGGTGAGGGTGAAGGTTATGGGGGCTGAGTCAGCGGTTCCATCATTTGCGATGATGGTGAAGGTGTGTGTGCCGAGGGCTGTGACGGTGCCGGAGAGGGTGTTGCCTGAGATGGAGAGACCGGGGACGGGCTGGCTCCCGAAGCGATAAGTGAGGGCATCGCCATCCACATCAGAGAAGTGGTTGTTTAAGTTGATGGGGGTAATTGCATCCCCAGTTGTCAGGGTCTGGCTGGGCGGCGTCCCTGGGGTCGGAGCTGTGTTGGTGGGCACTGTCGAATTTGAGACGGCGAGTGTGTAGGTCTCATCGGCGATTTTTGTTCCGGTTGCGCCGCTGCCCGAGAATATTTCGAACCGGTAGGTTAGAACGGTTCCGTCTGCGGGCAGAGCTGCGTCATGGAAGGTACCTGCATTGTCGCCGAACACGGCATAAGGCGGGTTGTTCTCTATAAGTGTCGTCCCATCAGGCTGGGTGAAGCGCACCGAGCCGATGGGCTGGTCGTATTCCAGCTCGAGATTATAGACGGCACCTGAGAGATCATTGGGATTGATAGTGCCGCCATTCTGGAGAGTGGTTACGCGATTGTTATTACCCCCCTGGGTGTTGATGAGGTGTAGTGTGATCGGGCTGCTGGGTTGGGTCGCTTCATCTACGGTGAGTGTGAAGGTTATGGGGGCTGAGTCAGCGGTTCCATCATTTGCGATGATGGTGAAGGTGTGTGTGCCGAGGGCTGTGACGGTGCCGGAGAGGGTGTTGCCGGAGATAGAAAGGCCAGCGGCGGGCTGGCTCCCGAAGCGGTAGGTGAGAGTATCCCCATCCGCATCGGAGAAGTGGTTGTTTAAGTTGATCGGAGTAATAGCCGTCCCGGTTGTCAGGGTCTGGGTGGGCGGCGTCCCTGGGGTCGGAGCCGTGTTGGTGGTAGAAGCTGCCCCTGGTTTTCCGAGGCCGACATTATCGATGTAATAGGTATCTCCACCACCGTCTCCAGAGACGCCGAAGGCCTGGAAGTCGGTTACGTTGAGACCTTGTAGATCGACACGAATGGTGTGCCAGGTGTTCTCGGCAAGGCCGCTCAGATTTCCGGAAGAGGGGCGTTCCCCATTAACGGTCCAGTGGTCGCGATTACCGCCATTGAGATAGGTTGTATTTACCCAGCTATCATGGCGAATGCGTAGCGTGCCGCCTTGGCCTGCCGGGCGATAGATATCGAATTGGAGGTAGCGATTATTTTCCCCAATAGTCTGGAAGGACATGAGCCCATTCTGGTTGCCTGGGGTGCTATCAATCCTGAGGACGGTGTTTGACCCATCCAACGGATCGCTTGCCAGGCTGACTTCCGGGCTCTGGGTGGTGCTATTTCTCCATAATCCTGCTGTAGTGCCGAGGGCATCGTCAAACAGGACATCACTTGCGACAAAACCATCACTTGAAGGAGGAGTTCCTCCACCCGACGCGACTTCGTCAACCATCAGGGTAAATGTGACAGCAGCGCTTCCTGAGGCATCAGAGGCGGTCACTGTAATCTGGTAAGTGCCGGTCGCGCTGGTTGATCCGGTCAGGCGACCATTGGTCAATTGAAGGCCTGCGGGTGCGCCGCTGAGCGTATAGGTGAGCGGATCTCCTTCAGGATCGTTGAAAACCGAGCCAAGGGCCAGATCAATATCTATCGACTGGTTCTCATCGATTGTCTGATCCGCAATGGATCCTTCTGTTCGTGGCGGATCATTGGCCGGAGGGGTTCCACCTCCTCCTGTGCTCACTGGGACAAGGACAAGATCATCGATGCGGACGAACTCATCGGTGCCTGCGGTTGTGTCCCGTTCGCCTCTCAGGCTGACCGTATCGCCAGGGTTGAGTTGCACATTGGCAAAGGGGTGGGTCAGGCGGTTATCAGCATTTGCGCCAGTGTCAGCACTATTTGTATACTTATTGAGGATGAAGGAGCCGACCTCTATACCGTTTACGAGGAGTGCAATAACGCTCTCGCCATCGCTTTCATCGAAATGGGTGACCTCGACATTATAAGCGCCGCTAACGAAATCGTTTGCGAGCGTTGTGGAAGCGGTGCCGGAATTTGTGCCACGGGGCAGAGCAATCACATCACTATTGGTGGCAGCGCCCACATTTGTCTGAACGACAAAGCCGGAGAGGGACATGCTCACCGGATTGATCGATATCGGATCTGTCGAAGGAGGGTTAACCGCCTCGATTACCGTAAGTGTGAATGTTATGGGTGCTGAGTCAGCGGTTCCATCATTTGCGATGATAGTGAAGGTGTGTGTGCCGGGGGCTGTGACGGTTCCTGAGAGTGTGCTGCCATCAATGGAAAGGCCGGGCTGATCGACCACTCCAAAGCTGAAAGTGAGGCTGTCATTATCCGTGTCAGAGAAGTGATTGTTTAAGTTGATGGGGGTGATTGCCTCCCCACTTGTTAGGGTCTGGGTGGGCGGCGTCCCTGGGGTCGGGGCAGAGTTTTCAGTCGGTGTTGTGCCGCCGCCGATGGGGGCTGGCGTTTCCCACGGTGCACCGAGGCTGCTCGTTGCAATATTTGTTGTTTCACGGATCAGCCGGTTGTGGACGTCATAGGTACGCAGCGTTGAGTTGCCGACCGGGTCATCAATCCTTATGGCATTACCGCGGGCATCGTAAGAATAAGTGGTCACTCCACCATCAGCTGCTACGACGGACCTTAAATTGCCGGCTTGGTCATAGGTGAACTGTGTGACCAAGGCTGTATCGCTGCCACTGCCATCCGGGTCCGGTGAGGTGATCCGTGTCAGCTGATTGTTTGCGTCATAGTCGAGGCGGGTGATGTTCTGGGCCGGATCCTTTATCTCCGTGTACCCCGTCCCGTAGGTCAGCTCAGTTTCGCGGGTCTGGCTGCCCTCAACCGTCTGCGTGAGGGTTTTGACGCGGCCCTGGCCATCATAAGTGATATCGAGGCGCGAGCCGTCAGTTTGCGAAATGGAGGCCACGCGGTTGGAGGGGCCATCATAGGTGTAGGTGGTTTCGTAGAACGCATTGTCGGACGTGTTGTCTAGCGTCTCGTCGACAGTCACCTTGCGAAGGCGGCCATCGCCATAATATTCATAACTGACCCGCGTGTAGGACGGATTATTCTGGTGGCCGGTCTCAATGCTGCTGACATTGTTGCCGGACCATTGGAACTCCGTATAGCCACCATCGGCTGTGGTGACACGGTTCAGCTGGCCATTTGTGTGATAGGTGAAGCTCAGCTTGTGGAAGAGGTGTGCATCGGCTGGGTTCGTGTAGTCAGCACTCTGATCGATGCGCTCTACTTGCTCTGTGATCCGCCATTCACCAGTATTGCCGGGATCGAAATAGGTTTCCTCAATCCGGCTGTCGCCATCGATCCAGAGCCACTTGCCGGCTGTTCCGGGAATTTCCTTGTATAGGAGCCGGTCATGGGCTCCGGCCCCGTCTGTGGTTTCATAGTAACCAATTGTATCTTGCACCCCGTCATTATCGGCGTCGGGTCCTGGTTTGTAATAATAGGTGATTTCAGAGCCATCTGCAGATGTGCGCTTGATGGAGGAGCCAGCCTGGTTGATCTGGCCTTCCCGGCTATGGATTCGCCGACGCAGGCCGAAGCGCCAATCATCATTATTGTCGCCGTCAAACGCTCCTTGGGAGTTGTAGGTCCGTGTAATGCCGACATCGGGTCCGAGGCCGACGAGGAACTCATCCTGGCGGGAGATGACGAGATTGCCTGTGGCCGCATTGACCGAGACCCCCTCACCGGATCGCCCCTGGGCCGCATTGCCGAGAAGCCCCAATGCGCCAAGCTGCGCAGCAGATCCCCGCTCAAATCCAGCGCCCTGTCCTGTGAAGATCGCAACCATGGCTCATTCCCCTCGGCTGTTAAAGCTGTTGAGGAACAGACCCGTCTTGCTCCTCTATAGGGGTAATCGGAAGATCTGCCGGAAAGTTTAGCGAATTTTGGCAACAAATTTATAAGCCACTGAAATCACTCAGAATAAAATGAAGAAAAGGGCTAAGCTCTCAATCTGTGAGGGTCAGGCCGGTGAAACGATAACGTCGCCTGTGGCTTTTGCCAAAATAACACCCAGAGATAATGGGATAGTCGGCTAGTCCGTTACTTTTCTCGCCGAGACACCCTATTGGCTGCCTCGTGATCGGACATAAGAAGGCCGGTCAGCAATTCACTGATAGTGAGGTCCACGGCTTCAGCGATCGAATGTATGGAGTTTATGATGACGTTTTTCGTAACGCGCTCGATGCTGGAAACAAAAGTGCGATGGAGATGAGCGCGGTGGGCAAGCTCCTCCTGGCTCCATTCGCGCTGACAGGTGTACTCTTCATCTGAAGCTGGAGCTTTTCTATGTCGGCACGTGAGATATCAGCGAGTTTGTGGTGACCTAGTCGCCTTGCGATGTGTCGCCGCCAAAGGAATTGATCGTCACTCAAGGATCGGGCAGATTTATGCAACTCTGCGTGGCGTGTTAGATAGAGGTCCCAAAAGGCTTCCAGAGTCTTAGCATTGCGTTGGTGTTTTTTGGCGATCGCAGGGTCTTCGCCTTTGACTTGTCTGTGCCAGCAGTTCCAGTGCGCGAACGCGCGCCTGATCGGGGGTCAACACTCCATGCTGACCGATTGAGAGGGATTTCTGACGATCGCCGTAGCGGTACTTCAATGCGTATGTCTTGGTCCCGTTTGGTCGAACCCGCACATGATACCCGGGCAGTTCTGAATCAAATACACGAAAATCGCGGCCATTTGCCTGGATGGCATCAACAGTCCCTTTCGTAAGCTTGATATGTGTGCCCTTCGCCATGAATCCCTCGTTTTTTGGGCACCAAGTGGAAACAAGTCACAGCGTATTCCAAAGTAGTGAGTATGAAAAGAAAAGGATACAAGTATTTGTTATATAATATTTTATAGTGAGCAGACGTTCTTCAGCGTGGCTCGGAGAAGTCGTCTTATTCGGACTGCTAATCCGACGGTTGCAGGTTCGAGTCCTGCCGGGGTCGCTATATAACTTGTTCGCGTGGTTTACCTAGCTGTTTCAGCTGTGTGTAAAGCAGTGCGCTAACAAGCTTGTTTGAAACCCGCTTGCAGTCATGGCGTTGATCGATTACCTCCGAATATAGAGTGGTGCGCGAGTTTCGGGATCGGGTTATGACCGAAGCCATCACTGGTTATCTCTTTTATGAGATTGCCGCGCTCCTTGTGCTTGCCGCCAGTGTCGGCTCTATCGGACTGATCCTGCGTCAGCCATTAATCGTGAGCTTTATAGCTGTTGGTATCATTGCCGGGCCTTCTCTGCTCGATATAGCCCATTCCGATGAACAGATCGATCTACTGGCCGAACTCGGCATTGCGCTTCTGCTCTTCCTTGTGGGGTTAAAGCTCGATCTCAATCTCGTGCGCACACTTGGCCCCGTCGCGCTTATGACCGGATTAGGCCAGGTCGCATTCACAACCGTCTTCGGGTTCCTGATCGCTTTGGGGCTGGGCTACAGCACAACGGCCAGTCTCTACATCGCGGTCGCGCTGACATTCTCTTCGACCATTATCATCGTCAAATTGCTCTCGGACAAACACGAGATTGACAGCTTGCACGGTCGGATCGCGCTGGGCTTTCTGATTGTTCAGGATCTGGTGGTCGTTCTGGCGATGATTGTGCTGTCTGCCGTTGGTGCAGGCTCCGGTGGTGATGCCGCGTTTCAGGATGTCCTGCTCGTCTTCGGTTACGGCATAGGTATGCTGATCGCTGTCTGGCTCTTTATTCGTTTTCTCGCCAACCCACTGGTCGAACGGCTTTCCCAGGCACCGGAGCTGCTCGTCTCTTTCACGATCGGCTGGGCAGCATTGCTCGCGGCGGTCGGTCATTATCTCGGTTTCGGAAAAGAGCTGGGCGGATTGCTTGCTGGCGTGTCGCTTGCGTCTACGCCGTTTCGGGAGGCGATCGCCGCACGGCTTGCGACGCTCCGCGACTTTCTGCTGCTCTTCTTCTTCATCGCTCTCGGTGCCTCGCTCGATTTAACCGTGCTTGGAGCCAACACTGGAGCCGCCTTGATTTTCTCCCTATTCGTGTTGGTCGGAAACCCGCTGATCGTTCTATCGATCATGGGTGCACTCGGATACCGGAAGCGTACAGGGTTTCTGGCTGGGTTGACCGTCGCGCAGATCAGCGAATTCTCTCTGATCTTTATGGCTATGGGCGTATCCCTCGGGCATGTGGCCGGAGATGCCCTCGGTCTGGTGACGCTGGTCGGTCTGATTACCATCGCCGCGTCGACCTATATGATTACCTATTCACATCAGCTCTATGCTGTCATCGAGCCAGCCCTTGGCATCTTTGAGCGCCGCCATGCCAATAAAGATGAAGAGTCCTATAGATTACGGACCGACCGATATGACGCCATCGTGTTCGGTCTGGGCCGTTACGGACTAGCGATCACATCGGAGCTCAAGGCAAACGGTGCACGGGTGCTTGGTGTCGACTTTGATCCCATCGCTGCCCGGTATGCCCGCAGGTCCGGCCACGAAGTTGTCTTTGGCGATGCCACCGACCCCGAATTCGTTGCGCACCTTCCGCTGGCGAATGCCGACTGGGCCATCTCAACACTTCCCCAACACGATACGGGCGTGACCCATCAAGATCCGAGACGATCATTCATTTTGTCTCTCCGGGATATGGGCTTTCACGGGAAGGTCGCGGTTGCGGCCCATGGCAGCGATTCAGCCGACGAAATGCGTGCTCTTGGCGCTGATCTCGTTCTGATGCCTTACAGGGACGCTGCAACGCAGGCCGCTGAGCTGGTCCTGGAGCAAGCCCAACCGTCAGAAGAGCCCATGCCCGACCCTGTGGGGCAAAAGGAACTGGCCCCTTGAGTGAAACCATCTTGCAAAACGATGATGAGACATCGATCACGGATTTCCGCAATGTTCTCGCTGTATGTGACGGGCGCACCGGGGACGAAACTACCATTCGATTGGCTAGCGATGTTGCAGCCCAGCAGGATGGTCGGATTGCGATTATGGGGCTGGTCGAAAAGCCCGCCGATATTGGCCGGCTTGCCCGTAATGTCGATATGGCTCCGAAAGACATTATACCGCGATTGATAAGCTATGAGCGCAAACGGTTGGCGGCACTTGTTTCGAACCTACCAATTCACACTGATGTCGAAATAGACGTTCGCCATGGGAAGCCATTTCTCGAAATCGTTCGAGACGTAATCGAACATGATCGGCAGCTGGTTATAAAGATGGCAGAGGACTGGAGTGGCGCGCCAGCTCGCCTCTTCACTAGTACCGATCAGCATTTGTTGCGGAAGTGTCCGTCACCTGTCTGGTTGTGTCAGCCTACTGCGAAGGGTTCGGCAAAAACTGTTCTTGCGGCAGTCGATGTGGATCTTGTTGCTGCAGCGGAACCTGAAACACTGCGCGCGCTGAATGAGAAAACGCTCCGTACAGCTGCAAAGATCGCCGAAATGCAAGGTGCTGCCCTACATGTTTTACATGCCTGGGACGCTCTTGGAGAGGGGATGGTTCGCATGTGGTCCATGGCCGAAAATCCGCAAACCGATGTCGATGATTATGTGCGGTCGAATGCCGACCAAAGCCGGGTAAACCTTCAAAGCCTTGTGGCCAGCATCCACGATGAGAAGTTCAAAGTAGAGCAGCATTCCGTGCGCGGTGCAGCGCGCGATATCATTCCACAGATGGTTATTGATCTGAGTGCGGATATTTTGGTGATGGGAAGTATCGCACGAACAGGGATTCCAGGATTCATAATTGGCAATACGGCTGAAGACGTTCTCAACAGCATCTCGTGTTCCGTCATCGTCGTGAAGCCCGAAGGGTACGTTAGCCCGGTAAAGGCATGAACGGCATCGATGAACTGCCAATGGATAAGTTGTTTCCAACCTTGGAGTTCTCAGGATCTCCGTAAGACTACCTATGTAAATGAGCTTCATATCAATGATCACTGAACCTCCAAAACTTTCATCTAGGCGGCTTAAAACTGAGGGACTGCCAATTTGACTTACTTTGAAGTTCTTGTCGGTGATGAAGCTGTGTTTCAGGAGCGCGGAGATTCGTCGCTTATACTGGTTGCAACCAATGGTTCGCTTAGCGGCGATCTGGCGGTGCGATCTGCATATACCCTTGCCAAGCAACGCGGTGTTCTCCTGCGAGTTGAAACGATTTTTGACTATGAGTTGACCGCCGATGAGCGACGAGCCTTTCTTGCAAAGTTCAAACAATCCACCTTGAACGCTTGTGCTGACCTTGAAGTACCGGTCGCGATAAGTGCCAGCTCGTTGCCGGACCATTTTCATAATGAAGAATACGGACGGGCAGAGATGCTGCTAAAGGCAGCGAAGGAATCAGGGGCTGGGCTAATTGTCATTGGTCCGCACAAGGGTAGCAGACCAGTTTTTGGTACGATGACTGAGTACCTTCTGCGCAAAGTGTGTTTGCCTGTACTTATTGCCGCAAACCCTCTTGGTGCTTATGAGAATGTCCTCGTGGGTGTGGATTTTTCTGACTATTCATTAAGAGCAATTGATACCGCCTGCTTCTGGGCTCCACTGGCCAATGTTCACCTGGTGCATGCATTCCAACCAAAGCTCGGCGAGTTTCAGTCGGAGTCTGGTGAAGCTGACCGTAAGGATGAATGTCGCCATCGATTAGAAGCCATGACCCAATATCAGGCAGGCGCTGGTTGTGAAAAAGGCGCGAGCACCCCGAAAAGCCTTTCTGCTATTGTAAAATCCGGAGCACCAGAGCTTGTGATCCGACAGGCGCTGAAAGACATCGGCGCGAATTTACTTGTGCTGGGTGCGCGCGGGCAAAGCGATATTGCCGATGCCTTGTTCGGAGGGGTGGCCACAAGCTTTGCGACAAATCCCCCCTGCGATGTCATTCTGGTAAAAACGAACTAGATGATCTGTTTCTGAAAAGGCAGGTATATAAGCTATACTGGGTTGCTTAACTTGTTACTTTTTATGCAGTTTTCCGAGCGCCTTGTAGGCTCCGGAATGGTGCGGCCGAGAGGACTCGAACCTCCACGGATTGCTCCACAGCGACCTCAACGCTGCGCGTCTACCAGTTCCGCCACGGCCGCACGCCATGGGTAGAAGGCGGGGATATACGGGGTGTTTGGCGGCTTGTGAAGGGCATGCGTAACAAATGCGCAGTGCCCTTCAATGCCAGGCCTAATCAGGCCGCTGACTGACGGGCAAGATCGATCCAGTGCTCGACCTCATCCTCCTCCAATTCCTCGTCATCGCGAACAATCCGATCGCCCTCCGGCGTTGAGAGGAAATTCGTGGCGGCAATGAAAATATCGCGTGCAGATGCGTTGGCGAGTTCGTCTGCTGACCGTATGCCCGCCCCAACAAGAACCTGAGCGTCATGGGTGCGCAGGCCTGCAATGGTCATCATAAGCTCTGCCTGATCTTGCCAATCGATCAGCGTATCCTCCGTGATGTAGCCCACATCGAGCAGTTCGGCCGCTACGTCGCAATCGGTCTCCAGCAGATCACCGACCGTAAAGATACCAATCTCACCAAGGCGCTCGGCCGTCTTTCTGCCAATCGAGGGCGCTTCGACAATGTCAGAATCCGGGGTCAGCGACCCCACTCGCCAGTGGCTGTCATCGGCAGGATCGTCCCGCTTGTCAGTATTGTTGGCAACGGCTTCTTCTGTATCGAGCTCTTCCTGGACATCTTCAGCCGTTTCCGTGGCCAGCTCTGCATCTATCTCTGCCTGAAGTTCGGCCTCTAGTTCAGCTTCCAGCTCGGCGCGCTCTTCTTCTGTCAGTAAGGAGTTGCTTTCTTCAGATGCCTCATTCTCACCGAGCGACAGGGCGTCTACTTCAGAATCTGTGTCTTCAGCATCGACCGGAAGATCGTCGGGTTCTGTCCAGGTCGTCGTCTCTTCGTATATGGCTTCCGATACGTCCTCTTCTGCAGGCGTGTCATCAACAACGATAGCAGGGACAGCTTCGGGCTCCGGTGCTTTCGATTTTAGCGTTTTTGTTCTCTTCGTCTCAGCTTTGGCCTTTTCGGCTTCTGCTCTAGCCTTCTTTTCAGCCTCTCGTTTCGCAGCCGCTTCCGCTTTTTCATGCTGTTTACGCTCTTCCAGAGCGGCCTTTTCGGCCTTCCTCGCTTCAGCCTTCGCCGCTTTCTCTGCCTTGCGGTCGGGTTTCGGCGCCGCATCAGGGATTGCAACATTGCCGGGGTCTAGTGGCTTGTGCTTCGTGCCGATGGGGCCGAGTGGCTGGGCATCAAGTTCCTTCAGCGGTATGCGCAGCACGGTTTTCGCGTGGGCTTTCCGGATCTCCTGATCATCGCGCGGCAGTGTTTTAAGTACTTTGCCCGTCTTCTGGAGCTCTTTGAACATCCGCTCCACTGTGCGTCTGTCACCATTGTCTTCGAGCTTTTTGGTAACCCAACGAGCTGGGATGTCGAGCGTCGCGAGATAACCGGGAACCGTCAAATGCGTTTTGGGGGCGGCAACGCCGGCCTCCGCCACGGCCCGGCTGATCAGCATGGCGAAGCCGGCGGTGGCGTAGCCAACCAGATCACCGAGGACCTGTATCAGCTTCTTATCGAGCCCGGACGGCGGATTTTTAACACCAGCTGCAAGGTCGTAATGATCGATCAGTGTTTGATAGTGCGGGTGTGCTTTATCAGCCCCGGCGCGCACCATATCGGAAACAAAGGCCGGGCCTTTGCCAACCTTCACCTTCGGGTAGCCCTTTTCTTCAATGTGGGCCTTAAGTGCGGGGTAGGATTTGGCGACAGACCACTCCAAAGCGCGGTGGATCGCGCCTTCTTCTTCGGTTTGCCCGGTATGAAGCGGCTGGATCGGATCTGAGTAATAGTGGCTGAGAACGCCGAGGGCATAGGCAGCATCGGCCCACTTCTTCTTCTTCAGCTTTTCAACAGCGTTCGCATACCACTCGGCGGCCTTATCCCGCGCGCCGCCCCATTCACCTTCAGAAACGTGCAGGACGTGGTTTTTGAAATCCTTGAACTTTGTGTCTGGTGCTTTCGAACCGTCGAGCAGGGAGTCGTTATGCAGCAGGAAGAGGTCACGCCATTTCTCGGCATCATCACCCTCCAGGAGGTGCAAGGCCTCAATGGCGATATAGTGGTGGGTCGACCGGCAGCGGTGGGCGATAATCACCCGCTCCAGAAGGGAGGACGACATGGGCCTCAATCTCCTAAGAAAAAAGGATTGTTTGTTAACCCTTTGTCGAACCTTGGTTGATGACCGGTTAATAGTGATGCGGGTTGCTTCGCTTTAATCTTGCAGAGCTGTGAATTTCTGGCTTCACTAACCGCGAAGCGGGGTGCGGAAGGGCGAAAAATATGAAAACTCTCTGTATGTTATGTGCCGTAGTTGGGCTCGCTGCCTGCGGCGCAGAGACGCCTGCTGACAACGTGCCTGAACTGGGCGGCCCAGGTGCCCCACCGCCCGCAGCTTTAACACTTGTCGAGCAGATCGATCAGGTCGAAACAGCCGGCGTGACATTCGAATTCGCCACGGATCTCGACCGTTTAGCAGCCGACTATGTCAAACTCGCCCTGCATTTTGGTGCGATCGACGACAATTATGTCGACGCCTATCACGGCCCTGCGGTTTGGTGGGATGCAGTGCCATCTCGTTTTGATGAACTGACCGATGGCGATCCCGATATCGATGTTAAAGACTTGCCGAGATGGCCTGTCTGGCGCGATGAGGAACTCGCGAAGATTCGGGAAGAGGCAGGACAGCTTCAGAATGCCATTGCTGAGCTCAATCTTGCAAATCAAGTCGATAGTTTCCGGGCCACTCAATTACAGAAGATTTTGCGCGCTCTGATCGTGCGATTGGATGTGGTGGCAGGTAACCCCGTCAGCTTCGACACCGAGGTGGCGAATATTTATGATGTCGAGCTACCGATCTACGATCTCTCTCAATATGATACCGTGCTTGCCGAAATAGACGCGTTGCTTCCCGGGAAAGGCTCTACTGCAGAAAGGGTCGATGCCTTTCGCAATACGCTCGCAATCCCGGAGGACAAGCTTCAGACTGTTTTCGATCGGGCCATCGCTGAATGCCGCACCCGCACGGCAGAGCACTTCGATTTGCCGGAAGGCGAGAGCTTCCGCATGGAGTTCGTCAACGATAAGCCGTGGTCGGGATACAATTACTATCAAGGCAATTATGAAAGCCTGATCCAGATCAATACCGACTTCCCCATCATTATCGATCGCGCCGTCGATCTCGGGTGCCATGAGGGCTATCCCGGTCACCATGTCTGGAACCTCTTTATAGAGAGAGACCTCGTCGGCAACCGTGGCTGGATCGAATACACCGTCAATCCGCTTTTCGGTCCGTTTGGTCCGATTGCGGAGGGCTCTGCCAATTATGGAATCGACCTCGCCTTTCCTGGCGATGAAAAGATCACTTTTGAGCGCGATGTTCTTTTTCCCATGGCTGGTCTTGATCCGGATTTAGCTGGGAAACTCGAAGACTTGAATGCACTGACCGGGCGGCTTTCCCATGCCACAAATGAAATCGCGCGGCTCTATCTTGATGGTGAGTTGACTGCGGAGGAGGCCCTGCCGCTAATGCAAAAATACTACCTCGCCAGCGAGGAAAAATCGGCCCAGCGCTTGCGCTTTGTCGATACCTATAGAGGTTATGTCATCAACTATAATATCGGTCAGGATATTGTGCGTGCCTATGTCGAGACCAGTGACGATCCCTGGGCTCAGTTTGAGCGTGTTCTGACCGCTCCATTCACAGCTTCTGATATTCTGTCGGAACTGGACACTCCCGAGTGACCAAAGTTCTTTTCGTCTGCCTAGGCAATATCTGCCGATCTCCAGCAGCCGAAGGCGTATTGCGAACAAAAGCTCGAGCCAGAGGGCGCTCCATTTCCGTGGACAGCGCTGGAACAGGCGGTTGGCATGTCGGTGATCCGCCGGACAGTCGCATGTGCGCCGCAGCCCTAAAGCGAGGATATGACCTGTCTGCGCAATCTGCCCGCCAGGTCTCTCCCGGTGATTTCAAGGTTTTCGATTACATTCTCGCCATGGATAGCTCTAATCTCTCCAACCTTCACGGCATCGCACCGGCAGGTCATAGGGCAAGCCTCAGGAAGCTGCTCGGAGATGACGATGTGCCGGACCCGTATTATGGCGGCGATGATGGTTTCGAGCAGGTGCTCGATCTGATTGAGGCCGCTGTTGATGAACTTCTGGTTCAGATCTCAGGGTAGGCTAGGCAATCCAGTGCCTTGCGGATCGTTTCCTTGTTTGAATTGACCGCACCAAAAGCCCATCAGTGACCGGGGAAAGTGGTGTTCTGGAAACGGTCTTGATCTGAAATGCTACTCTCAAAAACCTAAGATCGAATGGGTGGTGATGTCCATTCCCTGCTACTATGCAACAGGTTCACCTGACTTACAGCGGGCTCTCAAAAGTTCCTATCTGTGGCTGTTGCTTTTGACCAGATATCGAGAGAACTTGACCTCTTGAGCTTATAGGGGGGAAGCAATGGTGGAGCTTTCAAAACTAAAATTGGCCTTTGCGGCCACGATCATGATTGCGTCACTCGCAGGGGGCGGTTTACCCCGAACTCCCGACGCAAGAGCACAGCAATCTGTTGTGCCGGTTGTTGAAGCCTCACTCTCGGATTTTAAACGCGCTGCAATTGAGCATGCGCGATTTCAAGCGTGCTTCAAATCGAAACTGAGCAGTGGATATTGCCAGATTTCCAGTGATGCGGCTGATACTATTGCTGCGCTTGCAGAGGAAGAATTAGAGAGTTTGATTTCGAGCAGATTGAGGGGCTTATCGCGCGCGGGCGATGAGACAGCCGCGCTGATTTATCATGAAGCCCCAGACGGCTCTCTCGGCATCTTTTTTTTCGACAAGTACGGTATTCAAGATGCCGTTATTCGCCCTTCAACCAGCCTGGACCTGGCAATTGATGGTTTAAAACGAACGCTATCGGTCAACTCTCGATCGACGACAATTCGCGGTGACAACCCAGCGCCCCTGACAGTTGATAGAGTTTCCATCCCTGAAATCTCTGATCTCCTTATTCCGAGCGAAACGGCCCAAAAGATCCAGCAAGGCGGTTACTCTCGCCTTATCATCCTTCCAAGTCGAACAACTTCGGTGGTCCCGTTTCCAGCGCTCACACTTTCAGAAAACCACCAACTCGTTGATCAAACAGCTATCGTATTTCTGCCAGACCTGGACGCTTTAACGCTCCCCATCAATCCGAGTTTTGGAGACACCACAGAGCATTTCCGCACACTGTCTTTCGACAAGCAAAACGCGCTGGTAGGTACTAAAATAGTCGTTGGAGATCCGGATTATGCCAACTATCGAGGACACAAACCTCCGGCTCTACCCGGGGCAAGGCAAGAAGCAGAGTCCGTTGCTAGCCTATTATCGAATAGCGAGTCCTTCATAGGACATGCGGCAACACACCAAGCAGTTGTAAGCGCTATACGAAACAGCGAACAAGACCTTGGTATGATCTATTTCGCAACGCACGGAGTGTCCGATTCTGAAAACCCTATGGACGGAAGTCTCTTGGCGCTCGCAGAACAGCATCTTATTGCTCAAGAGATTAAAGATTTCGATTTTCGACAAAGCCATCCTCTGGTCATTTTAAGCGCCTGCCAAACTGGTCTTGGCAAACAGTTTGATGGAGGAACCTTCGGCTTAATGCGCTCGTGGTATGCGTCTGGCGCAGGACAGGTAGTCGGATCACTCTGGAATGTTAGTGATGTTGGCACACGGTATCTAATGACCAGCTTTATCGAGCAATTGAATGAAACGCCTGTATCGCCAGAAGAAGCGCTGCGGGTTGCAATGCTTCAAACAAGAGAAGAGTTTTCGGACGATCCAGCGATCTGGGCCAGTTTCTATGTCTTTGGAAATCCTGCTTTAGACTAAAAATAGTATGTTACGCCTATTTTTCTGGATGGCCATTTCCCGGATTTTACATTGCTTCGGTTATGAAAATCCTGAATTTGCCCATGTCGGCTTCTGGCGCTTCACCTGGCCCTGAGCAAAAGAAGACATAATTTCGAAGCCGGAAGCTAGTCGCGCTAGATCCAAAACGTTTCCCGGAGTGCATTTTCCCTTATCCCACCAGCTGCTCATCATTGACTCTTTTCAATAAAAGAACAAAATAGGAACAAATGGATTTGTCTAATGTTCACTCCGCCGCGGCCCTGTTGCCGCGAACAGATGTACCGTCCCGAGTGCCTGGGTTTCCCTTTGGCCTCGGCGCGAGCGGTGTGCATGAACTGGCCGAGGGCAGCTTCGGGGATATGCCAGCCCTTACGGGGCTTGCTCTGGCAGCCAGTCACGCGCTCCGGCCAGGTCCGATCATCTGGATCAGCCAGCGCGGCCTCGCCCGGGAACACGGGCTTTTGCAGCAAAGACAACTTGAGGCGTTTCATGGTCGGGAGCGTCCGTGCCTTTTCGTCCGGCCGTGTAAGCTTGTCGACACGCTGTGGGCCATTGAAGAAGCGATCCGGTCATCGGCAGTTACGGCCGTGATTGCCGAGATTGATGAAGCCGATTTCACTGCATCTCGCCGCCTGACACTGGCTGCCAGCCGCCACGGCGTTCCGCTGACATTGCTCATGCCTCACACGCGCGAGGGGTCTACAGCTGCGACGGCGAGGTGGCGTGTGTCGCCCTTGCCATCCGCCGTCAACCGGTTCGACCCCCGCGCGCCGGGCCGCCCGCGATGGCGCGCCGTTCTGGAGCGCTCCCGGAACGTGCCGTATCTCGCTGGCCACATTTTTGATCTGGAACACGACCATGAAACGCTATCTCTCAATCTGGTGTCCCGAATGGCCACTCGACCGGCTGCGCCGCGCCCTGCTTCAGGGGAACAAACGCAAAAGTGGCAACGGACCGGCTAAAGCGGCCCAACCCTTTGTGCTGACCGAGGCGGGGCCGAAGGGGCTGGTCGTGGTGGCTGCCAGCGCGCATGCGAAGATGCAGAGTATTTCCCCCGGCCTCAGCTTTACCGATGCCCGGGCGCGAGTGCCTAGCCTGATCGCCGATGAACATGACAGCGCAGCCGATGCCCGTGCGCTTCGTCAGCTTGCTGACTGGCTGGTGCGATATTCTCCCCTTGTCGCTCTTGATGGTGCTGACGGTCTGATGTTGGAAATTACCGGGTGCGATCACCTCCATGGCGGTGAGGCGGAGATGGCAGCGCGGCTCCATGCCAAGCTCACCGAAGAGGGCATTACCAATCATATTGGTATTGCCTCGACGCCCGGTGCCGCGTCTGCTTTGGCGCGGGCCTCTAGCGAGCCCTGGACCGTATTGCTCGATGATGAGACCCGGTCGGGCCTTGCCAATCTGCCAGTGGTCACGCTCCGGCTGACAGCGGAAACAGTCACGCTGCTTCGCCGATTTGGTCTCACTCGGATTGGTCAGCTTTATGGTATCGACCGGACGGCCCTGGCGCGCAGATTTGCCTCCCGGGAGGTGGCCGAAGCGGTTTGCCTGCGTCTTGATCAGGCCCTCGGCCAACGCGCTGAACCTCTCGCTCCACTTCGTCCGGCACCGGACTATTCCGCACGCCTGCAGTGTCCCGAGCCGATCGGTACGGTTGAGGCTCTTGAGGAAGGTCTGAAAAGATTAGCCCAGGATCTCTGTCGTGGGCTTACAAATCTTGGCCAGGGCGCGCGGCATTTCTGCTTCAGTGCTTTTCGGGCCGATGGGACCGTATCCCGGGCCGAGATCAGCGCCGCTCGTGCTGTGCGGGATCCGAAACATGTGCAGCGCCTGTTCGCGGAACGAATTATGCTGATCGATCCCGGTTTTGGCATTGATCTGCTTCTGTTAGAGGCGCGGCGCACCGCTGCCATGGAATCAAATGCCGTGGCGCTTTCCGGCGATCTTGCGGCACAAGATATGGACGATGTGGCCGTCGCTGCGCTCGCTGACCGAATTACGGCCAAGCTCGGCGAGGGTAGCGTGACACTCCGTGTGGCAAAGGAAAGTTATCTGCCTGAACGGGCGGAATGCGAGACTGAGTTCGAAGGGATATGGCCTCGCCCAACAGAGCGTTCTCCGGCTCTTCACGGTCCCCGGCCATTGCGCCTGTTCGACCCGCCGGAGCGTGTTGAAGCTCTGGCAGAAGTGCCCGATGGACCGCCGGTTCGGTTTGTCTGGCGGCGGGTGCAAAGGCGGATTGCCCGGGCCGATGGCCCTGAACGTATCGCGCCGGAATGGTGGCACCATACTGGCCCGCCACCGGCGGCTTCGAGCCCTGAGGGAACAGATCGCCGCTGGCTTGTCCCGAAAATGGACCCCCGCGCCGATGCTGGGATTATCGCGAAAGCCCGTGCACGGCTTGAGGGGAAAGAGGAGTGTATGCCGGGGTCCGAACGGGTAAAAAGTCTGCCGAGGGCTCGGGACTATTATCGTGTCGAGGATGTCGACGGTCGGCGTTACTGGCTCTTTCGCGACGGGCTCTATGAGGATGGCCGGGGCAATCCGCCTGAATGGTACATTCACGGGGTGTTCGCATGACGGATTATGCCGAACTCGCCGTTACCACCAATTTCTCTTTTCTGCGCGGCGCATCCCATCCAGCAGAGCTTGTGGCTCAGGCCAAGCTGCTCGGACTGTCTGCCATTGGGGTCGCTGATCGAAACACGCTTGCCGGTGTCGTGCGCGCTCACACGGCAGCGAAAGAGGCTGGCCTAAAACTCTTAGTGGGCGCGCGGCTGGTACTGGAAGATAGACTGGAGATCATCTGTTATCCGGAAGACCGGCCTGCTTATGGGAGGTTGTCCCGGCTACTTTCAGTGGGGAAAATTCGCGCCGAGAAAGGCGAATGCCATATTCGTCTGGAGGACATCGAAGCCCATGGCGAAGGGCAGGTCTTTATCTTCATGCCGCCCGAGCGGATTGACCGATATTTTCAGGAGGCATTGCAGCGCTTTGCTGACCTTTTTCCGGGGCAAGTCTACCTTGGTGCGGTCTATGATTTTCTTGGCCGCGCGCGGGAACTTATTGCCGCCCTGGCCGACCTCGGTGCCCGTGCTAATGCGCCGCTCGTTGCCCTCGGGGATGCACTTTACCATGTGCCGGATCGCCGCCCGCTTCAGGATGCCGTCACATGTATTCGCGAGCATTGCCGCATTGATGAGGCGGGGTTTCGCCTGCACCAGAATGCCGAGAAGCATCTGAAATTACCTGAGGAAATGGCGCGGCTGTTTCGTGGTTTCGAGCCAGCCATCAAGCGAACGATGGAAATCTCCCGGCGCTGTACGTTTTCCCTTGATGAGCTTTCCTATGCCTACCCCGATGAACCAGTGCCCCCGGATAAGACACCGGAACAGCATCTTGCTGATCTCGCCTGGGCGGGCGCAGATTGGCGCTATCCGGAGGGTGTTCCGGACCATGTCGAAGCGGCCTTGAAAAAAGAACTCAACCTGATCAGCGAGCTGAAGGTCGCCCAGTATTTTCTCACAGTGAACGATATTGTCGCTTGGGCGCGAAATGAGGAGATTCTCTGCCAGGGGCGGGGCTCGGCGGCGAATTCGGCGATCTGTTACTGCCTCGGCATCACCAGTGTTGATCCGGCCACCAGCAATCTCCTGTTCGAACGGTTTCTGTCAAAGGAACGTAAGGAACCGCCGGACATTGATGTCGATTTCGAACATGAGCGGCGCGAGGAGGTGATGCAATATGTCTTCGAACGCTATGGCCGTAAGCGGGCGGCGCTCACTGCCACAGTGATTTCCTACCGCCCACGCTCGGCCATTCGCGAGGTTTGCAAGGCGCTTGGTCTGACGGAAGATATCTCTGCAGCTCTTGCCGGGACAGTCTGGGGCAGTTGGGGCTCGGATATCCCAAATGATCAGATTCGTGGAGCGGGGCTCGATCCGGCGAATCCGATGATCCGTCGGGCTATGCTTCTCACCCGTCAGCTGATCGGGTTTCCGCGTCATCTTTCCCAGCATGTCGGCGGGTTTGTTCTGACCCAGGATGAGCTTGTGGAGACGGTGCCCATCGGCAATGCGGCCATGGAGGACCGCACATTCATTGAGTGGGACAAGGACGATATCGCCGCCCTCAACATCATGAAAGTGGATGTCCTTGCTCTCGGTATGCTCACCTGTATCCGGAAAGCTTTTGAACTTCTCGAAGACCATAAGGGTATCCGCCATAATCTGGCGAGCCTGCCCGAAGGCGATACGGCGACCTATGACATGCTCTGCCGGGGAGAAAGCCTCGGCGTTTTTCAGGTGGAGAGCCGGGCGCAGATGAACATGTTACCGCGGCTGAAACCCCGGTGTCTTTATGATCTCGTTATAGAAGTGGCGATTGTTCGTCCCGGCCCCATTCAGGGAGATATGGTTCACCCTTATCTGCGTCGGCGGAAGAAAATCGAACCTGTGACCTATCCGAGCCCGGCTCCGGAGCATGGCCCGTCAGACGAATTGGAAAAGATCCTTGAACGGACACTCGGCGTACCACTCTTTCAGGAGCAGGCGATGCAGATAGCTATGGATGCTGCAGAGTTCACAGCCGATGAGGCCAATGGCCTCCGCCGGGCCATGGCAACCTTCCGCAAGCTCGGCACAATCAAGGACTATGAAGACCTGATGGTGTCGCGCATGATAAAGCGGGGGTATGAGCCCGGCTTTGCACAGCGCTGTTTCGATCAGGTGAAAGGGTTTGGCGATTATGGATTTCCGGAAAGCCATGCAGCCAGCTTTGCGTTGCTCGTCTATGTCTCTTCCTGGCTGAAATGTCACCACCCGGATGTTTTCTGCACCGCACTTTTGAACTCCCAGCCCATGGGATTCTATGCCCCGGCCCAGATCGTCCGCGACGCTCGTGACAATGGGGTCGAAGTCCGTCCGGTCGATGTGAATTATTCCGATTGGGATAATCTGATTGAACCCTCTTTGATTGCTTCCGGTCTTGCTTCGCAAGCCCATGAAACGGGCTCAAGGTTGTCTGATTCTACAAGCAAAGCGCAGGCGCAGCTTGCCCGAACCAGAAGCGAGGAACAGCAAGCGAGCAAACCAAAAAAATGCGCCGTTAGGCTCGGATTTCGTCAGATAAATGGAATGTCCGAGGATGAGGCGGAAGCGATTATGGGCGCGCGGAGGGCTGGGTATAAAACCCCCGAAGAGTTGCGCCGACGGGCCGGGGTGTCCCGGCGGACCATGGAGGTGCTCGCGTCAGCAGATGCTTTCGGATCGATGGATCTGTCACGGCGGGAGGCGCTTTGGGCGGTGCGCGGTGAGGCGGCAGGTGCGACGTTGCCCCTGTTTGCGGCTGCCGATGCTGCTGAGCAGGGCGATGATACAGTGATCACTCTGCCTGAAATGCCGCGCTCAGAACATGTGGTTCAGGATTACCAGATGACGCGTCTGTCTCTTCGCGATCATCCGATGCACTTTTTGCGAGATCAATATGCCAAACGGCGAATCCTGCGAACCGATGTTGCGGTCGCCCGGCCGAACGGGCACCGCGTGAACACCGCTGGTGTCGTGCTTGTCCGCCAGCGTCCGGGGTCTGCCAGTGGGGTCTGCTTCATTACGATTGAAGATGAGGGGGGCATTGCGAACATCGTCGTCTGGCCCCGCGTTTTCGATCGTTTTCGTTCGATCATTATGGGCTCACGCATTCTTCTTGTGAAAGGCCGCGTTCAACGGGCCGACAACGTCACCCATATTGTTGCTGATCAGTTGATCGACCGGACAAATGATTTCATGCAGCTCTCGGAAGATTTCCAACGCGATCCTCTGAAGGAAGCGCTTGCGCCGACCGACCATGTGCTCTGCGGTGCACCAGAACGACGCGGTCCCGGACGGAGACATCCTCGCAATGTGGATATCATGCCGCGCAGTCGTGACTTTCACTGATGGGTTTGCATTTATAAATCATCGTTTAGGCTGCTCCTGAACGAATGAGGGTGCTGATATGAGATTTGTGAAATGGGGCGTTGGTCTGGTTGGAGTTGTTCTCTTGGGGCTGGCCATCTGGCTCTGGGATCCGCTGATCGATCAGCTTGATGCCGACGCCGCGAGAAAAGCGGCGCTGCAATATGATGCCGAGATTATCCGCGATGATTGGGGCGTTCCCCATATTTTTGGACAAACTCGCGCCGATACGGCTTTCGGTCTTGGCTATGCCCATGCTGAAGATGATTTTGAGACGATACAGGAGGCCCTGGCCGCCACGCGTGGTGTACTAGCTCGGTATCGGGGTGCTGGCGCTGCACCAACCGACTATATCGTATCCCTGTTCGGGGTCTGGGACATTGTTGACGACAAGTATGAGCGGGACGTTCCGGCTGATGTGAAGGCGACTGCGACAGCTTATGTCGATGCTCTCAATCTCTATGCCGTTGAGCACCCGGAAAAGGTCTGGCCGGGCCTTACACCGTTTCGGGCGGAAGATGTGATCGCCGGTTTCGTTTTCCGCACACCGTTTTTCTACGGTTTAGATGGTACTCTGCTAAAGCTCTTTGGTGATGAGTATGAGCAGCAAATTGCGCTGGACCCGGCTCCGGGCCGAGAGGCCTGGCATGTTGCTCCCAAAACCATGGCTGAGCGAGGGTCCAATGCATTTGCGGTTGCTCCAGCGCGGTCAGGCGACGGGGTCACCCGGCTTATTATCAATTCCCACCAGCCGATGACCGGGCCCGTGGCTTGGTACGAAGCCCATCTCGTAGCGGAAGACGGACTTGATATAACCGGGGGGGTATTTCCCGGTGCTCCGATTATTCTGCATGGCTTCAATCAAGAGATTGGCTGGGCGAATACAGTAAGCAACCCCGATCTTTCCGATGTGTATGTCCTCGAGCGTAATCCGGAGAATGAGCTGCAATACCGCCTCGACGGGGAGTGGCGTGATTTTGAGGTTGCCGAAGCCCTGATCAAGGTGAAGCTGTTCGGCCCGTTTGCCTTCAAGGCGAAACGCCGTGTGCTGACGTCCGCCCACGGGCCAGTTATCGAGGCAGACCACGGGACCTATGCGCTCAGATATGCGGGCATGGGGGAGATCCGCCAGCTGGAACAATACATGCGGCTGAACACGGCAAAGAACTTGGCCGAATTCGAAGATGCCATGTCTATGCTGGCCCTGCCGAGCATCAATTACATTTACGCTGATCGAGAAGGAAACATTGGTTTCTTTCACAATGGTCAGTACCCGAATAGGGACGATCGTTGGGATTGGTCGAACGAGCTTCCCGGTGACAGGTCAGATCTGATTTGGGAAGGGTACCGGCCGTGGGCGGATGTCCCTAAACTCATCAATCCGCAATCGGGGTTGATCTTCAATGCGAACAACCAACCCTATGATGCCACCGATGGCTCCGACAATTTGAGGGCTGAAGATTTTCCCCAGTCCATGGGATTGCAGACAGACCAGACAAATCGTTCTTTGAGGATCATGGAATTGACCGACGGCGTTTCCATGCTGGGTCGCGACGAGTTGCTGGCCATAAAGTTCGACACGGCTTATTCGCAGGGCTCATTGGCGGACGAGGTGATCGATACGGTACTTGCAACCGATTGGTCGGCGGAGCCAGATATGGCTGCCGCCGCCGAGCATCTTGCTGCCTGGGATTATCATACGAATGCGGATAATCGCCACGCAGCGCTTGGAGCGCTGACAGCACTACTTCAGGTGACTGCACGATTTACAGGTAATGAGCCGCCAGAACCTGCCGATGCCTTCCGGCGGACGGTTTCATATCTTATAGAACACTATGGCCGGATTGATCCGGAATGGGGGGAGGTGAACCGGCTTGTACGGGGCGATGTAAGCCTGCCCATAAGCGGAGGGTCGGATATTCTGCGCGCCATCTACCCGGCTGAGATTCGTGAGGACGGACAATTGCATGCGTCCGCCGGCGACACATGGATTGCGTTTGTTGAGTGGGATGAGGACCGTAATCAATCGGCTGAGGTGATCCATCAATTTGGGTCTGCGACGCTGGATAAATCATCACCGCACTATGCGGACCAGGCTCCACTTTTTGCGGAAGAGAAATGGCGAAGAGCGCTTTTGTCGCGCGACGATATCGAAGCTGCAGCGACACGGAGTTACCGTCCCGGACGGTGAACTTGCCAAATTAGCCAAAACTGCTCGCGGTCCCCAGACTGATTTTTTGAATGGCGGGCAAAGCAATCATTGGACTTATTCCGAATGCAGGTTACTGTTGAACGATAAATGAATTCTTCAGGGAGTATTTGCCAATGGCCGAAACCGATTTTGATGTTCTGATTGTCGGTGCGGGATTGTCCGGAATCGGTGCGGCGGTGTTCCTTCAACAGCGGTGCCCCTCCAAGCGTTATGCCATTCTTGAAGGTCGCGAGGCAGTCGGTGGAACTTGGGATTTATTCCGGTATCCGGGCATTCGCTCCGATTCGGACATGCATACGCTCGGCTATGAGTTCAAACCCTGGAAAGCGGCTAAGGCCATCGCGGACGGGCCATCTATTAAAAGCTATGTGCGTGAAACCGCCGATGAGCACGATATCACACGGCATATCCGTTTCGGGCATAAGGTCATTTCCGCAGCATGGTCGACCCAACAGGCTCGCTGGACCGTGAAGGCTGAGCACAATGGAAAGACCGTGGAACTCACCTGCTCGTTTCTCTATATGTGCAGCGGATACTATAAATACGACAAGGGTTATACGCCTGACTTCGAGGGCATGTCTGATTTTGCTGGGCAGATCGTTCACCCCCAATTCTGGTCCGACGATGTTGACTATACTGGCAAAAAAGCTGTCATCATAGGCTCCGGTGCGACGGCCGTTACCCTTGTTCCCGAGCTTGCGAAAACGGCGGAGCACGTGGTGATGCTCCAGCGCTCACCGACGTATATGGTGAGTCGCCCAGCCAAAGACTGGATTGCAAATTCCTTGCGTGCGATTCTGCCAAGCAAATTAGCCTACGATATAACGCGGTGGAAGAATATCAGGCTGACCTCGTGGTTCTATAAGCGGTCCCAGGCCAAGCCTGAAAAGGTGAAGAAGAAACTCCTCGAAATGCTCGGCAAGCATTTGAAACCCGATTACGACATCGGGACACATTTTACGCCTAGCTATGGCCCTTGGGATCAGCGCCTGTGTCTTGTTCCGGACGCAGACATGTTTGACGCGATCAATGATGGACGCGCATCGATTGTGACGGATCATATCGAACGGTTTGAGGAAGCCGGTATCCGGCTGAAGTCCGGTGAACTGCTGGAAGCTGATCTCGTTGTCACGGCGACAGGGCTTGAATTACAAATTCTTGGTGGGATGGCGCTGAGTGTGGATGGGCAGGATCTCACACCTGGCGAGCTTATTAACTACAAAGGGCTGATGTTCGCCGATGTTCCAAATTTCGTGAACACGTTTGGCTATACCAATGCTTCCTGGACGCTGAAGGCGGACATTACGGCGGCATATGTGTGCCGGATCCTCAACCGTCTTGATGAAACAGATACGGACTATTGCGTGCCCCTGTTCCCGGAAGCCGGTGTTGATTTAAAATCTGACGTTCCTCTGACCTCCGGCTATTTTGCAAGGGCGGCTGACCGTCTTCCCAAACAGGGATCAGAGGCACCCTGGCAGCTGACCCATGATTATCTAAGCGATCGGAAATTGCTTCGCGATGAGCCGCTTGAAGATGGTTATCTGACATTCAAGAGGACGGTAGGCGCTGTAGCCGGGGAGAAATTAAAAGTGCTCGATCCAGCCTAATTGCGCTTGGAATTCTGGCTGGCTCGGCTATAGGCGATTGCTTCTCGGGCCATAGAGGCCAGCAATCGGGCTATCTTCCATGATGGATCGCGCGGAGCACGTTCACGAACAGTTTTTGAAACGTGTCGCGGATCAAGATCTGCCGAATGTGCATGTCCCCGAGACATCACTTTCGGGGGCTGAGATCGCCGCGATTTTCGAAGCGCAGTTGATGAGCCGCCAGTTGGATCGGGCCGGTCGGTCACTGCAGGCGAAGGGCGAGGGTTTCTACACAATTGGCAGCTCTGGCCATGAGGGTATGGCGGCTGTGGCAGCGGCGCTTCGGCCGACGGACATGGCATTCCTGCATTATCGTGATGCCGCGTTCCAGATCATGCGTGCTAAACAAGTTCCGGGGCAAACTCCACTTTGGGATATTCTGCTGAGCTTTGCGGCATCAGCCGACGATCCAATCTCTGGAGGACGGCACAAAGTGCTGGGGTCGAAGGCCCTTGGTATCCCGCCGCAGACAAGCACGATTGCCTCTCACTTACCAAAGGCTGTCGGTGCGGCCTACGGTATCGGCCTGTCACGGCGGGTCGCACCTGAATTTCCCGAAGCGCCCGAGGACTCTCTGGTCGTGTGCAGCTTTGGCGATGCCTCTGCAAATCACTCTACGGCGCAGGGGGCTTTCAACACGGCCGCCTGGACGGCTTATCAGGGCATACCTCTGCCGTTGCTGTTCGTATGCGAAGACAATGGTATCGGGATTTCGACGAAAACGCCGAAGAACTGGATTGCTGAGAGATTTCAGGCCCAACCTGGGCTGACCTATATGGCCTGCAATGGCTTAAGTATTCTCGATACGTACGAGATCGTTATCTCTGCTGCCGCGCATATCCGCCGGTATCGCCGGCCTGTTTTTCTGCATCTATCGTGCGTGAGACTGTATGGCCATGCCGGCTCCGATATGCAGACTGCTTATCTGGACAAGTCCGAAGTTGAGCGGGATGAGGCGGATGATCCGCTATTGCACGGAGCTGCCTTGGCTATTGGTCAGGGCATTATGTCAGCAAACGGTATTCTTGATACATATCATCAGCTCGACGAGCGGATTGACCGTATCAGCCGGGAAGTGATTACCCGCCCCAAGCTGACGACGCCGGACGCTGTCATGGAGAGCCTCATTCCGGCGGCCAGAAATATTCCGCTCAGCAATGGTCCTGATGCCCAAAAGCGCGAGGAGATCTTTGCCGATGATGCCCGCGCGATGGAACAGCCTCAGCATATGGCTCGTCTTTTGAATTGGGCGATGACGGATCTGATGCTGGAGCATGAGTCCATTGTGATGGCAGGCGAAGACATCGGTCCCAAGGGCGGCGTCTACAATGTGACAGCGAAGCTGCATAAGCGCTTTGGGCCGAACCGGGTAATCAATACGCTTCTGGATGAACAGAGCATATTGGGGTTGGCGATAGGGCTCGCTCAGACCGGGTATCTACCAATACCTGAGATCCAGTTTCTAGCCTATTTGCACAATGCTGAAGATCAGTTGCGCGGGGAGGCGGCAACGCTGAGCTTCTTCTCCAAAGGTCAGTACACAAATCCGATGATTGTTCGGATTCCAGGGCTGGCCTATCAGAGAGGGTTTGGAGGTCATTTTCACAATGATAATTCCCTTTCTGTGCTGAGGGATATTCCGGGCATTGTGATCGCCTGTCCAAACAATGGTCTCGATGCGGTGCGTATGATGCGCGAGTGTGTGCGTCTGGCACGGGAGGAGCAGCGTGTCGTCGCCTTTATAGAGCCGATCGCGCTTTACATGATGAGAGATCTTCATGAGGAAGGGGATAAAGCGTGGACCCATAGGTATCCGCGACCAGGCGACGGAGTACCAATTCGTATTGGCGAGATCGGACAGTATGCGGACGGCACCGATATGGCGATCGTCACATATGGAAACGGATATTATCTCTCTCGCCAGGCGGAGAAAATTCTCTCTGAAGAACACAAGCTAAACTGCCGGATAATCGATCTGCGTTGGCTTGCTCCACTGAATGAGGGCGCGATTCTCGAAGCCATTGAACCGTGTAAGAACGTTTTGATTGTGGATGAATGTCGGCGTACCGGATCACAAAGCGAGGCGCTGATGACGCTTATTGCCGAGCGAGCGGCAAACAGGCCAAAATTTGCGCGCATCACGGCGGATGACGGTTTTATACCTCTTGGTCGGGGGGCGACGGTCACTTTGCCGAGCCGCGACAGCATCGTCGGGGCAGCCCTCGATTTGGCGGAGGCGTCGGCATGACAGATCGGAAATCGGCCTTGGTGGTTTGTCCCGGTCGGGGCACATATAACAAGACCGAACTCGGATATCTTGCCCGTCACCATGGCGGCCGAGCCGACATGATTCAAATCATGGAGGACGAACGCGCACGACTTGGCCAACCTAGCTTGGCGAGCCTTGACCAATCTGAAAGATATAGTTTGGCGACCCATACCCGCGGCGACAATGCTTCATTGCTCATCCATGCCTGTGCCATGGGTGATTTTTTCTCGATAGACAGGGCCGAGTATGAAATCGTCGCTGTCACCGGAAATTCCATGGGGTGGTACGTCGCCCTTGCCTGCGCCGGTGCGGTCTCTCAGGAAACAGGCGCGCGCATCGTCAACACGATGGGCACCTATATGCAGGAAGCGCTCATTGGCGGACAAATTGTATATCCGCTGACGGATGATGATTGGCATCCAGTTCGGGATCGTCGCGCTGCCGTTCTGGATTTGCTCCGGGAGCTGAATGAGCAACCAGAATTTGACGTTGATGTTTCCATTGAACTCGGTGGTATGATTGTCCTCGCGGGGAATGAACAAGGCCTGCAGGCTTTGCGTGACAGGCTGGAGTTGATTGACCGCTTTCCAATGGACCTAAAGAACCATGCTGCATTCCACACCAGGCTTCAGGAACCAATTTCGCAGCGCGGCCTGAAGACCTTTCAGCCATCTGATTTTCTGATGCCCGCTATACCCATGATTGACGGGCGCGGACATATCTGGGCGTGCGGCGTGTCTGCCGGTGACGCGTTACATGAATATACTTTCGGGCATCAGGTGACGGAGACTTATGATTTCACGAGGGCAATAGGCGTTGCCATGAGGGAGTTCGCTCCAGATTGCATCATCGTACTCGGTCCCGGAGCAACTCTTGGCGGCGCGGTGGCGCAAAGCCTGATCGAAATTGATTGGCAGGGACTGGATTCGAAGTCAGCGTTCCAAAGGCGACAGGAAAGTGATCCCATTCTGCTAGCCATGGGCAGGGATGATCAAAGGCCGTTGGTGGTCGGAGGATAGATTGACAGCGTATACGGATATTCTGCAGGCGTGCGGATTTACTGAAAGCGAACTTGATGGTGGCGAGTTGCCGGTTTTGACACCGATCGACGGTTGTCTGATTGCTTCGGTGCGAAGCCATGCTCTCACTGATGTTCAGGGTGCGGTAGACCGCTCTAATCAGGCGTTCCTGAAATGGCGAAGTGTTCCAGCGCCGCGGAGAGGCGAACTCGTGAGGCTGCTAGGCGACGAATTGCGCCGCCATAAGGAAGCTCTTGGCGCGCTCGTTACCCTAGAGTGCGGTAAAATCCGACAGGAAGGATTGGGCGAGGTTCAGGAGATGATTGACATTTGCGATTTCGCAGTTGGTCTATCCCGCCAGCTATATGGCCTGACCATTGCGTCGGAACGGCCTGGCCATACAATGCGGGAAACCTGGCATCCCATGGGACCCTGCGGGATCATCTCGGCATTCAATTTTCCGGTGGCAGTCTGGTCATGGAATGCGGCGCTTGCGCTCGTCTGCGGTGATCCGGTGATCTGGAAGCCGTCAGAAAAGACACCGCTGACAGCCCTCGCCACGCAGAAGATTTTCGAGCGGGCGGTGACAGCCTTCGGTTCTGATGCGCCGGACGATCTTTCCCAGGTTCTTATCGGAGCACGCGATATTGGTGATGCGCTCGTTCGGTCAGAGGCAGTGCCGCTTGTGTCCGCCACGGGGTCTACGCGGATGGGCCGGGAAGTTTCCCAAGTGGTGGCTGGCCGGTTTGGCCGCGCCATTCTCGAGCTTGGCGGAAACAATGCGATGATTGTTACCCCGGCGGCTGATCTGGACATGGCTCTTCGCGCTATCGTTTTCTCGGCTGTGGGTACGTGTGGCCAGCGGTGTACGAGCTTACGCCGGCTTATTGTCCATCGGGATATCAAAGACGCATTATTGGAGCGTTTGAAAGCAAGCTATGAAACACTGGCGATCGGAGATCCGCTTGATGAGTGTAATCTGGTCGGGCCTCTTATAGATGAGGACGCTTTTGCTGCGATGCAAAGCTCACTGACCGCCGTGAAGGATCAGGGCGGTACCGTTTGCGGCGGAGAAAGAATTGAGGCACTTTCGGGCGTCTATGTTCGACCGGCCATTGTCGATATGCCAGGGCAAACCGACATTGTCCGCGAGGAGACGTTTGCGCCTATTCTTTTCGTTATGGCCTATGACGATCTCGATGAGGCAATCGCGATCCAGAATGAGGTCTCCCAGGGGCTGTCTTCCTGCATTTTTTCGACGGATGTGAGAGAAACCGAACACTTCCTCTCCGCTGTCGGGTGCGATTGCGGCATTGCAAATGTGAACATCGGCCCTTCGGGCGCGGAGATTGGCGGGGCTTTTGGCGGCGAAAAGGCGACGGGCGGGGGCCGGGAATCCGGGTCCGATGCATGGAAATCCTATATGCGCCGCCAAACAAATACTGTGAATTATTCCAGTGCATTGCCGCTTGCCCAGGGGATAAAGTTCGACGTTTGACGCCTATTTTGCAACTGCGAAACATTGACAAATCAAGGGGGCTGGCGGCACCTACGCTGGCGATAGGGATTTCAGGAGATTCATCATGGCGTTTCGCCCAAAAAAATGGACGTCGCTGGGCACAGGTCTGGCGCTCTTAGGGGCATCAACACTGGCTGCCTGCGGCTCTGAAGATGCTCCAGCAGAGGAAGACGAGACCGCTGTTGTTACCGAGGGAGAAGAGGCCACTCCGGCAACCGAACTCGGTGAGTTTGGCGAGGGCGGTGAAGGTGGAGAGGGAGGCGAAGCCGGCCTGAATCTCGATACCCTGCCGCGCCCGTTCAGGCTGGCATTCATGACAGGTCACGTAGAGGCGGGCCTTGCGCTTTATCGTGCCGGGGAGCCAGCAATGGCTGCTCCGCATTTGCTACATCCGGTATCCGAGACGCACTCCACCGAGCGCGCAGGCCTTGAAGAACTTGGTTTTGATGCGAGCATTTTCGAGGCTGTTTCGGCGGCTCTTGAGGCCGGTCAGGCAGCAGAGGAAATAGAACCTCAGCTCGTTGCGGCAGAGGAAAATCTCGCGCTTGTTTCCGAGAAAGCGGGTGGCAATCCGATAGAGATCGTCGAATTCCTGATGCAAACGGTGATCGATGAGTATGGCATTGGCGTTCCCGAGGACACGGTAACCGATGCCGGTGAATATCAGGACGCGTACGGTTTTGCGATCGTTGCCATGGATCAGGCCCAGCGCTTCGAAGGTGAAGCCGGTGAGCGTGTCCGCGCCGAACTGGAAAAGCTGATCGCGCTTTGGCCGGGAACACCGCCCGTGCCGACCGATAATCCGACCGCAGCTTCGGTCGTAAATGCGCAGGTCGGTCTCGTTTTACTAGAGCTTTCGGGCGTCCGATAAGGTTATTCTTTAATGTTCTGGACTCTTCCAGACGTTCTCGATGCAAACGATCTGGAGTTTGTAACGGCGAGCCTTGATCGGCTCGATTGGAAAGACGGCGCAGCAACAGCAGGCCGCCGCGCCCGGTCGGTTAAGCAGAATGAACAGGCTGATTCTGACTCTCCGCTCGGCCGAACCGTGATTGATCGTTTGATGAAGTCGATCAAGAACCATGTCGTGGTGAAAGCGGCGGCGCGGCCGCATAAATTCTCGCCTCTGCTTATCTCGCGCACGGCGGGCGGCGGCCAATATGGACCACACATAGACAATGCCATCATGGCGGGCGGGTCGATGCGGTCCGATTTGTCTTTCACCCTCTTTCTTTCTGATGAGGCGACATATGAGGGCGGTTCGCTCTGTATTGATATGCCGGCGGGCACCCAGACCATTAAGCTTCCGGCCGGTGGATTGGTGATTTACCCGACGACCATGGTTCACTGGGTCGAGCCCGTCAGCAAAGGGGTTCGCCACGCTGCGGTTGGATGGATACAAAGCCTTGTTCCCGATGCCCATGAGCGGGAAATTCTCTTCGATCTGGAAACTGCTCGTGCCGATCTGCGAGCACGGGAGCCTGAAGGATCAGCAGTCTTGCTTACCCTCGATAAGGTGTATTCGAACCTGCTGCGTAAGTGGAGCAGGTTGTCCTGACTTGCACCACATGTAGCGTCCGCTAAACCGGGATGCGGAAGCCAAAATGATGGAGTTTGGATATGTCTGGAATTCTGCGGGCGACAAGTCTTGTCCTATGCTGTGTTCTCTATTTTCTTCGCTTTGCCGATGCTCAGACTTTTCTGGATGTGGACTACAGAGCTGATATTCCAACACTGAGCGCTGTCATCGGCCATGAAATTGGCGATGAGATCACCACACCGTCCGAAACGCTGACCTATTTCCGTACGCTTGCCGAAATTGCGCCGGAACGGATGAAAGTTGTTTCGTATGCGGAGAGCTGGGAGGGCCGGGAGCTGGTTTACGGCATTATTGCCTCACCTGCCAATGCAGCACGCCTCGACGACATAAAGGCAGACCTCGCCCAGCTGGCATCCGGTCGTTTGAGTGCTTCAGAAAGATCTGCCCTGGTTGCGCGTACACCGGCTGTCGTTTGGCTTGCTTACAGTGTGCATGGAAATGAAATCTCCAATACAGACGCGGCGCTGGGACTCGCTTACCATTTGCTCGCTGCTGAAAACGACCCCGTCGTGGAGGAGATACTCAGCAATACGATTGTAATTATAGATCCGCTGCAAAACCCTGATGGGCGCAACAGGTTCGTGAATTCCTTTGAAGCAGCGAGAGGGCTCGAGCCAACCGGCGATCGGTTCGCTGCTGAGCATGACGAGCCCTGGCCCGGTGGCCGTTTCAATCACTATCTTTTTGATATGAACCGCGATTGGTTCACCCTCTCGCAGCCTGAAACCATCGGGCGGGTCGCCGCTATGCAGGAGTGGCAGCCCGTCGCCGTCGTCGATGCCCATGAGATGGGTGGCGATCAGACTTACTTTTTCCCTCCCGTGGCAAGGCCGATCAATCCCTATCTGACCGAGAAGCAAATCGCGAAAGAGGATCTGATCGGCAAGAATCACGCCCGCTATTTCGACCGAGAAGGTATCGAGTATTTCACCCGGGAAATTTTTGACGCTTTTTATCCGGGGTATGGCGATATGTGGCCGAAACTGAATGGGGCCATTGCCATGACCTATGAGCAGGGGTCCGCTCGCGGATTGCTCTGGGACAGACGAAACGGCACCCAGGTATCCTATAAGGATGGGGTGAAGGCCCATTTCCTTTCAACCCTGTCAACGGCTGAAGTGGTTGCGAGGAACAAAACGCTCTTCCTCTCCGATTATGCAGAATACAGGGCAAGCGCTGTCTCGGAAGGTGCGCGCAAGGATGACCGTTACCATCTGATTGATCTGTCGACCAATTATTGGCAGGCGGAGCGAACGGCTCGGGCGCTGGTTGCTCAGGGCATTGTCGTGCGGCGTGTGACCGGGCCTGCTGACATCTGCGGTACGGAGTTTCCCGAAGGCGCACTGATCGTCGATCTTGCCCAGCCCACAGGACGTCTCGCGGAAACACTGCTGACGGCCGAGACGCCACTGAATCCGGACTTCGTTGTCGAGCAAGAGGCGAGGCGCGAGCGCGGTCTGAATTGGGAGATTTACGACGTTACAGCATGGTCTCTGCCGCTTATGCATGGACTGGAGACCGTGTCTTGCCGGCGGGTGGACGCAAATGCCGGAGAGCCTGTCGGCGCGGACGATCCAATCTCATCCCGGATTGCTTCTGGTGATCCGGTTTTCGGATTTGTTGTTCCGTGGACGGATGCCGGGCAGGCGAAACTCGTCGCGGCGGCTCTGGCGGCTGGCCTTGTGGGCAAGACATCGGACGAGGCATTTGTCGCCGAAGGGCGGAACTGGCCGCGCGGCAGTGTCGTTTTCAGCCGCGCAGCGAATGGTGCTGACCTCGCAAATACTCTGACGGCTTTGGCGCGGGAAATCGGGGCCGAGATCGCCCCGCTTTCATCGAGTTGGACGGAGGCAGGCCCTAATCTTGGCAGTTCGAAATTCCATTTGTTGAAGACACCTAAGATCGCCATGGCGTGGGGAGAGGATATCTCACCGCTCGATGCCGGGGCGACCCGTTTCGTTCTTGAGCAGGAGTTTGCCTTGCCGGTGACCCCCATTCGTACACGCACCCTCTCGCGCGCCGATCTCAGCCGCTACGATGTCCTGATCCTGCCCAGTGGTCGATATGGCAATATTGAGGGCGGTGCTGCGGTAGCAGAGTTCGTCAAGGAAGGCGGGGTTGTGCTCGGTTTTGAAGGCGCGATCAGTGGCTTGGCAAATGAAGATTTCGATCTTTTGTCGACCCGTCAGGAGCGCGCCTGGATCAATCCGGACGCCGACAACGGCCAGGTGTCGGCAGACGAAGATGCCAGCCTTGTTGATGGAACACGTCTCACGGACGATGATGCCTACAGCGCCGTTATCTCCAATGATGAGCGCACGCCCGACAGTGTGCCCGGCGTGCTTTTGAATGCTGTCGCTGACGAGGATCACTGGCTCTCCGCCGGATACGATTCGGCGGTTGCGCTGTTCCGTGGAAGCGAGATCTTCACTCCGCTCTCTGAGGAAGACGGCAGAAACGTGTTCCGCTTTTCCGCACCGGAAGATGTCCTCGCGAGTGGACATTTGTGGGAAGAGAATTCGGCGCAAATTGCTTTCAAGCCTTTTGTTATGGCTGAGTCACATGGCCGTGGCCTTGCGATTGGTTTCACTGAAAGCCCCGTCACGCGGGCCTATCTGGATGGTTTGAATCTGCTTCTTTTGAATGCGGTCTTGCTGGGGCCTGCCCATACCGATTAACTGTGCCCGAATCTGATTTGGGAGTCGGTGATGGTCCGTTCGTTGGTTTGGTTAGGTGCAGTTGTATGCACTATGGCGATCACGGCGTGTGAAGCGCTTGAGGCCATTTCGGCACCTGAGGAGACAGCTCTGGCTGAAACGGTCACTTTGACTGATCGTCCTGTTGAGACTTCTGCAGATCCGGCGATCGCAGAGGGGCTCCTACCCTATGAGAAGTTCGAACTGGAAAATGGCCTCGATGTTATCTTTCATATTGATCGGTCAGATCCCGTCGTCGCCGTCTCGATCACGGCCCATGTCGGCTCGTCCCGGGAGAAGCCCGGCCGGACAGGCTTTGCCCATTTGTTTGAGCATTTGCTCTTTCTGGAATCAGAAAACCTCGGCAAAGGCGGCCTCGACAAGCTGAGTGCACGGATTGGCGGGTCAGGAGCGAACGGCTTCACCAGCCGTGATCAGACGACCTATCTACAGACCGTTCCGAAAAATGCCCTGGAAAAAATGCTCTGGGCGGAGGCCGACAAGCTCGGTTGGTTTATCAATACGGTTACGGATCCTGTTCTTGCCAAGGAAAAACAGGTCGTCAAAAACGAAAAACGCCAATGGGTCGACAACCGCCCCTATGGGCACATGTTCTCGGTTCTGCGGAGCAATCTGTATCCGGAAGACCATCCCTATAACTGGGAGGTGATCGGCAGCCTTGAAGACCTTCAGGCCGCTACTTTGAATGATGTGAAAGACTTCTATGGTGATTGGTACACCCCGAACAATGTCACCCTGGTGGTGGCGGGCGATTTTGACCCCGGCGATGCAAAAGCCTGGGTCCATCGGTATTTCGACGAAATTCCGCGCGGCGCTGATATCGCACGACAGGAGCCGAGAGCAGCAGTGCTTGAGGCATCGAAGAGTTTTGTCCACGAGGACAATTTCGCCGAGCAGCCAAGGCTTGCAATGGTCTGGCCCACGGTTCCGGAATATCACCCTGACAGCTATGCCCTCGATGTGCTGGCCGCGCTCCTGACCGAAGGCAAACGCGCGCCGCTCAATCAGGTGCTGATTGACGAGGCGAAGCTGACGGCGGAAGTCGACGGCTTCATTATGCCAAATGAGCTGTCTGGCGAATTCATGATTATCGTGACTGCGTTTGAGGGAACCGACCTTGATGATGTTAAGGGAGCGCTGACCGATGGGCTGGCGCGATTTGAAGCGAACGGCGTTTCCGAGGATGCCCTCAGTCGCGTGAAAATTGATCAGGAAGTTCAGTTCTATTCCGCTTTGCAGAATGTGCTCGGCAAAGGGACGAGTCTCGCTGAGTACTCGATCTTTGCGGGTGATCCAGGCTTCGTCGATCAGGATCTCGCAAATCTTCAGGCCGTCACTGCGGAAGATGTTGTTCGTGTCTACGAGGCATATATTAAGGACAAGCCGTTTGTGGCGGGGAGTTTTGTGCCTAAAGGCGCGTCTGAGCTTGCGCTTGAGGGGGCGGTGATTGCTGATGTGGTCGAAGAGCAGGTGATCGCTGGAGCGGAAGATGCATTCGATCCCAGTATCGAAGCCACTTATGAGCGGACACCTTCAGAGATAGATCGCAGTGTTGAACCACCGGCAGGCGCAACACCTGTTCTTGCAACACCGGCGATTTGGGAAACCAAACTGGCCAATGGTCTGAAAGTGCTGGGTATTGAAGATAGCGAGCTACCGCTTGTTGAGTTCCGCCTTTCTATCGATGGCGGGCATTTGCGCGATACGATCGAAAAGAATGGCGTTGCGAACCTCGTTGCCGAGATGATGACCCGCGGAACGGAGCTGAAAACAGCGGCGGAGTTTGATGAGGCGTTGGCCGCCCTCGGTGCTGAGATGACGGTTCAAGCGGACGACGAGGCGCTGATCGTAAGCGGTACATCCCTTGCCCGTAACTTCGATCAGGTCATGGTCTTGCTCGAAGAGATGATGTTGCAACCCCGCTGGGATGAAGCAGAATTCGAGCTCGCAAAGTCAGCCGCCTTGAATCAGGTGATTGCTCAGAAGGCCGCCCCCAATGCGTTGGCGCAATTTTCGACGCTTTACGTTCTTTATGGTGCCGATGATATCCGGGCGCATGGTGCGCTCGGCAGTGAGGCAAGTATCCCCACAATTACGCTGGAAGATCTCCAAGCGTTCTATGGAAACTATATCGTATCGAACCTGTCGAGTTTCCGCATTGTCGGCGACGTCGAGCAGGAAGCCGTTCTTGCTGCGCTGTCTGGGTTGGAGGGTGCTTGGGGGACGTCTGAGGTTGAAGCTCCGAATGCTCAACCAGCTGAGTTGCCGGAAACGGCAGGAGTCTATTTCTATGATGTGCCTGGCGCGAAGCAGTCCGTATTCAACTTTGGTCATCCAGCTTTGCTGCGAACGGATGACGCCTATTATCCAGCGAACGTTGCAAACTATATTCTCGGCGGTGGAAGCTTCGCGTCGCGTTTGACGCAAGAGCTGCGGGAGGGGAAAGGCTACACCTATGGTATTTTCTCCTTCTTCGATTCCACTGCCCGAAATGGCACCTTTCGGATATTCAGTCAGATACGATCGAATGTGACGCTCGAGGCTGTTCAGTTGGTTCGGCAAATCGCAACGGATTATGCCGACACACTAACAGAGGCCGATCTTGCTACGACTAAGAGCTTCTTTCTCAACTCCAAGGCCCGGGAATTTGAATCCTTCAATGCGAAGCTCGCACTGTTGCGCGATGTCGATCTCTACGGACTGCCCTATGACTATGTGGCGGAAGAAACGGCTATAGTCGAAGCCATGACGCTTGAGCGCCTAAAGGAGCTTGCAGCGACCCATATTCGGCCAGACTCGATGAGTTATGTGATTGTCGGCGATGCCGAAACACAACTGGACCGTCTGGAAGAGTTGGGGCTCGGACCGGCAACAATCCTCAACCGCGAGATTGATGCCATTATCACCGGAGCCGTCAAACAATGGGCGCGTAAGCGTCCACCGGATCGGACGCGTTGCAAACCGGACCTAGCTCCACGGGAACCACCTCGTTGACAGGACCCGTCAGCAGAAATGTCATGAGTAGGAAGGTTCGCAGTAGCATCATTTCGAAGGCAGAATAATCTGCTGAAACGAATTGTTAACTGCCTTCTTCTCTCGGGCGAGGCCGCAAGATACGGGTGGTGCATACTAGGCGAACGCTGCATGGTCCCATCATTATGAAGACAGCGACCTTATCTGAACGCTCTGTAGCGTATGATCGAATGGCCCAGATGCTGGAGCATCTTGGCGAAACCTGGCGTGACTGGCCGGACCTGAACACCTGTGCGCGCGCCGCCGGGCTCTCCCCCCATCACTTCCAGCGCGAGTTTACCCGCTGGGCCGGTATTTCACCCCGCCAGTTCCAGGCGGCAATCGCCCATGGCGAAGCCGGAGATCTTTTGAGGCGGGGGGCGAGTGTGATGGAGGCGACATTTGAGACTGGATTATCGGGGGTAAGCCGGCTCCATGATCTGTTTATTGCCCATGAGGGTCTGTCTCCCGGAGAGGCAAAAAGCGGGGGTAGAGGTGCCGATCTCACCATCGGGCGTGCGCCGACGCCATTTGGCATGGGGGTCTGGCTCATTTCGAAACGCGGGCTTGTTGCGCTTGGTTTCATCGATGACAACCCGCCGGAACGAACTGGTTTTGAACACCAGGGACGCTCTGAGGATGACGCTTTTGCGGATATTGCAGGGCGCTATCCGGCGGCTTCCATTCGCCGTGATGACGCAGAGGCCGAGCGCTGGGCGGCTCGGGTCTTCGATGCGAATGAACCGCTTCCGGTCGCACTTTACGGGACCCCGTTTCGCCGTCAGGTCTGGCGCGCTTTACTTGATATCCCTACCGGCTCCACATGTACCTATGGAACGCTCGCCGCTCGGATTGGCAGACCGTCAGCGGCCCGGGCGACCGGCACAGCCGTTGGCGCAAATCCGATCAGTTGGTTCATTCCCTGCCATAGAGCGCTTGCCGCAGACGGCCGATTGCACAATTATCACTGGGGTGTATCGAGAAAGCGCAGCATGCTGGCCTATGAGCGCGCCCTGGCCGTATAGTCCACATGCAAACGGACGTGCGTTAAGGAGAGAGCCCGGCCAATGGTATTTGTCGCCTATGGACTTGCGGCTGCGATGGTCAGCTGGATCATCATGATTGGCCTGCGCTGGCAGGCCACAAAGCGCGCGGAAGCAGAGACCTACCATCAGTACATGGAATCCGGCGAGCTGGATAAGCGGGTGGAGCGGGCCGATTTCCGCGACGTGTTCATGCGTTCAGAAGGCCCGTTGTTCGGAACGGTTCTTCTCGGCTCCACCCTGATTGCTATCATCATGCTGCCCGTGCTTTTGATCGTGTTCAATCTCGTCTGGCAGGGCGTTTGGCGCTCAGGCGGGCAATCACCGGTCATGGAGGTCGGGCAGCTGCCCCACTTGATCGTGCTAACCGTTGTTATGGTTGGGGCTCTTTTTGCAATCGCCTATGTCTGCATGCGTTGGTACCATGAGCGCCGCCCCAAGAAGCTGCGTACGGAGATTGCCCGGCTGAACGGTGAAACGGGCGGCGCTTAGGTCTTTCTTGGCCGCGAGCACCGTGATCCAATCAGGTAAATTCTGCTCCCAATTGATTGTGAATATGAATTTTTATGCCCCTCATTGACTTTAACTTCAGGGCGTAGGTTTGTGACGTCTAAAAACTTGGGAATCATAAGTCATGCGCGAGATTGATCATTTTATATCCGGGCAGATCAGCCCCGGAGCGTCAGGCGAGTTCGGCGACATCTATAACCCGAACACAGGGGAGGTGCAGGCCAGGGTTCAGCTTGCAACGGCTGCCGAGGTCGACACCGCGATT
>JBCCUK010000027.1:0-46498 GCA_039196965.1 Pseudomonadota bacterium | reverse complement strand
CTGGTTCCTGGGTGAGGTGGACACCTCCCTCGGACGCACACTCGCCGGAGCCACCCGCGCCGACATTGACTTCATCAAGGCCTTCATGGCCCTGCCGGAGCCCGCGCGAAAACAGCTCAGCCGCGCGCTGATAAGGGATGGTGGGTGAGGGGAGCATTGCTTTTTAATTGACCCCCGCGTCGGCCTGCGGCCTCGCGATGGGCCGCGCTCAAGGCTGTGGATCTTTCCTCACGTGTTATCCCGGATGAGCGTAGCGAGACCCGGGACCTAGTAATTAGAAACACGCTTGTGGTTTCTAGGTCCTGGATCGCCTGCGGCGTCCGGGATGACAAAGGTGGGCTCGTCCGAGATGACAAGTTAGGTATTGCGCAGATAATCCCCTAAGCCGCGATCAGCTCCCCATAAAGATCGCGCCAGTCCGGGTTTTCCGCTTCGATCAGGTTCAGCTTCCATCGCCGCCGCCAGCGCTTTAACCGCTTCTCCTTCGCGATCGCCTCATGCACATCGCCAAACACTTCAAACCAGACGAGCTGGCGCACATTATATTTGCTGGTGAAACCCTTGATGTAACCGGTCCGGTGTTCCCACGCTCGCTGCTCCAGATCATTCGTCATGCCCGTGTAGAGCGTTCCGTTTCGCTTTGAGGCGAGGATATAGACGTAGTAGGTATGATCCCTCATAAAAGAACAATACAGGAACATTAGGTCGCTGTCAGCTATCTTTTTTTGTCATCCCGGGCGTAGCCTACCTCATATTGTCATCCCGGAAAGGGCACAGCCCTTATCCGGGACCCAGAACTTCGAGTGGGCTTTTCACGCTACTGCCGTGGCCATCTCCGCTCAAATTGGTTCACTGAACCAATTTGCGAGCGCTCTCCGATGGGTCCCGGCTCTCCGCTGCGCTTCGGCCGGGATGACAAGGAGGGGGTGGCCGCGCTTAGGGGAAGCGCCGGTGTTCCTCGATCTGGGCAAGGATGTTCTGCTCGTGGTCGTTATGGGGTGGGGCATGGCTATCTAGATTTCGAATTCTCGTTCTTCGCGGAGCGCAACTTATACCGTCACCCCACTACTTATCTTGTCATCCCGGAAAGGGCGCAGCCCTTATCCGGGACCCAGAAACTTCAAGTGGGCTTGTATCCGCCACTGCTGTGGCCATCTCCGCTCAAATTGGTTCACTGAACCAATTTGCGGGCGCTCCGATGGGTCCCGGACATGCTCGCTTCGCGATCATTCCGGGATGACAGGGAAGGGATGGCCGCGCTTAGGAGAAGCGCCGATGTGCCTCGATCTGGACGAGGATGTTCTGTTCGTGGTCGCTATAGGGTTGGGGGCATGGGTTCAAATACTTGATTTATTGCTACATTTTGATAGAACAAAACAAGAACTAAATGATTTGGTGGACGGAAGTAATCGAAGCACCATAGTGTTAGAGTGGAGAGTGGTGACCAAAATGATCATTTATCATCGTACTAGTCTTATGACTTCGTCAGCGCAAACTGTAGTAAATACAGTCAACTGTGTTGGAGTTATGGGCAAGGGTATTGCGGAGGCCTTTAAGAAGCGCCACCCAACAATGTTCAAATCTTACAAGAAGATTTGCGATCAGAAACTTTTGGAGCCTGGAAAACTGTGGTTATGGCGTGGCCCAGAGCAATGGGTATTGAACTTTCCGACGAAAAAGCACTGGCGCTCGCCTTCGAAACTTGAGTGGGTTGAATCTGGATTAGAGAAGTTTGTTCGCACGTATGAGGAGCAAGGTATCAAGGAGATTGCTTTCCCAAAGCTAGGTTGCGGTAACGGCAATTTGGATTGGAAAGTAGTTCAACCACTCATGGAAAAGTACCTCGATAAGTTGTCAATTCCTGTCTTTGTGCACGACTTTGAAGTCGACTTTGGATTACCGGAACATATTGAAGCGGTCGTTTCGGAAAGCTTGCAATTGCCTGCGGCTAGATCTTTTGACGAGGCTTGGGTGCAAGTTCAGCAGGTATCGAATCGAGTCGGTCCGAGTATGTTGGACTTTGAAACTAAGCAGCCGTTTAGGTGGCATGCTGCAAACGATACCGTCTTAATAGAAACAGAAAGCGAGCGCTTTTTCTTTGAAAAAGAAGAATTGAGTGAGATCTGGCGAATTCTTACTAATGGTATGCTGACCAAGAGAAAGCTCGGGTTATCTCAATCCGCGGTATCGAGTAGGCTAATTTCACTCATAAGCCTTTTGCCAAGTGTTCGACCGATTCAAATTCAAGAGGTCAACTCTGAGACCGGCGAGTTAGCCGCCGAAATGCGATACCGTAGCGGCTCAGAAGAGCCTGGTGCCGAAATGGATCAGATGAGTTTATCGTGGCATTAAGTTCGAGTGTTGTGGATCAGCACATTCTTGACTGGTCCGATAAACTCGGAAAATCAACGTACAGTTTTCGTTCTAAGTGGCCGAGTTTGATATTTCGGCATGATCCCATACAAAATATTGTCGAAATCTTGAACTCCGGATGCCTTCTTTCAAGATCAGCTTCTAAAAGTGTTCGACCGCTAGATGTTGCACAGCAAGAAATAGTGAACGTTACCGACAGGGCACACAAGCAAGTTCGAACCTATTTTCGACCTCGCACACCAACTCAGTATCATATCGAAGGTATACGAAAACAGGACGAATATTATCGCGGCGATACACACGCACCAACGTTGGCTATGTTGGTCTTTGACGCGAAAACTCTTCTAACCACAACGGGCGTGGCATTTTCTAATCTAAATATGCAAAGAGCTGAAGTTGAAATCGGAGACGATGATTCTTTCTTTTTGGGAAAGATGAATTTCGAAAATATTTATCATTACGGACCGCATTCCGGGGATGAAAATATAACTGCTATGAGGTGCGCCGAATTGCTGATGCCCTCACCAATGCGGATAGAGGATAGCTTGCGCCATATATATTTTCGATCGGAAGCCGAACGTGAATTTGCAATGGGCCTTCTCAAAGAAAGCACATTATTGAGATGGCGATCGAAGATGCGTGTTTCGGATGATATGAAAATTTTCGATAAGAGATACGCTTATGTAGAAAGGGTATATTTGACTAATGACGGAGTGGTCGTATCTATTGCGCCGCGTCATGATGCTAAGGATCTAAGTATTCAGGTATTTAGTGCTGATGATGCCGGCAATATAATTACAAATTTCTCGCGGCAAAATATTTCCGCGATGCCAAAGAGCGGTGCTCGGGCATGGAGATTCCCAGGTGACTTCTAGCCAGGAGAGTACGACGTTAGGATACTGATTGAAGGTTGCTTGGCCTTTGAGGCTCGTCTTCGTTATGAGGAGGTGCCGTTTTAGGGTTTGCTATCTAGCCTTCGACAAATAAATCTCCCCGCCTTTCTCGACAAACTCTTTCGACTTCTCCGCCATCCCGCGGCTCACCTCATCGGCCATGCGTTCGAGGTCAGCTTTTTCATTGTCGGAGAGGCCGTCGGCATATTCGCGCACATCAGCAGTGATCTTCATACTGCAGAATTTCGGGCCGCACATGGAGCAGAAATGGGCAACCTTGTGGGCGTCTTTCGGCAGGGTCTGGTCGTGGAAGTCGCGGGCGGTTTCCGGGTCGAGGCTTAAGTTGAACTGGTCTTCCCAGCGGAACTCGAAGCGCGCGCGGGAGAGGGCATCATCGCGGATCTGCGCGGCGGGATGGCCCTTGGCGAGGTCTGCAGCGTGGGCGGCGAGCTTGTAAGTGATGACGCCGGTTTTGACATCGTCCCTGTCCGGAAGGCCGAGGTGTTCCTTCGGCGTGACATAGCAGAGCATGGCCGTGCCGTACCAGCCGATCATGGCCGCGCCGATGCCGGAGGTGATGTGGTCGTAGCCCGGGGCGATGTCCGTGGTGAGGGGGCCGAGGGTGTAGAAGGGGGCCTCGCCGCATTCGCGGAGCTGTTTTTCGACGTTCACCTTGATCTTCTGCATGGGGACGTGGCCCGGGCCTTCGATCATGACCTGGCAGCCTTTGGCCCAGGCGCGTTTTGTCAGCTCACCGAGGGTTTCAAGCTCAGCGAACTGAGCTTTGTCGTTGGCATCGGCGATGGCACCGGGGCGGAGGCCGTCGCCGAGGGAGAAGGAGACGTCATAGGCGCGCATGATGTCGCAGATGTCGTCAAAATGTTCGTACAGAAAGGATTCCTTGTGGTGGGTGAGCATCCATTTTGCCATGATGGAGCCGCCGCGGGAGACGATGCCGCAGACGCGGTCCACGGTGAGGTGGATGTAGGCGAGGCGGACGCCGGCATGGATGGTGAAATAGTCGACGCCCTGTTCGCATTGCTCGATCAGGGTGTCGCGGTAGACCTCCCAGGTGAGGTCTTCGGCGATGCCGTCCACCTTTTCGAGGGCCTGATAGATCGGCACTGTGCCAATCGGGACAGGCGAATTGCGGATGATCCATTCGCGGGTGTTGTGAATGTTGCGGCCGGTAGAGAGGTCCATCACGTTGTCTGCGCCCCAGCGGGTGGCCCAGACCATTTTCTCCACTTCTTCCTCGACGGAGGAGGCAACGGCGGAGTTCCCGATATTGGCATTGATCTTTACAAGGAAGTTCCGGCCAATGATTTGCGGCTCAAGCTCGGCATGGTTGATGTTGCAGGGGATGATGGCACGACCGGCGGCGATCTCTGAACGGACGAATTCCGGCGTAATGAATTCGGGGATCTCCGCGCCCCAGCCTTCGCCTTGTTCGATCTGCTCTTTCGCACCCTTGAGGGCGGCGGCGCGGCCAAGGTTCTCGCGCGTCGCGACGTAGATCATTTCCTTGGTGACGATGCCGGCGCGCGCGAATTCGTATTGAGTAGTATGTTCACCCGGTAAGCCGCGCAGCGGTTTGTGGCGGATGGGGAATTCGCGGGCGAGGTATTTGCCTTTCGCGCCGCCATTGTCTTCGGGCTTCATGTCCCGGCCGTCATATTCCTCAACGCCGCCGCGCTCGATCACCCAGTCCCGGCGGGTCCGGGGCAGGCCCTTTTCGACATCGATGGCGACGGAAGGATCGGTGTACGGGCCGGATGTGTCGTAGACGCGAACCGCGGGTTCATTGGCGCTCTCATGGAGGTCGATCTCTCGGTGGGGAACGGCGAGGTCCGGCGCGGCTGCCGGATGGGTGTAGACCTTGCGGCTGGCGGGGAGGGGGCCGGTGGTGACCTCCGGCGTTTCGAACTCTGATTGGGGCAGGGGCTTGTTCATTGTATTGGCTTTCGGGGCTTAGGGGTTTTGTTTCAGCTCGATCCAGAGCGTGTCGGATTGGGCGAGAAGGGTGCCGTCGGCCCGGTGGAGCGCAGCACCGGCGGTATGCTTGCGGCCGTCCGTTTGTCCCGCCCATCCGGTGACGATCAGGTCTTCGCCGGCCTTTGGACGAGCATGGATATCAACGGCGATCTCGCCGAGCAGCATGAGGTTTTCTGCGTCATTGATGGCAAAGGCGCTCGGACAATCGAGCGCCGCCCAGATGATCTCCGGCCGGAGGAAGCCGTCCTCATCGCAGAACTTATCTTCGGCCCGCCAGACATCGGCGACGCCAGGGAATCCTTCGACCGGTCCGGTGAACAGGCACAGGCCGTCGCCGGGCTTGCGGTGCGGGCCGCAAACGAAACAGGTGGGCAGGCCATGATCAGCCTCATCAATGAACTGGTTTCTTCCAGTGCTGGCGATTTCGAAGGATGGCGGGCGTGGCGGAGTAGCGAGCCTGCTGGTTGTGATCGCGGACATCACTTCGGTGCCGCCGTGGCGGGCCGCAAGCCCGTGCTCCGTGCGCGTGATGGCGAGCGGTGTCTCCAAGGGTACGGGCGCTTTCAGTCGAACCCGTATGGGATTTATCTCAAAAGTTGCTAGCAGTCCGGCGCAATAGCCGCCATTTCCTGAAGTCGGCGGCCCGTTGAATTGCGGGTCGATGGTGATTTCGCCGAGTTGCGTCACAAGGCGGTGTTCCGGGCGGCCTTAATCGCGACTGCAGTGGTCTCGCGGGAGGCGATGTAACGTGGCTTCAGGGCTTCCAGAATTTGTTCCGGTGCCTTGGAAGGGTGGCCCATATCGAATGGTGGCGACGGATCGTATTCAAGTCCAAGCTGAAGTGATTGCGCCACGGTTTCGCCCTTTATGGCAGAAGCTACGGTCAGCGCGAAATCGATGCCGGCCGTGACGCCGCCGCCGGTGAAGGTGTTGCCATCGCGGACGACCCGCGCATCGACATGGGTTGCGCCGCAAAGCTCCAGGAGGTCGGTATAGGCCCAATGGGTTGTGGCGTTTTTGCCCTCCAATAGGCCCGCCGCACCAAGGACCAGCGCACCCGTGCAGACGGAGGTGACGTATTCGGCATCGGTGCCCGCCTCCCTCACAAAACGCAGGGTCTCCTTGTCCGCTATGGCAGCGGCTGTGCCGAACCCGCCGGGGACACAGAGGAGATCCAGTTTCGGTGCCGTGTCGAATGTATGGGTCGGCAAAACCCGCATAGGCGTATCGGTTTTTATGGGATCGTTTGATTTCGCGATCAGTACTGTTTCGCTGCCGGGAAGCCGCGACAGAAACTGAAGCGGCCCAGTGAAATCAAGTTGTGTCACCTCTGGAAAGAGGAGGAATCCAATCTTCATTTTCGTTCCGTCCCTCGCGCCGGCCACGACCTGCACGCCCATCGCGCAGTGTTCCCCGGATCAGGTTCAAAGGGTAAAATCTCAGCCCGGAATTCTCGTCGGGGAGAGGTTCCGGACACCCCTCGGATAGAACATGTATGCGACGATACGGGTATGCTCGCAAGTGAGATCGTGTTGCTTCCGTCATTTTTGGTGTGAATTGATCCTGGTTGTGATCTTGATCACAGTTGGTGCAGATCACGCCTGCTAGTTGTTAGGTAGTCTGTGGGCGGGAACGTGCGCGGGCAGCGGTGAAGATGTGGCCAGTTCTTCTACTGGGACGAGGATTGCGGGCATTCGCTAATCGCGAAGTGTGGTTCAATCTTTTTGGAGGCGCAGGGCGCATCCGAACCGCAGGTACCTGATCCTATACCCACAGGATCAGGGCCGCCCCCGTCAGGGCATTCTTTCTTCCACTCTGACATCCTGCCCCGGGATTGGATCTCGGGGCTTTTTTTGTCCGCTTGACGCCCATTGATTTAATATATAACCATCTGGTTATGAATATAGGATTGAGACACTCCTCTGGGTATTCAAACCTCGATTCCGTTTTTGCTGCCCTCGCAGATCCGACCCGACGTATCATCCTTGCCAGACTGATGGAGGGGCAGGCATCTGTAAGTGAACTTTGTGAGCCCTTTGCGATGAGCCAGCCCGCGGTATCGAAACATCTAAAAGTGCTTGAGCGCGCCGGTTTGGTCACGCGAGCCGTCGATCAGCAACGCCGGCCGGCACAATTGAACGCAGAGCCTATGGCTGCTGCGCTTAGCTGGCTGGAGACCTTTCGGGATTTCTGGGAGGGAAGTTTCGACCAGCTCGATACGCTTCTTATGAGTTTAAAATCCGATGATAACAGGAAGGACTGATGTGACTGATCTACCAGTTTATGTTCTGGAGCGTCTGTTTGCGTTACAACCGGACACATTATGGAGGACGTGGACAGAAGCTGATCTGCTGGCGCAGTGGTATGGCCCCGGAGTTGAGACGGTGATCCATAAGCTGGACGTGCGTCCTGGTGGTGTATGGCTCAATGAAATGCGTATGAAGGCGCAATCGGGATATCAGCGCGCAGAGTACATTGAGGTTGATCCACCGAAGCGTCTGGTCATGGTGCAGTCGAATACGGATTCCGCCTGGAAGACTATGGCTAATCCCGGCATGCCCGACTGGCCGAAAACCATGTTACTTGAAGTTACATTCGAACCCGTGGGAGAGGGGACGCAGATGCAGATTTCCTGGTCTCCCCATGACGCAAGTGAAGCTGAGATTGCCTGCTTTGCCGGGGCCGTAGAGCAGATGGGTGGTGGCTGGGAGGCTGGAATGGCCGCGCTTGAGAAACTTCTAGCAGAGCTTTCGTTGTCCTGACGGCGACATCTTAACCGATTGGCAGATTTTATTAACCAAAAGATGAAAAGCTCCTGTCGATAACGTGTTCGACAGGAGGCCGGAATGGCAGATGGGTCCGCACTTGCTGCCAAGGATTTGGCGGCAGACGAGAAGTCGAAGCACAAACGCTCAAAGGTCACTCGCGCCGCTTCGTCCCGCAAATATAAGCAGCGGAAGTTCAAGGTTGATCTCTGGGCAACCGACTTCAATACGGCTGAAATCGGAATTATGAAGCGCACGCAGAATGAAGCTGCTTCAGACCAGTTCACGAAGGATATGGAAATTATTGGCCAGACCCTCGATAGCGGGAAGCGCGAGGCGTTAATCGCCTACCGCAAGGGGCTGTGGGACAAAAGGAAGGATTTCGACCGGCGGCTGGTGATAAAGCTATTCTCGGAGACGCTTGGCTGGCGGGGAACAATGGAGATGAAGGTCGGGCGGTCAATGCAGCTGAGCTGCGGTGCGGGCGTGCCCGTACCAGCGTTCTCGATAAATCTCGCTCGGCATGACCAGATTATCGAGGTGGAACGATGTGCGCGGAAGTGGCCGTTTCTGCCGGAGAAGTTTACCTTCTTTATCCAAACGAAAGCCGGACCGAAATTCTATACACTCCATAGAAAGATGATCAGTATTGGTGCCGACTATAAACTATTCGATCATCAGGGTCGCCATATTGGCGATATTGATCACAGGATCATTAATCTTGGTGGAGCGCGGATTGTGAAAATCGACGCGGCCCATACGAATACGAAACTGGAAACCGTCTTGGAGCTTTTCAGCGCGATGTTGAAGTTCAACCACGCTAGCAGAAAACACATAGGGCGGCTTTGCAGAAAAGTGCGCGACGGAAAAATTGCGCCGCAACTGACCCACCGCGAGAGAGATCTCTATTATAATCCGCGGGCGCGTCGCTAGTCGCTCTGTTTTCTGAGTATTGCGATCGCCTGCGTGATTGGATTGTGCGTAGACGGTATGATTTCGCAGAGTTCGAAATAGGGTGATACAAGATCCGTGAGGTGATCATTCGTTTGGAAGGTTGAAATCAGGTTGGACCCTTCGGCGGCATTGTTGTGATAGGCGAAGCCGTCTCGTTCTAGCTGATCCGTGTCTATGCCAGTGCAGGGCAGACTGGCACTGATTTCATCCCGGAATGTGATGAGGCAGAACCCGCCAGGTTTCACGATGCGCTGAAACTCTTTTAGCCATTCAGTCTGCGTCGGAATGCGCAAATGGGTGAAGACTGACAGGAGATAGATTACGTCGAAATGGTTTTCAGGGAAGGTGAGGGGCGGGTGCAACTTATTGAGTGAGAAGCAACCCGGAAGATTGTGGTCACACCAATCCAAAAGGTCATGATTATAATCGACGCCGAAGAATTCTGCCTCGGTATAACTCGGTGCATAGCGCGCAAGGCGGCCGCAGCCGCAGCCAAAATCGAGAACGCGCTCGGCGTTCTCAAAGTCTCCGCCGTGGCGTTCAATGGCGGCGGAAAAGACGGCGATTGCCTCCTCGCCGGAGCGCAGGAATCCTTGCCAATCGGTGTGTCCTGCGGCTGTGGCCATCCATATGGCCGGCGGGATCGGGACACCGTTTTCATCTTTTTCGGGAAAGTTTGGTGCTGCTTTGGCATAGCGGCGTTCGGACCAGCGCTGGGCGAAGCCCGCGAAGGGGGATCGCACAGCAACATTCCGGGCGAGACTGCGAATGCCGCTCATTTAAGGGCGGTCTCCACATCCTTGGTCCAACCGACATAGGTCGCGCTGCCGGCTTCTATGACGGGCCTCTTGATGAGTGTGGGGTTTGCGATGAGCAGTGGCTCTGGATCGCCAGAGCGTTCGACGTCGGAGAGGCTGCGCCATGTTGTCGATCGCTTGTTGACGAGTTTGTCCGCACCGGTCGCAGCAAGCCAGGCCGGAACTTTTGCTGAGAGTTCGGTGTTGTCGCGGATATCGACGAAGGCGACAGTTTTCCCGCTTGCTTCGAGGGCCTTTAGCGCCTTCTTGCAGGTGTCGCAGTTTTTCAGGCCATAAAGGGTGAGGGACATGAAAATTACTCCGCCTTGTAGGGCTGCATGGCACTGCTGATGGTGGCAATGTCTTCGGCGCTTTCGAGATAGGTAGGCGGGGCTATGTGGGCGCTGGCCTGTTCATAGGCATAGCCAAGGGCGAGCACATTGGCATCGTCTCCGGCAGTGGACATGAAGGACAGCCCGACGGGCAAGCCGCGCACAAATCCCATGGGGACTGTGAGATGAGGGTATCCAGCCCTTGCAGCGATATAGCCTGCCCCGGTGCGACCATTGAAGTTATCGCCATGTACCGCATCGACGAGGAAGGCAGCGGTGTAGGAAGGGGCGACGAGTACATCAAGATCGTGTTCGCCCATCCACTTGTCTATGCCGTCTTCGCGGGAGGCTTTCAGACTCTTTTCAAGAGCGGCCTGGTAGGCTGCATCTTCAAGGCCGGGTGTCGCTTCGGATTCTGTCAGGATGTCCTGATCGAAAAGGACCTGCTCAATGGCGGCATTCTCTTCATTGAAAGCGATAACTTCAGCAAGGCTGCGGGCAGTTACTTTTGTCGGATCCGTGGTTGCTAGATACTCGTTCAAAGTGTGTTTGAACTCGGCGAGCAGAATGAGATATCCCGCATCTCCATAGCCGTCGGGGAGGTCGAGCTCTTCGATCTCGACAAGGGTTGCGCCGTGATTCTCAAGATCGGTGAGAGCATTATCAAAAAGGGCGTTTACCTCGGCATTTGGGCCTGCTGCAAAGCGCAAAACACCCACACGCTTTCCGTCAAAACTGGCGGCTTCGAGGGCTGTCGTGAAGTCGATTTCACTATCCGTTGCCATGGCATTCAACATCAACGCTGCGTCCCTTACCGACCGAGTCATTGGCCCGGCTGTGTCCTGGGTTGATGAGATCGGAACGATGCCTGTCTGGGAAACAAGACCCACAGTAGGTTTGAAGCCGACAATACCGTTCATGGAAGACGGGCAGATAACCGAGCCATTGGTTTCGGTGCCGACCGAACCGGCAGCAAGGGCCGCTGCTGTGGCTGCGCCTGATCCCGATGAGGAGCCGCAGGGTGTCCGATCAAGCATATGGGGATTACGCACTTGGCCACCGAGCGCGCTCCACCCGGAGATGGAACTCGATGACCGGAAATTCGCCCATTGGGAGAGATTGGTCTTGCCGAGAATGATCGCACCAGCCTCTCGCAGTCCGGCGGTGAGAGAGGCATCGCGTTCGGTGACATTGTCTTTCAGTGCGAAGGCACCGGCCGTTGTCGCAACCGGGTCCGTCGATTCGATGTTATCTTTGAGAAGAATTGGAACACCGTGGAGCGGCCCGACGGTTTCTCCTGCCGTCAGCGCAGCATCGGCCGCCCGGGCATCTTCAAGGGCATCCGGGTTCAGCGCGAGCACACTCTGGAGGGTTGGTCCGGACTGATCGATGGTCTTGATCCGCTCTAGGTAGGCTCTGACTATGTCTTCAGAGCTCACATCTCCTGCTAAGATAGCAAGGGCGATGTTGGAAAGCGTATCGAGGGTGATAATGTCGGCGAAGTCCGGCTCGATGTTCGCTTCTAGAATGGTTGTCTCATCCGCCGTTGCCACGGTGAGAGTAGTCGTTCTCGCTGGGTCCGTAGGTGTCTCGCGTGTCTCGCCGCCAATGGTTTCGCAGGCTGCGATCGCCAATCCGGCCAGTATAAGAACGAATTTCTTTAAGCGGAAGATCATTGCATGCGCCCTACGGATTTACGGTCCGCTCGATGGCGGAAAACGGGTTTTTAGTCCACCGGCTCGACTGTCATATGCCGCGCGCGAGCGGCATGTTCGATGGCTGATGCGCCGTCATCGTTAACGCCAAATGTGTCCCTAACCATTTCAAGGACCCGTAATTCTGCCGGATCGAGGGATTCATCTGCTGTGACAACATCGATTACCGCAGCGTAAGCCGTTTCACCAAGATGATCGGGCACAGCCTCTTTGGTTGCTGCGAGCACTTTTTGGAGACCATTGTCCGAAGACATGAGCTTTCCGCACTCTTCGGCGGTGCGGACCAATTTCTCCTCATCGGCTGGGCCAAACAGCGGGAATGACCTTACGACGCGGCCTATTGTGCGCAATTCGGAATCGTCAAATTCCCCATCTGCGGCGGCGGTCATCACCATAAGATAAATAATCGCATCCTGCGGGGTGAGGGCGGTTGTCATAGATACTCCTGTTTTCACTGGCTTTAGCCTTTTCTCCGGGGCCGCATCAAGCCTTCCTGAGCGACACTCGCCACGAGGGTGCCATCCTGCTTGAAAATCATGCCGCGATTGAAACTACGCGCGCCGCCGGCATGGGGGCTATCCTGAGTGTAGAGCAGCCATTCGTCTGCCCTGGCAGGAGCGTGGAACCACATGGCATGGTCGAGGCTTGCCATCATGGCATCGCCGGAATGCCAGGTGATGGCATGCGGTCTGGTGCCGGAATCGAGCAGTGACATGTCCGAGGCATAGGCCATGAGACATTGATGGATCGCATCGCTTGCGGTGCCCTCAAAACAGCGGATCGCACGGAACCAGATATGGTGTTCGGGCTCTGATGGTTTTGGGTCGAGGGAATCATTTGGATTAATCGGCCGCATTTCGATAGCGCGGGCGCGGGTCATCTGGGCGCGCATGGGTTCGGGGAAATGGTGTGCTATTTCCCTGCGTAGTTCCAGCCGTGTTTTGAGGCCATCAGGGCCAGGCACATCCGGCATTTTGGCTTCATGGAACCAGCCTTCCTCATCGATCTGGAACGATGCGGCGAGATTAAAGATCTGCTTACCGTGCTGGATTGCGACCACACGGCGTGTCGTAAAGGATCGGCCGTCACGGGAATGATCAACCTGGTAGATGATCGGTACATTCGGATCGCCGGGCCGGATAAAATAGGCGTGGAGCGAGTGGCAGCGGCGGTCTTCGACCGTCTGATAGGCGGCCATCAGTGCTTGGCCTATGACCTGACCGCCAAACACGCGTTGAGAGGTTTCATCGGGTGAACGCCCCCGGAAGAGGTCAACTTCGAGGCGCTCGACTTTCAGGAGATCAAGAACGATTTCTAGGGGATCCGGCTCGGACATGGGCTCACTCGCTTCGGGGGCTGATTGGCGGGATTGGTTCTGTTTTGCCGGGCGAGCTAGCATGTTGGACGGAATCTGCAAACGGGTGCGGCAAGTTCGCCCCAATTAACGTTGACAAATCAATTGTTGCGTAACGGTCATTGTGTATTAGCTACGGTGTTATTGGTAATTAAGGTGAACAGGAAACAATGGGCTTCATCGCTAATGTCAGACGTGACTGGAAAACTGTTTCCGCGCTGCGGCGGATTCTCAAATACATCGATGATCTAGGCCCTGAAGGCAAGAATATTGTACCCGATGATCTTGAAGCGAGCGTCGACAAGTATCGATCAAATGTAGCTTTCCGATTTGAGGGTGATCTTATTACCTATGTGGAGTTCGAAGCCCGCGCCAACCGGGTCGCCCATTGGGCACTTTCGCAAGGCTTGAAGGCGGGCGATGCCGTTGCCATATTCATGGCGAACTGCCCGGACTATGTTGCTGTTTGGTTCGGTCTTTCGAAAATTGGTGTGATCAGTGGACTGATCAACTATAACCTCGCCGATGAGGCGCTTGCTCATTGCATCAATATTGCCGAAGCGAAAGTGGTAATCTGTGGGGCTGAACAGGCAGCGCAGCTTGATACGGCAAGGGAACATCTGGAGGGAGACCAGGCATTTTGGTGCTTTGGCGCGGCTGAGGGCTGTGAAGACCTCGAAGTAGCTCTTGCTGAGATGAGTGATGCCCGGCCACCACGTAGCCATCGGGAACATTTACGCGGTGCGGATGTTTGCCTTTATGTTTATACGTCCGGCACAACCGGACTGCCGAAGGCGGCCAAACTCACCCATATGCGAACACAGGGCATGATGCGGACCTTTGTCATGCCGACCGAAACCACGGCACGCGATAGAGTTTATGTGTCACTTCCACTCTATCATAGCACAGGCGGAATTTGCGCGGTCGGCATCTCATTGATGACCGGCGCAAGTGTAATCCTGCGACAGAAATTCTCGGTATCGAAGTTCTGGGATGACATCGCCGATAATGGCGCGACAGTTTTTGTCTACATAGGTGAGCTTTGCCGGTATCTTCTTAATCAGCCTGAGCACCCGAAAGAGCGCGCACACAATCTGCGCACCGGGTTCGGCAATGGCCTACGCCCGGAAATCTGGCAGGAATTCCTTGATCGGTTTAATGTGCCGGGGCTTGTCGAGTTCTATGGATCTACCGAAGGGAATGTGAACTTCCTCAATGTTGACCGGAAGGTCGGCGCGGTGGGCCGCATACCAAAAATTCTGGAAAAGAGGTTCTCATATATTTCCTTCGTGAAGTTTGATGTCGAAACGGAGATGCCTATTCGCGGAGAAGATGGCTTCTGCATTCCAGCGGACCCGGACGAGCCCGCCGAAGTGCTCGGCAGAATACAAAATGATGATCCTCGGACGCGCTTCGAAGGGTATCGAGATAAGGAAGCAACCCAAAAGAAGCTGCTGACTGATGTCTTCGAAAAAGGCGATTCCTGGTTCCGGACCGGCGATCTGATGCGCAAGGATGCCGAAGGCTATGTCTATTTTGTCGACCGGATTGGAGATACTTTCCGATGGAAGGGTGAGAACGTCTCAACGAATGAAGTGGCAGATGTTCTTGGCGGTATGGACGGCGTGGGACACGCCAATGTCTATGGTGTTCCGATAGCTGGCATGGATGGCAAGGCTGGAATGGCGGCGATCACGCCTGAAGGAGACCTTGATTTTTCAGGCCTTCATGGAGAGCTCAAGCAGAGGCTTCCGGCCTATGCGGTGCCTCTCTTTATCCGTATACAGCGGGAAGCTGAGACAACCGGAACGTTCAAGTACCGGAAGGTCGATCTTGTGAAGGAAGGGTTCGATCCTGATCAGGTTGGCGATCCTGTCTGGTTCGCCCATCCTGACAAGGGTGAATATGTTCCGCTGACGCACGACGTTTATGAGTCGATTCTATCTGGCAGTTTCCGGCTTTAGATAACGCCCGTCCAACACAACATACCTCATACCTCGTCGAGTTTTCCCTGGGTGATCAGGCGAGCGCTTTTCTGGCCTGTGAGATATGACCAGAGCCAGTTGTAAGCGACGACGAAACGCGAGCGGTTGGTGATTAAGAAATAGACGTGGGCAATTCCCCAAACCCACCAGGCGACGGAACCCTTCAGCTTTAGCCAGCCAAAATCGACGACGGCCGCGCCAGGACCAATAGTGGCGAGATTGCCCTGATGGTTATAGCAGAACGGTTTTTCCGGCTTGTTCTTTAGACGGCAGCAGATGGTTCGCGCTACGTGTTCGCCCTGCTGCTTGGCGGCGGGGGCGATGCCCGGGACCATGTCACCCTTGCCATCGGTCACGGCGGCAGTGTCTCCAATGATGAAAATGTCGGGATTGCCAGCGACATTCAGGTGTTCGTCGACCATCACGCGGCCAGCCCGATCGCTCTCGGCATCCAGCCATGTCGCGGCAGGGGAGGCGCGTACGCCGGCGGCCCAAATGGCTGTTTTGGCGGGAATGCGTTCGCCATTGATGACAATGCCGTTCTCGTCGATGTCGGTGACGGGGTCTCTCGTCAGGATGTCGATCCCCAGTTTTGTAAGCGCCTTTTCCGTATAAGCGGAGAGATCTTCCGGGAAGACGGGCAAGACCCGGGGTCCAGCCTCGATGAGCAGGATCTTCGCTGCTTTTGTATCGATCCGCCTGAACTCGCGTGGCAAGACCTTGTGGGCAAGTTCTGCGATGATGCCGGCAAGCTCCACGCCGGTGGGCCCGGCGCCAATGATAGCAAAGGTCTGCCAAGCATCGCGTTCGGCTGGGTCTTCAGCTCGTTCGGCATACTCAAAGGCGGAGAGTATTCGGCGGCGTATAGTGGTGGCGTCTTCCAGCGTTTTCAGGCCCGGTGCATCCTCTTCCCAGTCGTCATTCCCGAAATAGGAATGTCTCGCGCCAGTGGCGATTACCAGCGTGTCAAACGGTACTGAAGCACCATTGGAAAGGTGTACTCGTTTTTCGGCCCGGTCGATGCCGGTGGCTGCGGCCATTAGGGTCGTCACGTCTTTGCGCGCTTTGAACAGTCTCCGAAGGGGCCAGGCAACCTCTGATGTCGGCAAAATCGTTGTCGCGACCTGATAGAGGAGCGGTTGGAAAAGGTGGTGATTGCGCTGGTCGATCAAAGTGATGTCAACGCCAGCACGCTTGAGGCCTTTGACGCAGGACAAGCCGCCGAATCCGCCGCCGATAACAACGACACGGTGTTTGTTTCTATTCGTCAATTACGCGCTCCACGCCATGCCTGTGGCGCTACAGGTAGCGTTGAATTGGCCGATTGCTATACCCGGCGGACCATAAATCCGGATCGGGGGAAGTGGACATTTATTGTCTCCACTTCTTCCGCGGATCGCGAGACGATGATGCGCTGGGCATCGGCATGGACGAGAGTGCCTTCTACCCAGTCTTTGCCATAGTCATCGGGAGCAACGGCGACCTTCTCACCTGGCTCAAAGCCCTGGGGTTCGGTTCCGCCAGCTACGGCCATGACGAGGCGCGGCCCGGCTTTCTTGGCGATGGTAAGTGCATCTTCTGAGCTGAGTTTTGTCGGGGCCTGCCCAGTCGTTTCCTTTAGGCGTTCATACCAAGCTTTGGTGCGTGGGGCGGACGCGAAACACTCTTCTGCAAAGTCAGGCACCATGTTGGCGACAAACCAGACATTCATATAGGCATGGACATCTACCAGGCCCGGCTTGGTCGAGACGAGGTAGTTGCCTGCACCTGCTCCCCTGCCACCCTGCAGCCGCTCTTCGAGCCACATTAACTGAGCCCGCCATTGGTCGCGCAGCATCGGTGCCGCCGCCGCCATGGCATCCATATCGAAGGTCTGACCGCTTAGCTTTTCACGATCTTCAATAAAGCCGGGCGGGGCATTCTCCTTGCCCATGGCTCCGAAAATGACGCCGACGCTGGTCTGAAACCATTTTCCATCGGTCCAGGCACCGACCATGGCCCCAAGACCTTCATGGCCTGGAAGCTCAAGGCCGGGGACCTGATACCGGTGTTCCAATTCGCGCAAGATAATGGCGGTATCGCAATAGATATCGGCTCCGATCTGCATCACGGGTGTCCGGCGATATCCGCCTGTCAGAGGCATCAAATCCGGTTTCGGCATGATCACCGGAATATCGACACTGGCCCAGGCGAGGTTTTTCAGGCGAAGGGCAAGCCTGATTTTCTCAGAGAAGGGCGATGCCGCATATTGATGCAGGATGATGCTTCGAGTGTCATTCATAAACCGTTGCCTCCCCAGACATTTTCAACACGGTAATGCGATCCTGGCTCATATAGAAGGGTTGCCTTTAGGAAAAGCGGATCGAATAAGAAAGGGGAGGCTGGGCGGCAATGTTGGAGCAAGACTGATGATCAATTTTGATGGCATTCGGACCATTGCCGATTTCGCGCGGCAGCAGGCAAAGCTTAGGGGTGGTAAAACCGCGTTCTGGTTCGAAGGTACCGAGACGAGTTTTGCAGAGCTGAATGCGCGGTCGAACCGGATCGCAAATGCCCTAATCGCAGCAGATGTGAAGCCTGGCGATAGGGTGGCCTATCTCGGTAAGAATCTCGACAGATACTATGAGATCATGCTTGGTACGGCGAAGGCGAGGGGGGCGCTTGCAGCCATCAATAATCGCCTCGCGGCACCAGAAATGCAGTTTATCGCTGCAGATGCAAAGGCGAAAATCCTTTTCGTTGCCAAAGAGCTCTATGAAATTGCCGAGGAGGTGGCTGAAGACCTGCCTGACTTGAAAGGCATCATTGCCATTGATGGCGAGCACCCGGCCTGGCCGAGTTATGAGGATGTGCGCGACAAATTTCCGGACAAGGATCCGGAGCTTGATGAACAAATCGATGACGACATCATCCAGCTTTATACGTCCGGCACCACGGGACTCCCAAAAGGTGTGATGCTAACCAACTTCAACTATCTCGCCTTTTTCCGCCAGTGCAATGAGCTTGATTGGGCCTCTTACGATGCTGGCGACCGGGTGATGAATGCAATGCCGTTGTTTCACGTGGCGGGGGTGAACGTCGGTTTGCTTGCCTTGGCTCAGGGCGCTGAAACCGTGGTGCTGCGCGAGGTCGATCCCCAGCAGATTCTAAAGTTGATCCCGGAGCGGGAAGTCAAGCATGCCTTCTGGGTACCGGCGGTTATTCTGATGCTGACTCAGATTCCCAATGTGCGCAGTGTAGATTTCTCGGCATTGAAACAGGTTTTCTACGGTGCGTCGCCAATCGCACAGGATCTTCTGGAGGACGCACGTGAAATTATGGGGGCACGGTTTACCCAGCTTTACGGGTTGACCGAGACCGTGGGCGGCGGAACATTTCTCGCACCTGAAGCTCACGACCCTGCATGGGGAAAGCTTCGTTCCTGCGGTGTTCCTTACCCTGGAACTATTATCAAATGTGTCGACGGTGAGGGCAGTGCGGTGCCTCAAGGCGAGGTTGGCGAGATTGTCATCAAGTCAGACTTTGTCATGAAGGGGTACTGGAATCGGCCAGAAGCCACGGAAGAGGCGATCCGGGATGACTTCTTCTATACCGGTGACGCTGGGTATTTCGACGAAGACGGGTTTTTGTTCATCCATGACCGCGTCAAAGACATGATCATCTCCGGAGGCGAGAATATATACCCCGCCGAAGTGGAGAATGCGGTGTTCGGTCACCCCGACGTTGCTGATGTGGCTGTGATCGGGATTCCGGACGACAAGTGGGGCGAAAGCGTAAAGGCGATTGTGGTGCCGAAACCAGGCACTAGTCCGACGCCGGAAGACATTATTGCTTACACCAAAGACCACATCGCCAGCTATAAATGTCCGAAGAGTATCGATTTCAAAGATGAATTGCCCCGCAATCCATCCGGCAAAATCCTGCGAAAAGATCTAAGGGAGCCCTATTGGGGTGATCAGAAACGCCGTGTCAGCTGAGTAGGGGCTGCCCGCCTAGCGCCATAGTATAATAAGCTTTTTCTAATAGTTTCCGGCTATTTTGCGCTTTGAAGCAAGAGACAGCCCGATGTACGACGCGCGGAAAAACAATGGCGGCAGCCTCAAGGATGGCATGGCGTTTGGCCTCTTTGTTCTCCTAGCCGCAGCAGTATCGTTTCTAGCTGCATTCAGCGGGCCTGATGTCCTTGGCGAGGCGACTGATCCATCGGCACAGATTATCGAAGCTAACGCCAATGGTCGGCTGACCTTACCAGATATCGAAACACGCGCTCTCAATGCAGCGTTACAATCCTTTAACGCCGATCTTCATCGCGCCACCACTGCGCGCCTTGCTGGTCTGCAAGATGTCACACTGGGGAACATGGGCAGTGAAGTTCTAATCGAAGTTGGTCGGTCTATCAGGGAAGATGGTGATGCGTTCAAGCGGATGCCGCTTCGGTACTTGAACGAAGTGGTGACATTGTCTCGCATACGACTTCGCAAAGCGGCTTCGCGGCGCGATCCCTGGTGCGCCGGATCATCATATCGCCGGTTCATTCAGGAACCGAGTGCCCAGGCATGGGTCGTGCGGAGCGACGTAATTGGTCGCGAAGTGGTCACGTCCAATCCTGCCCTCGTGCAGTATTTCGCCGACGTAGGGACAATTCTCCTTGACGGTGCCAAAGATGGACAGCGAAATCCGACGCGGCTCGGCCCGGTAACAGAACAAGATATTGCGGCATTGGAAGGTCTCGGGCTCTCCTTGCTAACCGATCCTCAGATTTTGTCGCTGACACAGGCCTATCAGGCCGGGGAAATCGATCCCGCCCTTGATACGCTCAATGTTTGTTTTGTCGGCGGGGCGGTGCTAACAGCGATCCACACCTTGCCGGAGGAGACCAAGGGTCGGGTTTGGGCACAGATCGTTTCCGGGGAGTTCGATCCCGCGATCATCTTTTCAGATGAAGATTAGAGAGCGAGTTCATGTCTTGCGTGCGACGCCAAGATCGGCGAGCCGCCACTCTAGTAAGTCGATCCTGTCCTGACCAAAGAATGGTTCATGGTCGAGCACCATGAGCGGCACGCCCCAATGGCCGCCCGCGGACTGAGCTTTCTGGTTTTCCTCGATCTCTGCTTCCAGCCGATCTTTCTCGGCGTCCTGCCGGGCGTCGAGCTCCGCAAGATCAAGCCCGGCCTTTCCAACGGCATCGGCGAGCACCGTGCCTTCGGTCCATTTCTGTCCCGACCAGATCACGCTGGAAACCTCATCCATGAAGGCCCAGCCTGTCTCATCACCTGCTTCGCAGGCGAGGATGCCGAGGCGGGTAAGACGATGGATGTGGGGCTGATCTTCGGCAATTTCCCGCGTGGCCATATCCATCACTACCGGGTCCGGTTGCATGGGTGCGAGGGGAAGTTCGAGATATTGCGCCAAGCGGACAATGTCTCGCATTAGATAGCCGGTCCATTGCGGGTGCGCATTGGAAAAGAACTCCGGCGTGCGGATCGCAATCGGATAAACCGGGCGCGGACGAAACCGTGCCTCCCATTTGTCCGGTAGTGCCCGCAGGCGCTTTGTGGCGAGATAGGAATAGGGAGATCGGAAAGACCAGAATACGTCGATTGTTTTCATGATTTAATCATTGGCAGCTTTTCCGTTTCGCGTCATCTCTTCCCACCATGGAAATGAACAAAGCCCTCCGCGCCATGCTCGATACCGTCGGTCTTGGCATGCCTGACCTGACGATGCCGGATTTCAGCGATCTGACCATGGCACAGACGACCCAGCGCCTGCGCAAGAGTTTTTTTCGGGCCACGCGGGCCGTGGAGCGCGATGCGCCTGATCTAGCTGAGGTTTCCGCCATGACCGTCGATGGTGGCGACGGACCTTTGCCGGGACGGCTTTACACACCACTCGGTGCCGGAATCGGCCAGGGGCCAGGCATTGTTTTCTACCATGGCGGCGGTTTTGTGCTCGGTGATTTGGAGAGCCATGACATGATCTGCCGCCGGCTTGCCGATGCCTCGCGATGCCGGGTTCTGTCGGTCGACTATCGCCTTGCGCCGGAGCACAGGTTTCCCTCAGCCCATGCCGACGCCGAAGCGTCATGGCGGTGGGCTGTCGAACGTGCCGAACTTCTAGGTATGGATCCTGACCTTATGGCGGTCGCTGGCGATAGTGCAGGAGGAAATCTTGCGGCTTTTCTCTGTCAGGAAATGGCACGCACAGATGGGCCTCAGCCCGCGTTTCAAATGCTGCTCTATCCGCTTGTCCAGTTCGTCGACATAAGGGCGAAAAAGATGCCTTTCCAGGAGGGTGGCTTCTTCATTTCGCCGAATATGTTCGATTACTTTCGTGACGCCTATGTAGAGCGGGAGACGGATCGGACCGATAAGCGCGTTTCGCCACTTTTCGCGCCGGAGGAGGACTTCGACGGACTGCCGCCTGCCTACATTATGTTATGCGGCTGGGACCCTTTGCGCGATGAAGGCAATGTCTATGCCGGAAAGCTGGAAGCCCACGGGGTGCCCGTTACCGTCCGCGAGCATCTCAGCATGGTGCACGGTTTCCTCAACCTCACTTCGGTTTCGCAGGTCGCCCGTGATGCTGTGAGGGAGGCCGGGGAATATGTCGGGCGCACGCTTGGCGCACGAGAATAGGGACCAGAAAACCGATACTCAATTCGGATCTATTTGGTCCGAAAAGCCCCGTCACGATAGGCAATACCACGTTTATGGTATGTTGCGAGGTTTGGCCGGATACCCTGAGAAATTTTCTTCAGTCGTATTCGTAGCCTATGTGTGAATATTGCAACGTCAAAACATTAATTCGCCCAAAACGCGTAATCACCAAAAATCTATCAAACGTGATTAAATCGTGCCTAATCAACGTGCATTAGGCGATCAAGCCGACAGTTACTCGCGATAGTATTTCAAATAATCCGCATGCTCAATCGATGATTGAGATTGGCTTTGATGCCCTGCTTCGCATTGAGCGGGGGCATTCGAAGCCAGTGAACGTCATGTCCAACCGCGTGCTGGAGAAACTTCCCCCGTATCTGGCGCGCCCTATTCAAAGAATGAGGGGCATTTTACATGCAAAAAGTCGCAATATCCGCAGCGCTGGCCAGCCTGGCCGCTCTTGTCGCCACGCCGCTAAGTGTCGCAACGGCCCAAGAAACGGTAACAGTTCCCACCCGTGAGCAAGCTGAAGCTGCCCAAGAAGAGGAAGCAGAGGCCCGGGAGAGTTCCTGGTCTGTCAGTTTAAACCAGGACAATTTCTTCGGCTTCTATCCTGCCTTTAATGGCTTCATTCCCATATCGGAGAACATTGACTTTTCTGTCTACGGCATCCTCTGGACGCGCCCATCCTTCGGTCTCAATCCCGACAGTACCGGTGACGACCTATGGACCGAAATCGGTGTTGGCTTGAACTTTCACTTTCTTGACGGAGATCTCACTGTTAATCCGCAAATCGGTTTGACGAACGGTGCTTTGCTATCCGGCGGTGAACTAGATGAGGATGGAAATGTCGAAGGCGCAAACTTTGCCGACGGCATCGTTCCGAGTCTGACCGTGAATTACGGTGGAGACCGTTTCGAGGCGCAGTGGTACAGTGGATACTATACGGCGCTTCGAAATCGAAATGATGATTTCGCGCTCGATTTCCTCCACCTTTGGGCGAATGCTGGCTACAAGATCAACAAATACGTCTCCGCCGGACCTCATTACGAGCTGTTGCAGAACACGCGAAATACTGGCGGCTCTGCAGGCACAACATTTGAGTGGATTGGTGCCTATGCCCAGGTGACCCTTCCAAAGGGCTTCTTCACCCGCTTTACGGCTGGTGCCGAGATCCAGGAAGGCGCAGACGGAGACTTCTATAAGGTGTCCGTAGGCTTCAGTTTCTAACGAACCAAATGAGGCAGTGGCCGATCAGTGACCCTAATGTGTGGTCAGTGCCCGGCCGCTGCCTTTCCCAATTCTGGGGAAACTATCAAAGAAGCCAAAAACACTGCCGCGTTGCTCATGGCGGCAGTGTTTTGATCCTCGCTTTACGATTGCTGCTCAATAAGATCCTCACGGCAGGCTTTCCATCTTTGCAAGCGGACGTGCCGTATAGCGTCCTTTCGAGCTTGTGCCGGACGGCTACCGCATTCGGCAACGACACTCGCATAGGCGATCTCCTGACTTGCTTGCGGAGCGTTTACGCAAGCGGAAAATCCAAAGATGGCAAGACTGCAAATGATAAGTGACTTCATGGTGGGCCCCATATTAGCGCTAACAGGTCTCCGCACGCTAAAAATATACTAGTTCACGCAAGACGTGCAATACTCCCGCGGCTCCTCGCCGCACGGTTGGGGGCCGATCTCCGCCATTTCTTTAGAACCCCTGATGCTATATCCGCTGGGATGACCGACACGCCTCCTTTTCTCGAAATCGCCGATTCCTTTGCTGATCCGGTAGGGCCGGCAGACTTTCCGAAGGCGATTGTTCGTTTTCGCAATCAGCGCTGGGCAGGGGAGGTCGGGCTTGGTTCCTTAAGTGATGCCGAATGGGCGAAGACATATTCCGAGTTTCCTGCGCTTGCGGGAAACCTGCCGCAGCCCCTCGCTATGCGATATCACGGCCACCAGTTTGGTGTTTACAATCCTGAGCTCGGAGACGGGCGCGGATTTCTCTACGCCCAGGTGCGTGGGACAGATGGCAAGCTCTATGATCTTGGCACCAAGGGGTCCGGACAAACGCCATGGTCCCGGTCTGGCGATGGGCGGCTGACATTAAAGGGCGGTGTTCGGGAAGTGTTGGCGGCGACCTATCTCGAAGCACTTGGCGTGAAGACGTCAAAGCTCTTTTCCCTTGTTGAGACAGGTGAGGCCCTACAGCGCAATGATGAGCCGAGTCCGACCCGTTCTGCAGTAATGGTTCGCCTATCGGAAACCCATATCCGCATCGGAACGTTTCAGCGCGTCATGGTGCTTGGCAAGACTGACGAGCTTGTCCGCCTCGTAAAACATGTCGTGCACAATTATCATCCGCAGGCAGATCATGAGGACATGTCGAAGACATGCGTCGCGCTCGCCGAAGCGGTCGCGCAGGATGTTGGGCGCATGATCGGCCAGTGGATGGCAGCAGGGTTTGTCCATGGTGTAATGAATACCGACAACTTTAATCTGACCGGCGAGACGTTCGATTTCGGACCATACAGGTTCCTCCCACAGAGCGATCCGAACTTTGTTGCGGCATATTTCGATCATCAGGGGCTTTATCGTTTTGGCCGCCAGCCGGCTCAGGGGCTTTGGGTTTTGCAACAGTTTGCAGCGGCGCTGTCGCCTTTGGCGAATACAGATGATCTTGGCGAAGCTCTAAAGACGTATGAGCTTGCCTATCAGGAGAGTTTCCGAGACCATTCCTTTGCCTTGCTCGGCGTTATGCGCGGTGAACTGGGTGAGGATCTTCCGCAACTCGGAACCTTTTATGGCTGGATGACCAATTCCGGCGCGCCCTGGCATCAGGTCTTTTTTGACTGGTTCGGCGGCCCTGCGAGTGAAGCTCGCGCGGCTTCAAGCCCGGCGGCTGATTTCTACAAGCGCGAAGATTTTGCTCCTGTGCGAGACATTCTGATGGCGCGGGAACCCGACCGGCCGGACCGGTTGGATAAGGAGTATTTTGCACAAAGCCGGCCATGCACACTCCTCTATGATGAGATCGAGGCCTTATGGGCGCGGATTGCAGAGGATGATGACTGGTCCGCATTTGAGGCCAAGCTCTCTGACCTCGAAAATCTCCGTCTTGCTTATGGCTTAGATGGTCCAAAGGACTATCCATCCTAATCGCAGGACAACCGCGCTTATCCCTGGCCTCTTTTCTTATCGTCTGAATAGGTTGAGGTTTCAAAACTATTCAGATTGTTTATCGATAAATTTTTTTCTTGCGATTTTGTGTCTTATGACCCACATATGAGGCATGAATGATCCATCCAATACGGGCACGGCGATCTGGCATGGCACTACCATCCTCGCCGTGAGAAAACCTGACAAGCTGGTCGTGATTGGTGATGGACAAGTCTCCATGGGCCAGACTGTAATGAAGGGAAATGCCCGCAAAGTCCGCCGCATTGCCGGAGGAAAGATAATCGCCGGATTTGCCGGGGCGACGGCCGATGCATTCACGCTTTTCGAAAGGCTGGAGGAAAAACTCGAACGGTTTCCGGGCCAGTTGCAGCGTGCCGCCGTAGAACTTGCAAAGGACTGGCGGACGGAAAAATACCTACAAAAACTCGAAGCTCTGCTGATCGTCGCCGATGCCGAGGTTACCCTGGTGATCACCGGACAAGGCGATGTTTTGGAACCGGAACACGACGTCGTGGCCATTGGTTCCGGAGGCAATTACGCCTTGTCAGCGGCGCGCGGCGTTTTTGATTATGAAACCGATGCTGAGATTATTGCCCGAAAAGCGATGGAAATTGCTGCGGAGGTCTGCGTCTACACCAATTCATCTGTGACCATCGAAACAATTGAAACGGGATAGAGATGTTTGAAAGAAGGGATCTGGAAGCGGCGCGTAAAGCTGGTGTGATAGATACGAGCACACTGGAAAACATAGAGAATTTCCTTGAACAGCAAGAGGGTCCCGGTGCTCCTGCAGATCCTGAAAACCTCCGCTTCCTCGCGAACTTCAACGATGTTTTCATTTCCATTGGACTTGTAATCCTCGCTTTCGGTTTGTCGGCTGCCTCAGGCATGATGCTCGGTCCGTCAGGCAGTTTCACCCTGATCATAGCGCCTGTACTGGTCGCATTCTGGTTGTTGCTTGAATATTTCGCGGGTCGTCGGCGCTTACTTCTGCCGAGCATGACATTATCGATGTTCGTAGTTTTCCTCTCAATGATCTTTGCCGCCGGTATCGGAAGCGGCCTTGCGAGTGGAGTGGAGGATGGCTTGCGCGGCGAATTCGATGAGCGGATTTTTGCCCGCGGGATCGATATTGCAAGGGATTTCGGTCTTTGGGCGTCCGGCGGTGCAATGCTTGCCGCAGCTGCTATTTTCGCCCGGTTTCGTCTGCCGTTCTCTTTGTTTCTTTTCGCCGTCGCCGCCGCAGTCGGACTCTATACACTGGCGGCAAGCTTCGGGAGCATGGGTGCAATCCTTGGCGGAACGGTTAGCTTTCTCATTGGTCTGGGCACTTTGGTTGTCGCCATCGGATTTGATGCTCGCGATCCAGCCCGTAAATCACTTTCATCGGACAATGCCTTCTGGCTCCATTTTGCGGCTGCGCCGCAGATCATGCTGGGGCTGCGCGGTATGCTATCAGGAAGCGGCTTTGAGCCTGCGGGGGCGGGGGAGGCGACGACGCTTCTGATTGCCCTCGCTTTTTTCAGCATTATTTCCCTAGCGCTCAATCGCCGTGCTTTGATCGCTGCGGCTCTTCTCAGTTTCTGGCTAGCCATCGGTGTCCTCGTGGAAAGCGCCGGAGGTTCGGAATTTTCGACCATCACCTGGTCTCTATTGCTGCTCGGTGGGAGCATTGTTTTGCTTGGTGGCGGTTGGAGCACAGCTCGGCGCTTGATACTGGCCATTGTGCCCCGACATGGGGTATTCGCCCGTATCTTTCCTCCTGAACCGGCCTGATGCGGCCGGGCCGATCCATTTAGGTAACATGACTGTTCTTACTCCCCGCCAGATTGTGGCGGAACTTGACCGCCACATTGTTGGCCAGACCGATGCCAAGCGCGCTGTTGCTATCGCGCTTAGAAACCGTTGGCGGCGCAAACAGGCCGATGCCTCCATACGGGACGAGATCACCCCGAAGAATATTCTCATGATCGGGCCGACAGGTGTCGGCAAGACCGAGGTTTCGCGCCGTTTGGCAAAGCTCGCCAATGCGCCTTTCCTGAAAGTTGAGGCGACGAAGTTCACTGAAGTTGGCTATGTCGGCCGCGACGTGGAGCAGATTGTTCGAGATCTCGTAGAAGCGGCGATCGGTATGATCCGCGAAACCAAGCGCGAAGCCGTGAAAGAGCAGGCTCAGACTGCCGCAGAAGAACGCCTGATCGACGCGCTTGTCGGTGAGGATGCGCAATCGTCAACGCGGGAGGTATTCCGCCGGAAGCTGCGCGATGGCGAACTGGACGACAAGCCGATCGATATTGAACTCGCTGATACGGGCAACTCGATGCAGGCTATGGATCTTGGGGGGATGGGCGGCCAAGTCGGTATGATTGATCTGGGCGACATGCTCGGCAAGGCCATGGGCGGCCGTACGAAGCGGGTGCGCACCACTGTGACCGAGGCGTTCCAACCTTTGCTGGATGAGGAATCAGATAAGCTGCTGGATGAGGATGCGGTTGTTCGCGAGGCGGTTCGAGCTACCGAGGAAGACGGCATCGTTTTCCTCGATGAAATCGACAAAGTGGCCGCCAAATCAGGACGGGGCGGTGCAGATGTTAGCAGAGAAGGTGTGCAACGGGATCTGTTGCCACTTATCGAAGGAACAACGGTGTCGACTAAGCGCGGGCCTGTGAAAACGGATCATATTCTATTTATTGCCTCCGGAGCATTTCACGTTTCGAAGCCGTCTGATCTTTTGCCTGAACTGCAGGGCCGGCTGCCCATCCGGGTCGAGCTATCGGCACTTTCCAGAGATGATTTGCGGCGTATTCTGGTGGAACCTGAGGCGAGCTTGATCCGTCAGCATCAGGCACTGATGGATGCGGAGGGGGTCACGCTACAATTCGATGAGGCCGCCCTCGACAGCCTTGCGGACCTTGCGGTCAAAGTGAACGACACAGTTGAAAATATCGGTGCGCGTCGCCTCCAAACCGTGTTGGAGCGATTGCTTGATGAACTGTCTTTCGATGCGCCGGATAAGGCAGGAGAGACTGTGACGATTACAGCGGACGAGGTCTCCGAAAAGGTGGCGGGCCTTGCTGGAGACGCTGATATGTCGAAATTTATTCTCTAGGCAACTTTTCGCCTGAGGGGGCGGTGCTGCTTCCCCCACTTGAAAAGCTCTCGCAGTATCGGTTCAAGCGCTTTACCTGTTTCGGAAAGCCGATAATCGTAGCGGCCGCGGGTATATTCGTGTCTAATGAGAATGTCTTCTTCCACAAGACGTTTCAGACGATCGGCAAGGATGTGGCGGGTCAACCCTAAGCTATTTTGAAATTGCTGAAACCGTGACCGGCCGAGAAAACAGTCCCGGATGATGAGAAGCGTCCAGCGATCGCCCATGACAGATAGCGATCGGGCGATCGGGCAGATTTCATTCTCGAGATTCGACCATTTCATACTTTTCTTATTAGCGCTTTTGATTAAAAGTTTCAAAATAGAACTTTAGCTTGGCTCATCGACCGGAACATAAGTCTGAAAAAGGAACTGATATGGCAGGATCATTTGAACTCTTCTACGATTACACAAGTCCAACTGCCTATATTGGGGACTACGCGGCGCGGGCCGTTGCCGAACGCACGGGTGCCGAGTTGATTTATCGTCCGATGTTTCTCGGTGGCGTTATGCAGGGGACGGGAAACCGGCCACCCGGAACTGTTGAAGCAAAGGCAAAGTATATGGGTGTCGACATCCCGCGGTGCGCGGCGCGATATGGCCTGGCGTTTCAATTCAACCCTGCATTTCCTATGAAAACACTCCCGATTTTAAGGGCTACGATTGGCCTTGAAGATGAGCCGGACGTACTCTCGAAGTTTCGCAATGCCTGCTGGTCGAGAATCTGGGGAGCAGAGGGGCCCAAAGATCTCGGTAAGTCCGAGGAGATTGAGGCGCTTTGTAAGTCAATTGATATCGATCCTGAACCCATACTGGCCATGGGCAAGGATGAGGGCTTGAAGGCGAAGCTGGCCGCCAATACCGAGGAAGCAATCTCACGCGGCGCGTTCGGTGCGCCGACCTATTTTCTCGGCGACGAAATGTTCTTTGGCCATGATCGGTTGGACTATCTCGAAGAGAAGCTTTAGCCGGCGAGCGCGTCCAGCTTTCCAAAGTGTTCAGCGAGCAAATAGTAGAATGTGACGCGGGATTTGTTCCCGCCCTCATCTTTCATTTTTTCGCAGATTGCTTGCATGGCGTCGTCTAGCTCGGGGTTTGTATGCGCGAGACCGAGTTTGCTACGGCACCATTTTTCCCGGACGCGCTGAAGCTCGGTTGTGTCAGAACATGAAACAAGCGAGCTGTCCCGGTTCCGAAGCGCTATGCCTAGATGCCCAACGACCTTTTCTGCTGCCGCCTGATTATATCCGTTTGAATACTTCTTGATATTTTCTTCATATTTGGATGCGTCCGCCATTCTTTACACTCCCCTAGCGTTATCCGTTCAGCTCCTCAAATTTCCCCCAAGAAATTCAATGCTTAAAACAGTATCGCTGGGTGCCTATGTGTCAATTTCAGGACTGCGTTTAGGAGCATGGAGACCTGTGTGTGGCGTTCAGCTTGTCAATTCCGGACTCGATGTCCTCTGTCCATTCCATATCGAATGCGTCAATACAGGTCTTGAGCTGATCCATGGTTGTCGCACCGATAATTGTTGATGTGGTAAAGGCCCGCGTATCGCAGAAGCGAATGGCGAGGTGCGCAGGATCGATGTCACGCTCATGGGCGAAGTCTAGATAGGCGTTTATCGCTGTCTCCGCGCCCGGCCCTTCATATCGCTGTAGACGATCAAACAGCTGCTTCCGGGATCCCTTTGGCAGGGCACTATCTCGATACTTTCCAGTCAGATAACCTTGGGCAAGGGGAGAATAGGCGAGGAGGCCAACATTTTCCCGGATTGCAACCTCATCAAGGCCTTCGTCGAATTTCCGCGAGACAAGATTGTAGACATTCTGGATCGACTGCATTCGGGGTAAGCTTCGTGTGTCGCTCTCGGTGAGAAAGCGCATAACGCCGAAAGGGGTCTCGTTTGAAACGCCAAGGTGGCGGATTCGCCCTGCCTGAACATGGGTTTCGAGATGGGCCAGAATGTCTTCGAAGGGCTCATAGGCGTGGGAATAAGCCTTCTCATCCATTTTACCTCCAAAAAGGGCGACTGGACGGTCGGGCCAGTGGAGCTGATAGAGGTCGATGTAATCGGTCTGCAACCGTTTTAGGCTCTTGGTGACGGCTTCGTCGATCTGCTCTTTCGTATGACGCGTCCATGAGATATCGGAATCGCGCGTCCACAGCATTTTTGACAGGCCAGCAATCTTGGTTGCAAGGATAACCTCGTTCCGCCTTCCGGTTTTCTGAAACCAGGTTCCAATGATGCGTTCTGTGTTTCCTTGCGTCTCGGGTTCCGGAGGGATCGAGTACATCTCTGCTGTGTCCCAGAATGTGACGCCGCGATCCATGGCATAATCGATCTGGGAATGACCCTCGGCTTCAGTATTTTGTGTTCCCCAAGTCATTGTTCCTAAACAACAATTTGTAACCTGAAGATCGGTGCGGCCAAGTTGACGGGTTTCCAAAGGCATTCGTTAAGTCTTTCTGAAGAAATCTTGCGCTGATGTAACGCGATGAACGGTCCGGTAATTTGCAGTTTTCCTTGCGAAACCGGGATAAAATGACAATATTGATTGAAACTCCCCCAGGGACTGGGGCGAGACGCTATCTAAGGGATACTTAACTGATGAACGATTTCAACCGACAATACGGCGCTATCCCCGGACGGGCGATGGATACGTCGACCGATGCCGGGTTGAGAGCCTTCATGCTCGGCGTCTATAACAAGCTCGCCTTGGGAATTGCTCTGGCCGGCATTCTTGCATTTGCGGCAGGGACATTCGAGCCGCTGACCTATCTCGTATTCGCAACACCGTTGCGCTTTGTTGTGCAGTTCGGCCCAATCGCGCTTATTTTGTTCAGCGCGTTCGCCATGCGGAGGCCGTCACCGCTCGGCTCCTCCATCCTATACTGGTCAATCGTGTCGCTGATTGGCCTAGGTCTTGGTATTTGGTTTTTCGCTGCGACCCAGGGTACGGCGCTGACCAGTCGCGGTGGCCGCGTAATGTCGCCCGAGATGCTGACGATCGCTAAGGCTTTCTTCGTATCGGCTTCTGCCTTCGGCGCACTGTCGCTATTTGGCTACACCACGAAAATGAACCTTCGCCCAATTGGCGTATTCATGATTATGGCGCTTTGGGGTGTCTTTGCGGTCGGTGTCATCAGCCTGTTTTTCCCGGCATCTGCCATGATGGAAAACATCATTATGCTGGCTGTGCTTCTGCTTTCTGCGGGCCTGATTGCCTGGGAGACACAGGAGCTGAAGGAAGGCTATTACCAGTTTGCCGGTGATCAGCGGAATATGGCTGTGATGACAAACTGGGGTGCTCTGAACTTCTTCATCCTTTTCGTGAATATGTTCCAGATCATTCTGTCATTCATGTCCAGCGACTGATCTAAGCAGGATACGTAATTTGCGAAGCCTCGGACCCTTGGTTCGGGGCTTTTCAATTTAAACAAGTATAGAAATATCAATTCAATTTTTTCGTGTGACGCTTCCTGCCGGGGATGAAGGTGAGGGAGTATATTATGAAAGCGGTTTTAAGTTTCTTTGTTGCCGTGGTCGTTGGCATTGCGGTGAAAGTTGGCACGGGACCCCTTGGGGGGACGGCTGATGCCGCAGAGGTTGAAGCGGCGCTTCTAGGGAAGAGAGTATTCATCACTCTACGCGATGAGTTCCCTAGCGAATATAGCTCCATCGTTGGCGATCTGGTGCGGGTGGTGAACCGCTCACCCAATGGCAAAGCTGCCGATGATGCTGCTTTCAAGCTGACTGAGAAAATTCGCCGGGGACAAACACGCTATGCCAAAACGACACCATCAAAAGAGCTTCGAGCTGTTTTTCGAGGGCAATTGAAGATTCTCGAGGTTCTAAAGGCGCGCCATGGTATTGAAGCCTGCTCGGAATTTGCGGTATTGGGAGGAGCGTCGCCAAGCCTCCTTGACTGGGATGTTGACGATCTGATTGATCGAGCGGGCGCGGATAATTTCAGTGCGCTGGCTGCTGGCCGTGATCGGCCTGCGGAATATGGGGATGTGACCCTGCAAGATATCGATCGCCTGGAGTCCGTTATGCTAAGTCGAGGTGTATCCCACACCGCATACCAAGCGCTTATAAATGGTTTTGAAGACGGCGATTACCGGGCCTGCGATGCTACAATTGGCTTTATGCGCGCGCTCAAGGGGCTTGATATGGCAACTGCAAACCGAATTATGTCAGCAACGTTTGTGGGTCTCATGGCGGCCTGATGGACGAGACTGACGCGCTGGCTGAATTGAACTAGTCGCTCCCATCACCAGCATACTTCGCTAAGGTCTCAGCTCCTGTCAAACGAGGGGCGTCGCCCTTAAAGTCATACCAGCCAGGCTTTTCATCAATGAAGATGTGCTCGGATATATCGACCGTGTCTGGAAGGTTGAAGAGTCCCGCCTGAGCCGAGAATTCATCCTTCGCCTTCAATTTGTAGAACAGGGTTGTTCCGCACTTCTTGCAGAAGGATCGCGTGGCCCACTCTGAACTGTCGAACGTCAAGATGAGAGCCTCGCCTGTGCTGATGGAAAGGCCATTTGCGAAGGACACAGCCATGCCCGGCGCGCCATGCCAGTGCAGGCACATATCGCAGTGGCAGACGTCCACTCTCGGATCACCACGGCCTTCCAGTTTCACATCGCCGCAGAGGCAGTGGCCGGTATAGATCGCATTCGTCATTTCAGGGCTTCTTTCAATCGTGCATGCATCTCTGCGCTGGTGACATGCGAGCGCTCGCCAGCTAGCGCATAGTAGTCTGGTTTTTCATCGATGAAGACTTCCTCGCCGATCTCGAGACCCGCTGGCAAATCAAGAGTACCGGCGAGGACGCCCCAAGGGGCACCATTCAATTTCATTTTGAAGAATAGGCTTGATCCGCAGACGGAGCAAAAGCCTCGCCGGGCGTGTTTCGAGCTTTCAAACCATGCGAGGGTGGAATCGCTTTCAAATCTGAGGTCACCATCCTTGACGCTCACATCGATGAACATCGAACCTGTCCAGCGTCTGCACATCCTGCAGTGACAGGCTTCCATGCCCCCGACCGCGTCCACGGTGAAGCGTATGCTTCCACAGAGGCACTTTCCTTTTAAGGGCCCGTCCATTCCATCACTCACTAACACTGCTCTACACTCATTTTGCGGGTTGAAATGGAATGAGCAACCGCAATGCGGATTTATTCGTGAAGGAGCCTGATTCATTTCTGGCAATTTGTAGCAATGCAGCTTAAGCGTCTTCACATCTTCAAGAGCGTGATTGCCTGTCATGTCGCTGTTTCAGCTGATTGTTCTATCCATTGTACAGGGCATCACAGAATGGCTGCCGATTTCGTCCTCTGGCCACGTTCTACTGGTGGCGGCGTGGTTTGGTCTCACCGGTCAAAACGAATTGCTGATCAATGGCATGGCTCATATCGGCACTTTGGGCTCGGTGCTTCTGTATTTTCGAAGTGATGTTTGGCAGGCCATAAAGGGTGCTTTCGGCTTTGTGGGGCTCACTGCCAGCGAAAAAGATAGGCGGCTTGCGCTTCTGATTCTTGCCGCCACGCCAATAGCTCTTGTTATCGCAGGTGGGTTTGCCTTGCTTCCAGATGATTTTGCGCTGGGTTTTCGCAGCTTGTGGGTCATCATCGCCACAACGGTCGTATTCGGGCTCTTGCTCTGGTGGGCGGATAGAAGGCCTGTGCGGCATGCTATGAAGGATATGAGCCTCGCGGATGCCGCTCTGATTGGAGCGAGCCAAGGTATTGCGGCCATATTTCCAGGTACAAGCCGTTCCGGAATAACCATGACGGTGGCACGGGCGAGGGGGTTTTCACGCTCCGAAGCTGCGCGGTTTTCCATGCTGATCGGCATCCCTATTATTGCGGCGAGCGGTGCATACGCCCTTTGGGAGCTCGCTAGTGCGGAAGCCGGGGCCATTACGCTCACGTTCCAGGATGGATTGATCGCCGCCGGGCTGTCTTTCATCGCCGGGTACGTATCGATTGCAGCATTGATGTCGTTATTGCAGCGGATGAGCTTCCTGCCCTTCGTAATCTACCGGCTGGTTCTGGGGGCTGCCTTGTTGCTTGCCAGCCCGATTGGCTTTGGTCTTATCACCGCTTGATATCAAGGTACCCGGTCAAATCGATACGAATTCATAGGTTTCGGTCTGATTTGGCATGTGATGACATGATTTTGCTCGCGTCCTTCAGGGTGTTTGTTGGATTATCCGATTGATAAGCTTGAGTGATCCGGCTCGATTTCAATCGGCATAGGTATTCAGAATCAGGAACTGTTCGAGATGACACCGAAGACTCCCACTCCTCGTAAAGAGAAGAAGTCTGAAATGCTGGATGTGCGTTTGCCCTATGGTCTCAAGCAAGCATTGGTACAGGCCTGCAAAGATCAAGGTGTGACCGTGTCGGATACGGTACGTCGTCTGATCTCCGATTACATTGATGCTGTTGAGGCGAGCGATCATTCACCAGCAATTACGGAGATCGCTATGAAAATTGCGCATAATCCTATCAAGTCATTTGGAATGGCTGTTATTACGGCCTCAGCCTTTGCTCTCTTTGCAGCACAGCCAAGTGTTGCGGAAGATGATCTTTTCGCGTCGTTCGACGATGATGATAATGACTTGATTACCGAAGATGAGCTTGGCTTGGAGATTATCGAGCTTTTCGACACCGATAAGAACCGAGCGCTGGCGCGCGGTGAGTTCAAGAGGCGCGGCTGGAGCGAAGCAACAACAGACAGAGTTTTGGCGTCCGGCGATGGAAGCCCCATTCGTGAGGTTGCCTATATACATTATCAGGTGATGTTCGATGGGCCGAATTCTGTTGTTACCCATCGCAGTGTCTGCAGTGAGAATCCTCCGATCGATGCGAACGCTAAAGACGTTTCGATTTTGATTAAAACGCTAAAATCCGAATGCTCCGAAAAAGCCTGGGAAAGTTAGTGGAAAAACAGGACGCGCGGCGCTGATCAGGACCAATCACGCCGCGCGTCTGCTCCGCAGCCGCGTCCCCGGCGCCTGCCAAAGCTTGTCTTTGAAGTATTAACTATAGTCAATGAATTCAGGCTAGGACATGGCGCAGGCCAGGCAAGAGCGCGGTAATCAGCCGAAGATCGCGTCGCTAGCGTTCAAACACTCTTTTTGTGTCCGTATGGAGATGACGGCATTGGGGGCTATCGATAGGTTGCCAGATAGTCAGGGACTACCGCTTCGATGGATATGGGTGTGTCGATGCCCAAATCGGAGAGGGTTAAAGCGCCTTCCGATACAACATTGTCGGATTTCAACATTTCGACCTGGTCGCCTGTTATGGGCGGCCCGCCAAATAGATCTCCAACGACAACGGATTTTGCGCGAAAGATGCCAGCCATCACAGTGCCCATCGGCTTTGCGAGGGTAAATGGCAGGGTCAACTTTATCCGTTTCCTCTCAGTATGTTCGAAGATGAAGTCATAGAGCTGGCTGAAGGTGTAAGTTCCGGGTCCGCCCAGTTCGTAAGTTTTTCCGCTGACGTTTTCACTCTCAAGCGATGCGACTACCGAATGGGCCACATCTTTTACAAATACGGGCTGTAGACGTGTATTGCCCCCGCCAATAGCAGGAAGGAACGGTGAGATTTTGGCGAGCTCGGCGAACCGATTGAAGAACTGATCTTCCGGTCCGAATACGATTGATGGCCTTAGAATAACGGCGTCCGGAATGACTTTTCGGACGGCCGCTTCTGCGGTCGCTTTCGTACGTCCGTAGCTAGACTGAGAATACGCGTCCGATCCGATCGCGGATATGTGGACGAATTTTTCAATACTGAGGCTGGCGGCAGTCTCCGCGACATGCTGGGCTCCATCTTTCTGGGTGCGTTCAAATGTCTGCGATCCTGTTTCGAACAGGATACCGACGAGATTAACGACCGCGTAGCTGCCAGTCAGAGCCGGTCCCAAAGTCGCGGGCTTTTTGATATCGCATGCGACGCTTTCAATATTCGCTGCATGCTCCTCCAGCCCAAGTTCGGCGGCAGTTTTGGGTGTGCGGCTGGCAATCCGTACTCCGTAGCCTGCCTTCAGCAATGCTTCGGCTGTGTACCTGCCAATGAATCCCGAGCCACCAATGAGGGTTACCAGACCTTTGTTTGCCATATCTAATTTCCCTGTTTGCCTGCGTCGCAGATAATTGCGCTGCCCTGGTTCCTAGGAATGAACTTAGGGTGCTCCGATTCATGACAAGGGTGGGTCGGGGGCAGCTGAAGCGCTTTCAGGGCTCAATCGTTTGGCCATCAGTGCCTTCTGGTGTGAGCCGCCCGGGCCGAGGAGCCTCCAGCAGCATATAGAGCACATTATCTGCAAATGCTGGGTCGGTCGTCAGCCCGATATGCGTGCTGGAGAGGAAAGTAACCCCGCTCCAATCGATCGGAGAGGCCAGATAGGGCCGCCATTCCCTGCCAATTCGCTCATCGGCAAGGGCGCTGTAGCGCGGGACAGAGCCATCCCCTGGTCCGCGCTGCGTCACCTTTGGGGCACCGGTGTCCTGGTTTACGGTGACCTTATAGGGCGTTTCATAGGCATCGCCTGCGACAAGGTAGAGTTGGACATCGTCTGGTGGAGTTGCCGGTTTATCAAGCGCCCTGTGAAATGCTTTCGCTTGGGCCAATGCCTTGGCTTGAAAGGCTTCGGCAATGCGCTGGCGTTCGGCATTGTTTGCTGCGCCCGGCAGTGCGTCTGACAGGAATTGCAGGGTCGCTATGTCATCCGATGCAAGTCCCCAATTGAACTTTGACCAGAGGCTCTGATCGTAAATGTCGCCAACGGAACTGGCATCGGGATCATCGTAGATAATCCGGCCCTGACGCGGGCGGGGGAGGAGCTGGTAGATAGAAGGGAATGTTCCCATAATGTAGGCAGGGTATCGCGGCACGACAGGTCGACCACGGCTGTATCCTGTTATCAGCTGCTCTAGGGTTTCGCTGGCCCCGCCATTCGGCGTGCCAACCAGAACGAGCTTTTCGATGTCTTCCGCCCCAGCCCAGGTGAGTTCGGGATCAGCGCCATCCCCAGGAAGCGGTTCGCCGCCATAGCGAAGATAGTAACGAGCCAGAAGACCGCCCATGGAGTGGGCGACAATATCGAATTTTATATCCGCATCTTCAATGCCGTAGCGCTTCTTGTATTCGCGCTGGATGTATTTTCGCCTGACATCGATGAACGCTTTCAGCCGCGCCGCGTTCTCCACATTGTCACGTCGCCAGTCATAGTCGAACTGAAAGCAGGTGAAGTGATCATCGCCATAGTCGATGCCGTTGAGGCCCAACGTTTCATCAGCGTATCCGCCAACCCCCAGGGTTGAAAGAATGCCGACATATGCGCGAAGATCTAATGGAATGCCCAGCAGGCGCACTTGCAGGGTTTCGAGCACGCCGTCCGGACGGACATCGTCCTTGAGCTCGTTGAGAGGCTTGTCCTCGTCAATCGGCAAGGCGATGAGTTGTGCGCCATCGTTTTCTCTCGGATCGGCAAAACTGCCGCGAAACGCTCCCCATACGACTCGGTCTGTGTCTTCTTCGACAAGTGCTGATCCAAGTATGCCGGGGATCACGATCACCGGATTGCGGTCCGGTTTATGATACTGCGCTGCCTGCTTATAGATCAGGTTCAGGTTGGCCTGTCTCGGTTGGCTGGAGCAGGCTTCGAGGACCAGTGCGAGCGATAGGGATATCAGAGTAGAAAACGCACGCTTGCCAGCCATGGGCCGACCTCCAATTGGTTATTACAGCTTCTATAGTCGCTCTCACATGACGAGTTCGCAAGCGAACAAACGCATTCGTGTAAGCTCTTGATCGCTGATTATCAGCGAGTTTTTCAAATTAGCGGATAGTCGGCTTCTTTGCGATAGCGCGATGGTCCGTGGCCAAGTTCACTAGAATAAAGATGGAACCGGTCGGCCCAGAATTCGGGGCTTTCAAATTCAGCGAGACCTGATGTAAAGGCCTCCGCTGCTTCCATCGGTGTGCCGTGGCAATAGGCAAGGGTCACGTGGGGCAGGAATTTTCGCTTTTCGGCCGCAAGGCCAATTCGCCGGGCCGCCCGTTCGCAATTTCCGGCGAGTGACTTTAGGGCTTCGTTATAATCGACACCAATCCAGACCGATCTCGGCTCATTTCGTCCGAACCATCCCGCGCCTTTTAGCTTCAGCTTCATTTGCTGGGCCGGCATTGCCGCGATCTCTTCGTCGAGCTCTCGGGCAAGCGTGTGGTCCATCTCTCCGAAGAACCGAAGAGTAATGTGGAAATTCTCGCTTGGCCGCCAGCTCGCTCCGGGAAGTTTGCTCTGGAGCGGGGTCAGAAAGTCTGCAATGTCGGGCCGGATCGGCAGGGCAGCGAAGAGGCGCATTTCGATTTAGAGGTTAGGCCTGAATACTGGCCGCTTCCGCAAGGCTGGCGTAAGAAGTTTCTGGGCGGGGGCCATAATGGCTGATGACCTCAGCGGCCGCGATATGACCAAGCCTTGCGCACAGGGCCAAAGGCAATCCCCTGGACAGACCGTAAAGAAAACCGGCAGCGTACTGGTCCCCGGCACCTGTTGTATCGACGACCTTGTCGATTGGCTCTGCGGCGACTTCAATTGGATCGCCGTCTCCGATGATGATCGAGCCTTTCGGTCCACGGGTCACAGCTGCAAGGGCGCTGTCCTGCCGCAAAGCATCAATCGCATCTTCAAGACGTTCGGTCTCGTACAGTGACAGAAGCTCTGCCTCATTCGCGAACAGGATATCGACATGGTTTTTGACGAGATGCTTGAAGCTCTCCCTATGGCGATCCACACAGAAACTGTCGGAAAGGGTCAATGACACTTTCCGGCCTGCGGCGGAGGCGATTTCAGAAGCGTGTATGAAGGCTTTCTTCGCTTCCTCTCTGTCGAATAGGTATCCCTCCAGATAGGTGATCCCCGCTGCCTCGATTGTGTCGGCATCCACATCTTCCGGCGAGAACATGACGGATGCGCCAAGGAAGGTGTTCATGCTGCGGGAGCCATCGGGCGTCACGAAAATGATTGATCGAGCCGTGGCGGGGCCGCCAACCAATGGCGCAGTTTCAAACGGGATGCCGCCTGCATTTAGATCCTTGCGGAAAATGCTGCCCAGCCGATCGTCGGCGACCTTGCTGAGATAGGCGGCGCGCCCGCCAAAGCTTGCTATGCCCGCAGCCGTATTTGCAGCTGACCCACCAGAGAGCTCTTGCGCTTTGCCGTTGGCCGCCGTGGTAAGCTCTTCGGCACGGGGCTCGTCAATCAGGGTCATGCTATCGCGGACAATGTTCCAGCGATTGATAAACTCGTCTTCTACGGGTGCGATCATGTCGACAACTGCGTTGCCGAGAGCGACCACATCAAACTTCGTATCCGTCATATAATTTATCCAAAGAATTCAAAATGAATGACCGGCAGCTATGCGCCAGAGGGGCGCTTGCCAGACCGCTGCGCTGGACGCAAGAGATGACTGCCGTTAGAGCGCGCGGATGCGCTTTGCTTATCTATCTTCGACGGTGACTCTGCCTGGCTCACCGGACCGTCGGTCAGATGCCTTTGAACATGATCAAATGATGGAGGAGCTTCGAGCCGGGCTCATATCGAGTGAGGTGCTGGATGGAAGCTGGGAGGATGTCGCTTGGGATGATGGTTCCGTTGACTGGGCCAAATTCGATGCAGTGATGATCGGCACCGCCTGGGATTATTGGGACCGGCAAGCAGAATTCCTTTCGACATTACAGAGTATTGCGGGTCAGACGCGTCTCTATAACTCCACTGATTTAGTAATATGGAACAGCCATAAGGCGTATTTGCGCGATCTGGGTGCAAGGGGTGCTCCACTGATATCCACGATCTGGTTGGACGATCCAAAGACCGATGCCGTGGATGCAGTCTTTGGTGAGCTTGAGACAGAGAAAATTGTGCTCAAGCGTCAGGTGGGTGCCGGAGCCGATGGTCAACATCTTCTGACGCGATCAGCTGAAAAACCGGAGCTTTTGCATCCAATGATGGCGCAGCCCTTCCTGTCCGCGATTGTCTCAGAGGGAGAGCTAAGCTTCATTTTCGTCGACGGCGATTTTTCCCACGCCCTGATAAAACGGGCAGCATCAGGGGATTATCGCATTCAGTCCACCTATGGCGGTACCGAGCAAGCGATCACACCCGAACCGGAGGACTTGGCCGATGCGTCAAGGATACTGACCTATCTTGACGAAGTGCCGCTTTATGCCCGGGTAGATATGCTTCGCGCGGAAGATGGCGACCTTCTCCTGATGGAGCTGGAACTGATCGAGCCCTATCTTTATCCGCTGCAGGGGGAAGGGCTTGGCGCGCGTCTCGCAAAGGCGCTTCTCAAACGAATTCAGAGTTAGTCCGTTCCAACAGGATTTTCCGCATCGAGTTTTGTCCGGAAGTTCCAACCGGTCTCCGACGCCAGCCAGACGAATGCGGCATAGGTCGCAACATTCTGTCGGAAGTCTTCTGGATTGATCTTGTCAAACGTATCGTCCGGCGTGTGGTGATAATCAAAATAGTCGACGCCGTTCTGGCCGGGTGTGACCACCGGTACACCGGCACGCGCGAGCACGCCGATATCCGGGCCGCCAAAGGCCTCGTTGTTCCCTGGGATGATACCTAGGTCTGCTAGCGCGCCTTGCATCGCGCTGGCGTAAGGTAGAGCTCCGTCGCCAAACCGTGTCTGGAAGCGCCAGATTGGGCCGGCTCCGAAATCTGACTCCGATGCTAATACATGTTGGCCCAGTTCATCTGTGTGCGCTTGCGCGTAGGCGCGGGCACCAAACAGGCCAACTTCTTCGGCACCGTATAAAACAACCCGGATGGTGCGGCGCGTCTCGCCTGGCATATCGGCGATGAGCTTCGCTGCACCCACGACAATTCCGCATCCTGCGCCATCGTCCAAAGCTCCGGTGCCGAGATCCCAGCTGTCGAGATGGCAACCGATCAGAATGATTTCGTCGGCGAGGTCACCGCTGCCCGGGACTTCGGCGACGACGTTTCCAGATGGAACTGACTCCAAGGTTTCAATCTGAATATCAAGATTTACCGAGACCGGGCCGCGCTCAAGAAGCCGAACAAGTTGGTCAGCGTCCGGCGGAGACAGGGCGGCTGCAGGGCCCGCACCGACGGCGGCATCGCGGGCCATAATGCCAGTGTGGGCGAAACGGCGCTGCTGTGTTCCGACCGAGCGGATCAAGCAGGCTACGCCGCCTTTCTCAATGGTGTCGGCTGCGCAGTTGCGCCTCTTGCGGACCCCATACCCATAGCCCGATCCATCCTGGGTGCGGGTTGTGTGCTCGTCGATAAAGACGATTTTACCTTCGACGGTCGCAGGGTCGGCAGCTCTAAGTTCGGCGATGGAATCGAACTTGATGATCTCCGCAGTAACGCCGCCTTTCGGCGTTGCCGCCGATCCACCCAGTGCAGTTAGGGTGAGGGACTGGGCAGCCGGCCCAATGATCGATGCACTCTCGAGGGTTCGTGACCAGAACGGGATTTCAAAATCTTCGACGCGCACATTTTGAAAGCCAAGGGCTTCCAGTTTCTCAACGGACCAGTTCCGGGCTCTGGTCTCGGCTTCGGATCCGGCAAGACGTTGACCAACCTCTGTCGTAAGCCCTTCCACAAAGTTGAGACCGACATCGTCGGCTAGGCCTCTTGCGATTAATTCGTCTGTCGAGGCTCTGATGTCAGATGGGATCGGGGCCGGCTCAACGGATTGCGCGAAGCCAGGCGCGATGGTTAAAGCCGCAACGGTGATGGCGGTGAAGTATCTGCGGATCATAAGATGTTCCTGCTGAAAGTTTCCGATGATGGATAATTGCCCTATTTGCTCGCGTCCAGCGCTATCGTCACCCTGTTCTTGAAGCTGCCCCTGCGGCAGTGTTGACGCTCACTTTGATGCTCCCCATCTTGCCGCCGAAATAAGGAGCCTGCCCATGTCCGCGTCCTCTACGCTTTTCTCACCATTCACCAGCCGTGGTCTGACGATCCCCAACAGGATTGTCATGGCTCCAATGACCCGCAGCTTTTCGCCAGGGGGCGTTCCGGGAGAGGATGTCGCTGAGTACTATGAGCGTAGGACAGCGGCTGATGTTGGTCTTATCATCACCGAGGGTACGACGGTGGATCGTGGAGGAGCCTCGAACGATCCGAAAGTGCCGAACTTTCATGAAGAGGCATCGCTGAAGGGCTGGGCCAACGTCGTTGAGAAAGTCCATGGAGCAGGTGGCAAGATTGCTCCGCAGATCTGGCATGTGGGCATGATGCGCAAGCCCGGTACGGGACCTGATCCGGAGGCCATTTCAGATAGCCCGTCCGGCAAAACCCATAAAGGCAAGCAGGTTCAGCCGGAACCGACGGAATCCGAAGTTGCCGATATGGTCGCTGCCTATGCGAAGGCCGCGGGCGACGCGACAAAGCTCGGCTTTGATAGCGTCGAGATACATGGAGCCCACGGCTATCTCATCGATGAGTTTTTCTGGAACGTCATGAATACCCGGGAAGATAAGTACGGCGGCGGCTTGATCGAACGGGCGACTTTTGCTGGGGAGATCATTGCCGAGTGCCGCAAGCAGATGTCTGATGGCATGCCGCTTATTCTAAGATTCTCACAATGGAAGCAGCAGGAATACACCGCTCGGTTAGCTGAAACACCTCAGGAGCTCGAGGCCTTTCTCAGAGTCTTCGTCGATGCTGGAATTGATATTCTCCATTGCTCCCAGCGCCGCTGGTGGGAAGCAGAGTTCCCGGAAGTCGACGGCGATGAAGGATTGAATCTTGCAGGCTGGACCAAAAAACTTACGGGACTTCCGACCATTACTGTCGGTTCTGTTGGCCTCTCTTCGGACTTCGTCGGTGCTTTTCAGGGGCAGGGCTCAAAAATCCGTCCGATCTCAGATGTGATTGAACGTCTGGAGAAAGGTGAATTTGATCTCGTCGCGATTGGCCGCGCTCTGCTGCAGGATCCCCATTGGGCGACTAAGGTAAAAGATGAGCGGTTTGATGATCTCGCCGACTATGACGCTAAGGCGTTGATGACGCTGTATTAGGCCGGCCGAGTCAGTACGGCGTTTCTGATCCCACCAAGGATGCCGAGTGCAGTCCGGCGGTGGAAGAACAGAAAGATAATCGATCCGATGAGGATCATCACGGCGACCATGAAAAGCCCGCCGCCGTCATCGTTTGGATCGATACCAAGGGGCGTGAAGAGGTGAAATGAGACAGCTCCACTCATTACAGCCACGGCGATCATCGCTCCAAGTGTTTGCAGGTTTCTGAGCGCAGGAAGAATTCCAAGCAGCAAGCAGGCTGACGCGACAAGTTCTGCGCTCCCGATGACATATTGACTGAATAATCCTGTATGGGCGAGCAGGCCCTCAGCCCCAAAGCTTGCTGCCCAGTCGTTCAGGCGGCCAAAAATTTCCTGAGTTTCAGGTGCATTGGTGAATTTGAATCGCAAGCTGTCCATGAAGATGATCGATGCGAATACGGCGAAGGCATGGGGCGCATAGGTTTTGATTTTGTCGAGCATGGATCTTCTCTCCCTCCAATGAGAAACATTGTTATATAAGTGTTTTTTCTGGAAGGTATTTCAGACTTCTACTCATGAAAATGCAAAGATAATCCACCGCTCGCAGCGTGGACCTTACCCTTGTTTCCCCTTGCACCTATAATTCGATTATGGCGAATCACTCCCAATCCTCCCCAAGTATGTCCATCTCTGAACTCGCCGCCGCCAATGCACCCGGCACGCCGGCGGATGGTGCGTACCTGGATGGATTGAATTCGGAACAGCGCCGGGCCGTGGAAACAGTCGATGGGCCACTCCTCGTCCTAGCTGGGGCTGGCACAGGCAAGACCCGCGTGCTCACCACTCGCCTTGCCCACATCATCGGCACCCGCCGGGCTTGGCCCTCCCAGACCCTTACAGTCACTTTCACCAATAAAGCCGCGCGGGAGATGCGCGAGCGCGCGCTCGATTTGATTGGGGATCGAGGGGAGGGGCTACGCTGGCTCGGCACCTTCCATTCCATTGCTGCCCAGATCCTCCGCAAGCATGCTGAACTCGTTGGCCTGAAGCCAAGCTTCACCATTCTCGATACCGATGATCAGATTCGGCTCTGCAAGCAGATCATAGAAGCCGAAGGAATTGACGCGAAGCGCTGGACCCCGCGTTTCCTCGCAAGCCTGATCGATGGCTGGAAGAACCGGGCTCAGACGCCTGAGAAAGTCCCATCCGAGGATGCCCATATGTTCGCCAGCGGCAAGGGCATCAAGTGCTACGAGATCTATCAAGCACGCCTTAAAGTTCTGAATGCCTGTGATTTTGGCGATCTCCTGATCCATAATATCACCCTGTTCCAGAACAATCCCGATGTCCTCGCAGACTACCATTCGAAATTCCGTTACATCCTCGTAGACGAGTATCAGGATACCAATGTTGCCCAGTATCTCTGGCTGCGACTTTTGGCTCAGGGCTCCGGTAATATTTGCTGTGTCGGTGACGACGATCAGTCGATCTATGCTTGGCGTGGCGCAGAGGTGGAGAACATTCTCCGCTTCGAGAAGGATTTTCCCGGTGCCGAAATTATCCGCCTGCAGACAAATTACCGCTCGACAGAACATATCCTCGCCGCCGCGAGTGCGGTTATCGACAACAATAAGGGCCGTCTCGGTAAGACGCTTCACGTGGGTGCGGAACAGGCCGAGGATGTCGACGCCGAGAAGGTCAAGGTTCGTGGCCTCTGGGACGGGGAGGCCGAAGCCCGCTTGATCGGTGACGATATCGAAGCCTGGCGCGCGGCCGGGCGTAACTATGCTGACTGCGCCATTCTCGTGCGTGCCTCCTGGCAGATGCGCCTCTTTGAAGAGCGGATGATCCTGCTCGGCGTACCCTATCGTGTGATCGGCGGGCCAAGGTTTTTCGAGCGGGCCGAGATCCGCGACGCCATGGCCTATCTCCGCCTCGTCAATCAGCCGGATGATGATCTCGCCTTCGAGCGGGTGGTCAACCAGCCAAAGCGCGGCGTCGGCAACACGACCCTGCAAAAGCTCCAGCGCTACGCCCGGGACGATGGCCGGTCTCTCTCCGTCCTTGTGCCGATGATCCTTCAGACCGATGAGATCAAGGGCGGGGCCAAACGCGGGCTCACCACGTTCACTGACCAGCTCAATATGTGGCGCGATCGCTTAGCGAATGGCTTGCCGCACACAGAGCTTGCCGAGATGGTTCTTGATGAATCCGGCTATACAGACATGCTCACTCGGGATCGTTCGCCCCAGGCCCAGACCCGGCTCGATAATCTGAAAGAGCTGATCCGCGCCATGGGCGAGTTCGACTCCCTTCCTGCTTTCCTTGAGCATGTGCAGCTTGTCATGGATGCCTCCACTGGTGGTGCAGGGGGCGATGAGGTCCAGATTCTGACGCTTCACGCGGCCAAGGGCTTGGAGTGGCCACAGGTCTTTCTACCTGGTTGGGAAGAGGAGGTGTTTCCCTCTCGCCGCTCGCTAGATGAAAGTGGCATGAAGGGGCTTGAGGAGGAGCGCCGGCTCGCCTATGTCGGCATTACACGGGCCCGCGAGCGATGCTATATCTCGTTCGTTGCCAACCGTCAGATTTACGGTCGGTGGCAGTCCGTTCTACCGTCCCGTTTTGTCGATGAGTTGCCGCATGAGCATGTCGACGCGGTTTCGGAGACCGGCTATTCCACGCAGCCGGGAGCCGATACTGGTTTTGCTGGCACTATCGAAGACCTTGGAGAGAGATCTTCCTATGATAGTCCGGGCTGGAAGCGGATGCAGAAATACGCCGCGCGGGAAACCGGCCCCGGCCCAATCATTGACGGTAAGGCGGATCTGATTGCAACGTCATCCGGGGCCAGCGGGTTCGATATCGGTCAGCGCGTCTTTCATGACAAATTCGGCTACGGCAAAGTTGTCGCAGCTGAAGGCACGAAGCTGACGGTCGATTTTGAAAAAACCAACCGCAAGAAAGTCATTTCGACTTTCTTGACGGCGGCTTAGGGGCGCGAATTTAAGCGGCTTCGATATTATCGACGGCCACTTTGCCTTTACGCTGATCCATGGCGGTGGTGAAATTCACTTTCTGCCCATCGCTCAATGTTCGCATGCCGCAGCGCTCCAGAACGCTGACATGGACGAATACATCGCCGCCGCCATCATCCGGTGCAATGAAGCCAAAGCAAAGGTTCAAAGTTTATTCCTTTTCTTACCGTTTGCCTCTAGCTAATGTACAGCCAGAGATATAGTGTGCGCTTTTGGATGGACAGATCCTTCCTTTGTAG
>JBCCUK010000026.1:0-55399 GCA_039196965.1 Pseudomonadota bacterium | reverse complement strand
GTGAAACAGGCCCCGGCAGGGGCGCTAAAAAGCAGAACCGGAAGGCAAGCGCCTGTCCGGAAAAAAAGTGCTGCCAGCCATGTCGATTTGTCATCCCGGAACACCGGGTGCCGAAGGGCAGCCGGGGTATCCGGGACCCAGATCATATGAAGCTGCGATACGGAAACAAACAAAATCACGTCCCGCGAAATGTCGGTTCCCGTTTCTCGAAGAACGCGCTCACGCCCTCCTTGAAGTCCTCAGAGCCGAAGGTCAGCAGGAACTGATCGCGGTCCATGAAGGAAGACGTGTAATGCCCGGCATTGGCGGCGGCGTTGATTGCCTCTTTCGTCATGCGGAGCGCGAGGGGCGGGAGGGCGTTCAGCCGCGCGGCGAGGACCTCGGCCGCATTCACCGCGCTTTCGATCTCGACCACCTCATCCACCAGCCCCCAATCGCGCGCGAGCGGGGCGTTAATCGCTTCGCCCAGCATGGCGAACCGTTTTGCTTTCGAGGGCCCGATCAGCGTCGCGAGGCGGGGGACGGATCGCCAGCTCATATTGATGCCAAGGGGCACTTCCGGCAGCCGCAGCGATGCGCCTTTGTCAGCGATGCGGAAGTCGCAGGCGAGGGCGAGCGCCGCCGCTCCGCCAATGCAATAGCCTTGAATGGCGATGAGGGTGACCTGTTCCAGCCGCTCCCATGCCTCGCACATGTCCGGGCCAAGGCGAAAAGCGAGGCGTTGCTCGATGAGGGTCTGGTCTTCGGCGACGCCGGTCGTGCTGCCGAGGTCTGCGCCCGCGGAGAAGGCGTCGCCTTCTGCGGAAAGGATCACCACATTTACATCGGCCCGGTCATGCAGGGCGCGGGCGGCATCCCGCAGCGAAGTCATCAGCGTGCGGTCGAACCGGTTCAGCGTCTCTGGACGGGACAGCACGACCCGGGCGATGCCGTTACTCACCGCAATTTTCAGTCCATCGAACTCCATCATCTCCTCCCGATCTCCCATGGTATGCGCGTTCTTAGCGCGTCGCCCGTATGCGCGCCACTTTCGAAGCTCCACCAAAGTCTGCTAGTCCGCTGCGATGGATGATCCAACCCGCCCGGAATTCGACCCCGCCATGTCGCACGAAGCCTTTGAGCGCTGGTACTGGCCAAAAGCAGCGCTTACGCAGATTTGCGAACAGCTTCAGCTGTCCAAAGCGGGTAGCAAGGCAGAGCTGCGGGCGCGTATCGCGCTCCACCTTGAAGATCCGGATGCGACGCCGCCAAAGCTTCCACGCCGCCCGAAGGACGGCTTCAATTGGGGCAAGGCGGAGTTGACCTCTGCCACCGTAATCACGCCATCCGTCACCTTCGGCCCGAATGTGCGTGGCTTTTTCAAGCGCGAAATCGGTAAGGCATTTGTCTGCCACAGTGACTTTATGGATTGGGTACGGAGCAATGTCGGCGCGACTTTGAGCGATGCCATCGATGCGTGGCACATGCTGGAGCGCCGGAAAGATGATCCAGCCTTTCGCAGGGAAATCGCTGAGCACAATAACTTCCTGCAATACTTGCGGGACTTTGCCGATACGCTCCCAGACCACACTCTTGATGAGGCCAAGACCTGTTGGGATCAGAAAAAGATACGGCCCGCCCACGATGGAAAAGTCATCTTTGAGCGGACCGATTTTCGGTTTCTAAAGTAGGCTTGAGGTTGATTACTTCCGATAGTCCAGCGGTGGCTCACGGTCACCGAGGAGCGAGCGATACTCATAATCCGGACCACGCGCTTCATCGAATTCGGCGCGGGCATCGGTGCGGAGATCCTCATTGAGGTAAAGCTCAATGGCGGTGAGCGCGATGGACTTCGCTGCGACTTGAGAGCCCTTGACGCCGATGGACATGCCGCTTGCGGCAACAGCCTGCCAGGAATGGGCCGATGTGCCGGGCACCCATGTAGCCGTGCCGACACCAACCGTCGGGACCGCATAGGAAACGTCGCCCACATCGGTCGACCCATAGCCGAGAGAGACGTCATATTCCTCGATCGTTTCTTCAGAGCCGAGTTTCAGCGATGGTTTGAAAAACGAGCTTTGGATTTTCTCTGCAAAGGCTTTCTCTTCCTCTGTGTACGACACACCGCCAACCTGGGTCAGCTTGGCGTGCATCGTCTTTTGCAGCGTTTCATTGACGAGCAGCGGATTGTTGCCGTGGATGATTTCCCAGTCCACTTCCGTGCCCGTGCCGAGGGCAGCACCTCTGGCAGCATTTTCGAGGCGTTCCCAGATCGCCTCAACGCCGTCAGGTTTCGGGTGGCGAACATAATAAAAGACTTCGGCGAAATCCGGCACGACATTCGGCGCGTTGCCGCCAGCGGTTATGACATAGTGCATGCGCGCATCCTGATCGATGTGCTCATGCATCATATTGGCCATGATGTTCATCGCTTCGACGCCATCAAGGGCTGAGCGTCCACGTTCAGGTGCCCCGGCGGCGTGTGCAGAGAGGCCGGAAAAGCGAAACTTTGCAGAGCGATTGGCAAGACTTGTCCGCGCACTTGCCGAATTTCGGTCAGCTGGGTGCCAGTGGATCGCGAAGTTGACATCCTCGAAGAGGCCCTCGCGCACCATATAGACCTTACCGGAGCCGCCTTCTTCGGCGGGCGTGCCATAGACGCGAACGGTGCCGGGCGTTCCCGTTGCCTCCAGCCAGTCACGCACCGAGAGCGCCGCGGTGATCGATCCTGCCGCGAAAAGATTGTGGCCGCAGGCATGGCCTGCATGTTTGCCGTCAACGGGTACCCGGTCAGCTGATGCGCTTTGATTGATGCCGGGCAGGGCGTCGAGTTCGGCGAGGATGGCGATCACCGGGCCGCCGGAGCCGTAACTTGCTACGAACGCCGTTGGAATGTCCGCCACGCCGGTTTCAATCTCGAATCCTGCATCGGCCAGCGTGTTCTGCATCAGTTGCGTGGAACGCTCTTCCTGATACCCGACTTCTGCCCATTCCCAGAGGCTGAGCGCCACTTCTTCCGTCGTATCGTATCGGCCGTCCACGTCTTCAATGATGTTGCCCGCTGACGCATCACTGATCAGGTTAAGGCTGGCTTCAGCCTGCGCCGGCAGGACAAACAGAACTGCGGAAGACAGGAGGGCGGTTGTAAGGCGCATGGCGGGTCCTTGGGTTTCGACAATGTGGAGTTTACCCTGTTGTACCGTCCTCGCCAGCGCTGCAAAACCCCCTAACTCTTTTGTGTAGACGCGTTTTGTCTGTGAATAAGTGACGCAATCCAATCACTACGTATTGTGTTTCATTATCTCTTGAAGCACCATATGTGGGTGTTGAGGATGCAAATTTTCCAATTGAAGGGGCAACAAAATGGCTGATTCACTGACGAGTGTTTCCGGACTTCTATCACCCAGCACGGCATATAAGCCGTTCCGTTATCCGTGGGCGTTTGAATTCTGGCAGCGTCAGCAACAGGTCCATTGGATGCCGGAGGAGGTGCCCCTCGGCGAGGATTGTAAGGACTGGGCGGTCAAGCTGACCGACAAGGAACGCAATCTCCTGACCCAGATTTTCCGTTTCTTCACGCAGTCCGATGTCGAGGTCGGCGCGAACTATATGGAAAACTACATGCCGCTCTTCAAACCGGTGGAAGTCCGGATGATGCTGGCGGCGTTCTCGAACATCGAGACAGTCCATATCGCCGCCTATGCGTTGCTGCTGGAAACCATCGGCATGCCGGATTCGGAGTTCTCCGCGTTCATGGAATACCAGGAGATGGCCGACAAGCATGACTATCTCGGCCGCTTCGGCGTTGAGACCGAAGCCGACATCCTCACCTCCATGGCGGTCTTTGGCGGTTTCACAGAAGGGCTGCAGCTCTTCGCCAGCTTCGCCATGTTGATGAACTTCCCACGCTTCAACAAGATGAAGGGCATGGGCCAGATCGTCTCCTGGTCGGTGCGCGATGAGTCGCTTCACTGCGAAGGCATGATCAAGCTGTTTCACACTTTCGCCAATGAAACCGGTGCGCTCTCAAAGATGGTGGCGGACAATATCGCCGACTGCTGTCAGACCGTGATCAAGCTGGAAGACAAGTTCATCGACCTTGCCTTCGAGGCAGGCGAAGTCGAGGGCATGACACCGGAAGACATCAAACAATACATCCGCTACATCGCCGACTGGCGCATGGGCCAGCTCAAACTGAAGCCGATCTACGGTGTCTCGGAACACCCTATCCCGTGGCTCACCGAAATCCTGAACGGCGTCGAGCATGCGAACTTCTTCGAAGCCCGTGCGACGGAATACTCCAAAGGGGCCACTAAAGGCGACTGGCATGGCGATGACGGTGTCTGGGGCATGTTCGACAAGGCCCAGACGAGCGATCCACTGGTCTCTGCTAAATAGTATCCCGAATGCTCTAGTAAGAGCCAGGGCGCGCCCCGGCGTGATGTGGGCTTTAATTGGCCGAGATCATATTCAGGTCTTCGGACCAATCGACGATGAAACCTCTTTCCTTATAGATCGAGAGTTTGCACCATTCGCCGACAATCCTCTCACGCATGTCCACATGGTCAGGCCAGTCATTTAGTGGCCTGTTAAAGTAATTGACGGCCAGAAGGCTTTTTTGAACGTCCGGCCAGTGTCGTTGCAGCGTCATAAGATATCGCCGTGACGTACAGACCATCCCCATCGCGAGGACAGACCGGATATTCTCCAACCCAATTCGATCATCTAATACGCCTAGACCGAACTCGACATTTTCGCCGGTATTTGTGGCTTGATTCTCCTTAAGTATCCGGTCCTCTGGCACGCCATGGGCGACAAGCTTCTGGGCAATGATGTCAGCCTCCGGTGTTGGGCTCCCCCCGGTTGGTCCGCCGCTCACAATAATGTTCTGGAAGAATCCTGCATGCCACAACGCTCCAGCTGCTGCACCATATGCTTCTTCGCAAGTTCTATTGCCAAATATGAAAAGAAGGTCCGCTGGCTCGATCTTCGGTTTGACGAACAGCTCCGATGATATCCGGTTAATCTGCTCGATTGTGAGAGTGTGGGCCTTCATCCAAAGAACAATAGCGAAGTTCGGCGGCGTGGCCACTCACCGCTTATTTCGGACTCTGACAGTGCTTCATTCCCTATCGCATGGCGTGGAGCGGGACGCTCAGCCGACTCCGAACACGCCGGAATTCAATCTCATCATATCGTAGAAGGCGATAAAGAAGACGGCCATGGCCATAGGTCCGCAGATAATCGGAAAGTAGGGGATTCGCCTGAAGATCCTTCCGAGCACGGCCTGAAAGAATAGGATGATCAGCATCGGCAGGGTAGCGTAGTGATACCAAGTCATGGTGAGGGTGCCGGTCGCGCCTGCCCAGGCCAATGCCAAGGACACAACCGTTGCGGCGAGCAAGCTGTATAGGGCAATTGTCATTACCAATTTGCCGAAGGGTTTCTTTAATTCCGGGGCCAGTTTGATCGCCGGGCCGACAAAGGCATAGCTCATGTGAAAGGCGAATACGGCGGCGACATAGGTCGCCCAGGCGAAGATCGCGATAGGCCCCGCCGTGCCCGGAATGTCGGACAGGTGAGGCAGAATCAGAGCCCAGGGCGGGATGACCAGAAGCCCGAGCAGCGCGCCGAAGCGGATATCCTTATCCGATGTCTTCTCAAGCGCTGCTAATCCGGACTCGTAATTCGTCTCCCGCGCCCCGCGCAGAAGAAACACATCGCCCACGGCATTCAGCGCCAGCGCGATCAGCAAGATGATGAGTTCCATGCCCCGACCTTCACTGGTCGAACTATAGAGCCGTATTCGTGCAAAAAAGAAGAGGCCCCTGCGTGCTGGTGCGGCATTATGAGGAAATGCCGGGTGAGCGCTTCAAATGGTTGCGCTATCTCCGTGGCTTTCGGAGACCCGCAGGGGCCAGGAGTGTGCTGGCCTTTGGACCAGATACAAACCTAGCGCGGCCGGTCGCCTTATGGCTCGTCGATTCTGGATTGATGCTTGTTGATTCTGAAAAGAAGCAGTTGCAGCCCTTACCCGGCAGAACAAACCTAATACGGCTCGAATCGAACCAAATATGGCCAAAACCCTACGGATTTCGTCAGAAAGTCATTTCGTTGCCCTGTTCGCGGCGCCGCGAATAGCGTTAATCTCATGGTAATGATTATAAATTGAGGGACGCCATGACTGACATTCGGACCTGGGCAAAAGCCTTTGGCCTTGCCGCACTTCTTGCCCTTACAGCATGTGGCGGAGGCGGGTCTTCGAATGATACAGAAGATGGGCTCGCCGATGGTGAAGTAGTTCAGCGCAGCCGCGCCGAACAGAAGGAAGCCGAGCGCCGCGACCAGCAACGACAGCGCGCCGTCGAAGACGCAGAAGCTGATTTCACCTATTTTCGCTATGCCATCGATGTCTCCGGTGATCGCCCAGAAGCCTGCTTCGTCTTCTCCTCGCCCCTTGATCCGGAGACGGACTATGCGTCCTTTATTGAATTCCGTCCCGCCCTCCGACCTGTACTGAGCATTGATGGTCGCGAGCTCTGTGTTACCGGGCTCGATTTCGGGGAGGAGAGGATCGCCGTTCTGCGCTCGGGGTTGCCCGCCGCTGATGGCCGCGTACTGGAGCGGGAAGAAGAGGTTCCGGTCAGCTTTGAAGACCGGCCAGCCTATGTCGGCTTCAAGGGGTCGGGCGTGATTCTGCCACGGATCGCCGCCGATGGCCTGCCTGTGGAGACAGTCAATGTCGACAGCGTCGAGATCAGCGTCTCGCGCGTGAACGACCGCGCCCTGGCGTTCAAGTCCATCGGTCAGGGGACCACCACGGGCCAGGGCCGATATTCCTATCTCTATGGTGAGGAAAGCCCGGACAATGTGTCGACCGAGCTCTGGTCCGGCACCATGGATGTGGACCGGGTCCAGAACGCACCCGTCACCACTGTCTTTCCCATCGCCGATGTGATCGGTGAGCTTGAGCCGGGGGCCTATGTTGTCCGCTTGGAGGATGCACGCGATTTGCCGTCCGGGTCTGGCCCTCCCGCCGCGGCCCGGCGCTGGATTGTTATGACCGATCTTGCCCTCACAGCCTATGAGGGCGGCCACGGCCTTGATGTCACTCTGAGAAGCCTCCAGTCCGGTCAGCCGGTTGCCGCGGCATCCGTCCAACTGATCGCGCGGAACAATGATATTCTCGCCGAGACCCTCACCAGTGCTGAGGGCCGGGTAAGCTTTGGTGCGCCCCTGCTCGCAGGTACCGGAAGCGCGCAAGCCCGCCTTGTCATGGCCTATGGCGAGGCCGGCGATATTGCCGTGCTCGACCTTGACCGCGCGCCTGTGGATCTTGCCTCAGACAATGTCGGGGGTCGCACCACACGCGGTCCCGTCGACGGCTTTGTCTATTCTGATCGCGGTATCTATCGCCCCGGCGAAGACATTCATCTTACTGCCCTTATGCGCAACAGGGCAGGGGTGGCGCTTGAAGACCGCGCTGGCGCACTTGTCATTCGCAGGCCCAATGGTCTTGAAGCGACACGGATACGTTTCTCTGACGCCGAAGCTGGTGGTCTTTCGGAGACCTATAGCATCCCCCGCGGTGCGGCGCGCGGAAGCTGGCAAGCCATTCTTGAAGTCGATGGTGTCGGCGAGGTGGGCCGCGCGGGCTTCAAGGTTGAGGATTTTGTGCCGCAACGGATTGCCGTTGATCTCGATACGGATACTGAAACCCCCGTTCTCGCTGGAGAGATACGGAACATCACCGCGAACACCCGCTTTCTCTATGGTGCACCCGGCGCGGGCCTCAAGGTCGAGACGCGGGCCCGCATCCAGGTTGATCCGTCACCCTTTGCTAAATTCGATGGATTTGTCTTTGGGGCCTATGATGAGACTTTCCGTGAAGAGATTATCGAGTTTCCCGATCAGGTATCCGACGGTGCCGGTACTGCAGAGCTGAGGCTAAACCCATCCGGCCGCGGCGCGGACAGCTCACGTCCCCTGCGCCTGAATGCTGTCGTTACGGCTCTGGAACCCGGCGGTCGCCCAGTGGCCGAGAGCATTCGTATCCCATATCGCCCACGGGATCGGTACATTGGTATAAAATCCGAAAGCGGACGAATTGCTGAAGGTTCCGAAGCGAGCTTTGAAGTGGCTGCTGTCTCCAGCGGCGGGGAGGCCATCGCCGCTGATATCGAATGGAAGCTCCTCGCCATCGACTATCATTATGACTGGTATCGTGAGAATGGTGATTGGCGCTGGCGGCGGTCACGCACCGTTGCCACAGTCAATGAAGGTGTGCTGCAAACCGAGGATGGTGCGACGGCTACGATCAATGCCGGAACCGTGGACTGGGGCAATCATCAGCTGATCGTCACGAGCGGAGATGCCACTGCTTATACTGAGTTTTGGGCCGGATGGGGCGGCAGTGTTTCTTCTGACGGCGTGGAAGCGCCAGACCGTGTGGCGGTCCGCGCTCCGGAAGATCCTGCCAAAGTTGGCGAGGACATTCAGATTGCCATTGATGCGCCCTATGACGGCCTTGCCCAGATCGTTGTCGCCACCGACCGTGTGCTCTCAGTCCAGAACCGGGAAGTATCCACCGAAGGCACCCGCGTCTCTCTCCCGGTTACGGAGGATTGGGGTGAAGGTGCTTATGTGATGGTGACGGTATATACGCCACGCAATCCGGTACTCCAGGCAAAACCGCGCCGAGCTGTCGGTGTGGCTCATGTGCCGGTGGATATGTCCCGCCTTACCTTCGATCTCGCGATCAATGCGCCTGAAGTTATCCGGCCGCGGACAGAGCAGCGCATTCGCATTGAGCTTGATGGCGGCCCTCGCGAGCCGGTATTCCTGACACTCGCTGCAGTCGATGAAGGCATTCTTCGCTTGACCAAATTCAAGCCACCCGATGCCGTTTCGCACTTCTTCGGAAAGAAAGCGCTCGGGGTCTCTTTGTATGATGATTATGGGCGGCTGCTCGATCCCAATCTCGGCCTGCCCGCCGAGGTTCGCACGGGCGGTGACCAACTTGGCGGTGAGGGCTTGTCTGTTGTTCCGACGAAGTCCGTCGCCTTGTTCTCTGGCCTTGTTGATGTCGGTCGCTCTGGACGGGCGGACATCGAACTCGACATTCCGGACTTCAATGGCGAGCTTCGTTTGATGGCGGTTGCCTGGTCGAAGACAGGCGTCGGCTCGGCGTCACGCGCTATAACGGTGCGCGACGAAGTGCCAGCGGAACTCATAATGCCGCGCTTCCTTGCCCCGGGCGACGAGGCGTTCATCACCGCAACGATTGATAATGTCGAAGGCGAGGCCGGCATCTACACTGCCAGTCTCTCCACTGACGGGCCTGTCTCCATCATCGAAGCGTTGCCGGAACTGACGTTGGAGCAAGGCGAGCGCGCTGACGAACGCGTCGCTATTGAAACGGCCGCCATGGGCATTTCAGATATCAATCTCGAAATTGAAGGCCCCGGCAGATTTAAGGTCGCGCGCTCTTATCCCATCGAGACCCGGTCTGCCTTCCTGCCGGTGGCCCGCGTCAGCCGCGAGCTTATGCAGCCGGGCGATGAATGGTCACCGGCCACCAGCGCATTCGATGGCCTGATCGATGGTTCGACCTCCATGACGGTCAGCTTTTCCAGCTTGCCGCTCGATGCGAGTGCTCTTTATGCCTCGCTTGCCCGCTATCCCTATGGTTGCACCGAGCAGACGGTGAGCCGCGCCATGCCGCTCCTATACTCGGAACAGCTCGTCGCTATGGGTACGGGTGAGCGTACCGATGATGGTGCCCGCACCCGGGTGCAGCAGGCCGTCTCCCGCATTCTCAACCGCCAGAGCGCCGATGGCTCCTTCGGCCTCTGGCGGGAAGGGGACCGCTACGCTTCGCCATGGCTCGGAGCCTACACGACCGATTTCCTGCATCGGGCGAAGCAGGTGGGATATGCCGTGCCCGACGAAGCGTTGGAACGGGCTTACCAGTCCATGCTGAATGTGTCGGAGGGCGATGCCTGGCGTATCTATGGTTACGATACGGATCGTTGGGAAAGCCGCTGGCACAATGATACCCAGGTCCGGCTCATGCAGCGCGCTTCGGCCTATGCCATGTATGTGCTCGCGAAGGCTGGCAAGGCTGACATCTCCCGCCTGCGCTATCTCAATGATCGCGGTCTCGACGCGATCGATAGCCCGCTTGCCCGCGCCCATATCGGCGCAGCCCTTGCCCTGATGGGCGACCGGGCCCGCGCGGTAAACGCCTTTGCCAAGGCTGAGGAGGCGATCGGGTACGAGAACACCGGCGACTATTACCAGACCAAACGACGCGACATTGCCGGCATGCTGGCTCTCGCGGCGGAAGCAGGCCTCACAGATGTGATGACCGGATTGTCGGAACGCCTGGCGGAAGATGCTCCGGACCCGGAGCTGCTTACCACGCAGGAAAAGGCTTTCATGTTGCTCGCCGTGAATGAGCTGGTCGGCGATGAGGGCGGTGTCAAGGTCAATGTCGATGGCCTTGGGCGCGGCAACAATAATGACCAACGCTATTTCCTGAGCGACACTCAAGTTGCTGAAGGCGTCAGCTTCACACTCCGTGGCGACAAGCCGATATATCGTACGGTGATTGCCCGGGGCACGCCGGCCGAGGCACCGCCGCCGGTCAGCAATAGTCTCTCCGTCAGGAAGCGGTTCTTCACCCCACGCGGTGCTCCGCTCTCTCTCACCAATCTCGACCAGGGCGATCAGATCGTAACGGTCATGACGATCACACCGAGCGAGCGGCGCACCAACCCATTGATCGTGGCCGACCTTCTGCCTGCAGGCTTCGAGATTGAAACCGTGCTGCGCCCGGCCGATGGCGATGTTGAGAATGGAGATGATGGAGCTTTTGCATGGATTGGAAAGATTGATCGTCCACAGACGGCAGAGGCCCGCGACGACCGCTATGTCGCCGCCATCGATGTGCGCGACCAGCGCGTGACGCTCGCCTATCTTTCCCGTGCAGTGACACCGGGAGAATTCATCATTCCCGGTGTCACGGTTGAGGACATGTATCGGCCGGACGTCAATGCCCGGTCCTCCGCCGGGCGAGTGTCCATCACGCCTGCGGCGCTCGGAGCTGGCGGCCGCCCATGATTCTGACGCGCCGCCGTCTCAAGACACTGGGCTTTGTGCTCGGCGCTGTTATTGGTGCGCTGGCGATTCTGAACTGGGCTTTCCCGCCGCCTCTTGAGCGTGGAGAGGCCCTCTCTGTGATGGTGAGTGATCGCCGGGGTAAACCTCTGCGGGCGTTCCCGACAGAAGAGGGTCGTTGGCGCTTCGCCGCCACTCTCGATGAGATCGACCCGCTCTTCATTGAGGCTCTGCTCCACGTCGAAGACAAACGCTTCTACAGCCATATGGGTGTGGACTGGCTCGCCATGGTCCGCGCGGCGGTCACATCTGCTGGCGCTGGGCGTATCGTCTCCGGCGGTTCGACGATTACAATGCAAACGGCGCGGCTTCTTGAGCCCCGGAATCGCACCATTCCATCCAAGCTGATAGAGATGCTCCGTGCTCTGCAAATCGAAGTGCGGCTCTCCAAGCGAGAGATATTGGAGCTCTATCTCACCCTCGCGCCCTATGGCGGCAATCTTGAGGGTGTGCGCGCCGCCAGCCATGCCTGGTTCGGCCATAGCCCTTCGCGCCTTACCGATGATGAGATCGCGCTTCTGATCGCCCTGCCTCAGTCGCCGGAAGTGCGTAGGCCGGATTTAAAGCCTGAACAGGCGAGGGCCGCCCGTGCTCGGATTGCTGCGAAGCTGGAAACCTCTGGAACTGTCAATGCGGCTCGCCGCGCTGAAATCGAAACTGCTGCTTTGCCAGGCCGCCACGCTTTCCCGGCCAGCGCCTGGCACGCTGCCGCCAATGCCAGGCGAAGCCAACAGGGCGATGTCACCAGCACACTTGATGCTGGCTTGCAGGGCGACCTTGAGCGCCTTATCGCCAGAAAGGCGGCTGAGTTTGGTGGCGAAGTCCAGCTCTCAGCGATCATTGTCGATATTCCGAGCCGCGCAGTTCGGGCAGCCGTCGGGTCCGCCTCCCGCAAACGCCCCGGTGGGTGGATCGATCTCACCCGTCGCGCGAGGTCTCCGGGTTCGACGCTTAAGCCGTTCATCTATGCCATGACCTTCGATGATGGCGCGGCGCTGCCGGACACGCTGATCACCGATCTTCCCCGCCGTTTTTCCGCCTATCAGCCGGAGAATTTCGACCGCAGCTTCAATGGCGACGTCACGGTTGCCGAAGCACTGCAGCATTCTTTGAACGTCCCGGCGGTGATCGCCCTTGACCGGGTTGGCCCTGATCGCTTTGCCGCAGAACTCGCTGCGGCCGGTGCCGCGCCGCGCCTGTCTGGCGGCGGTGCCAAGGCCGGTCTTGCGCTTGCTCTCGGCGGGGCAGGGCTAACGCTTCAGGAGCTTGCTATGCTCTATGCAGCCCTTGGCGATGGCGGTATCGTCAAGCCCCTCGTCTGGCAGACCGATGCAGAAGCGGCCTCGATTAAATCTGAAGGTCATCGTCTGATGAGCCGCACAAGCGCCCGGCAAGTTATAGACATTCTTCGCAAGGCTCCTGCACCGGAAGGTCATCTGCCGGGCCGGCTTACGCGCAATGCACCCGACATCGCCTTCAAGACCGGCACGTCTTACGGCTTCCGCGACGCCTGGGCAGCCGGCGTTTCCGGCGACCATGCGATTGTCGTCTGGGTTGGCCGAGCCGATGGTGCGCCGCGCCCCGGTAATGTCGGAAGGTCCGATGCCCTTCCTATATTGTTCGAAATTGCCGACCGCGCCGATCTTCGCCTTAAGCGCCGTATCGAAAACTCGACACGTATCGCCGACACAAGTTCTGCCCGACCGAGAGCCGTCCTTACGCGGTTTACCGATGCTCAGCCTCCGGAAATTCTGTTTCCTCCCCGAAATGCAGAGTTATGGGCCGGGGCCATTGATGGGAACATGCCTAGAGCATTCGTGCTTGCCGGCCGAGGTGAGGGGGCTCTGACCTGGTTTGTCGATGGCGCGCCGACGCAGCGCGATCAGGCCGGGCTGCCCGCGTGGCAACCACAAGAACCAGGCTTCTACCGGATCAGCGCCGTCGATAATGACGGGCGAAAAACCTCTGTTCGGGTCCGCGTCATTATGGAAGCTGCTGCATCGAGGACACGGATCCGAACAACTTCGCGTGATGACTGACTCTGGGGACTACTCAAACCGGGGCGAAGCAACATATTACCTAGCGTTAGAGGGCTGGGGCTTTGCCCTTCTTGGTTATAGGACCAAAATATGTTTCGGCTGATGCAGATAACGCGCGCGCAAGTCATCCTGATTACTTTGGCAACATTCGCCGGGCTGATTAGTTTCATGGTGGTGGCAAGCGCCCAGGATGATGCGGCTGAAACACCAACCCCACCGGCCCTCAGCGGGACGACGGCAGAAGCGGTCTTTGCCGGTGGCTGTTTCTGGTGCGTCGAATCGGACTTCGACAAGGTTCCCGGCGTGCTTGAAACCACATCTGGATATGCTGGCGGCACTCTGCCAAACCCAACCTATAAACAGGTCACCTATGAAAACACCGGTCATTATGAAGCGGTGAAGGTCGTCTATGATCCGCAAACGGTCAGCTATTCAGAACTCGTCGAATATTTCTGGCGTCACATTGACCCGACCGATGATGGTGGTCAGTTCTGTGATCGTGGTGCCAGCTATCGCACAGCGATCTTCGCGGCGTCCTCCGACGAGCGTGATATCGCCGAAGCATCCAAAGCTGCGATTGATGCCTCTGGTGTGCTTCGGTCACCGATTGTTACCCCGATCCTTGATGCTGGACAGTTCTGGGATGCAGAGGGCTATCATCAGGACTATTATAAAAAAAATCCGGTTCGGTATGAGCTTTACCGTACCGGTTGCCGTCGTGATGCCACGGTCAGACGTGTGTGGGCCGGTGAGCAGGATGCGGACGGATAAGCCCTCAGGGCTCGCTTAGTCCTTTAAACCGCTCCCGCCAGGTTGGTGTTCTGTTAAGGGGATCATACCCTCGGGCTTCATAGAGTCTTATTGATCGATAAGCTCCACCGCCGATCGGTACCTTCACGTCTCCTGCATCTTTGAACTCGGCGAAGTCAGCCCGCATCTTTGGACGTTGATGGGGTTTGATGCTGGCCACGAGCACGCGTGGATCATCGAGATCGGCAAGGTCCGCTTTCTCGGCAAAGCTCTTCGGCACCTCTGCCGGACGCCAGGAATAAACGGGTACCTGAACCCGACCCCGCCCATAATAATCGACCCCGTGCCAGAGCTCCCTTTCATCCACCAGCAACACATCGGCTCTGGTTTGTATCAGTTCAGCGTTCAAGCGCGCCACGGTCTCAGGCCATGCCCTCGATCGTTTGAAAGACTGATCGACCCCGAAACGCTCCGACCAGGATACAGGTCCAATCGCAATCGCAGTAAAGAGTACTGCCAGGAAGAGATTTAGAGCGACGCCGCCCGCAAGAATGCCGGATGTTTTCCAACTGCTTATCAGGCCAGCGGCCAGAATGATCGTTCCGAACGCGCCTCCCATGATCAGTTTTTCCGCACTGCTTAGATCTGGCGTGACCATGGCCGCCGCCAGAATCAGTCCGGCGCAAAAGAACCAGGCCGGTTTCGGAATGCATTTATCCCGGCTGAGTGTCGCCGCGAGGATCAGGCAGCCCGCGATGTAGATCGTCGCGGCCCAATTGGCGTGGGCGCGAGAGACAACCGCCTGAACGGTGATCAGGGTCAGCGCTGGCAACAGAAAACATAGTAGCCAGCTGATCTTCGCACTGTTCTCATCACGCTGTCCTTGCCGGGCGTGAAGGATAATGGCCGCGATCAGGGCGATAAAGCCGATAGGGCCAATGATTGCCATCTGATCAACGAGGAACTGGACGCCGTTCATCGGCGAGAACAGACTGCCGCCCCAATTGGCATTGTCGGCGGTGTGATTGACCGTCTGAAAACCATTCTGCGCATTCCAGACAAGGTGCGGGGTGACAAGCGCGGCAGCAACCGACGCTGCCAGAAGCCCATATCGCGACCGCACGGCGAGCCGCGTATCCCTGTCGATCAGGGCGGCGCAGGCAAGGCCAATGACCGCATAGACCATGGCATACTTCGCCAGAAATCCGACCCCGAGAGCGATGCCGAGGCCCAGCGCGCCAAAGGCTGACGGCCCGGACTGCCGCAAATGCCAGAGGCAGACCATCGCTGCTGCAAAGCAGGGCAGCAAGACAGCATCGGTAGTGATCACCCCTGAGGAGTAGGTGGCCCCCGGCATGGTGAGGTAGCAGGCGGCTGCCCAGATCGCGACGCGTGGTCCATACATCTGCCTGCCAAGACTGAAAAGAAAGAGCGCTGTCAGCCCATGTAGCAATGGGGCAGCGAGCCGGATTGCCCACTCGCTGTCCCCGAACAACCCCGTCGTTGCGCCGATGACCCAGGCGATCAGTGGCGGCTTGGAGTAATAGCCCCAGGCGGGCTCGGTGCTCCAGCGCCAGTATTGCGCCTCATCCGGTCCGAGACCGAGCGGTGAAAGACAGATTGCTGCGACGCGGAAAGCAATCAGTAGGACAAATGCCGCAACCAGCCATGTCGGACCGGAGCGCTCCGAAACCGCGTGTTTTGATCTGCCCATGGAGGTCACCAGAGTGTTGGAATTCCTGCTTATCGGAGTGCCAAGTAAACGGAAGCGATGACTGCAGTCATGTGTCGTTTCTATTTCGAAACATCTTGTTGTTCCTGTGGATAACTTTGCTGTGCCCTCTACTGTTTCTACTTTTTCATTTTCGCCGAATGGACATTTTGCGGTTTTTTGATATGAATGTATGGGTACAGCGACGGCTGTAGTATGTAGAGTAGAGGGGTATCCTTTCTGGGTGCCCCTTTTCTTTTGGGGTAATGCCCACCTCGAGATCATTGAAATTCCGGAAAAAATACCGTCTTGCCCTGCGTCAATTGGAATTTGTTGCCAGAGTGGAATGAACTCAAATTTGTCTGGGTCGGATGGCCGAGTGCTGAACATCTGTGGGGTGAGGATTTCGAACTCGCCCGCGAGGAAATACGTAGGCTGACATTGGCGCTCGCGAAAAATGTCGAGGTCCGTCTCATTGCTGAAGATGCGGCAGAAGCCGAAACTATAAAATCTACTTTAAATAGAAATATAAATATTTTTATACTACCGAGTGGGGACATCTGGCTGCGCGATACGGGCCCGCTTTACGTCGAGCATAGCGGGACGCTGGCCGGACTGAGGTTTCGCTTTAATGGCTGGGGCGGCAAATATAACCTTCCGGGAGATCAGGAGACCGCAGCTGCCATGCTTGCCGTCGATGGCCTGGACGCCATCTGTTCCGACATCACTCTAGAGGGCGGTGCGATTGAGCATAATGGGGCGGGAACGCTCCTGACAACGCGCCAGTGCCTGCTCAACCCTAATCGTAATCCCGGTTGGACAGAAGCCATCGCCGAAGAAGCGCTCCGTAAGGCTCTGAATGTGTCGGAATTCATATGGCTAGACGACGGCTTGGTTGGCGACCATACTGATGGACACGTGGATAACCTCGCCCGCTTTGTCAGCGAGACCACTGTCGTTTGCGAGCAAGCGTCTGGTCCCGATGATCCCAATACGGAGATTTACGCCGCAGTGGAAGCGACCCTCCGCGCCTCCGGTCTGGAGGTCATAACCCTGGCATCGCCGGGACGCGTCACCGACAGAGACGGAACCATCATGCCTGCCAGCCACCTCAATTTCGTCTTTGCCAATGGTGCACTGATAATGCCCACCTTCGAAGACCATTTCGCGCCGCAAGCGCTTCAGGTCTTGAAATCGGCCCTGCCGGATTACGACATTATTGGCTTGCCTGCCCGGCATATCCTTTCCGGTGGCGGCGCGTTCCATTGTATAACGCAACATGTTCCGCTTCTGGGGAAGGGTAGGTAATGCCAGACGAGATCTGCCTCACTGTGCTCCAGTTCGCACCTGTCGAGGACGAGGCGACGAATATTACCACCGCCACGGAACTTATCCGCGAGGCCGCCGGGCAGGGAGCTGATATCGCGCTCCTGCCGGAGCTCTTCACTGGGCCATATTTCTGCAAGTCCCAATCAGAAGCAGAGTTCGGCCGCGCAAAGCCCTGGCTGGACCACCCCGCCGTCACCGCGCTTTCACCCCTCGCTGCCGAGCTTGAAATCGTGCTTCCGGTCTCGATTTTCGAAAAGGATGGTCCCCACTACTATAATTCCATCGTGATGATCGATGCCGACGGCCGCCCCCTCGGCCTCTATCGCAAGAGCCATATCCCGGATGGTCCCGGCTATCAGGAAAAATTCTATTTCCGTCCTGGCGATACCGGCTTTCGTGTCTGGCAAACAAAGGCTGGCCGTCTCGGCGTCGGCATTTGCTGGGATCAGTGGTTTCCAGAGGCGGCCCGCGCCATGGCGCTCAAGGGGGCAGACATTCTTCTTTATCCTACGGCCATCGGCTCGGAGCCGGACAATCCGGACCTCGACACCGCCGCCCGCTGGCAGCGCGCCATGCAGGGCCATGCTGTTTCCAATGTCATTCCCGTCGCCGCTGCCAACCGTGTTGGGAGCGAGGAAGGACAGACATTTTATGGATCAAGCTTTATTGCCGGACCGGCAGGGGAGATCGTTTCCAGACTTAGCCGCACTGAAATTGGTATCGCCACCGCGTCCTTCAATATTGACGACATCACAAAGGACCGGGCGGCCTGGGGTTTTTTCCGCGATCGCAGGCCGGAGCTCTACAGGTCCCTCATAGGTAAGCCCGAAGATTAATCGCAGGCTCCTAGGTAAGCTCCGCTCAGCGTCCCGTTAGACATCATGGACGCGCCTTCCATATTGCCGGTCATGTCCAGTGTGCCACTGCCAGAGCGTCGGTCCGCGCCGACCGTGAAGGAATAATTGCCGGTCATTTCCATACCGTCTTCGAGACATTTGATCGTCGAGGTCATGGTTAGACCGGACACGGAGATATCAGTGTACTCACAGGCCCCACCGCCATCCTCTTCCATATCCTTAATCAGTCGTTCCGGCGTAAGTGTCGCATCCTCCGGGGTGATGCACTCCGTGCCGCCGAACGTCCGCGCCGGCATGTTGAAGACCTGACCGCCGCCCATATCCACTTTCACGGCCATGGTATTCTCAAAAGACCATTCGCCAGGTTCAATAGAGATTGAATCCTCGGCAAAGGCTGCGCCCGCTAAAGCAAAAGTTCCGAGCAGCGCGAAGGATAGCTTTTTCATATCCGCGTCCCTTTCTGTCATCCCCAGCGAATGGAAGTATGCAACGCTGCGGGGAAAGCAAAAACCACCGCAAATTAGGGGGCAGAGCTCTCAGACGTTCAACGTGCGGGATGACAAACTGGGAAAGGACGCGGTACGGTCAACTAGCACCTTAGCCGAAAGGCAAAGCTCTAATAAGCTGCCGATGGAGCCTGTATGTCGTTATGCTCATCGAGCAGCACAACCTGCGGTGCATGCTGGCGGGCTTTCTCTGCCTCGACATGGGCAAAGGCAGCAATGATCACACGGTCGCCGACAGCGAAGTTTCGGGCAGCGGCACCGTTTACGCCAATTGTCTTGGAGCCACGCGGCGCTTCGATCGCATAGGTCTGAATCCGTGCGCCATTGGTCACATTCCAGATATCCACCCGCTCATTCGGCAATATGCCGGATGCATCCAGAAGATCCTGATCGATGGACACCGATCCTTCATAGTGAAGATCGCACTGTGTTACTGCACCTGAGTGCAGTTTTCCCTTGAGCATGTTGAGCAGCATACGGTCTCAACCTCCAAAAAAGTGAATGAATACATGTGCGATTAGCGATGTACACATGGGGTTTTTAACAGCCGGTTTAAAGATCGTCGCTGCAGTGCACACAAAAACGCCAAAGGATCAAGACCAGCCACAGAATAGAAGGCCATGAATACTGTCGATTCCCCTTCCGATTACTCGCTCTTTGCGGTCTCTTCTTCTTCAGCTTTCGCCCAGAGTTCGCGTAAGTGGATATCCGTATCGGTTCCGATATTCAGCCATCCGAGTCGCCCGGTGGAAGCGTTCACAATGATGATCTGATCATCAAGCGTGGTCGCTGCGCTTATCGTTTTCTGAACATCGTGCAGACGGCGAGGGCTTGAGAGAACAAACGTGCCGGGTAGGACAGAGGTGAACTCACCGAGACCGTTGAGGCAGATAATGAGGTCCACCTCTGAGGTGCGTTTCAGATCGGTGGTGATGACGTAATTTGCCGTTGTACCGGTCTCTTCGCTGTCTGCAGCGGCATCATCTTTGCGCAAGACGAATGTGTCCTGCAGCTCGGCCACGGTGCTTGCCGGGACAAGTGCGTCGCGGCCCGCCTTTGTAATCAGCGTTTTAGCGGTAACCCTGCCTTCATCGATGAAGCTTCGAACCTGACCCAGCGTGTAGGGGCCGTAGGGCTCGTCGCCCACAAAAACGCGCCAGATCGCCGGATCAATAGCTGCAAGATCGAGGGGAGAGGTCTTGGGCATGGCTGCGACAGATCCGATTCGGTTTGACTCCGTGAGGCATAGAAGCTGTGAGTGAATAAAACTACCAAGGAAAGACTCTATGGCAGAAGAAACATTCGTGAAGGCCCATCAGGATGGCCGGGTTCTGATAGTGGAAATCAATCGTCCCGATCGCATGAATGCGCTCCATCCGCCGGCCAATGAAGCCATGGCGAAAATCTTCGATGACTTCGCGGCCAATCCGGAACTCTGGATCGCGATTGTCACTGGCGCAGGCGACCGGGCATTTTCCGCCGGCAATGACTTGCGCTGGCAAGCCGAGGGCAATCCGATCTACACGCCGGAAAGCGGCTTTGGCGGGCTAACCTCAAGATATGATCTCGACAAGCCAGTCATCGCTGCGGTGAACGGCGTTGCCATGGGCGGAGGGTTCGAGATTGCCCTCGCATGCGACATCATTCTCGCGGCGGACACGGCGAAGTTCGCCCTGCCGGAGCCTAAAGTTGGCCTCGCGGCCCTTGCCGGTGGTCTTCACCGCTTGCCGAGGCAGATCGGCCTGAAACGCGCCATGGGTATGATCCTAACCGGCCGGACAGTGGCCGCTGAAGAGGGCGAGCGTCTTGGCTTTATAAATGCTGTGGTTCCAGCAGCGAAACTTATGGATACGGCACGAACCTGGGCGGAAATGATTCTTGCCTGCAGCCCGATGTCGATCCGGGCCTCGAAACAGGCCGTGATGCAGGGGCTAGATATTGCAAGCTACAAAGATGCGTTCGAAGCCAGATATCCAGCCGTCGGGGATATGCTTAAGAGCGAGGACATGATCGAAGGTCCGCGCGCCTTCGCAGAGAAGCGCAAGCCGAATTGGTCAGGAAAGTAGGCGCTAGCGCTTGAACCGGACACCGAAGGATTTACCGACCCGGCGTACCACTTCGCCTTGCGCATTTCCTGCAGTGATCTGTTCACCGATCATCGGAGCCGGGCCGTCGGCTTCAAAGCCGGCCCCGGTCAAGGAGATATCTACAACGCGGCATTGCAGCCGTCTGCCATCCTGACGAACGATGATGGCCGGACCGTCTGCGGTGTAACGGCGGGCACCGCGTTCCTCGTCGAGGCCGAGACGCTCCTTGTTATGGAGCCAGGTTAGCTTATCCGCGAGGCGGTCGCGCTTGGTTTTAACGGTATTGAAACCAACAGCGAACCCATCCTCAGTGTGGCGGGTAATCGTCCCGGCCACCCGGCCAAGCTCATTGAAATAGCAGACAATCTCTTCACCGATCGACGGCACGAAATCGGACTGCAAACGCGCTCCGCCACAGGAGAGGTTAATGGTCACGAAGTCATACTCTTCGCTTCCCTGATTCAGGAAGCGTCCCTCGAGGGACATGTCGACTCGTCTATGCAGACGATTGTCTTTTCGGAGTTTTGGATTCTTGTTCAGTATAGCGTGGTTACGAGGCAGCGCCGTCATGAAAGTGACTCCCGATTTGGCCCGCCCTGGCAAGCCGCTCTCCCAGCGGCAACTTTACTTCGCCCTCATCATAGGCCCTGATAGTTCATAAAGTGTTTCCAGAGTGGCATGAAACTGGAACGATAAAATTAAATAAGGACGCTAAAGTCCGGGAGGTTTTAAGAGATGGAAGCATATGACTACGTCATTGTCGGCGCTGGTAGTGCAGGATGCACGCTCGCCAATCGTCTGACGGAGGATCCATCGGTTCGTGTCTGTCTGATTGAGGCCGGCAAAAAAGACTCCAGTTTTCTGGTTCGTATGCCAGCCGGAGTGGGTCAGCTGATCAAGGCGGCAGGGCCCCACAATTGGGGCTTCTGGACCGAGCCTCAGGAGCATATGGGTGGCCGGAAGCTCTATTGGCCCCGCGGAAAAGGCTGGGGCGGCTCGTCTTCGATTAATGGAATGATCTATATTCGCGGCCATGCCCGTGACTATGATCAGTGGCGTCAGATGGGGCTGACCGGCTGGGGCTTTGCCGACGTGTTGCCCTACTTCCGGAAGTCCGAACACTATGAAGGCGGTGCCGATGGTTTCCATGGCGCTGGCGGTCCGCTCTGGGTTGAGGATTCGCCCCTCGACAATCCGATGCACCGCGCTTTCATCGAAGCTGGCGTCCAGGCGGGTTTCAGTCGAACCGCGGATTTTAATGGCGCAGAGCAGGAAGGCTTTAGCCACTATCAGCGGACCATTCGCGATGGTGAACGTTGGAGTGCCTCTTTTGCCTATCTGCGCCCGATAGAAGATGTCAGAAGCAATCTGACGATCCGGTCCACCGGACTGGTCACCAAAGTCATCGTGGAGAATGGCCGGGCGGCGGGGGTCGAAGTTGTTTCCGGAGCCGGTCAGCGCCCCGAACGCATTGATGCGTCTGCGGAAGTGATTGTCTGTGCTGGCGCGGTTCAGTCGCCGCAATTGCTCATGTTGTCAGGCATCGGGCCGGCCGATGAATTGAAAAAGCATGACATCAAGGTGGAAGCTGATCTGAAAGAGGTTGGTCAGAATCTTCAGGACCACCTCGATGTCCTGGTGCTTCAGGAAATCAATCAGCCGCTATCGGCCTACTCCAAACAGAAAGGGTGGAAGAAGTATGCCGTCGCCCTCGATTATGCCCTTCGCAAGAAAGGGCCGGGCCGGGATCAGTTCCTGCAGGCCGGAGCTTTCCTGAAATCTCGGGAAGGGCTCGACCGCCCGGACATACAGCTGCACATGGTCAATGCGCTTTCCCTCAACCATGCCAATGAGTCGATCGAGAAGGATGGCTTCATGGTGCACTCCTGTCAGCTGAGACCGGAGAGCCGGGGCCATATAGGGCTGCGCTCAGCGGATGCCTTTGATACGCCAAGGATCGATCCGAATTATCTGGCTACTGAGGAAGATCGGCGGGCCATGCGGGAAGGGTTGAAAATGGTGCGTGAGGTTCTGAAGCAGGATGCCCTAAAGCCTTATCGCGGAGCAGAGTACGGACCGGGCGAGAGCGTGAAGACCGACGACGAGATCGATGCTTATATCCGCGAGACTGGGGAGACGATCTATCACCCGATCGGCACAGTCCGTATGGGGACAGATAACGATGCGCCACTGAACGGCGAGCTGAAGGTGAGGGGGGTCGACAGTCTTCGCGTGGTAGATGCGTCGGTGATGCCGACCCTGATTGGCGGCAACACAAATGCGCCGACAATCATGATCGCCGAAAAAGCAGCGGATATGATTCTTGATAAGCCGGCCATGGCTCCCGAGCAACCGGAACTCGCCGGGGCCGCTTGAGCGAGGCCATTCCTGTGGCGACATTGTCGCGCTTCGAAGCCGATTGTGTTGTCGCTGGAGCCGGGGTTATCGGACTTGCAATTGCCCGCAAGTTTGCCATGGCGGGGCGAGACGTTTTGGTGGTCGAACAGGCATCCGCTATCGGGACGGAGACAAGCTCACGCAACTCCGAAGTGATCCATGCCGGGATCTATTATTCTGAGGGTTCCTTAAAGGCAGAATGCTGCGTTGCCGGGAAGTGGGCATTGTACCGCTATCTGGATACGCGCCATATACCGCACAAAAATTGCGGCAAACTGATCGTTGCCGCAAAGGACAATGAGATCGACCGTCTCGCAGATATCGCTTCCGGTGCAGAAGCGAATGGCGTCGACGATCTTGAGGTGCTGGATGCTGCAAAGGTTTCCGAATTGGAGCCAGCGCTTGGGGTGAAAGGCGCATTGCTCTCCCCCTCGACCGGGATACTCGACAGCCACGCCCTGATGCTCAGCCTGCAGGGTGAGGCAGAGGATCACGGAGCACGGTTCGCCTTTGAGACGCGCATTGTTAGCGGGCAGGCATGTTCCGATGGCCGCACGGAGTTGATTTGCGAGGGCCGGGAGCCTTGTGCTCTAAACGCCCGCACATTTATCAACGCTGCCGGCCTAGGAGCGGTGGGAGTCGCCCGCACCATCCAAGGCTTGGAGAAGCGCCACATTCCGGATCTTCATCTCGCCAAGGGCAGCTATTTCGCTCTGACATCGGGCGCGCCGTTTGAACGGTTGATCTATCCGGTGCCAGTTGCCGGGGGACTCGGTATCCATCTGACCCTTGATCTTGGCGGCGGAGCGCGGTTCGGCCCTGATGTCGAATGGGTCGATGAGCTAGATTACGCCATTGATCCTGGTCGGGCGAGTGTGTTCGAAACAGAGGTTCAGCGCTACTGGCCCAGCTTGCCGAAAGAATCACTCCGACCCGATTATGCTGGAATTCGGCCTAAGATTGCTGGCCCCGAAGCGCCAAACGCAGATTTTATTATTGCCGGACCGGAGACCCATGGCCAGCCCGGTCAGGTGCATCTGTTCGGAATTGAAAGCCCAGGTTTAACGGCGTGCCTCGAAATTGCGCGGAAAGTTGCAATGAAAATCGGCTAACTGATTTTTTTGTGCATTGGTCCATGATCATTTCAGCGCCCAAACCATCGACTTTTGGGGGACAGTTATCCCTCATTTTGATGCATTGGTCCGTCTAAAACAGTGTTATCCGAAGACATTTCAGCTGGCGATTGTACGATTTGGCTATCCTGGATGCTTGGTCATTTCGGTAGCGATGTAAAGAGTTGTAAAAATGCAACCACGCCTAAAATCTGCTTTGCCAAATTCTTGCCGGAATTCAATCTAATGGTCGCCCGAAGTGCAGGGCTTGTGTGTCAACTGGTTGACATAGAGCTCAACTATTGACTGATTTACACACTACCCAATTCGTGTGACAAGCAAGGATAGGATGGGAGCCTTAATCATGCAGAATGTTGTAAAGAGTAGCATAATTGCTGCGGCCTTAACACTCGGGTTCGGGGCATGCGCCACAGCCCCCGAAGAACCAGAACCTGCGCCAGTTGTGCAGGAAACAGCTGAGGCCCCACCGGCCCCGGCCCCACGCGTAGAAGAAGCCCCTGTGGCTCCTGTCGGTCCAGCAGCCGGATCCATTGAGGATTTCCGCGTCAATGTCGGCGAGCGCGTCTATTTCGATCTCGACCAGTGGAACCTTGATGATGGTGACAGGTCTGTCCTTCAGCGCCAGGCCGCCTGGCTGAATTCATATCCGGGTGTTCGCATCCTTGTTGCTGGTAACTGCGACGAGCGCGGAACCCGTGAATACAACCTTGCTCTTGGCGAGCGCCGTGCCTCGGTTGTCCGCGACTATCTTGTCGGTCTTGGCGTAGATGCCGCCCGGATCGAAACCGTTTCCTACGGCAAGGAGCGCCCGATTGATGGCGGAAGCAATGAAGCTGCCTGGGCGTTGAACCGTAACGGTTTCACGCAAATCGTTTCCGGCGCACGGACCAGCTAGTCCACGCCCAATTACGAGCAGATTGCTGCAATTTGCGGCCGGGGTGCCATATTTTCGCCCCGGCCGTTTTTCATTCTTGAAGGCTCTAATGCCTCATCCCGAGAGTGAGTATTCATGTCCCCAATTCGATCGATTGCTCTTTTTGCTGGCACAGCGCTTCTCGTAACAAGCGCCATGGCCCAGGATGAACGGTTGAGCCGCCGGGAACTGACAACGGAAACCTACAGGCTTCAGTCGACTGTCGAAGACATAAACGACCGGAGCCTTACGCTTCAGCGTCAGAATGCCGACCTCGCGCTTCAGGTGCGCGATTTGGAGGCGCAGAATGCGCAGCTCACCGGCCGGATAGAGACTTTGCAGTTCCAACTGAGCCAGAGCCGCGAGGAGATGACGAGGCTGCAGTCGGACGATAAGGAAATCGGAGAGAGGCTGCAGGCGCTGGACCTGCAGATTTCCAATCTGCAGCGTGTCATAGCGGAGCAAAACCGCCTGATCCTTGACGGGCAGCTGGCCGAAGGCGCGAGCGAAGATGTCCTTGCCGCGCTCACTGCTGCCGGATTGGCTGCAGGTGAGGGCACCGGAACAAGCATTGGCGGTGGTTCTCCGGTTCGCGCTCTGGAGGCTGGAGCGAGCGCTCCCGGCGAAGGATCACTTGGAACTCTGGCCGCATCGGATCTTCCGGGGGCTGCCGGACCACTCTTTGCCGATGCCAAGGCGCGCTTGCTTCGCTTCGACTATGCCGGGGCAGAGCGCAGCTTCAGGACATTTCTCGATAATTTTGAAGATGATCCCCAGGCGGGCGAGGCGCAATACTGGCTCGGCGAAGTGCTCTATCAGCAGGAAAATTACAATGCGAGCGGCGCGGCATTCCGGGATATGATCCAGAAGTTTCCGGACGATACCCGCGCACCGGATGCCCTTGTAAAGCTTGGTCGCTCATTGCGGCTGGTTGGTCAGTCCGACCGCGCCTGCCAGATTCTCGATACTCTGGATAGCCGTTATCCGAGTGCTTCACCGGTGACGCAGAATCTCGCAAATGTTGAGCGCGCACGGTCCGGGTGCAGCTAGCTACCGACCTGCCATCCCGCATATCGACGGCGCTTGATACGCTCTGCGCCGGTGTTTCCGGCCCGATTGGCGTCGCGGTTTCCGGTGGCAGTGATTCCCGCGCGCTGTTTCATCTCGCCTATGACTGGGCTGAGGCCAGAGGCAAATCGCTCATCGTTCTGACCGTGGATCATGGGTTGAGGCCGGAATCTGCCAAAGAAGCGGCGAGCGTTGCGGGTCTGTGCCAAGCGATGAATACGTCTCATCTCACGCTGAAATGGTCACCTCCGCAGGGAAAAGCGAGCCAGGCGCGGGTAAGGCGCGCGCGCCACCGATTGCTTGCAGAAGCCCTGCGCGCTGAAGGCGGAACGCATATTCTCCTTGGCCATACCGAAGACGATCAGGTCGAAACCGTCGCCATGCGGCAGCGCGCCGGAGCCGGCGAGATCGGGCTTGCGAGCATGCGCCGGATCGCACCGTCGCCTGTTTGGCCAGAGGGGAGAGGTATTGCGCTGGTCAGGCCGGTGCTGTCGGCGACCCGAAGCGAGCTTCGCAGATGGCTGATATCCCGTGGCCATAGCTGGATTGATGATCCGTCAAACACCAATTCGGATTATGAAAGGGTGCGAGTGCGCCGGGACTTGGCCGACGATCCAGCACGGCGAAAAGACCTGCTTGCCATCCTTGTAGCCCGACAAGAGCAGCGGGCAAAGATAGACCGCAAGCTGGCGCTATGGCTCGCCAGCCATACGATCTCCCAGAGTGATGCGACCATAGCGTTCACACCCGGAGATCTCGATGCCGAGCACCTTGCGGAGGGGCTCGCCTATTTGCTGATGTCGGCGGCGGGCACGGATCGGCGCGCGCCCCTTGAAAGCCGGCTTAGACTGGCAGCGGACATTCTTGGAGGTGAGTGGCGTGCCAGAACCCTCGGGGGTGCGTGGATCGCGCAGCGCCAGGGCCGGGTGATTGTAGCCCGTGATCCTGGCGAAGTGTCTCACGAAGGCGCGATAGAACGCGATTTTGAAGGTATTTGGGATGGCCGATTTCGCATAGGCCTGTCTCAGAACCGGCCTGAGAACGGACTGTTCTGGCAGCCTGGTGATCCTGCAAATCCTATGGCGCGGGAAAGTCTCCCCTACAGCCTTTCCAGCACGCAATTTGCAGAAAACCTCGTAAAGGCCCGCCTTGATATGACGAAATACTTATTGGAACAGGATAGTTTAACGGTATAAATTGGGAAAACGTTGGCGAATGGGTCGTTTTCATAGGCTGCAGAGCCTATATCGCTAACGTTAGGACGAACGCACGGGAAAGATATGAATACACGCAATTTCGCTATTTGGGCATTTGTCGGCGCGGTGGTGCTTGCTCTCGTCCTCGCAATGCAGGGCAATATGGCGGCGCAATCCGCCACGGAGCTCAGCTATACCGAGCTACGCCAGGGTGCCGTAAACGGCCGCATTGCAGAAGCTGAAATTGGCGATGATCGGATCACTGGACGTTTGTCGGGTGGCGAGGAGTTCTTCACCAAGAAGCTCGTATTCGACCCGGATCTTGCGGCTTTCCTTGCCGATAATGGTGTCGACGTAACAGCGAAGCCGGCGAGCGGCGGCTTCAACTTCGGAACCTTTGTAAGCCTGCTCTTCCTCGTGATGATCGGGTTCTTCATCTACATGCAGTACCGCCAGATGAGCGGCGGCGGCGGCGGTCGCGGAGCCATGAATTTCGGCAAATCCCGGGCGCGCCTTCTCACCGAGAAACATGGTCGCGTAACATTTGCCGACGTTGCCGGTGTCGATGAAGCCAAAGAAGAGCTTCAGGAAATCGTTGAGTTTCTGCAGGATCCGTCGAAATTCCAGCGTCTCGGCGGCAAGATCCCGAAAGGCGCACTGCTCGTTGGCCCTCCTGGAACAGGTAAAACGCTGATCGCCCGCGCCGTGGCTGGCGAAGCAAATGTGCCGTTCTTTACGATCTCCGGCTCGGACTTTGTGGAAATGTTCGTCGGCGTAGGTGCGAGCCGTGTCCGCGACATGTTCGAGAAGGCCAAGAACAATGCACCCTGCATCATTTTCATCGATGAGATCGATGCCGTGGGCCGCTCCCGTGGTGCGGGTCTTGGCGGCGGCAATGATGAGCGTGAGCAGACCCTGAATCAGCTCCTCGTGGAGATGGACGGTTTTGAAACCAATGAAGGCATTATTCTGATCGCGGCGACCAACCGCCCTGATGTGCTCGACCCGGCGCTTCTGCGCCCTGGACGGTTTGACCGCCAGGTCACAGTCGGCAATCCGGATATTATCGGCCGGGAGAAGATCCTGCTCGTCCATATGCGGAACGTGCCGACAGCAGGCGATGTTAATCCGAAGGTGATTGCCCGCGGAACGCCCGGCTTCTCAGGCGCTGACCTTGCCAATCTCGTCAACGAGGCGGCATTGCTGGCCGCGCGGCGTGGCAAGCGCGCCGTTTCCATGCTCGAATTCGAGGATGCGAAGGACAAGGTCATGATGGGTCCGGAGCGACGCTCCATGGTCATGTCCGAAGAGGAAAAAGAACTGACGGCCTGGCACGAAGCCGGCCACGCCATCGTGGCGCTGAAAACACCTCAGTCTGATCCCGTTCACAAGGCGACCATCATCCCCCGGGGCCGTGCTCTCGGTATGGTGATGCAGCTTCCCGAAGACGACAAGCTTTCCATGTCCAAGGTGCAGATGACCTCCCGTCTCGCCATTCTCATGGGCGGCCGGGCAGCAGAGGAAGTTCACTTCGGCGCGGAAAACGTCACGGCCGGTGCGGCGTCCGATATCCAACAGGCGACACGTCTCGCTCGGGCCATGGTCACAAGCTGGGGCTATTCAGACAAGGTCGGCCTCGTCGACTATTCAGAGAATCAGGGCGATGTTTTCCTTGGCCAGCAGCTGGTTCAGTCCTCCCACGTCTCCGAGGAGACATCGAAAGTGATCGAGCAGGAAGTCCGCGACCTCGTGCAAGAGGGCATGGATACGGCGCTCGGTATTCTCAAAGAATATGAGAAGGAGTGGACCGCCATTGCCAAAGGGTTGCTCGAATATGAGACGCTGAATGGCGATGAGATCGTCACGCTGGCGAACGGCGGGTCGATTGACCGGCCAGATGTCGATGACGATATGGGCCCGACGTCTGCGGTACCCGTCATTGGCAAGCGCAAGCCGAAGGGCGGTCTTGGAGGCGCAACGCCGAAACCGGCCTAGGTTGGTGAGTGCCTCTTGGCAAATATGATCCGAAGAGCCCTCAAATCCACTTTTGTGGGCTTCGTCGCGGTAACGTGTATCTTTGTCGTCTTCGCAATCGGGAACTTGGTTGGATTATTGGAGATTGATACTCTGACGGCGCACCAAGTCTATCTGGTGGCGGGCTTTGCGATACTGAGCGCAGCGTTTGGATTGACGTCAAAAGGGCGGCATTTCGCCGGACGACTATTGGCTGCAATGGCGCGAGAGGCTGAGCGTCCTTACAAATGACGCGTTTTCACAATAGCCCGGGTGACCTTCACGGGCGGATACGCTAATCCGCGCCCATGACTCATATTCTGATAACCGGGGCGGCGTCAGGCATTGGCCGCGCCGCTGCCCTGAAACTTGCTGCTGAGGGCACGCGGCTAACCCTGATCGACCGCGACGCGTCTGGCCTTGATACACTGCTCAGCGAACATAGTGGGGGTGACTGGCAGGCCGTGCCGATGGATGTCAGCGATCCTGATGCCTGGGCTGCGCTTGATCTTGGTGACGCGCCATTAACGGGTGGTGTCATCGCGGCCGGTATCTCCGACGCCGCACCGATCACGGAATTGTCCTTCTCCGATTGGCGGCGGGTCCTCTCGATCAATCTTGATGGCGCGTTCCTCGCGCTTCAGGCGGTGCTGCGCCATGCGGGAGAGGGGGCCTCGATCGTAGCGGTCAGCTCGGCGACGGGGAAAAAGGCTGTCCCAAACACGGCCGCCTATGGGGCCTCAAAGGCTGCGCTTTCTCAGATCGTGAAGGTCGCTGCGCTGGAGGCCGCACCGCGCCAGATCCGCGTCAATGCCATTGCGCCGGGCGGTGTGAAAACGCCGATGTTCTCCAATCTCGGTTTCTTCAAGGAGCTAACGGCGCTCCATGGCGACGAAGATGCGGCCTGGTCGGCTATGGCAGTAGAAACGCCCTTGAAACGCTTTTCCGAGCCGGAAGAGATGGCGGCGCTGATCGCCTTTCTCCTCGGGCCGGATGCCGCTTCAATCACAGGTGCTGTGCTCGACTGCGATGGAGGCTACAGTGTCTGATGAGACGCCGCCGCGCATACTGATCATTGCAGGATCGGATTCCGGCGGCGGGGCAGGAATCCAAGCGGACATAAAAGCAGTTTCGGCCCTTGGCGGCTATGCCATGACCGCGGTCACCGCCATCACAGCCCAGGACACGACGGGCGTCCACGGAATCTGGGCGCTGCCGGTCGAGGCTGTGGTGAAACAGGCGTCGGTTTGCCTTACGGACATTGGGGCCGATGTCATCAAGACAGGGATGCTGGCGGGGCGGGAGCTTGTGGAAGCGTTAGCCGAATGCCTTGCTGAAGAGGCTCCATCACTGCCGCGCGTCATCGATCCCGTTATGGTGGCGACATCTGGAGATCGGTTGGTTGATCCTGCGACCACCGACACTCTGGCATCTTTGCTTATTCGCGGTGCTGCGCTCGTGACGCCGAATGCTCCGGAGGCGGAGATATTGACCGGTAAAGCCGTTGAAACCGTGGACGGCCAGCGCCGCGCCGCCGAGGCGCTTCTGGAAGCCGGAGCAGAGGCGGCCCTCGTCAAGGGCGGCCACATCGATACCAATCCGATCACGGATGTCCTGCAGACCCAGCATGGGGAGTGGCTTTTCGAAACACCGCGCCTCGACACAAGCTCGACCCATGGCACGGGCTGCACCCTTGCCAGCGCCATCGCCACCGAGCTTGGCTTCGGCAATGCGATGCATGAGGCCGTTGAGCGCGGCAGCGTCTATCTTGGCGAAGCCATCAAGGCTGCTCCGGGCTTCGGTGCCGGCCATGGTCCAGTGAATCATGGCTGGCGCGTTAAACGCGCGTAGCTATCCGTGACCGAACCGATCAGGCGACGGCGGCGAGGTGTAGTCCCTGATCTGCGGCGAGCAGGTCGGCCGCCCGTTCCCCGATCATGATCGATGCCGCATTTGTATTTCCACTGACGATTTCCGGCATAACGCTGGCATCGGCAACGCGCAGGTTCTTCACTCCGAAGACTTTCAGTCGCTCATCCACCACATCGCCCATGCGGCAGGTGCAGCAGAGATGATAAATTGTCATCGACAAGTGGAGAGCAAGGTTCTCCAGGAGGGCATCGCTGGGTGTCTCACCATCCTTGTAGCCGTGGAGTTCGGCGAGTTTGGGCGGGATAAGCAGAGGACCCAGCTTGCCCGGCCCTGGCCAATTGGCGGCGACGTCCAAAGTCCGCCGAATGATGGCCACCATCACCTTCAGATCGTAGGGATCGCCATAATAATTGAAATCGATCTCGGGAGGTGTTGCTGGATCGGCGCTCTTTAAAACGATTTCACCCTCGCTGCGTGGCACGCAATTGCATGCGAGGAGCGCAATGCTGCCTTTGTCCGGCGCAAGTTCGCTATCAATATCATCGGAGACGAAATCGGTGTCCTGGTTCAATTGGTTTTGATAAAGTGGTGCATCGTATCCACACGGAATAAATCCGATCTGGGCGTCATGGGTGTAGTCGTCCCCGAGCCCGGTGGAGAAGAAGGCAATGCCGTCATATAGAGAAGACGAGACGAGGCCGCTGCCCGTCTCCTGCCATTCCTTCACGCGCTGCTCCGCGTCGGCTTTCAATGCGAGCAAATCATCGGAAAGATGAACATCGTCCTCCGGGTTTTCCGGCAGGGGTCCGTCAGGTCCGCGGAGCATATCCGGCCCGGCTGACACGCCGATATCCGCCATGGGCACACCGATGCCATCCGCAGGGAAGCGCAGGGACACGTAGAGGTGGTCCTTCAGATGCTTGCCGACCGATGGCAAGTCGAGGCGGCAGGGCACACCGGCCGTCTCCAGCTCTCGGCGCGAACCGATCCCGGACAGCATGAGTATGTGGGGCGATCCAACAGCTCCGGCGCTTATAATGGTTTCGCGGCGTGCTTCGATGACTTGCGTTTCGCCATGTTCATCTTTGTACTCAATGCCCGTTGCAGACAGAGTTTCGCCTTCGCCCTCAAGCAGGATTCGGGAGACGAGGGCATCGGTAACTATCGTCAGGTTTGGCCGGTCTTCTGCGGCACCTTCCAGATATCCCTGATAGGTGCTCGCCCGCTTTCCAGCGCGAGTATTGGTCTGCACCAATGAAGCAACGCCATCTGTGTTCAGACGGTCGTTCCCATTGTAGTCTCCAGATGGTATCCCGGCGGCATTGGCTGCGGTTACAAAGTCGCGCGAGGCCGGAATAACCGGTGAGCGCACACCGACGCCAATCGGTCCATTATCACCGCGCATACTCTTATCAAGGATGATTTCATTGCTGGGCCGGACTTCTTCCATCCGTTTGAAACAAGGCAGGACATCTTCATAACTCCAACCTTCCGCCCCCCCGGCGGCCCAGTTGTCAAAATCGCCGGGATGGCCCCGCACCCAGACCATGTAATTCAGAGCCGAAGATCCGCCGAGCATCTTGCCTCGGGGCACCGGCATCCGGCGGCCTTTCAGGCCAAGCCCGGCCTTGCCTGTGGCACCGGTGAACATCCAGTCGACCTCGGGATCAAGTTGAAGGCTTGCGCAGGCGGCCGGCATGGCTTCCCGTTCCGGAGGTTTGCCGCCGGCCTCGATCAGGGCAACCGAAACATTCGGGTCTTCCGACAGCCTTGCCGCAAGAGCGCTACCCGCCGATCCTGCGCCAACCACAATGAAATCGAACACTTGTGCCATCTCGGCTTCTCCCTGATTTCTCTTTTCTATCCAGAAAGCACAAACCCGATTGCTTGTCATTTTCGACACATGTGGCGGGAGCATCCGCACCTAACCAAACCGTCATAAATTTCTTATTGACCACACTTGTAGTCATACGCTAAGACTACACGCGTAGTCATATGGGGTGACTGCCTCGAATATTGGATGCTCTCGCATGGTACAGATCACCAAAGCCGAATTGGAAATCATGAAGGTGCTTTGGGCTGAGGACGGCCTTGGAGCTGCCGAGGTGCATGCCGCCCTCGGCGATGCTCAGGACTGGACCAGCCGCACCGTAAAGACCCTCCTCGCCCGCCTCGTAGAGAAGGGCGCACTGACCACGGAAGCCGATGGCCGACGTTACCTTTATCGCACAGCGCTGAAGGAGGGGGATTATAAGACGACGGCGGCGCGCCAATTCGTTGATCGCATGTTTTCCGGCCGCGCGGCACCACTGGTGGCCCACCTTGCCGATGGCCGGGGGCTGACAGACCAGGATATCGAAGAGCTTGAAAAACTATTGGGGGAGTTGAAGAAATGATTGGTCCTATATCCGAAAACCTCGCCTATATCGGCCAGACGACCCTCGCCATTACTCTCCTCATCGGGCTTGTGCTGCTTGTGCGTCGGCCCTTCGCAAAACACTTCGGGGCCAAGGCTGCCTATGCCTTGTGGGCGATTCCGGCCATTCGCCTCGTCCTGCCGCCTCTGCCGGAGGGTTGGTCCCTGTTCAGCCCGCTCGGCAAGGCCGTAGCGTCTGCGGCGGAACCGATGGTAGCAGAAGTGCCATCAGTAGCGATGATGAGTTCCGGCTCCGGGGTCATCATTACGCCTGTCCCGCCGGCCGCCGAGGTGTTACCCGCCATACCGCCTAGTGCGCTTACCCTGCCATCCTACACAGCCGTCTCTTCGGGAGGCATGGTCGAGGTACTCAGCAGTGTATCCATCGGCGTAGCCCTTCTTAGCCTCTGGGCGATAGGCGCTGCCGGATATCTGATCTGGTCGGCCTATCGCCAGGGCGTCTTCGCTCGGATTGTTCGCGCCGAGGGCAGCATTGCCAGCCCCGCTGTGCTGACCGAGGCCATGGAAATCTGTCAGTCGATCGGCCTCGATCATCGCAGGATATTGGTCCGTACGAGCTTTATCAGCGACAGTCCCTTCGTCACGGGTCTGTTCCGATCCATCGTGGTGCTGCCAGCCTGGTTTGAAATGGACTATTCAGCTGAAGAGCGCGAGGTCGCCCTGATGCACGAGCTGATGCACGTAAAGCGGCGTGATCTCTGGGCGCTACAGGCATCGACTCTCTTCCTTGCCCTGCAATGGTTCAATCCGGTGGCGCACTACGCTATGCGCGCCTTCAGGTCCGATCAGGAGGCGTCCTGTGATGCCGATGTGCTTGGCATCGGATGCTCGACGCCCCATGCCTACGGTGCGACCCTTGTAAAGGCTGTGCGCAAATCACGCCCTGCCGCTGCGCCTATGATGGCCGCCAGCTTGCCGCTCACCCACTCGCTGACCGAACGTTTGAAGCAGCTTCGTAATCCGTTGCCGACGCTTCGTCGCCGGCTCATGGGCTCATCGCTGATCGCGACACTCGGATCAGCGGCTCTGATCGCCTCGGCCTGCACAACGGCCAGCGCCCACCCCCACGATCAGTCGGACACCCTGGAAGGCGGCCCCTTGGCAGAACTGGAGGACCGGGAAACGGCGAAGGTGAAAAACAAGAAGCGATATATGTTCACCCACAATAATCGCGGCAACAACTTTTTTCTCCTCGACAACCCGATGGACGATGTCGAGTTTGAAATCGACGCTGTCGAAGACTTGTCGGAAGTCGTTGCCACCGAAGCCGCTGATCTGGAAATCCTGATCCAGGAAAACATCGCGTCCATCGCCGATGATGTAGCGCTTGCCATGGTCGATGTCGCAGAAGACCTGAAGCTGCAGATCGAAGACGGCAAATTTAGCTTGGATCTGAACGAGCGTGATATTCAGGCGACTGGCGATATCATGGCCTTTGTTGGCGAGATCATGGCCCGCACAGCTGCTGGCGATATCAGCGAGACCGAGATCGATGCGATGACGGATGAATTCGAAGACAGGATCGATGCTTGGACGGACAATATCGAGGCACGGGTAGAAGCCATGGAGCCCATCATCGAGGCACGGGTAGAAGCCTATACCGACCATTGGAACGATGAAATTGAGGCGCGCATTGACGCTCACTCGGATATGATCGAGCGCCATTCAGATGCCATCGAAGCCCATGCTGATAAGATCGAGGAAGCCGGCGACCTCATCGGAGATCTGGCGGATGATTGCAGCGACGAACGCGGTCTTCGCGTCGTCAGCCGCATCAACTCATCCACCGGCAAGCGCTACAAGGCGATTTGCTTCGATGCTGCCGGTGGCATGACAAAGGACGAAATCATGCAGCGCCTGAGAGAGAGCGGCGAGCTGACAAATGCCGAACTCGACAAGTTTTGCGACGGTTTCGATCGCAATGCCTCATTTAGTCTCGAATGGACTTTCGACGAAGACTGAGACCACTTTCCCTGGACTGCCCTTGCATCGCAGCACACACGGCCGGGGAAACACCCCGCCCTGGTTTCAGGGCGGGGTGCCTTGCCAATTAACGATCCAGTCGATCTGATCTTCCTCCAACACCGTATCTTCAGAGACTGTCAGCCCTCGAACAGAATGGCCGGATGTATGCACCCGCGAGCGATCGCCGCACACGAGGTGATGCCAGCCGGGCAGACGACCGCCTTCATGCAGTACGCGGTAGGCGCAGCTCTCCGGCATCCATCTGAGTTCACCCACGGTCTTCGGGGTCAAAGTCACGCAGTCCGACACGTGGCACTTGCGCGAGGCATAATTCGAACACCTGCAAGTCTCACTATCCAGTAAACGGCAATGAAGCCGTGTATAGGCAATCTCGCCGGTATCTTCATCCTCCAGTTTTAACAGGCAGCATTTCGCGCATCCGTCGCAGATCAGCTCCCATTCTTCGGGGCTCATCTCTTCCAGTCTCTTGGTTTCCCAGAAGCGGTTTTCCATAGGCGAGAACTTAGCGGTTGCGATGGGTGCTGGCCAGCCGCGCGCCGCAGCCTTATGTCGGCCCCATGACCATACCCCGCCTGCCGCCTCTGCCCGAACTTGACTGGAAACCAGACGGCACACCCGTCGCCCGCGCTGTGGACGATATCTACTTTTCCGTTGATGATGGTCTTGCCGAGACTCGCGATATCTTCCTTAAGGCATGCGGTTTGCCGGAACGGTGGCGAGAGAGGACGTCCTTTGCCATTGCCGAGCTTGGCTTTGGCACCGGGCTCAATTTTCTCTCGGCATGGCAGCTCTGGCGGGAGCGCCGGCCATCGCTGGATGCGCGCTTGCACTTCGTCAGTTTCGAGGGGTTTCCCCTGAGTGCCGATCAGGCGGGAAAAGCACTTTCCAAATGGCCGGAGCTTTCAGACCTTACGGAGATCCTGATCCAGCGCTGGCCAAACCGGGCGCGAGGTATTCGCCGTATCGAGTTTCCGGATGGTGTGTCTCTGACACTCCATATTGATGATGTCGCCGAGGCGCTTCCAGCTGCGCGCTTTAAAGCCGATGCCTGGTTTCTGGATGGGTTCGCGCCGGCCAAGAATGAAAGTATGTGGGCGGAGGGTCTTTATCCTCATATTGCCCGATGCTCTGCTGACGGCGCGTTGGTCGGAACCTACACAGTCGCGGGTGCCGTCCGTCGGGGTTTAGAAAATACCGGTTTTGACGTTGCAAAAGCACCAGGCCATGGTCGCAAACGGGAGCGCCTATATGCGACTTATATCAAGGCCAACCCACCGAAGGACAGTCCGTACGGATTTGGGTGCACGGGCTCCCGTCCGAAGAAGGTCGCCGTCATCGGTGCAGGGATAGCAGGTGCGTCTCTCGCTCGAGCGTTCGCCCGAAGAGGTGCGCACGTCACAGTATTTGACAAGGCCGGACCCGGGCGTGGGGCAAGCGGCAATCCACTCGCCCTTCTTATGCCGCGTCTGGATATCAGCGACACGCCGCAGGCCAGGGTTCTTATCGACGCCTATCTACATGCTCGCTCTTCCTATTGCGATCTTCCGGGCGTGATTGAAACCACGACAGAACATCGTCCCCGTACGGATGAGGAATGGGAACGTTTTACTCGCCTTCTTGATGACCCGCCGCTTGCACCGAAGGATCTGGCGGCTGGGCATGATGGCGAGCTGCTTCATCATGGCTCTCTAATTTTGGAACCTTCAGAAGTCCTTCCCGCGTTGCTGGAAGGGGCTGAGCTTCGCCTTGGCGCGGCTGAAATCGATGCAAATGCATCGACGGTGAACGGCGAGGCTGTCGATACTATCGTTTTGGCATCCGGCATGGCTCTTGGGTCGCTGCCCGAAACCTCCTGGCTGCCATTGGAGGCTCGCCTCGGACAGGTCGAGTTTGGCGTTTCAGATAGGGAGGAAACACGTGCGGTCGCGGCAGGTAATTATGCCCTCGCTGTCGGACGCGAACGTCTCTGGGGAGCAACCTTCGAGGCGGCAACCTCAATCGAGCCTGAAGTGACAGACGCCGCGCGGAGGGTGAACCGCGACGCGCTCAACGCATTGGTTCCTGAAGGCTGGGCGAACACCGATGAGGCCACGTCCCGCGCTGGCATTCGCGCGACAACGCCGGATCGGTTGCCCTTTGTGGGGTCGGTTATCAGATTTGAAGAAGCGATAGAGCAGTTTTCAGCTTGTCGTTCGGGGCGTCGGCCGGAAGGGTCACCCCCGGTCTATCAGGGGGTGTGGATGCTCGGCGGCCTTGGCAGCCGGGGCTTTACCTATGCTCCTTGGCTTGCGGATGGTCTGGCGGCTCATCTCTTTGATGAGCCTTTGCTTTTCTCACAGCCGATCATTGAGACAGTATCTCCGCTCCGATTTCTGTTTCGCGGCCTCAAGCGAGGCGCGTTCTGAAGATAAGCAGACACACCCCGTTCCCGGTTAGCCACTTACCGAGACAAATGTCAGATTCAGTCCCTGGGAGAGGGATGCTGACAGGGTCATTTCCATGTCCGCTGTCTTCAATGATAGGCCGCCATTAAAACAGGCGAGCAGGGCAATGGCGAGGACGGCGCTGACGGCGGTCGCCCCAAATAGCCAGTCATTTTGTGTCGCGCCGGTCTTGAAGCGATGTGTGGTCCCCCTCGGTGTCATAGGTTCGGTCCTTCTGTTTGATGTGTCTTCAAAAATTTCAATTGGGTGGGCGTAGGATTGTCTCAGGTGAATGACGGTCATGTCGGCCTCTCGAGCGGGGAGGGTTGGTGCGAGTGCTAATGCCCTTCCAGATCCCGGAATTCCTTGCGCAGCCGCCACTCGTCAGATGTGACTTTGCGTTCCATTTTCTGGAGGCGGTCTTCCAGGTCCATAAAGGTGTATTTCAGGTTTCCGAATGTGACTCTCGGCTGATCGGATACGCCGCGCCAGAAGGCATCTTCATCGGGGCTGAGTGAGCGCATGCCTCGCGGCTCAAGGGGCGTCAGTATCCAGATTACGATGTAGACTGGGAGCAGGAAGCCTGTGCTGAAAAGCAGAATAACGGCGAGAATGCGAACGAGGATTGGTTCCCAGCCAAAGCGCGCAGCGAGGCCGCCGCAAACACCGGCGATAATGGAATCCTGCCGCGACCGATAGAACCGCTTTGGATTCGGTGAGGAATTATAGTCATAGGCGCGGGTCATGGTCTTAGTCTCTCCTGTAATCGGTGTCGCGCGGTGGATAGGGATCGCGAGGCCTCTCACCATCGCTTTCAATCAACGCTTCAAGGGCTTCAATCCGGCGCTCCATGCGTTTGGCCGAGCGCCAGAGATCTTCCATCATGCGCTCATCGTCCGGTTGCAGTGTCTTCTGCTTGTTCCAGATGGTGATGTAGTGGAACACCATCCATGGCAGGAACACGAAAAGCGACAGGATCGCGATGAGTGGAATTAGAAATTCGGGATCCATTATTCAGCCTGTGCTTTCTTTCTCTCTTCCAGGTGCATGCCAATTAGGCCTGGCACGGTGATCGTTCCCATAATACCAATGGTGATAAGGAGTGAAGTCAGCATGGCTTAGCCCTCCGACTTCTTGGATTTGCTGGAAGACTTCGTCCGTGCAGCCTTGAGAGCTTCCAGTTCTTTCTCGATGCTCTCATTACGCTCAAGTGCGGCGAACTCGGCTTCAAGGCTTGGCTCGCGGCCTTTGATCGTGTCGGCATAGGCTTCCAGCTCATCGACTTTCCGCTCAACGCTTGCATAGCGAGCGAGGGCGTCATCGACGCGGCCGTCATAGGTTTGTGACCGAACACGGATGCGCTGCTCGGCAGCCTCGCGGCGCATCATCAGTGCACGGTGCTTAGCCTTTGCCTCGTCTAGCTTTTCCTGCAATTTACCAAGATCGTCCTGGCGGCGTTCAAAGGCTTCTTCGGCAGCTTCGACAGCCTCAGCCCGGCGTTCAATTTCACTTTCCGCTTTCTGCTTTGCCAGCAAAGCGCCACGGGCAAGGTCTTCTCGGCCCCTATCGATGGCGAGTTCAGCCTTCCCGGCCCACTCGTCGCGAACACGTGTGTAGTGGGCAACCTCGCGTTCCATTTCTTTCTTGTCGGCCATGGCGCGCGCAGCAGCGGTGCGCACCTCGACCAGTGTATCTTCCATTTCCTGGATCATCAGCCGCGCGATCTTTTCCGGGTTCTCGGCGGAATCCAGCATGGCGTTGATGTTTGAGTTGATGATGTCTCCGAAGCGGGAAAACAGTCCCATGGGTCGGCTCCTTTTCGTATCTGGTTGGGGGGTGAGGACGGCGCTACTAGAACAGTATGCCGGCGATGATCATGCCCGCTATGAAGAAGGCCCAGCTTTCGCCCGGCCGGCGTGACAGCCAGCGTGTGAAGCGTTTGAAGCCATCCTCAGCCCGGTCGTAACGGTCGCTGCGGGTCTCATAGTCCATCTTTGGTCTCCTCGGTTAATCGCGGCCCCCGCCGCTGATGCCCTTCTTGTATTTCAAGGACCGTGCCAGTTTTGCGGTAAGGACTTAGATCCTTGTTTTTATATGAAATAATAACTCTCAAGGCGATTTCATGCCAAAGTATTAGCAAAATTGACGAATAAAAATTATGGTATTCTGCGATATTTATGGGTAAATTAGCTTCATGTTGGCGAGGGATACCACTCAGCTCATCGGAGAATCACCGGCCTGGCTCGCGGCAATGGAGCATGCGAGCCGGGTGGCTCCGCTTGACAGGCCAATTCTGGTGATCGGTGAGCGTGGCACAGGCAAAGAGCTTGTGGGCGAGCGGCTGCACTTCCTGTCGCGGCGCTGGGAAGGGCCATTTGTGAAGGTGAACTGTGCGGCGCTGTCCGAGGATCTTCTCGATTCAGAGCTGTTCGGTCATGAAAAGGGGGCCTTTACCGGAGCGACGGAGCGCCGGGCCGGGCGGTTCGAGCTTGCTGACGGTGGCACCATTTTCCTAGATGAGATCGCGACAGCTTCCCAGCGCGTGCAGGAAAAACTCCTGCGCATCATCGAATACGGTGAGTATCAACGCCTTGGCGGTGAGACCGTCCTTACGACGAATGTCCGCGTTGTCGCGGCAACGAATGTCGATCTTCCGAAGCAGGTGGAGGCCGGTAAGTTTCGGGCAGACCTTCTCGACCGGTTGGCCTTCGACGTCATCACGTTGCCTCCGCTCCGAGCGCGGGGACAGGATGCGTCACTTCTGGCTGATTTCTTTGCCAACCGCATGGCGCGGGAGATGGGCGAGGTGTTTCCGGGCTTTGCACCGTCGGCCATTGCAGCCATCGATGCTGGCGAGTGGCCGGGAAATGTTCGTGAGCTGCGTAATTTTGCTGAGCGGTTGACTCATCGCGCGCTCTCCCAAGCACCGGGCGAATCCATTCGGTTCGAACCGCAGGCGCTCGATCCCTTTGCATCACCCTGGCGACCGAAAGGAAAGGCGAGTGCGATATCGGTCGCGCCTGCCGAGCCCGCTGCCCTACCGCCGGTGCCCGCGCTTGACCAACCCTTTGAAGATCAGGTGCACCGATTCGAGATGGAGTTGATTGATACGGCGCTTGCTGTGACCGGAGGCCATCAGGGTCAGGCGGCAAGCCGCCTCGGGCTGACGTATCACCAGTTTCGGGGGCTCCTCCGTAAACATGGCTATGGAAAGATGCCGGGGCGGGACCGGAAACCCGTGGATGTGAAATCTGACCACTAACTGGATTTAAAACTCACGAAATGCTCATCCAAACCTTGCCTCTGATGCATCTAAGTGGGCTTGAGGATTTTTTTGGAGAGCGGCATGACACGATTGTTTGCGGTTTTTGGTTTGGTGGTTGCGCTTTCAGGATGTGCAGGCCAGCCTTCGGAGGACACTGACGCTGCGACACCAAATGATAATGTAGCGGCCATTTCTGATCGGCTCGCAGCTCGCGTGCCCGACGCGCTTGCCGAGTATAAAGTCGCTGGCGTCGGCATGGCCGTGATCGAGGAGGGCAAGGTCGCCCTGACGGCCTATTATGGCGAGCAGGGACCTGAAATTCCGTCGAGCAAGGACACTGTCTTCAATACCGCCTCCGTGGCAAAGACCCTTACCGCTGAAACCCTGATTGCGCTCGCTTCCGAGAATCTGATCGATCTGGATGCGCCCATTGCGTCTCTGGTTGAGAATGAAGACCTCCAGACAGATCCGAGGTTTCAGAAGCTGACGCCACGTTTGAATATGTCTCACCGGGCCGGGCTATTGAACTGGCCCCATGTCTATGAGGACGGCACCGCGTCCTTTGTCGCCGAGCCGGGGGAGGGTTTTTACTATTCCGGTATGGCTGTAGAGATGGCGGCTGAATATGCTGAAGCGAAGCTCGGCAAGGATTTTGAAGCACTGGCTTTCGAGCATGTGCTCGATCCGGCTGGTATCGCTGATATGTCCATGGGGCGTCTGAAACCGTGGATGACGGGCCGGCTGGCGACACCTATGGATCGTGAGGGCAACTATTTTGATCTGGCGGACGGCGATGGCCGCCTTTCGGCCGAAGAGAATGCTACGGAGTGGAGTGCCGCCGACGATCTGATGACCACGGTAGAGGCCTATGCCGTGCTCATCGTATCGCTTCTATCCGAGGAGGAGGCAATCGGCGCTGCCCAAACTCTGCGTACGGAAATTCTGACATCTCTCTCAAATCACGACGTCTGGGGCTGTCAGCTCGAAGCGCCCTATACGTGCGCAAATGAGTATGGCCATTCAATTGGTTGGATGGTTTACAAGTATGATGACCACACGATCATAAAGCATGGCGGCAACGATGCCGGGGAAAATGCCTTGGTCCTATATTCTCCAGAAACGCGGGACGGCGCGGTGATCCTGGCGAATGGCGGAAACGGCGTTTTTGTTACGACGGAAATACTGGGATTGATCGGCCATGAGCCGGACATGGCGGCTTACTATCGTGCGCTGGTTGGAAGGTTTTTCGGAACGGAACTTCCCACGCCGCCTCAGGAGCTCGCCGACTAGCTCTCGCAGACGGCATCGATTTCCGTTTCAACGTGCCAGTCAGGGCGAATAAAGCCTTTCACTTCCACGAAGGTGCAGGCGGGCTGAATGTCTGCAAAAACCTCTCCGTGGGCTTTTGCGGCATCTTCCCATTGTGCGATGTCGGTCAGCATGATCCGGGTACGTATGACATCGTGCGCCGATGCGCCGAGCTCAGTTATCGCGGCCAGGCCAATGTCAAGACAGGCTTTGGTTTGGGCATAGAGGTTGCCGACACCAATGGTCGTGCCATCCGCCGCAATGGGAGCCGTCCCGGATACTGCAATGACGTTCCCGATGCGGACGGCACGAGAGAATCCAATCTGCACCTTAAGGGTCGTTTCGCGATTGGATGTTTTCCTATGCATAGCTAAACACCAGATTCGCTATGCGATAACTGTAAACAGGTACCATGTGTATAAAGGCCAAACGCACACCGCTCAATGGACAAGCGCTAGCGATAAACGAACTTATGCCTGAGGCTGCATTAGTTGATCGCGGCCAGTTCCGCGCGCAGCTCTTTTATGTGTTCTTGCAAACGTGGGCTGGAAAATGCTGTGCCGTGATTGGGTATTCCTGCCGCTGGATTACATTTTCCACCATTATGTATGCCAACAATATATGTTTCGGCTGGCGTTTCTTTGCGCGTGGCGTAAATTGGCGCGCCGGAGGCCCCGTCCTCGGTATCTGTATAATGCTGGATCTTTATGCCGCCACGCGTCGTTTTCTTGAAATTGTCGATGGGCCCGCTGGACTTTTGAAGGGCAAATTTGTGTTCACTCGGCTCATCATCCCATCCGAATCCATACAAAGTCATGGATGTCCAATCTGCTGCCTTTGAGTTAGCCACCCATATCTTTTCATCCGGGAAATTATATTTCTCTTCTGCCGTCATGAAGGGCGGCTCAGTGTTTCTTCCCAATGTAAAGATCGCCCAATCATTACCTCTGTGGTCTTCTTCACCTTGTGTGCAGTCGCTACATTTTAAGGAACTGGTGATCACCGGAAATGTATGTGCCGCGAGAGGTGCTGGATGCTGTGGATCGCCATTTTCATCCGATGGCGGAATATTAAAGACCACAACTTTGTCGTCTCTGCGTGTCCGAAAGCAATGTCCAGCCGATGCGAATATGTTCTGCTCAACGCGGAAAACGGTGCAGTATTTGGGCTGCATTCTGCCATATATTTCATGTGAGGTAAGTTGTCTGTCATCTTCATCGCAGTAGGCCTGCTCATTATCCTCATCCGCTGATATGTTATCCGAACGGTCTCCTGAGCCCGCTGCCTCTTCGAAATCGGGTCCCTCGGATTGTGGCCGGCCGTCGGGTGCCACCTCATTGCCAACGTGAATGTGAGACACCAGATCTTTCAAAGAAACGTCCGTGGCGTCGAGACTGCTATCGGCACCGAAAGAAACTAGAATTCTCAATTGATCCCCGTAAACAAAGCCGCTTCGATAATTCCATTCATTCAGCAAATCCGGCGTGTAAATCTGTTTATCACCGGATGCGGGATCGACAATTATGATTTGAAGATCTGTCTCTTCAGAAATTTCGGAGAATTGCAACCGTAGCCACTCCGCGTTCTCGCGTTTTATATCCGCTGTCAAAACCGCACCATTCTTCTCAACGAGATTTGCACGGCTGCCCATGCCAAGAAGCCAGGGCCTGGACCGATATCGAACGATCCCGGTTTCTCGAAGTTCTTTCCGCGCTTCTTGAGACCCAATCGGCATATCTACGCTTGCCACAGTATTGGTGACTTGCTGAAGACCTTCGGACTTTTCAGCCAAACAGTTCTCGCAATCGGGCGCTCGAAAAGTAAACACTTGTTGTTCGCTGAAATCAGCATTGAGGAGCGGCGTGACCTCGTAATCATCGGTTTGGCTGTGGGCATTGGGCGAGATGTTTCCCGTCAGGATCGTCAAGAGTGCAAATAATGACCCCTGCCCAATAACTCTGTTGACCGGCATTTTAGTCTGCCTCGATGTTGAGCGCATCTGTAATAATGCCTTCAAATGCGGACTTGAGGTCATCGCTGTTTTCGCCAAACGCGTCGGTGAGTGCCGACATGACCAAACTCTGGTCTTCGCTCTCGGTCAGTACGGCAAGGAGGTTGACGCCGGCTGCAAGGTTCTCATCGCTGATCACGACTTTTGATTCGGTGCCGCTTAACAAGCCGGGTGTCTCCGCCGAAACATACTCGCCACCGATCTCCAGCGTGCCGAGATTATGTCGGAAAACTGCCACGACAGCCTTGTTTTTCTCCAGATTGTCGGCCCCCTCAAGCGCGTTCCTGGCCAGTGCGATGACCAAACTCGCTTTCTTTTCTCCTTTGCCGCGCGTGGCGGCCTGGGTATCGCGATAGAAGATGTAACTTGGCGTGAGTGTAAGCAGATTATCTTTTCTTTTTGTCTTTAGTTCAATGAGTATTTCGGGATAGTCGGCGAGCTTCGCCTTTTGCAGAAAAACCTTGTTAAGTTTCCCATTGGAGCTGTCGACGCCTTTGGGTTTCAGTCTGCCAAATTCTCCGGCTGTGATCCGTATGCACTGGCCGGTTACCATGGTGTCTTGGGTTACGCCGGTGAAAAGCGTCTGCGCGGTCAGACCGGCTTTACGTTTCTCAATTTTCTTCTGGATGGCACCAAATATAAAGTCGCCTAGAAAACTAATGCCGGCGGCAGCGAGAGGTGCCAAGAGCGCTCCTGCTTCTTCATCGTCACCAGAGAAGGCGCAATCACCATGGAAGATCGCGTGGCCGAACCGTTCTGTTTTTGGAGTGACTGTCTCCGCATAGCTTGAATTATGCGCACATCCGCAAAAGAGAGTCGCAGCCAACAAAGCCGGTATAATTCGTTTTTTCGGTTTCATAGTGCTTTGTCCCCCATGGATCTTGATAATCTTATGGACATACAGGCGGACGGTTGGCGTAGGCTGTGACGAAAGTCACGAGCTCGACAGTTTACCTGCACGCCAATACTTCTTAATTTAATATGCCGCGCGCTCAGCCTATCCCAAAGGCCCACGCACCATATCCGGTGAGATGTCGGAAATGCGTGTGACGCCCATCAGGGCCATGGTGCGGCGAAGCTCTGTTTCGAGAATATTGAGGGCTTTGCTCACGCCGGCTTCGCCGCCCGCGCCGAGACCATAGAGCCAGGCGCGGCCTATCGCGATCCCTGTCGCTCCCTGGCCTAGAGCCTTCACGACATGATTGCCGCGTCTTATGCCGCCATCGACGATGATGTCCGCTTTTCCGTTTACGGCAGCGGCGATTTCCGGGACCAGATCAATCGTTGGAACCGATGTATCGAGCTGGCGACCGCCATGGTTGGAAATCCATACTGCATCGGCTCCCACCTCGACGCAGCGTTTGGCATCGGCAGGATTGGATATGCCCTTGATCGCGAAACCATCCCCCCAGACGCCTTTCATCCAGGCTGCATCTTCCCAAGTCACGGACGGGGAGAACTGACTGTTGATATAACCGATAATATCCGTATCGCCGGCGCTGATTTCGGTGAAGTTTGCAACCTCGATGCTGGACGATGTGACAAAGTCTTTCAACCATCCCGGTCGAGCCAGAACCTGTTTGACGAGGCTGGGGGAGAGTTTCGGCGGAATGCTGAAATGATTTCGCGGATCGCGCTCGCGGTTTCCCGCAACGGGCACATCGACCGTAAGGATGCACCCAGTAAAACCTGCATCCTTCGCGCGCTTCAGGAAATTTTCCACCAGCGCTCTGTCCCGCCAGACATAGACCTGCACCCATTTCGGTCCATCGGTGCATTTGGCGATGTCTTCAAGACTCTGGGAGGCGATGGTTGAGCAGGCATAGATCACGCCTGCCTTCTTCGCTGCGCGGGCGGTCGCCAGCTCCCCTTCCTTCGGATGGAAGAGTCGGTTTGAAGCCGTAGGGGAGATGAAGAAGGGCAGGCGGCTTTTTGCGCCCATTACCTCGACAGCCGTATCAATGTCGGAGATGTCGACCAGGGAATTCCAGGTAAGTTCGTAATCATCATAGCGACTCACCGCCCGCTCGAGCGTCACTTCATCGTCTGCGCCACCGTCAATATAGTCGAATACCATGCGTGGTAGCCGTTTCTGGGCTAGCAATCTCAGGTCGGCGATATTCAGGGCTTCTTTCAAATTTTTCATGGCACTAGAAAAGCCGCCCTGGATTTCGCTGACAAGTCCTCTTCGCTCGATTTGTTGCGCTGCGGCAACACCTTTTCGGCTGACACTGAACCTTTGAAAAACCGTCACGGAAGAGTCATCAGCGCTGCTTAGGCGGAGGCAAAGCTCAAGAAGGGGCGTCCCATGAACAAAGCACATATCCTTTTCGCGGCCAGCAGTCTGGCTATCGCGGCTGGCACCGCCGCCGAGGCCCAGACCGGTGACCAGGTTACCGGAGACGATGATACTCTGGTCCAGAACACCATCACGGTAACGGCCCAGTTCCGCGAGCAGGACGCCCTCGATGTCCCGATCGCCATCACCGCCTATGATGGCGACTTTCTGGAAGGCATAGGCGTCGATGAGTTCGACGAGCTGTCAGCCTTCACGCCGGGCTTCGTTGTGCAGGAACAATCGGTCAACAATCCGGGATTCGTGCTGCGTGGCATCACGTCTGACGATGGCGCGTCAAATATCGAGCCTAGGGTTTCGATCTTCCAGAATGGCGTGTCCGTCTCGCGTTCAAGGGGATCGATCGTTCAACTTTTCGACGTCGAGCGGGTCGAGGTCCTGAAAGGGCCGCAAGGCACGCTATTCGGTCGCTCGGCTCAGATCGGTGCCGTCCACGTCATCACGAATAAGCCGACCTATGATTTCTCGGGTGGTTTGACGGCTGAAGGCGGCAATCTCGAAGCTGTCGGGGCCGAAGGTTTTCTCAACGTCCCCCTGATTGACGACAAGCTCGCCGCGCGGTTCGCGATCTCTTATGATGTCCGCGACGGCTTTGTTGACAATGTCGAAGGCGGTGATGCCCTGCAAGGGACAAATACGCTCGCTTTGCGCGGCAGTTTGCGGTTCGAACCAACCGAAGATCTGACGTTTGATCTGATCGCCACCTATTCCGACGACTCGCCCCCCGGAACGAGCTTCGCCTCCGGTGTGATCCCCGCTTCGACCGGTATCATTGATGTAACTGAGGCGGCATCCCTCAATACATTTGGTGGCTTCCTCGACAATGCGCCCCTCGGTATCGACCGGGAGATCTTCGACATTACCGGCATCGCCAATTGGAAAATTTCCGAGACGCTAAGCAATACAACCACAATTTCCTATCGCGAATTTGACAGTCTTGAAGTCTTCGATCCGGATGGCACGGCCTTCAACATCTTCATTTTTGCTGAAGACGCCGAGGGCGAGCAGTTCAGCGCCGATACGCGGTTCAGCTATGACAATGGCGACAAGTTTCGTGGCTTTTTCGGCGGCGGCGTTTTCCTTGAAGAGGGTTCACAAGGCGTTCCGCTCGGCCTTGAGGTTGGCGCTGTTGGGGCACTCTTCCAGGCCGGGTTTCCGCAACCGACCGCCGTGGTCAACGGCCAGGCGGAAATCGGCAATGTGCAGCTCGCAAATGCGTTTCTATCCGGTGATCCCGATATCCTGAATACTATTCTTGCTGGTGCTGGCATCCCCACGGGGCTGTTTCAGGAAGAGACCTTCACAAACTTCTCAGACAATTTCTCCTGGGATCTTTTCGCAGAGGTCGAATACGATATCATTCCGCAGCTGACCCTGACCCTCGGTGGTCGCTATACCCGCGATGACAAGGAGACTCTGTTTGAATCGGCAATTACGCAAGCCAATCCATTTACATCGTTGGTCTTCGGAACACCCTTCGCCCTCGTTGGCAATACGGATGGGCGGATTTCGTCGGATGACTTCGACATCGACAATACGTTCAGCGGATTCTCCTGGCGTGCGGTGCTGAAATATCAGATCAATGATAATCTGAACGCCTATTTCAACTATTCCCGTGGTCGACGTCCTGAAGTCATCGAAGACACTTTTCTGAACCAGCCAGATGGCAATGTGGAGCCAAACTTTGAGATCATCGATGAAGAGACCGTTGACAGTTTCGAGTTTGGCGCGAAAGGCGCGTTCTTTGACAATCGCCTGATCATCGACGGCGCAGTCTACTATTATGATTACCAGAATTTCCAGACGAGCATCGTGGTAGATGCTGGACCCGGTCAGCCGCCGATCTTTGAAACGGTCAATGCTGGAACGGCCGATGCCATTGGCGTGGAGATCGGTTTGCTGGCCGATGTCCACGAGCAGCTAAGCATCTTTGCGACCTACGGATTCAACGAAGCCCGGTTCGATGATACCGACAGCGAAGGCAATGCCCAGGACTTCGGCGGTAACCAGTTCCGTCTGGCACCGGACCACAGCTTCTCCGTTGGCTTTACAGCTGAGCAGCCCCTGCCGATTGGCACGGCTTATCTGACGCCGACCTTCACCTGGAAGTCCGATGTCTTCTTCACAGACGAAAACGATCCGGCTTTCGATGTGGTGGACAGCGAAGGCAATGTGCTCGTCAGCGTACCCGGGGTTTCCCAGGATTCTTTCGGCTTGTTGAACTTCCGCGGCGGCGTTCGTCTTGGCGCTGAGGAAAACGTCAACGTCTTCTTCTATGTCGAAAACGCCCTGGACGAAGAGTTTGTGATCGATGGCGGGAATACCGGCGGCTCCTTTGGCATTCCAACCTTCATTGCTGGTAAGCCACGTCTCTATGGAGCCGGCATCAGCTTTGAATTCTAATCTGAAATCTGGCATTGGGCGGGGGTTCACCCCGCCCGTTGACCCTTTCGCGGCATTCCGGCATTAGGGGCTATGTCAGACACATATCAAACATCAGAACAAATAATTGAAGCGCTTGAGCGCTTGTATCAGGATACGGTTGATGCGCTTACCGATGCACTGAAGCGTTTCCTGAAGGACGGCACGCCGCCGGATGGCGAAGCGAGGGCCAGTGGTGCCTTCTGCTATCCGGAATTGGTCATACACTATGATCCGGACGGCCCGCCGCCGCCGATAAGTCGGTCCTGGGGAAAGCTGTCCGAGGCCGGAATATATGTTTCCACCATCACGCGTCCAGCATTTTTCAAAGACTATCTGAAGGAACAGCTCGACCCTCTGCTTGCCGATTATCCGGTAACTGTCGAGATCCGGCGGTCGACATCGGAAATGCCGTATAGCTATGTCTGGGATCCGAGAAAGGCTGCAGGGCTTGAAGATATCGCTCCGGCCGAACTTGCCCGCTGGTTCCCAACCGCACATCTGTCCGATGTGGGCGATGAAGTAGCCGACGGGGAATTGTTCGACTCTGGAGATGAACGCCCCCTTGCGCTTTTCGATGCCCAACGCGTGGATTTATCTCTGAAGCGGATCGAGCACTATACGGGCACACCGTCCGAACACGTACAGCCATATATTCTGTTTACGAATTATCATCGCTATGTCGATGCCTTCTCCGATTGGGCAATGGAACAGATACGTGGCGACAGTCCCTATGATCGTCTGTCGGGGACGGGCGGCGTATTGATCGACGCGGATACAAAAGACCCTCAGGGCATTATCGAACAAGCCCCCTGGCGCAGGTTTCAGATGCCGTCCTACCATCTGATGCGCAGCGATGGCGCGCCGGGTATAACGCTGGTCAATATTGGCATCGGACCATCCAATGCGAAGAATATCACTGATCATCTGGCTGTTCTGCGCCCGCAATGCTGGCTGATGGTGGGCCATTGCGGTGGCCTTCGCCATTCCCAGGCAATTGGTGACTACGTTCTCGCCCATGCCTACTTGCGGGATGACCATGTCTTGGATTCCATGTTGCCGCCGGACATTCCCGTGCCGCCCATCGCCGAGGTTCAGGTTGCCCTGCAACAGTCCGCTGCGAAGGTGACCGGCGAGTCCGGCGAAGCGCTGAAGAAGCGTCTGCGCACCGGCACAGTGGCAACAACGGATGACCGCAACTGGGAGCTTCGCTTTTCGGAAAGCGCGCGCCGGTTCAACAAGTCCCGCGCGATTGCCATCGATATGGAGAGCGCGACCATAGCCGCAAATGGTTTCCGTTTACGGGTGCCTTATGGCGTGTTGTTGTGTGTGTCTGATAAGCCGCTCCACGGCGAGTTGAAACTGCCTGGTGCCGCTAATCGCTTCTATGAGCGGGCGATTGGAGAACACATCCGTATAGGGATAGAAACACTTGAGGGGCTTGCTGCTGATGGCGGCGCGGCGCTTCACTCCAGAAAACTTCGGGCCTTTGATGAGCCGCCGTTCAGGTAAAGCGCTTAATAGCTTGCGCCCAGAAGTTCGCCGCTATCGATTGCACCGTCTGCGGCTTGGGGCGCATCGGCCTGGAGGATGGGAGCGGGTCTCGGCCCGCGGGGACCTCTGTCTCTTACGGTAACGTAGGAGACGACCTGCTGAACGCCGCGCACATAAGACGCTCGTTCGGCGGCCGTCTCCAACTCCTCTTGGGAGCGGGCTATGCCCATCAGGTACACCACACCATTATAGGTTTCGATATTATAATTTACGCCCCGCACTCTTCTCGACGTTACGAGGGAGGAGCGGACGCGTGTTGTAATCCAGGCATCATTCGCATTTGCGCGAAAGCCACCCGGAGGCTCGATCTGAATTTGATTGGCGACATTATCTACGCGGCTCGAGGTCCATGCCACGCGCTCTGCAGTTACGCGCATTTCCGGCGAAATGACCCGTCCCGTCAGCAAGACGAGCCCTCCGTTCACTTCGATGTCCACTTCTCCATATCCGCCGCGGGAGAGGAGCTTTGCTTTGATTTCGTTGGAGGTCGTCGCGTCATCTATGGCCTGGCCGACGGAGCGTTCCTGAAAGGTGGCAACGGTTCCTGCCCCAACAGCTCCGACCGCTGCCGCAACGCATCCGGAAACCGTAAGTAGTGCGACGCAGGAGATGCCAATTGCGAGGGTGGGGCGGGGGCGCATATCTGGTTACTCCGGGTCTAAAACAGTCATGTGAATATGAGCGCTAAGCCTTACCTTTTGGTTAGATTTCTCAGCTGCAGGGTTAACAACCGAGCGAATTAAATAAATATCTGTATACAGATTTATATGGGTCGCCAGGCATCCCTTGCATGGTGGGGCCAGCGGCCTGGTACAATGGCGATGATGTCGAAGCGCCAGTCGCAGCTTGTGAGATCCGGCCGCCGCGCCATCCAAATCTCTGCGGCGCGGCTAATGCGCCTCTGCGCTGTTGGCGTCACGGCTTCCAATGCCGTTATCAGATCTTTTCGCGCTTTGACTTCGACAAAGGCAACGAGCTGACCTCTTCTGGCGATCAGATCAATTTCGCCGGACGGCGTCCGCGCTCTATGGTCGAGGATGCGATAGCCTTTTAATCGGAGCGATGCTGCTGCAAGCCACTCACCCCGGCGACCGCGCCTTTCAGCTTTCCTTCTGTCAGCCATCCGCGCCGGTCTTCAGGGCGAGGGCGCGCTGATATACATCCCGCTTCGGCAGGCCGAACTGTGCTGCGACTGAATTTGCCGCTGCTTTTGTAGGCTGATGCTCAAGGGCTTCCAGCAATGCGGCATCCAATAGGTCTTCACTCGGCGGGCCGGTCTCTTCGGGCGGCCCCACAAGCACAACGATTTCGCCCTTGGGAGCCCCGTTCTCCGTGTAAAATGTAGCGAGCTCCCCGAGTGAACCCCGTCGAGTTTCCTCGAAGAGTTTTGTCAGCTCCCGCGCCAACGCTGCGGGCCGGGTTTCACCGAAAACTTTAGCCATGTCTGCCAGAGACGAACTGAGCCGCCCGGCGCTTTCATAGAAGATCAGCGTTGCTGGCGTGTCCGAAACTTCTTCAAGGGAGCGCCGTCGCGCGCCTGACTTCGCGGGCAGGAAGCCAGCAAACATGAATCGATCGCTCGGCAATCCCGATGTGACGAGCCCCGCAAGCACAGCGGACGGCCCGGGAATGGGCACAATTTGAATGCCGGCTTCCACCGCCTCTTTCGCCAGTTTCCAGCCTGGGTCCGAGACCAGCGGCGTTCCCGCATCGGAAATCAGCGCCAAGGCTGCCCCGTCCGTCAGCCGGTCCAGCAGTTCGGGTCGCCGCGCTGCCCCATTATGGTCATGATAAGCGGTCAGTTTTCCGGCGATCCCATGGGCCGTGAGAAGCTTGCGGGCGGTGCGCGTATCCTCGGCGAGTATCTCTTCAACGCCGGACAAAATGTCGAGCGCCCGCAACGTGATATCCCTCATATTGCCGATGGGCGTCGATACAATATAGAGCCCCGGGTCGGGCGATGAGGCGGAGTGTTGCGCCTGGCCTTTCGCCTCTTTAGTCTCGCCCGAGACGGGAATCACCGATGGCTTTGACGCAAGCCTTGAAGGAGTTTTGGATGGCATACCGGCAATCATCGCGCCGAAATTGGGCTTCGCCAAGCATTTGTCTGTGGGCAGCGCTCTTTTTTGCGGCTTGTGAAACGACGCCGCCGCGCCCACCGGCTCCAATTTCCACGGGTGCGCCGCGTCCAGCGCCGGGTACTGTTCCGGTGGATCAGGCCGAGGCCGAAATCGAGGCCGATGCACTTGATGGCCTCGCCGATGCCGAAGCGGTCGATAGCGGATACACTCCGCCCCATATGACAGGCCGGGATGTAAAACGCGCTGCTGTGCTTCTGCCTTTCTCCCATCCTCGGGCCAATGTCCGCGCGGAAGCCGAAAGCATGCTCGCTGGCATTGAACTCGCAATGTTTAACAGGGGCGAAGAGAGCTTTGTCATCCTGCCGAAAGACACGGCGGGCAAGCGCTCCACGGCGGAGGCTCGGGCCCAGGAGGCCCTGGACGAAGGCGTTGATGTCATTATCGGTCCACTGTTTTCGGCCAATGTGCAGACGGTGAGAGTATCTGCGCAGGAAGCTGGTGTTCCCGTGGTCGCATTCTCTAATGTGAAGGACGCCGCTGGTGCCGGAGCCTATCTGATCTCCGTTGCCCCGGAGGAAGAAGTGGCCCGCATTGTTGAAGTGGCGGCCGAGCGCGGCATTGAGGCCTATGCGTTTCTCGGGCCGAGCAGCGCCTATGGCCGCCGTGTCGAGCAGGCGTTGCGCATTGAAGCCTTTCGCACTGGTGGTCGGATAATCAGCTCTGCGTTTTATGACGCATCCAATGATGCGCCCGTCGATGAGGCGCGCCAGGTTGCAACGGCTGTGAAATTCGAGGCTGAGGCCAATCCCGGAAAAGTCGCTGTGCTGATCCCCGAGGGCGGCGTGAAGCTGCGCGGCGTGGCTCCGCTGCTGCCCTATTATGAAGTGGATACGCGCGATGTTCTGATGCTCGGTACGAGCCTCTGGAACGATGACAGCATCTGGCGCGAGCCTACTTTGATAGGCGGTCTGTTTCCTGCCCCGGATCCGGACACGGTGGGCCGGTTTGAAGAAGAGTTTCAGCGTATCTATAGCCGCGAGCCAACCACGCTTGCATCGATCGGATATGATGCTGGCGCGCTCGCTGCGGCTCTGGCTTCGGCCGATGCGCTTACCGAAGATGGCGTCAGGCAGCCGGATGGCTTTCGCGGTATAAATGGGCTTTTTCGCTTCCGTCCTGATGGCATTGCCGAGCGCAATCTCTCCGTCCTTGAGATCAGCGCGGAGGATGGGGCGATTGTTGTCGCTCCGGGCCGCGAAAGCTTCGATGATCCGGCGATCTTGGACCCGGCGGGGTAGAGGCCGCAAACCCAAATTACTAGAATGGAGACTTTGGTAGGGACCATCCCCTGAGAAAGGCAAGGCTCCGCAGCGCGAAACCGGACGCCCAGGCGATCCCGAAGGCCACAGGCTCTGTCGCTCCGGCACTGATTGCGGTGAAATAGGCGAGTGATGCCAGCAGCGCTGCGGTGGCATATATATCGCTTTTCAGGAGCAGGGGCTCTTCATTCGCCACGACATCGCGGAGGAGCCCGCCGGCGCTCGCCGTCAGCGCGCCCATGATTAATACAATTCCGAGACCATAACCGAGGGCCATCGCTTTCGCAGCTCCGGTGACAGCGAAGAGCGCCATGCCCATAGCATCAGCCCAACGCAGGGGCTTAAACGCATCGATCGCCCTGTGGAACACAAAAACGGTAAGCCCACCGGCGACGGCAAGACCTAGAGAGGTTGTGTCGGCGAGCCAGAATACGGGCTGGTCGAGCAGCAGGTCCCGCAATGTGCCGCCGCCAATCGCCGGCAGGAAAGCGAGGACGATGACGCCGAAAAGATCCATATCCTTGCGGATGGCGACAATACCTCCGGAGAGGGCAAAGACGAAGACGCCGAGCCGGTCGGCCAGAATAGGAATGAGTTCAGGAGACATGGCGGGCCCTCTGGCATAAAATCAAAGACTGCGCGAGACAGTTTGCGTTTTTGATTGTTGCTGCGCTCGTCGTTGTGAGCTCATAGAACGAGTTCAGAACTTTTTTAACTGGGTCCTTATCGCGCTTTTTGGTGCTCACATGAGACATGTTTAGGGCCGTTTGTGTTTGTTCCCGGTCTCGCTTTCGCGAGCCCATGGAACGCGCTCAAGGCTGCTGATCTTTCTTCAATTATCATCCCGGAATGTTCGCGAATGCGGACATATCCGGGACCCAGATCATTTGAAGCGTCTCCGATCCTTCTAGGTCCCCGATAAGTGCTGTGCATTTTCCGGGATGACAATTTGGTTTTGCCTCCGGTCCGCTTCGCGGCCCATGAGGCGGCGCTCAAGGCTGCTGATCTTTCTTCAACTGTCATCCCGGATATGTTCGCGAATGCGGACATGTTCGGAGAGCCAGATCATTTCAAGCATCTCCGATCCTTCTGGATCCCGGATCGCCTTTGGCGTCCGGGATGACAATTTGGCTTTGCCTCCGGTCCGCTTCGCGGCCCATGAGGCCGCGCTCAAGGCTGCGGGCACTCCAAAGCGAACTTTAGGGAC